>ONEG01000036.1 GCA_900316845.1 uncultured Bacteroidales bacterium
CACCGCCTCGGACATCTCCGAGCGTGCCGCCTACGGCTATACCAAGGAGCGGCGGATAAGGCTCGCGTCGTTCTGTGCGTCGGGCAACAAACAGGAGTTTCTGACCGACATCACCGGCAACCGCCGATGGCTGCCCTTCCAGGCTCAGAGCATCCTCAACCCCTTCTATATCACCCTCCCGTACGAGCAGATCTACGCGCAGGCGAAGTACCTCATCGACTTGGGCTTCCAGTACTGGTTCGACCTCGATGACATCGACCTCCTCGAGGCGCATAACGATGACTTCCGTGCCCAGGAGAACGAGGAGCAGCTCCTCGCCGTCTATTTCGACATCCCCCGCGCCGGCGAAGGCCGGTTCATGACCACCGCCGAGATCTCCGACAAACTCGTCTCCTGGGGCTCCATCAAGAAACCGATGAGTATGAGCCGCTTAGGGATGGTGCTCCAGCAGGCAGGCTTCCAGAGCAAGCGAATGAATCATGGCAAGACCCGTGGATGGATAGTAAGAGAGAGGGGATTAGAGGAGGTAAACGCTAATCGCAATATAGAGGGTCGGGGGTGACAGGGTGACGGGGTGACACCCTTTTCCTAAAACTATACACCCACACGCGTGTGTGAGATATATAAACAAGGGTGTCACCCTGTCACCCCGTCACCCTAAAAAGCCGGATGACATCCGGCGTAACTGCCAAGAAAGAAAACCCGCATAAAATGCGGGGCTAATAAACGAAGGAAAAAACCGCTCGCGAAACTCGCGGACACAGGACACCGAGGGCACGGAGAGGTTCGCGCAATGATGCGCGAAAAATGCACAGAGAAAAACCGGCAGTGAATGCCGGGGAATGGACATACGAAGAAAGGAAACGCCGTCTCTCAGACGGCACAATGAACGAAAAGGAGGCACGGGGCTAAAGACCCGCGAACAGAACGAAGAAAGGACGGGACGTAGATGTCCGTAATGCGAACGAGATGCGAACGGTGGAAGAGGCTAACAAGAGGCTAATAAACCAATAAACAGATACACATTATGAAAGTAGAACTGATTATTCCGATTGAGAGATTGAGAGGAAAACTAAGGCAGGACGGGTACTATTTCCGTCAGTACAGAGGACAGCAGATTGTGCAACGATGTCCGACTAAATGGAAGGATACGCCCGCACGGAAGGCCGCGCGCGAGAAATTTGCGGAGAAGTATGCAGGGAGCCACCGGCAGGTAAACAACCCAAAGCAGGATCCAGATGCCGGATTAAATCCGGCGTAATGAACAAAATTATAACCATAAAAAGAAAGGAAAAAAGAAAATGGCAAAGATCACAATGATGTCAGGGATTGCGTCCATATCGGGGCGCGTGGGGAATTGTTGCTTCAGGACGATGAAGGCGACAGGGAAGGTGTACATGCACCAATTCAAAGACAATAGCCAAGAGTCAAGAGTCAAGAGACCTGCGAGCGAGGCGATGGTGCGGCAGCGGAAGCGGTTTAGCGAGATTGCCCGGATCGTTGCACGGATGAAGGCAGAGGGCTCCAAGAAAAGCAGAAAGCAACTGTGGAAAATTGCTACGAAGGCCTATGAAAGCAATGCTTAAATCAGAACTGGCAACAGCTGCGGGAGTGTCCACGGACACTTTCCGCCGCTGGCTCCATTCGGACATCGACTACCTCCGTTCGCAAGGCATCACACCCAAGACCAAAGTCCTTCCCCCGCAAGTCGTCCGCTACCTGTGCGAGAAATATGATATAGAAATATAGTTTTTTGACAAGAATTAAAGATTTTCCTTGCGTATATCAATATTTTTTTGTAACTTTGCGGCAAATTTGTTGCAAAGATATTAAAACAAAGTAAAATTATGGAAGCCGAAATGACGCTACATCAAGCAAAGATGAATCTTTTGCGCGTGGTGGATTGCATTAGAACGATTGATGACGTGCAAGCGATTCAGCAAATTCTCGCTAACTACTATGCTCAAAAAGCAGAAGCAGAGATGGATCGTCTGTGGGACAATGGTACCATTAATGAGCAGGTGATTGAGCAATGGGGGCAGGAACACATGCGTACTCCGTACAACCATGCTCAATAAGATTGTTCTGGATACGAATTGTCTCATCATGTCCCTCTCGCGGCATAGTGAGTTCTACCCTGTTTGGCAAGGCATACGAACAGGGCGGTATATCTTATGCGTGTCCAATGATATCATTTCTGAATATCGGGAAATCATCGCAATTAAGACGTCAGAGATAGTCGCAGATAATGTCGTGCGCATGCTCGCGGAATCTCCTAACGTAGAGTTTATAGACCCACGTTACCATTTAGAATTGATTCAGGCAGACCCGGATGACAACAAGTTTGTTGACTGCGCTTTTGCAGCTAATGCTACATACATCGTTTCCAACGATAAGCATTTCAATGCACTCAAAGAAATCGATTATCCGAAAATACAGGTAATCAAACTCATTGAGTTCTTACAAACACTATTATAAACATCTCCCACTCCTTATCTAAAGCGGCTGTTTCAACAGCCGCTTTTCTTTGTTTATAGCCGTAAACATCGTTTAGTTCAGTGATGTCTGGCGTTGTCCTATGAGTATGTTTTCAAAACCCCTTATCTTTGCATTGAATTTGAAAAACAGTTATACGATGTATCTTAGATTTGTAAGACATAATCAGCTTGGCGGGAATATAAACCGTGGAAGCCTCTATACCGTTCACTTCGAGCCCAATGAAAAGGGCGGGTATAACGAACACCCATCACTCATCAGCGACGCGTATGAGATAGTTTCCGGGGCGGATTATCCGCCAACGCTGATTTATCAAGCCGAAGTCCGGCGCGTGAATGGCCACATGCGTCTCAGTTTCGGCAGAGGTGACCGACAATCCTTGCTGCACCTTATTGATCACGATGCGCGCGAGCGGTTCTTCACGGAACTCCTTGGCGCCCTCCGCGACCATGAAGATGTCCGCATCGAGGTCGCGTTCGGCAAATTTTATTACTAACCTTAACAAAATTTTTAAAGAATGGCTGAAATTAAACCAATGGCTCTCATTGAGTCCATGCGGAAGAAGGTATGTATGCACAGCGATGTGTATTTCCGCACGAACAAACAGACCGGTAAGACCTTCACC
>ONEG01000035.1 GCA_900316845.1 uncultured Bacteroidales bacterium
CGCTGTTAGTAGAACTAATACGCCGAATTCCTGTTATCAGATGGTGCGTACTGGGAGAGAAAACAAAACAAATCAAGAATTGAAAAATAACTATGAATAAAGCAGATTTTCCTATACTGAAAGAGATGGTACACAAACGGCCGTTGGTGTACCTCGATAATGCGGCGACGAGCCAGAAGCCACAGGCGGTAATCGACGCTATTTCAGAAGCTTACACCCATTGGAACAGTAATATCCACCGGGGTGTGCATCATCTGAGCCAGGTAGCTACGAAACACCACGAAGAGGCGCGTCAGGCGGTGGCAACCTTCATAGGCGCAACGTCTTCGGACGAGATCATCTTCACCAAAGGCACGACGGACAGCCTCAATGCCCTTGCCTTCTCGTTCGGCGAGACATTTATTCAGGAAGGCGACGAGATCCTCGTCTCCGCCGTGGAACATCACTCGAATATCGTGCCTTGGCAAATGCTCTGCGAGCGCAAGAAAGCGGTACTTCGGCATATACCTTTGCGGGAAGACCTGACGCTTGATACGGAGGCGTTTAAGGGGCTTCTGAACGAAAAGACAAAACTGGTCTCCGTGGCGCATGTGAGCAATGTATTAGGCATCATCAATCCCGTTGAGGACATCATCCGTCTGGCGCATGAGAGAGGTATTCCCGTCTGTATCGACGGAGCGCAGAGTGTGCCGCACATGCCGGTAAACGTACAAGCGCCCGACTGCGATTTCTTAGCCTTCTCCGGGCATAAGATGTACGGTCCGACGGGTATAGGTGTTCTCTACGGCAAGCGGGAATGGCTGGAGAAACTGACGCCGCATGAGGGTGGGGGAGAGATGATCAACCATGTACGCTGGAGCGGCACGACGTATAATGAGTTGCCTTATAAGTTCGAAGCCGGGACCCCGAATTTCGTGGGTTCGTACGCTCTGCATAAAGCTATCGAGTACATGCAAACGATTGGTTTTGAGGCGATTGAGGCACACGAACGCGAACTCACGGAGTACTGCGAATCGCAATTGGCCGCTATCGAGGGTGTACATATCTATGCCGCCGGACAACCGAAAGCCGGAGTCATCAGTTTTAATGTCTATGCAAGCGGAAATCTCATCCATCCCTTTGATATCGGTACGCTCCTTGACCAGCAGGGCGTAGCGGTTCGGACAGGACACCATTGTGCAGAACCGCTGATTGACGAATTAGGCGTACCGGGAACGGTGAGAGTGTCGTTCGGCCTATATAATGACAAAGAAGATATAGATGCGTTTATCGCAGCCCTGAAAAAAGCCGTCGTCATCTTGTCGTAAATCACAGGCCTTCGTCCTGATGCGCCAGGAAATGCGACAAGCAACGCCGCCACATTTTCCAGTTATGATTACCTTTCATGACGATGTACCGGTGCGTGTAATGAGCCCGTTCCATCCGCCGGTGAAAACGCTTGCCGCTGGGCGCAAAAATATCCTCTTTCCCCACATAAACAGAATAGATCCGGGTGGAGTCGTCCGGTAATTGGTCTTTATGGAGTACCGGCGAGAACAAGCCCACCTGCCGCACTCTGTCCGGACGGAGATTGGCTACGTTAGCGGCAATCCTGCCGCCGTCACTAAGCCCGGCAACAGCGCAGGAGGAGACGCAATAGGTGGTGTCAATCATATCCATCAGATCGCTGATGGATTGTTCCAATTCGTGCTCGCGGCTCAGACGCCCGTAGTGCATCAGACATTTCCATAAATTGCCATGACTGACAGGGCGCTCTTTGAACGGCCATTTATTACAATCGGGCATCACCAGGATCATCGGCTTGCACCGTCCGTCGGCAATCATGTTCCGGAGCGTATCTATTGCTCCGCCTTTATCCTGCCATGAACCCTCGTAGCCGTTGATGCCATGCAAAAGATAGAGTACCGGAAGCGGTTCATCCGCAGCTTCCGGTACGTATATATCCACTCGTCTGAAAGTCTTCTCATGACGGCAGTACCAATACGAGTGAACGACCTCAGGCGGAGTGACGGTGTTCCCGGATGGTCTGGCTTGGATTGCCGGAAAGCACAATATAATGATTAACAGACGTCTCATTCTTCTTTGCCTCAACAGCTTTACGGAACATATCTATCAGCGCACGTGCGCAACCGGCTATCTCATATTTCTTCATGGATTCGGCATAGCGGAATCCCGTCTCCCACCGCTCTTGCGGATGGTCAAACCAATAGTCCATCTTCTCTGCCAGCGCTTTGGGATCTCTTGCCGGAAAAGTACTGCGTTCGTCCAAAGCATAGGTTGCGGTACCTGAATAACGTGCAGTAGCAATCACGGGCACGACCGCTTGTTGCATTGCCTCTGTGATGCTCATTCCTTCCACCTCAATGAACGCGCTATGCACAGCTAAATCCGCCTTGGCGGCTAACTCGCGCAGCTCCTCACGGTTATAAAAGCCGACCGTCGGTCTATAGCTTACTACACCGTCCGAGTACAGTTGCTGAGCCATCCTCGTGTACTCATCCAGCTTCGGTCCTCTGCCTGCTATATGCAGCCGGATACGCTTTGCGTACTTGCTCAGCCGGATAGCCTTGTACAGTGTCGGTTGGTCTTTCTCCACCGCCGTACGACCTATATAGATGAGATCCAGCGGACGCTCTTCGTCGTAGTAGTCAGCCGGAGGAGTGAGCGGACGGAGACATTCATCGGGAATCACGCCGTTCGACAGCGTGAAACAACGGGCTTTCACATGATGCCTTACCAAGCGCTCGCGGACGTTCTCTGTCGGGCATTGCAGATACTCGTAGTTATCATAGAAAACGCGACACCAATACCTGTATAGCAGATTACTGATCAGATATCCTCCGTTGAACCCCAACGCATTGACTACTATATTCTCCGGGTGCACATGATAGGTGCCCGTAATCGGTTTTCCGAGCTTCTTTGCCCAGTTCATAGCGGCGTGGTGCAGGAAAAACGTCTCCTCCAGATGCACTACGTCCGCCCAACGCACTGCTTCCTCAATCTGTTCCCCATGCCAATCGGCATAGTGATAGTCAAAGGAAGACAACATCGGTTGAATAATCGGAAAATCATAGTTCTTCATCTCGTAATCGGGGTGTTCCCCATCCGGGTCAGAGAGGTTGGGCCCGGATAACACGCGTACTTCCTCGCCTGCCTCGCGCAAGGCCTGTACCGTTCTGCGTGCAGACTCATCGAGCCCGTTTCCCTTGCAGAAATAATTGTTTACCACAAATAGAATTTTCATACCAAGACCTTTCTTTTTTGTCAAATCGTCGGCAAAGGTACTGCTTTTTTCAATACTATGCAAATCTTTAATAGTAATCGTAAACAAAATACTAATTTCCGTCGCCAAATATAACGCATAGTAGATTTTATATTAAAAATAGTAAATTTAAAAAACAGTGTATTTATGCACGATTTTGGGGAAAAATTTGCTCACATCAATTATTTTTATTACCTTTGCCAAAAATTTGAATGCTATGAATAGAATCTTTGTCTTTTTCACTGCGACTATACTATGCGCAGGAATGATTGCCGGATGTAGTCCGAAGAGTAACAAACCTCTGCACGCAGGGACTGTTGTGCGCGACACCATCCAAGGTACGCCTTGCTGCGTCTATCTGCCTCAGAATTACGAAGCAAGAGTAGCCAAGAACAAAGAGGTCTTCCCGGTTCTCTATCTCCAACACGGCATGTACGGCATCGAGGATGACTGGACGACGCAAGGACGACTGGTGGAAATCATGGATTCCTTGCTGCAATCCGGCGAAGTAAAAGAGATGGTGGTCATCATGCCCGATAACTGTCCGCATCGCCCCACTTCAGACGAAGAGCGGGCTAACGCGATGTCAGGAGAGTGGGAGAGTCATTTTGCGGCATTCATGGCGGAGTCGGAAGCCAAATACAGCATCAGCGACGACCCTTCTTTACGGGCGATAGCAGGCCTCTCGATGGGCGGTTTCCACACGATGCATATATCGCATTTCCTGCATGGCGAGTTTGCGTATATAGGCCTTTTCTCGCCGGCTATCCGTCCTACGGCAAGTCATTTGGTATATGACAATTGGGAAAACGAAGTGCGCACACTCCTGGCGGACGAACCGCTCTATTGGATCGGTATCGGAAAGGAGGATTTTCTCTATGAATACGTAGCAGAATACCGCCGTTGGTTGGAAGCCAACCACCTCGAATACACCTATTACGAATCCGCCGGAGGCCACACCTGGGACAACTGGCAGGACTATATTTGCCGCTTTTTGAAGAAGCTTTTTCACTAAAAAACACCCCAAAAAGTCGCTTTTCAAATAGATAAATCAGTAAACTACTGATATGTAGCGTTTTACATTTTGCTCTTTTCAAAGGTGTTTTCTTGCGTATATGCGGAAAAAGCAGTACTTTTGCACCGGATTTCAAAAATGTACAATTATGAAAAGGTTTTTATTTCCGACGTGCGCTGTTTGCACATTATTATTAACCCTTATTCTCTCCGCGTGCGATTCCCAAGTGGAGCCGTCTCAACCGATCCAACAGACGACAGAGGAACAAGAAGCGGTTACCAATGATTTTACGCTGGTTAAAGCATGTATCGGCAAACAGGAGGAGGATGCTAACAGCCTGCTGATCCAACAGGGTTACGATGAGGAAAAGACAGAAATGTACTATAGAAAATACCACAAAACGGATAACGGCGTTACAAAAGAAGTGCATGTCTTAGCTCCGACCTACGCTTCCATGGTGGTAAAAAACAATGATTATACCATTATAAAATCCGTTTTCAAGCAATGGATACAGGAATTACGTGCATCAAAAGCCTATAGTAAGCTCGTGCGCTCCTCTTATTCTCTGAGCGTGGGCATGGGAAACGGCATACGGACATTCTCCACTCCCGAGGCGCTCTTTGCGGCTCTGGACACCATCACATCCACGGAATCTGTCAGCGCTTCTTTTTATGGAAATGACATCTATGCCAACAACTACGAATTAGTGCTGGATTCTTACCTGAAAGGGGTATTTATGGATATCAATAATTTGCGTGCGGGGAAACCATCTGACGATTTCACGGAAAGCGACCTGAAAGAGTCCGACCTTCAGAAAGACATCCTGATTTCCAAAGTGGATTATCTAACATTCCGGTACAAAGGATTCTATGCTGTGAACGTGTCAGACAAAACAAATAACGAGGATTTGATTCCTATTACCTCAGAATATATGTCACCGTGTGATTTCGGATTTATCAAACTCTATTACCGCGACAAAACCAACCTGCTTTTGGATGGCACGATTGTTTGGAGCGGTTGTGGCGCACTATCTTTCCCTGAGTCCTTCCGTGCAGGGCTTCCGGAAAAAGAGGCCATCCCATTCCCGGGTGTGGAACGTTTTGCACGACTTAGCAAAGACGGGCAATATGTCGCATCGGCAGATGAATGGGAGATGAAACATATCTGGCAAAGCGTATCTTACCAAAAGGAGTTCCAATATTACTACGGCAATTCGAATAAAAAAGTGGCGGTATATTTATATGCCCCGAGTGTGGGACTATTTGACCCTTACTCCGCTTATTATCTGGTTTTTGTAGAACAACAATAAACACTAAGAGCCATGAAACGTTTTTTATCAATAATAGGAATATGCGCATGTGCGCTATTCGTGCATGCCGATTCAACGGTCACCATTCCGCTGAAATTCGGATCTGGTATTATTCCGGATTCATTTACCGAAGTAGAAAGCGCAGACGATCCGGGTTCATCGACGGTGGATCCCGTAGATCCTAATCAAGCGAAAGCCGAGCTGACAGGCAACACACTGAAAGTATATGAAGGGTTGGAAGGAAATGCCAATATTTCGGTGTATAATATGACCTATCGGCAGGTTGTTCTGCAAACGAGTTTTGAGGATTCCGTTCAATTGACACTCACAGACACGGCACAATACAGCATACAATTATTCCATCCGGATTTAGGAACCGTCTATGGCACATTCCGCTATCCTGCTGACAATGCCCGCAAAGTAATGCAGGGAGGAAGAATGTTTATCCTTTTCGGTAATCATTTCTATAGCCCTGGCGGTGTGAAGATTCAGTAATATGAAGATCTTTGCAGTCATATTATTATCCTGTACCTTGACGCTTTACCAGCACGGAAAAACATTGCGCGAAGAAGGCAAACAGGTGGAAGCCATGCAGGCTTTTATCGAGGCAGCGCATAGCGGGACAGACGACGAGGCGTTATTAGGCCGGATTCGGTCGAACATGGCAAATATGTGCCGACAGGCGAATGACCATGAAACGGCGTTTGAGGTATATGCCCTTTCTGCCGAACATTTCTGGAAAGCCAACGACACACTCGCTTATGCGTACGCGCTGAATAACATGGCATGGGAACAGGCGGTTATGGGACATAAAGACTCCGCTCGAGCACTCATATCGCAGGCTATAACGGTCTATCCCCATGAGCCTTTGTTGGACAAAGTGCGGGAAAGCCAAGCCGCAGCCTGCTTTTTTGCACAGGAATACGATTCCGTGCTTTATTATACTGCCTCTTCGCATGATTCGGACTACTTGTTGATGCTGCGAGCACAGGCTTTTTCCTTCCTGCAGATGGATGATTCGGCTACTTTCTATGCCAAGTTACTGTTGCCGCGTATGACCAATCCCTTCTATCTGGATGATCTCT
Organism: uncultured Bacteroidales bacterium; assembly: GCA_900316845.1. Lineage (GTDB taxonomy): Bacteria > Bacteroidota > Bacteroidia > Bacteroidales > Paludibacteraceae > Colicola. Next base: position 6,672 of record ONEG01000035.1, read on the forward strand.
ATTATATACTCACGCATAATGACCTCTCGGCACAAAAAGACACTTTGCTGAAATGGTCTTCCGAGCGCGCGGATGTACAAAAACAGATCAAAGAACGGCACGGACAACTGGCACTCGCCGTTCATCTTCTCCAACAGGATCTCCATCCTCAAAAACAAAGCCTTTCCATTTGGTTTATCCTTTTAATTGTAAGCGGTTTAGCACTAGCACTCATAATATGGCTTATTTATATTGCGTATCAGCAATACTTGCTGCATGCCGAAAAAGCGAAGTTTGAACAAGCGCGCATCCAAGAACTGAACGCTAACAAACAACTCTTACTGGAAAGCGAAGATATCCGTCAGGAATTGGTTTGGAACGATTATGAGGCGCTACGCCGGGAGATTAACAAACGCTTTTTTAACTTGGCTGCTAAACTGCAGGATATGGACCTGAACGAACAAGATATCCGCATGTGTATCTTGGTTCTCATCGGTTTGAGCCATAAGGAGACAGCCGAAATGCTCAACTGTTCGCCCAAGAGCATCGGCAAGTTGAAAGACCTTACTGCTCGCAAACTCGGCGTTTCCGGCGGACAATTACAAGAGAAATTACTAAAAACAGCAATACTATGAGAAAGAGCTTTTTAACGCTTACGCTTGCGATAGCAAGCAGCGTATGGATGACTAGTATGTCACAAATCAATTCCCTCTGCGACGAGTGGAATGTATTGGAACACTTTATGGATGGAGGCCCCGAATACGAAAGTTTCAAGACGCTGCATTACCGGTTGACTTCTGACACA
>ONEG01000034.1 GCA_900316845.1 uncultured Bacteroidales bacterium
CCAGCAGACCTTCATCGCTCAGAAGAACGAGCCGAACGGCGCAAAGACCATGAAACAGTGGTACTGGCGCGTCTGCGGTCAAGAGTGGGATCAGGCGCATAACTAACGTTAAACTGTTAAATCGTTAAACTGTTAAATCGTATGAGTAAGCAGCAGATCTACAAAATCATTGTTACCGTAACCACAGCAATCGTGACGTGCGTGGCGATTGCGCTGGGACTGAGTTCCTGCAACGTCACCCGAACGGTAACGACCCGGAGCGAGGCTTGGCAGAAAGGCGACACCAGCGTCGTTATTCAAACAAAGACCATCGAGACCTACGACGCTTCGAAGAAGGGGCTGTAGGTAATCCGCCAAACTTGGCGGATACATATAATAAAAGAACGCGTGTACGTGTGTACGCGCGTTCTTCGTTCTACTAGGGCCCTAGGACCCTTATTATCCTCCGAAGTTATCAAAACGAATATCGGCATCGTCCACTCCGAGGGAGTGCAGGAGATCCAATACCGTTTTTGCCATCATCGGTGGTCCACACAAGTAGTACTCGATGTCCTCGGGAGCGTCATGCTGCTTGAGGTAGGTGTCGCCCATGACCGGAGCGATGAAGCCCGGGGTGTACTTGATACCGAGTTGGTCTGCCTTCGGGTCCGGACGGTCGAGCGCCAAGTGGAAATGGAAGTTCGGGAACTCCTTCTCCAAAGCGAGGAAATCGTCGAGGAAGAAGACTTCGTCGATAGCACGTGCGCCGTAGAAATAGTGCATCTCACGGTCACGGCAGTTGCGGGTCTTGAGCATGTGCATGATCTGCGCACGGAGCGGTGCCATACCAGCTCCACCACCAACCCAGATCATCTCCTTCTTGCTGTCATAAACAGGACGGAACTCACCGTAAGGACCGCTCATGCGCACCTTGTCACCCGGTTTGAGCGAGAAGATATACGTGGAAGCGATACCGCAGGGTACGTCCATGAACTCCGGTCCGTTGGGGCACTGATCCTTCGGTTTGAAGGGCGGGGTAGCGATACGGACGGTGAGGGTGATGATGTCGCCCTCGTCGGGATAGTTAGCCATCGAATAAGCACGGACGGTAGCCTGGGTGTTCTTCTGTTTGAGTTTGAAGAGCCCGAACTTCTGCCAAGCCGGCAGATAGAGGTCACCGATGAGCGATTTATCCATGTCGCGGTCGTAGTCGATGTCGTACTCGGGGATGATGATCTGTGCGTACGAACCCGGCTCGAAGTGCATGTGCTCGCCCGGAGGCAGCTGCACCTTGAACTCTTTGATGAAGGTAGCGACGTTCTTATTGGAGATAACCTCGCACTCCCATTCCTTAACGCCGAGAACAGCCTCATCGACCTTCATGGTGATGTCTTCTTTGACCTTGACCTGGCAACCCAGACGCCAGCCTTCTTTCTGTTGCTTACGCGAGAAATGGACGGTCTCGGTAGGCAGGATCTCGCCGCCTCCGGAGAGGACTTGGCACTTACACTGTCCGCAAGAGCCCTTACCGCCGCAGGCAGAAGGCAGGTGAACGCCGGCTTCGCCGAGTTGGTTCAGGAGCGAACCTCCGGCTGCCACGTCATAGACCTTGTCGCCGTTGATGGTGACTTTGACGTTACCGGACGAAACCAAGTAACGCTTGGCGATGAGCAGGATAGCGACGAGCAGGAGAATAACGGCTAAAAAGACGCCTACTGCTAATAAAATTGCTGTTGTATTCATATTAATTTGAAAATTTATATAACCAATGATAATAACCAACCTTGTATCCATAGTCTACAACGCTATCAATGAGTATCCATGTGTCATCATTGATAACGTTCATGTTATATAATGTATCGTTTTGATACGATAAAAAGATTATACTTTTATATATCTTACTCGGACCATAATCAGGATAGCCACCTCTGAAGTCGTTTAACGTCTTATTTATTCTGGGCTCAATGATAGAGGAATCACTCTTTCCAGAAAGTGAACCAAAATTATTAACGTACGTATAGATAATCTTGATGTTCTCATCTGTCATATTCTCTATTGAATACGTGTTTCTTCCTTCAATAGGATCTGGACCACCAAAACAACTAACCATAATCAAGCAGGTTATTAGTACAAGCAAGTATGTGGGCCTGATTACGTTCATTGGTTATTTATTAAATACCTGTTAGACAATTAGATCTCCAGTCCGCTGAAGCACATGAACGCCATCGCCATGAGGCCGACGGTGATGAATGTGATGCCAAGGCCCTGCAGCGGCTTCGGTACGTCGTTATACTCCATTTTCTCACGAATACCTGCGAGGCAGACGATGGCTAAGAACCATCCCAGACCCGAACCGAAGGCGTACATGAACGCATCGCCGAGAGAGGTGATAGCCTTAGGATCCACTGCGGGCAGGCCGATACGCTGCTGCATGAAGAGCGAACCACCCATGATGGCGCAGTTCACGGCAATCAGCGGCAGGAAGATACCGAGGCTCGCGTAGAGCGACGGGCTGTATTTCTCCACAACCATCTCCACCAACTGCACGATAGCAGCAATGACGGCGATGAAGAGGATGAAACTGAGGTACTCCAAGTGCAGCGGCTCAAGAACGAGCGTTTGCAGCAGGTAGTTAACCGGCAGGGTAACGATGAGCACGAAAGTAACGGCTACACCCAGACCGGCTGAGGTCTTCACGTTCTTTGAAACGGCGAGGTAAGAGCACATTCCCAAGAAGTACGCGAAGATCATGTTATCCGCAAAAATCGAGCGGACAAATAAACTTAAAGCGTGTTCCATAATTGTTACGTTTTTGGGTGCCGTTGGCACGTTAAAGAGTTAAAGGGTTAAAATGGTTTTCTTTGCAAGAAAACGTTATTTAAAATGATTTAGTGATTGTTCGTACCATTTCTTTAACGTTCGATGTAATCGAACCATCTTAACTATTTAACGTCGCGCCAGCGACCATTTTAACTATTTCTCACCGTTAATTGATCTATGAACCCAGATTACACATCCTACCAGAATGAGCGCCATAGCCGGCATGAGCATCATACCGCAGTTCTCGTAGCCGTGGTCATAGCACCACTGCGGGATCACTTGGAAACCAAGCAGTTGACCCGAGCCGAGGAGCTCGCGCACGAAGGCTACGATGACGAGGATGATGGCATAACCCAGACCGTTGCCCAGACCGTCCAACAGGGAATCCCATGCGTTGTTGGTCATGGCGAACGCCTCGAGGCGACCCATGAGAATACAGTTGGTGATGATCAGACCGAGGTAAACGCTCAGCTGCATTGCTACGTCGTAGGCAAACGCTTTGAGCACCTCGCTGACAAGTGTCACGAGCGCCGCAACCACCACGAGTTGCACGATGATACGTACACGCATCGGGATAGTGTTGCGGATAAGCGACACGATCACGTTCGACATCGCCACGATGATCGTCACGGCGATACCCATGACGAGCGCAGGCTTGAGCTGTACCGTTACGGCGAGTGCCGAACAGATACCCAGGATCTGCACTACGACAGGGTTATTAGCGTTAAGAGGACCAAGCAATGTGTCCTTAGTCTTCTGACTCAACATGGTCTTCCTCCTTTCCTTCATTAGATTCTACTTTCAAAAACTCTGCGTACTCGCCGAGGTTCACTTCGAGCATCGTGCTGACGCCGGACGAGGTGATGGTAGCACCGGAGATGGCATCTACCTGCTCTTGTCCTTCGGCGTGCTTGCCGGATTTGAGGACTGCTACAGACACCACTTCGCCTGCGGCGTTGCGGATATGTTTGCCCTCAAACTGCTCGCGGAACGGCATTTCCACAATCTTGGCACCCAGACCCGGGGTCTCGGACTCGTGGTTGAAGTTCACACCATAGATAGTGTTCTTGTCCTCATCGAGTGCGAGATAACCTCCGATGCCGCCCCAAAGACCCTTACCGGAAAGCGGCAGGATGTACTTGGTAGCACCGTTGAGGTTGGCTACATAGACTTCTTTGTCTCCGTAAGTGAGGGTGTCGTTCACGAGCACCATGTATATCTCTGCGGGGTTGCCGGCGGAGTAGTCCACCTTGAGCGCACCGAGGATCTGTTTCTGCTTGTCGAGCAGGATATTCGCTTCCTGACGCGGCTTGAGTGACTGGTTAGCCAATGCCAGCAGCACAGCTACGATGATCACTACCACTGTCATATAGACGAATGTGTAGATATTTGAATTGGTATTCAGTTTCATAGCTTCGCCTCCCTTTTAGCACGTTTATTAATGTTAGCTTGTACAACACACCAGTCGATGAGCGGCGCAAAGGCGTTCATGAGCAGGATAGCGAGCATCATTCCCTCCGGATAACCCGGGTTGAGAACGCGCACGAGTACTGCTACAAGACCGATGAGGAAGCCGTATATCCACTTACCGCACTCCGTACGAGCGCTGGTCACAGGGTCGGTAGCCATGAAGACTGCACCGAAAGCGAAACCGCCGGAAACGAGGTGCATGTACCACGGATACTGCGCTGCGAGGTTAGCCTCCGAACCGAATTGGTTGAAGAGCCAAGCGGTCAGGCCGCCACCGATGAAGGTAGCGAGCATGGTCTTCCACGAAGCTACGCCTGTGCAGATCAAGAGACATGCGCCGAGCGCGATTGCCCAGATACAGGTCTCACCGACCGAACCCGGTACAAGTCCGTTCACCATGTCCCAGAACGACTGCGACACCGGTGTGCCGGTAGCCATCTGCGTCAACGGAGTAGCACCCGAGAAACCGTCCACGAGTGCATGACCGCCGTCCCAGCCCCATGTAGCACCCGTGCGGATGAACGGTTCGTCACCGGTCATGTGGCTCGGGTATGCGAAGAACAGGAACGCACGCGTGATCAGCGCTACGTTGAAGATGTTATAACCTGTGCCGCCAAACACCTCTTTCGCGAAGATCACCGCGAAAGCTACTGCGATAGCCACCTGCCACAGCGGAGTGTTAATAGGCACGATGAGCGGGATGATGAATCCCGTTACGAGGAATCCTTCTGCTACCTCCTCATGCTTGATCTGCGCTACGATGAACTCGATGCCCAGACCCACTGCATAAGCGACGATGATAAACGGCAGTACAGCTAAGAAGCCGAAGCCGAACGCTTTCCACCAGAGAGCAGCGGTCATGCCTGCTGCCAACTGACCGGTAGCCAGCAAGTGCTGATAGCCGACGTTGAACATACCGAAGAGCAGGGCGGGAACAAGCGCAATGACTACGAGAATCATCGTACGTTTGCTGTCCGAACCGTCGTGGATATGCGTGCCGTTGCGTTTAGCGGTCGTCTGAGGGGTGAAAAGGAACGTGTCGAAGGCGTCATAGAACGAACTGAGCCAGCTCAGTTTGCCGCCTTCCTCGAAGTTCTTGCCGAACTTCTTCCAGTTTTTATAAAGCCATTCCATTACTCAATCTCCTTTCTTAAATAATCCAACGCTTCGCGCACGATCGCCTGCAGCGGCATTTTGGATGTACACACATACTCGCAGAGCGCGAAATCTTCAGGAGCCACCTCGTATGCACCCAGCGCTTCCATCTTATCGATGTTCGACGCAATCATCGCTTTGATGAGGTACTCGGGGTAGATGTCCATCGGGAACACTTTGTCGTACTCGCCGCTGACGATGATCGCACGGCGGCCACCTTTGAGACGAGCGTCCCACTGGTAGCGTTTCGGACCGAAGAGCCAGCGTGTGAACCTGTTGTCCAACAGACCTGCAGGGTCGGTCTTTCCGGCATTGAAAGCCGAGAAGCGCGGCAGCATCCAGCCCATGAACTCGTGGTTCTCCGAACCCTCGTCGAGGACGGTGAACTGGTTGTCATAGACGGAGATCATGTCGTCCATCGTGATCTGACGACCGCTCAGCACGTTTCCTGCGATGTAGCGGCACGGACACTCGGTGTGTACGTTCGACAGCAGCACAGCGGAAACCGGCATACCCGGCAGGACGTTGTAGTACTGCTTGCCGTACGCGAGCGGACCGGTAAGCGCCACTTTCTTCTGGTAATCCACGATGCCCTTTTGGAAGAGACGACCGATGACAGCCAGATCCTGGATGTTCACCGTGAAGACGGTCTCACCCTTAGCCAGCGGCGCGAGGTTGTTCAGTTGCACGCCTACGTTTCCGGCAGGGTGGGGACCATAGACCTCATAGAGGGTGCAGTCCTTGAGCTCACGGAACTCGGTAGCGCGGGCACCACCTTTGATGCCGATGAATACCGGTGCGATCTTGCCCAGCGCGGAGACAGCTGCCTGTAAGGTAGGCAACTGACCCTTGAGCACCCACTCGTAGTTCGGAGCACAAGGCGCACTGTCAAAACTCGAAATAAAAATAGCGCGAGGGGTCTTGTTCGGCAGAGCGATGCAGTCGTACGGACGTTGCTTCATCAATGCCCAAAGGCCTGAACGGAGAAGAAGGTCTTTCACTCCTTCACTCGTTAAACCTTCACTCTTTACCTCAAAGTGCTCATACTCGATGGTCGTGTCCGCAAGAATGTCGATGGACATGATCTTACGTCGCTCACCGCGCACGATCTCTTTGACTTCACCCGAGACAGGCGAGGTAAAGAACAAGCTCTCAAACGCTTTGTCGTGGAAGAGCGGGCTACCCGCCTTCACACGGTCGCCGACCTTGACATCCAGTTTCGGAGTGATGCCGGCGAACTGGTCTGGCACTATATGAAAGACCTCCGGCCGACGGACGCTACCCAGCGTCTCTGCCGCAGTTCCCTCAAAAGGAATGTCCAAACCACGTTTCAGTTTGATTGTTTGCATAAATTAATAATGTTTATTTTGATTTGTTTGTTTGTCTTTCGGTCTGCTTTTTAATTGTCTTTCGGTCGGTCATGTCATCGTCCTTTGCGCATGCAAGCGCACCTCTGCACATAAAAAGCCTACAAAGGTACTGCTTTTTTTTTACATGTGCAAATCTTTTTTCATTTTTGCTATGCAAATAGAACAATTTGCCGCTTTTTGTGTATTTTTTATGTTTTTGCTGCTGTTGGCAGGCTCGTACATAGGCAGATTAGTACTTCGCTGTCCTCTCTCCGCGTGAGGGCGTTGTTATCTCGTATCGCCCCCTGTCTTTGTCATAATACTATTATCACAAACGCCAGCGGTCTGCCCGATACGCGCTAAATGCGGATGTAACGGGTGTTCTGTGCGCGCTATCTCCGTTAGCGCGTTTTTCTTCGTCAATTAGCCCGGCATTTGATGCCAGTTCTCCTGTTTCCTTCGGTCTCTCGATAACCCGATCTCTCGATCTATCGAAAAAAGAGCGGCATCTCTGCCGCTCCCTCTCTGCATCCGCCTATGCATGGCGGATCTCCTAATACTTCCTGCTCCCGTCGTAACTCTCTACCGTCTTGGTCTGGATGACGACGGAAGTGTCGCCTTTCTGCCAAGCCTCGCTGCGGGTCGTTACCGTTCGGGTGACGTTGCACGAACTCAGTCCCAACGCAATCGCCACGCACGTCACAATCGCTGTGGTTATGGTAACGATGATTTTGTAGATCTGTTGCTTACTCATACGATTTACCGGTTTAACGATTTAACAGTTTAACGTTAGCTGTGCGCCTGATCCCACTCTTGACCGCAGACGCGCCAGTACCACTGTTTCATGGTCTTTGCGCCGTTCGGCTCGTTCTTCTGAGCGATGAAGGTCTGCTGG
>ONEG01000033.1 GCA_900316845.1 uncultured Bacteroidales bacterium
TTCGTCTATTGCGGACGCCAATACGCCGAACTATGCCGTACGCTCCATCTCGACGAGGAAGCGCTACGGGCGGATGAACATGTCTCTGCCATGTGTCAATCCGTAGAGCAATACGGTTGGGACGGCGAATGGTACCTGCGTGCCTATGACTTCTATGGCAACAAAGTAGGATCTCACGAGAACGAGGAGGGACAGATTTTCATTGAGAGCCAAGGTTGGTGCGGTATGGCGCGTATCGGTGCGGAGCAAGGCATGCCTGAAAAAGCATTAGACAGCGCAGCAAGACTCCTGGACAGCGAACACGGTATGGTACTCAACTATCCCGCTTACACCACCTATCATATCGAATTAGGAGAACAGTCCACTTATCCAGCCGGATACAAAGAGAACGGAGGTATCTTTTGCCATAACAACCCGTGGGTTATTATCGCTCAGACAGAAGCCGGTCGGGGCAACGACGCATGGGATCTATACCGTAAGATCTCGCCGGCTTGGATAAAGGATCAGACACTGCATCGCGTCGAGCCTTATGTTTATTGTCAGATGGTAGCCGGAAAAGAGGCGGCACGACCCGGAGAGGGGAAAAACAGCTGGCTCACCGGTACTGCCGCATGGAACTGGCTTACCGTCTCACAGCATATACTCGGCATACGGCCTACATACCAAGGTCTTATGGTCAACCCCTGCATACCTGCCGACCTCAAGGAATTTACCGTCACCCGCAAATGGCGCGACGCCGAATATGTAATCACCGTCAGAAACCCGAACGGCAAGCAGCGCCCCGAATACCCGACAATACTTCCCTATGAGCAGGGAAAACACGAGGTGGAGATAGTACTATAACGCAATCAAAAACACACGTCCGCAGGATAACGAAGCGGTACAGTTCGCCATGTCCATGGGAATCGGATGGAACCTCGGTAACCAGATGGATGCCCATTACAATGGTTGCTCGTACGAGGAAGGATGGGGTAATAAAGCCGCTACCCAGCAGACTTTCAACGGTGTAGCCAAGGCAGGATTCAAGTCCGTTCGTATCCCTGTCACATGGATGGGGCACATCGGTAACGCACCGACTTACACCATCGAGAAAGGATGGTTGGATCGCGTAGCCGAACTCGTCGATATGGCGCATAAAGCCGGACTCGTTGTCATCATCAACATCCACCATGACGGTTTCGGAGCATCGGACACCCCGAGCAAAGGCGCACACTGGATTGACCTGCCCGCGGCAACACAAAACGAAGATGTCAACACCCGTACCAAACAGGAACTCACCATGGTCTGGTTGCAAATCGCCAAACGTTTTGCCAATTACGGAGAATGGCTTGTTTTTGAGACCCTGAATGAGATCCAGGACGGCGGTTGGGGTAACGGTGCCAATCGTACCGACGGAGGAGCGCAGTACCGCGTGCTGAACGAATGGAACCAAGTCTGCGTGGATGCTATCCGCGCTGCCGGCGGGGAAAACAGTCACCGATACATCGGCGTTCCTGGTTATGTATGCAATCCCGATCTGACGGTAGAAAATCTGGTATTACCTACCGACGAAGCGGAGAACCGTCTGATGGTAGCCGTACATAGCTACGACCCGTGGGATTTTGCAGGATCAGCGGAGAAGAACGAATGGGGACACACCGGAGTCGATGTCGTTCCCGGTTCGGACGAAAACGCCTATGTCTCCATGCTTAACCGACTCTATAACATGTATGTCCGCCGGGGTATTCCTGTTTATTTCGGAGAGTTCGGTGCCGTGCGACGCGCTTCGGCTGCCGATGAGGAATTCCGTCTCTATTATTTCCGATATGTATGCAAAGCCATGCGCGATAGACGCATCCCCGCACTCTATTGGGATAACGGTAATTCGAAAGCCGGCAATGACGGTTTCGGTGTCATCAACCATGCTACCGGTAAGTATATCGGTAATGGAGAACAGGCTGTAAGAGCTATGGTCGATTCCTGGGAAAACAACGACCCGAACTACACCCTGCAATCTGTTTATGAAACAGCTCCGCAATCAAGTAGAAAATAATAATAACCTTTTTTATTAACTTAACAAATTTATTCACTAATGAAAAAAATTTATTCGGTATTAGTGCTCGCTTTTGTAGCACTGATGAGTCTTTCGGCTGCAGAAAGAGATTTATGGACCGGTAGCTGGAGCGTCTCATGGGATTATCCCGAAGGAGACGAACGCCGCGAATGGAAACAACTGGGACAAAGCGATTTCGAGGCTATGGAAGCAGGTAGTACGCTCTATTTCTATTTCGAGATAGAAACAGAAGCGGCATACCACAAGTACAATTTTGACAACTACGCATGGACCGCACTGCCCGGACATGAAGCCGAGCACGATTCCGATTTCGGTTTCGGCGAAAACACCAAGGTGACTTTTGTGGTAACCCAAGACATCAAAGACGCAATCGCCGAGGGTGGTTTTGCTATCCACGGACACGGATTTGAGGTGGTTAAGGTCACTATCCTCGAGGAGGAAGAGCCTGCCGAAGGAGTTATCTGGTCGGGCAACTGGTATGTCTCTTGGGCGCTGCCGGACGGCGACGAACACAAAGAGTGGAAAGGTATCACTCCGGACGATTTTGCCGCTTTCAATGTCAATGACACCCTTTGTCTCTCCTTGGAGATCGTGCCGACAGACGAATACCATTCCTACAAACTCGATGACTACGGATGGAACGCACTGCCCGGACAAGCACAAGTCGATATCACTGCGAATACTGAAGTGAGACTAGTTATCACGGATGCGATTAAGAACGCAGTAGCAGAGGGCGGTTTTGCGCTGCACGGACACGGAATCAATATCGTACAAGCCCGCTTAGCTGCTATGGTTACGCCAACGGCTATTGAGAATATCTCCATTCGCAACAACGGTATTCGGTATAATATTCTCGGACAACCCGTTGATGAGGATTACAAAGGCATCGTAATCCTGAACGGCAAGAAAATGATGATCCATTAATTTTAATTTTCAAATACCATGAAAACTTGTTTCAAGTATGTCTTTAGCCTTGTAGTTCTCCTCGTGGGAACTACAGGCTTGGCGTTCTCGCAAAACATCGTTACGGGTACGGTCGAAGATGCTGACGGTCCGCTGATCGGTGCCTCCGTACTTGTCAAAGGCACCACCGTCGGTACCATTACCGACATGGATGGTCAGTTCTCTATCGAAGCCAAGGTAGGGGATGAACTCGAGTTCTCCTACATGGGCTACACCTCTCAGACCGTCAAAGTGACCGGCAAGACACTCAATGTAACAATGTCGGAAAACACCGAGGTGCTCTCCGAGGTCGTAGTAACAGCTATGGGTATCAAGCGTGACCGTAAGGCCTTGGGTTATGAAGTAGGCGAGGTAAAGGGTGAAGAGTTGACGAAAGCCGGTAACCCCAATGCCGCCACCTCTATGGCAGGTCGTGTAGCCGGTCTCGTTGTATCCGAGACAGCAGGTGGCGCGTCCGGTTCAACGCGCGTTGTGCTCCGTGGTGCAACCGAGATGACCGGTAATAACCAGCCGCTTTACGTCATTGACGGTGTGCCGATGGATAATACCAACTTCGGCTCTGCCGGAAAAGAAGGCGGATACGACTTAGGCGATGGTATATCCGCCATCAATCCCGACGATATCGAGTCTATGTCTGTGCTCAAAGGTCCGGCGGCAGCAGCTCTCTATGGTAGCCGTGCCAGTCACGGCGTGATCCTCATCACCACCAAGAAAGCCGCAACCGGTGATTCCAAATGGGGTGTTGAGTACAACGGAACACTCACTTTCGACTCCCAATTGAGCAAGTGGGACAATGTTCAGCAAGTCTATGGTATGGGATCCAAGGGTCAGTACAACATAGATGCTGTGAGCAACACGAACAAGTCTTGGGGTCCGAAAGCAGACGGCGGTCTGATGCTTCGTTATTATGACGGCCAGGAGCATCCGTTCAATATCATTCCGAACAACACGGCGAACTTCTTCCAGTTAGGTCTGACCGCCACCAACACGGCCGTTATCTCTATGAATACCGGCAAGACGGGTTTGCGTTTTGCTTATTCGGACATGCGTAACCGGGACATTCTGCCGAACTCTAACATGAGCCGTAACAACCTGACACTGCGGGCGAACACGAGTCTTGGTCCCGTCGATTTGGATTTCAACGTGAACTACGTGCATGAGAACGTCAAGAACCGTCCTGCGTTGGGAGATGACAAATCGAACGTCGGTAAGAACCTGATGACGCTGGCTACTACATACGATCAGTCCTGGTTGAAGAACTACCAGACAACCAATGGTGAGTATCAGAACTGGAACGGCATGGATCCGTATAACGTCAATCCCTATTGGGATATCTATAAGAACAAGAACCAATCTTACAAACACCTGCTCCGTATGAACGGAAAAGTGGTGTATAACATCCTTCCACAATTGAAAGTGCAAGCTACGGTAGGCGCTGAGTTGAACCGCTTTGAGTTCTCGGATTTCAAGTATCCGACCACACCGGGTTACGAGTCCGGCCGTCTGCAGAACAGTTATTTCAATAACCGCATGATCAACGCCGAGTTCTTAGGAATCTATACGGACAGTTGGGGAGATTTCGATTTCACGGCTACAGCGGGCGCCAATGTCTATGACGTGCATAACCAAACGGTTATCAACACCGGAACGGATATGGGAATCCGTGAAGTAGTAGCGATGTCGAGTTTTGAGGAGCAGTCGGTAGAAGAGGCAACATATAACAAACGTATCGTGTCCGTGTTCGGTTCTGCTAACTTAGGATGGCGTCACATGCTCTACTTAGATGCTACGGTTCGCGGCGACAAGTCCTCGGCTCTCGCGAGAGGCAAGAACATCTACGTCTATCCCTCCGTCAGCGCTTCGTGGGTATTCTCGGAGTTGATCAAGGCCAACCGCAAAGTGCTGCCGTATGGTAAAGTACGATTGAGTTGGGCGGAGGTTGGTAGCGACACCGACCCGTACCAGTTGAGTCTGCGTTATACGAAGTCTCAGTTCGGTTATCCGGGTTATACGATCGGTTCTATCTATGGCAATACAATCCCGAACACCGATCTGAAGCCGACGCGTACGCGTTCGTGGGAGACGGGATTCGAGACTAAATGGGCTAACAACCGTATCAGTCTGGATTTCACATTCTACCATCAGACATCGCGTGACCAGATCATCGGTATGGCTGTTTCGCCTACCAGCGGTTACGATTATCGTATGATCAATGCTGGCGCGATCCTCAACCAAGGTTTTGAAATCACCTTTGGTGCACGTCTCGTGCAGACCAAAGACTTCTCTTGGGATTTGGGTATCAACTGGTCCAAAAACAATAACAAAGTCCTCAAACTGACCGAAGGTACAAGCGAGTTGGAGTTGGCTAAAGCGACTTGGTGTAACGTCTATGTAGCTGCCCGAGAAGGCGAAGAATATGGTGCTATCTGCGGTCCTGCTTTGGCTCGCAATGCCGACGGACGTGTTATCGTAGATGCAGCCACCGGTCTACCTACCTTCACTACAGAAAACAAAGTGTTAGGTAACGCACAGTGGAAATGGACAGGCGGTCTGAGTACAACCCTCCGCTATAAGATGGTCAGCCTATCAGCCTTATTTGATGTGAAAGTCGGAGCCAGCATCTTCTCTATGTCCGAGCGTTCGGCATACGAGACCGGTAAAGCCAAAGAGACGCTTGTCGGTCGTGCTGAGTGGTACGCTTCCGAGGAAGCACGTAGAGCTGCCGGAATTACCTCCGGATGGAAAGCAACAGGCGGTTATCTCGTCGATGGTGTCATTGATAATGGTGATGGTACTTACCGCGATAATGACATCTACATCAACCCCGAGGACTATTGGTATGAGGTTTCCCGTAAATCACCCGAACTCTTCATCTACGATAACTCCTACATTAAATGCCGTGAGTTGACACTGAGTCTTGATTTCCCGAAAGAGTGGCTCGATAAGAAAGGTATCGTGAAGCACGTAGGTATCAGCTTCGTGGCTCGTAATCCGTTCATTATTTGGAAAAATATCAAGGATATCGACCCCGATGCACAGTACAACACCTCCGGTCTCGGTCTGGAGTATGGTTCACTTCCGAGCCGTCGTAGTTATGGTCTGAATTTCAATATCAAGTTCTAATCTCGTAAATGGAAAGGATATATTATATGAAAAAGATATTAATTTGTACATTGTACTTTGTCACTTTGTCCCTTTGTCTCGCTTCCTGCTCGGACAAGGTTTACGAGGAAATCAATACCGATCCGACGAAAGCAGCCCGTATCAACCCTGCTTCGCAGTTGAGTTATGCTGAGTTGCAGATATTCGGAGACATGAACTACGTGGATGTACATCGTCTCTACACCTATGCGTTCACCCAGCATCTGATGGGTTGCTGGAACACCACCAACTACGGCGGTCAGCATCGTATGGATGATAACGAGATGTCCCGCCCTTGGGCGAACCTCTACGCAGGCGCCATCCGCAACCTGACGGATGCCATTGAGCAGACAAAATCAGACCCTGCACAGGTGAATATAAACGCTGCGCTGCGCATCTTCCGCGTATATGTAGGCGGGTTATTGACGGAGTTCTACGGCGATATACCGTTTACCGAAGCGGGAATGGGTTATTTCACGGGCAATACCCAGCCTAAATACGACAAGCAAGAGGATCTCTATGCGTTCTTCTTTACCGAGTTGAAAGCAGCTTCAGTATCGTTTGATGTCAAAGCCAGTGCCATTACGAGCGATCCTATGCTCGGCGGCAATTTGGAGGCATGGCGCCATTTCGCCAATTCGCTTCGTCTGCGCTATGCAATGCGTTTGTCGGATGTAGCTCCTGAGTTGGCGAAGAAAGAGTTCAACGCTGCCCTGACGGACGGTGTAATGGAGAGTGCTTCTGATAACGCATGCGTCAAACACATGAATGTGACCTATAGTTTCGGTCAGGAGTCATTCCGTGATTTCCGCGGCAATGCCATGTCGAAATATTTCTATGGCAACGACCCAGCCAACAACCCCTCGTATATATGCGAGACGTTCTGGAACCAGCTCTATGACAACAAAGACCCACGTACAACGCGTATCTGCCGTTTCTATATTGACGACTATATGTCCCTCTCCAGCGCAGATGGCCGTATTGACGTGACGGACGCGATGCTTGCAACGCAGGAAGCGAACCCCGAGGCAGCTGTCATATCGCTTATTGCTCCGGGTGAGTTCTCATGGGACAACTGGCCTACCTATACGGAAATTCCGGGTAGCCCGTTGGCAGACAAAATTACAGAGATTCAAGGTGCTCATCCCGGTTATAATCCGGGGTCGAACCCTCGTTGGATGAAGCCGAAATTAGCCAATAATTTCCTTCGTTCCGACAACCCGGGTGTTATCATGACGTATGCAGAGGTATGTTTCCTCCGCGCAGAAGGAGCAATCCTTGGTTGGACCTCAGATGATGCGAAAACTTATTATGAGATTGGTATTCGCGAGGCGATGAATTTCCTGACTGACCAATACGGATGTGCCGGCGTTTCGGATGCTGAATACGCTGCGTATATCGCTCAACCGGCTATTACTTTCGGCGCAAGTACCGAGCAGCAGAAGATGCAGATTAACACGCAGGCATGGATTCTCCATTTCCACAACCCCGCAGAGGCTTGGGCTAATGTACGCCGTTCGGACTATCCGAGACTCAAAGCTCCGAACACCAAGAACCCGCTTATTGACGGCACGGCTATCCCTGTACGTTTGTGCTATCCGGTCAAAGAGGAAACATACAGCAAAGATGCGTATGAGGCGGCCAAAACACGCGTACCCGGCGGATACTCGTGGCATGCTCCGCTTTGGTGGGACAAGTACCAATACTAATTAACCATTGTTACCTTTACAAAATATTCCGTTATGAAAAAGTATTTGATATATTTGGCTGTTTTGGCGGTTGTGTTCACGTCTTGCGAGAAACAAACTCCGTTTGACACCCAATCACCGGACGATGCACCGCTCATTCTCAAGCCATATAACGAGTCCGGAACCGGTTCGTTCACCTATAACTTAGCGAACCCCGATACTCCGCTCTTTGATTCTGTTACCGTCACTCCGTCCAATTATACGACGGTGAACTGGTATCTCGATGGCTCATTGGTATTCACCGGTCTGAAGATAGAGATGACTTTCCCTGCCGGAAACTACGAGCTTGTTATCGAGGCTGTGACACAAGCAGGCAAGCGCACCGAGCGTAAAGGTTCGGTAACCGTGAATCCGTATGACACCGATCCAGCATCCGCTACTCCGTCTGCCGGTCGGCACTGTGTGCCGGGAAATCCTACCACATTGGCAGGAAAGAACCTGAGCAAAGTGAACAAGGTAGTTCTATCCAAAGACATCTACGCGAAGGAAGTGGTACACACCCTTTCTCCGGAGGCAGGCGCTACCGATACGCAATTGTCAATCAGTATGCCGGAAACGCCGGACGGACGCTACTATGTCCGTTTCAAAGATGCAGAAGGCAAGATTTACGGCGCAGGTGAGATCCATGTACACAACGCTTCCGTGGCATTAGACGGATATGCGTCCTTCGTACCGGGTGCCGAGTGGACTATCACCGGTATCAAATTAGAGAACGTAGCTTCGGTCAAAGTGGACGAGACGGTTATTTCTACTGTTGCGGCTACTGCCAACGCCATCACTTTCACCGCTCCGAATGCAGAGGTAGGCGACCATAAGCTCTCCATCAAGAATGCCGACGGATCCAGCGTATATTTCATCACCGACGAAGGTCTTGTAGATGCAGTAACGACTACCGTGAGCGCAGAGACTACTATCTGGGAAGGCTCGTGCGTTATCAATTGGGGCGACTCCAAAGTAGAGCTGACGGCGGATATGATGAAGGATGTACCGGTAGGTTCGACAATTTACGTCTATTTCAATGTACCGGAAGCCGAGTACCATGCGCTTCGTATCACCGATGATTGGTGGAGCCACGATTTGTTGCCGCAAGTGGATGGTATGGAAGGTCAACCGAACCCCTACACCTTCGTTTATGACGAAGCAGGCAAGGCGGCTGTTGAGCAGACAGGCAAAGCACTTATAACCGGTTTTGGCCTGGAAATTACCAAAGTTACCTTCAAGTAAATCGTCAGTTCGTAAATTGTAAAATCGTAAATCAATATGATACCTTTACGAGAAAAAATCGGATATGCTCTGGGTGATGCCGCTTCCGGCGGCATCACCTGGAAAATTATGTCCGTAGCGTTCCCGCTCTTCTTCACCAATGGCTGCGCTCATGCTGCTCGCGCGTATGTTTGATGTAATCACGGACCCGCTCATGGGTTCTATAGCTGACCGTACCCAGTCGCGTTGGGGCACTTACCGCCCGTGGCTCATCTTCGGCGCCATCCCCTTCGGTGTCGTTTTTGCGCTGCTCCTCTATACGCCGGAACTCGGAATGACCGGTAAGCGTGTATGGGCGTATGGCTTCTACCTGCTGATGATGGTATGCTACACGATGGTCAATGTGCCGTACGGTTCGCTGCTCAATGTGATGACCGAGGACGGCGACGAACGCAACCAGTTCTCCGCCTTCCGTATGGTGGGTGCTTACGCCATGGGATTCGTGACGCTGCTCACGTTTGCGATGGTGCAGAAATGGGCAGGCGGATCGGATCAGCACCAGTATGCGGTAGTCGGAGCGGTGTTCGGACTGATAGCCATGCTGATGACCCTCGCTTGCGGATTGCTGACCAAGGAGAGACACAAACCCGTACGTGCCGAAAAATTCACCTTCAAGCAGTACGGCGACCTGTTCCGCAACAAACCCTGGGTTTATATGACCCTCGTGGCGGTCTGCACGAATTTCTTCAACGGTTTCCGTTATGCGGTAGTGGGCTATATGTTCACCTACTGCCTTGACGGCGATGTGACGGTCGGCCGGTTCATCATCAACTACACCGCCTTCATGGCGTTCGGCGAGGTGACATGTATGGTCTTCGGTGCTGTCAGCCCGTGGTTCACGCGTAAGGTGGGTTCCAAACGCATGGCATTCGTATGGTCGTCTATTATCTGCTGCATTTGCTCGGTAGTGTTCTTCTTCATTCCGATGGATCCTGCGTATATATGGTGGATGGTGGCGGTATCCATGCTCACATCGGTCGGTGCAGGCTTGTACTCGCCGCTCTTGTGGTCCATGTATGCCGACGTGGCGGATTATGCGACCGAGACCTACGGCAGTTCTTCGACGGGTCTGATCTTCTCTTCGGGAACGATGGCGCAGAAGTTCGGAGGTGCTATCTCCGCAAGCCTTATCGCCTTCCTGTTGGGTGTTGCCGGACTGGTGTCAGAAACGGACATACTGACAGGCGATACGGTGGTTACCATTACCGACGAGCAGTCCGTTCGAACGATGGTGTGGGCGTTGTTCAGCCTCTTCCCGGCTTTCATCGCGTCTATCATGGCATTGCTGGCGTATAAATTCCCGCTTAAGAAATAACAAATGAAAGGTGAAAAAATGAAAGGAAAAATTATCGTTTTATTGAGTGCGTTGGCGCTTATGGGTTGCCACTATACGAACCCTGACAATGGGCCTATTCGTTTGAATCAAGTGGGATTTGCGCCTAATCAGGAGAAGACCGCTACGATAACGTTGAGCGATGAGCAGCTAACCGTTAGCGATGTTTTCATCTTGAATGAGAACGGCGACACCATATGGACAGGAGTGACGGCAGAGACATGTTCGAATCCCGTTTCTGGCAAACCGTGCCAGTTGGTTGATTTCTCAGTATTGACCGAACCGGGCGAATATACGCTATGTGCCATCCATCCATCATGGAGTTCGCCTGCGAGCGCTCCTTTCATCATTACGAATCGTCCTTACCGCGAACTCACCCGTGCGGCACTTAGAGCGTTTTACCATCAGCGGGCATCGATGGCAACGGAAGAGCCCTACGCCGAAGGCTATGCCCGTCCGGCAGGTCATCCCGATGACCATGTGTTGGTGCACGCTTCAGCGGCGACAGCGGAGCGACCGGAAGGAACGGTTATCTCCTCTCCGGGAGGTTGGTACGATGCCGGAGATTACAACAAATATATCGTCAACAGCGGATATACGATGGGCGTGTGGTTGATGGCGTACGAGATGAACAAGGAATATTTCGACACGCTGAAATTGAATATCCCGGAGAGTGGACAGGCAATGCCGGATATGCTCGCGGAAGCCATGTACAACCTCCGTTGGATGATGACGATGCAAGATCTCGATGGCGGGGTGTATCATAAACTGACGACTCCTAATTTCGAAAAATTTATTCGCCCCGATCAATGCAAACAGCAGCGTTACGTAGTGCTCAAGACGACGGCAGCCGCACTCGATTTTGCGGCTACGATGGCCCTTTCTGCACGTGTCTATGCACCTTTTGATGCGCAGTTCAGCGAACAGGCTACCCAAGCGGCAATGCGCGCTTTTGAATGGGCGTTGGCACATCCCGAGGTCTATTATGACCAGCCCAAGATGAACGAGGAGTTCCAGCCGGCGATCACCACCGGCGCGTATGACGATTTTGATGTGCGTGACGAGTTCTTCTGGGCGGCTGCCGAACTGTTCCTGCTCACTCACGAGGAGCTATACGCGGCGGTGGCGGTCGATCATATGCCGGCCGATTATATCCCTGCCGTATGGGGCAATGTGGCGGAACTGGCGTATCTGGACATGCTCGTGCATTTCGAGCAACCGCAGCCGGCCTCGATGGAGGAGGACAAAGGGGTTAACCTGCTGCTCGCGCATCTTCAGCCTTATCTCGACGAGGCAGACACCATCTCCGTTTTCCGTTCGCCGTATGGTAACCGCGAATCGGATTTCTTCTGGGGCTGCAACTCCGAGGGATGTTGCTGGCGTGGGGTGGAGTGCCTTTATGCCTACCGCCTTACGAGGGATGAGAAATACCTCATCAACGCAGAACGCTGCCTCAACTACGTGCTCGGACAGAACGCGACAGGCTTCTGCTACGTGACGGGCTTCGGTACTCATCCCACTAAAGATCCGCATCACCGGCTCTCGTATTCGCATTCCAAAGGTACCTTGCCGGGATTCCTTGCCGGAGGGCCAAACCCTGCACGGCAGGATGCGGCTACCGATGGGGTCAAGTACCCCAAGAACGTACCCGCCGACGAGAGTTATCTGGACTATCAGCCATCTTATGCCTCCAACGAGGTCACCATCAACTGGAATGTCACCCTCTTTGCCCTCTCTGCCGGAATAGATGCCCTTTGCGAAAATGAGTAAGTAAGAAAATCTACATACCGACTCCTTCGTCGTAGTAGTATGCCTCTGGGGAGAAGCGAACATCAATGGCATCCGAGTCAAACAAGGCGAGACGCTCCTCGTTCCTGCATCCGAAAATGTCCTCTACATCTTCGGCAACGCTACATTCCTCACCGCCACGATGTAGTTCATTGATGTCGGTTGCCCGGCGCAAAAGGTCTGGATTATTATGGCAGTTTGTAATGGATAGAAGAAGCCGGTATCATTCCTGACCATTCCTTTCTACATGGCTTTTCTTTTATCGGAAATATAGAACTGCTAATGGTAAATCTAAAGTCGCAATTACGCCATCCCCCCCGGGTGGCGTTTTTTTATGCAAAAATCTCAAAAAATGCCCCAAAACGCATAAAAAAGCACATTTTCCTTGCATATATCAGAAAAAAGTAGTACCTTTGCCGCCGTGATGAGTTAGACTCATTGCGGACATATTGAAAAAGGCGTCTTACGCGCTTTGTTTTGGTTTCCTTGAATCTGGTAAATTCTAATCATCCAAAACATTGCAGCACAGGATGTCCTCGGGTGTGTATATACATTGTGTGCGCATATAGCGCGCCTTTTACATGATATACATACGGCGTGGGCTACGTGTTGCTTGTTCGGATGAGAGGGCAATACCAGAGCCTAAGGAAACGGAACAGCAAGATTGCAGTCCCGCTTTTTGTATATTTATGCCTATTTTCTGGAATATCAAGATTATCTGGAATAGCAAAGCGGTCTATAACAACTAGTAAATACACATAAGGAGCAAGCTGAAAATCCGCAAAAGAGTAGGCATAAATACTTTAAAATCTATGTAGCAATGAAAAGAATCATTTTCCTTTTGTTTCTAACACTCTTC
Organism: uncultured Bacteroidales bacterium; assembly: GCA_900316845.1. GTDB lineage: Bacteria > Bacteroidota > Bacteroidia > Bacteroidales > Paludibacteraceae > Colicola. The sequence goes on from ONEG01000033.1 coordinate 13,149, forward strand.
ATCGCCATGAGTGTTCGTTCCGAAGAAGCGGTAAGTCCATCTGCTAACACTACTATTTCGTCGGTCTATCCTAATGAATTTATGGAATCTACACGAAATATTATGGATGGCAAACATTGGCGTTTGTCCGTTGGTTTTGCGCCAATGACCTTTGAACAAGAACGAGCAAGCGAAGGTGCAGCCAAACCTAGTTGGGGATTCCAGGCAGGAGGACAAGCTCACTATTATTTTGATGCAGTTCCCGGACTATCGCTTTGTTCTGGTCTTACACTCGCAGGCTATTTCTTTAACATGAATAACGGATACTGGGATGTTCATACCCACCATGTAGCTCTACAAATTCCTATACGCGTGCAATATGAATATAAGTTGAATGATAATTGGGCGGTATTCGGCTATGCTGGTCCCAAGTTTGATGTCGGACTTAGTCTAAAAACAGACCGTGAATTGGGGAGTTTTGGGGTTGATACGGAAGACTTTTATGATCCAAACAATGCAAACAACCAACATCGCCTTAATTTCATGTTTGGTTTTGCCGGAGGTGTCCGATTCTGGGATCTATATGTTTCCCTCGGTGGGGATTTTGGACTAAATAGAATCTATAAAAACAGCAATTTCCCTGAACATAGACATCAGTTTATTCTTACCCTTGGCTATTATCTGCCATGGGCATGGTAATTTGTGGAGTGCAAATCACACTATAGAAATTAAAATCCGGAGCAAGCCGAAAATCCGATAAAGAGTAGGCAAAATTATAAAAGCAGATCATTATGAAAAAAATGTTAGCAGGACTGTTGTTTCTGTCCTTGATTCTAATCTCATGTTCCGGAAATGATCCGGAACTGAATGCAGCCCCCGAAGCAGTAATCGAACAATCCGAGTATGCCGGCACCCCCGTTGATATGGGATTGAGCGTCTATTGGGCGGACGAAAATCTTGACGGTTGGTATCAATGGGGCAATACAACCATGTATGCACATAGCTACAGCGGCATTTCCGGCTACGAGATCCCGTCCGACTTCCTTTATACATCAATAGTTGCCTCTGAATATGATCCAGCCCGTATGCAGTGGGGCGGGAATTGGCGAATGCCAACTGCCAAAGAATGTGACGAGCTTATGTCTAAGTGTAAGAAACGCTGGACGAACAGAGGTATTGAATTTACCGGCCCAAGCGGCGAGACTATCTTCCTCACATCGTTGTCCGAATATGACACGAGCGGGGGAGGTCTTGCGCTTGATGATTATCGTGAGAGTTGTGTCTATTGGACGGCATCGCGTGTGACAAGTGGGGAATGGAAAGGTGCTGCGATGGCACTTTACTGTGATCAGTTTTCGCTGAACTCTAAGGCATCCCCTTGCCATGAGGCTAACGCCGGACGTATTCGTCCCGTATGTGACAAAAAATCGGAATAAGATACTTATTGATTATGAAAAAGCGTTCGATTATCATTCTACTTAGTTTCTTGCTTGCCTGCTCCGGTTTATTCGCAGGAAACAACGCTTTTGATGGCACCACATTTACCATCAGTTCGAATGTAGCCTTACCGGTACATGTGCGGTTCGGAGGAAAAGAAATAACCATCGCCTCTTACCAATATACTACCTATACAAGGATTTCCAATGCTACCATCACAGATGCCCATGGCAGAAATTGTATTTACAGACATTCCTACGACTCTCATTCCGGCTCAAACGGAAGCTATGTACACCACTATTACAACATAACAGGTGTGTACTCGTCTTCAACTTCATCCTCCAGTTCATCATCATATAATAGCGGCTCGTCCTATAATTCCGGTAGCAGAGCCTCGGAATTTGGCAGTGCAATGGGAAAGGCAGCAATGCAGATGCAGGCTATGGAACGAGTTTACGAAGATTATCATGCAGGAGGATTTTCTTTGGCGGCAACTGTTAGTCCGACATGGGGAGAGAACCTCGAAATGCGCTTCCGTTATGGTTCCAGCAGACTTGGTGGTGATGTGACAGGTATGGTTGGTTATGACTGGATTAATAATAAGAATATCGGTGAAACCTATAAACTCAATTGGAGTGTCGGTATTGGCATGTACTTTGGCGGTAGACCGAGTTATCTCTATCTTTGGGATGTCGATTTAGGTGTCAAATTCGGAAAATCCAGTAAACCCTATAACAATGCCTGGACGGCTATGATTGATCTTAGTACGACCCATCTTGTCGGACCGGAACATGTCATCGGATTAATTGCAGGAGCAGGAATTGGCTTAGGAGGAAATGGTAAAAGCCCTGACTTCGTTTGGGATGTCCGTGGAGGTATCGTGATTTACTTCCTACAGTGGAATTGGCTTTAGCAATATATAATAAGAGGGTGGCGCTCTGCTCCGCTCTCTTTTTTTTGTCTAAGATTTGCATATTCCAAATTTTTTTATTACCTTTGCGCCCAAATTCCTGAATGACACAAAATGATGAAAAAAACGATCGCTTCCCAACTCTCCGAGTTCCGTTCCTGGCCCAACGGCAAGAACGGATGTCTCTTCTATCTCGCCTCCTTCACCAAAATAAGACCATACGCCAATGCTCTCGTGATCATCGAATCCGAGTGGAGAAAAGAGGATGAAATAGGATCTTTTGATAAACTCCATGCTGTCGAGTGGAACCAAATCGCCCCGGACAACTGTATCGCACAGGGATATACTGCTTTCATCATCAACCTCCTTATTCTACAATCGCGTGGTATCCATACCGATGTCCTCGATGAGGACGCGCTTGACCTCGATGGAAAAACGACCTCGAGAAGAATGTGGAAAAACTATTGTGACCAATACCGGACGGCGCTCTTCGAAGAAACAATGGGAGATATGATCGAGCAGGAGGCGTACGCACTCATCAATGCCAAATGGGACATCATCTCTGACTACATCTCTACGCCAATTGACGACATCGCATGGATGCTTGCCGTGCCTATTATGGACTGGCTGCACGAACCCGAAGCAAGATACTGTGACGCAGCCAAAAATCTAACGCTGAATTTTCCTCTCCCGGAATCCGGCATCAAAGCGTTTTTAGCTCTGGCTGCCGTCGCCGATGCCATCGCTTACGATTTCGAGAATACTTTCCCAAACGAATCTTTCGAGGCTATCCAAAAACTCGTCTCACAGATCTGGGATGGCACGACTTCTGCCCGCAAACTGATCGACTATCACGAAATCAAAATAAGACCGCTGAACGAAATACGGAATATCTACGAGACTTATACCGACCGGATGATGCCGCTCTGTCACGCACAAATCAGAAGCTCTTACCCAACCTATGCCATCATCGAGGACGAACAGAAAGACGCTAAAGCACTCGCATTCCTTTTTACCCGGGAGTGGGAACATGCACAAACCGAAGCGGAATTCGAAAAAAAACTCAATAGAAAAGAACGGCAGGGAATAAAAGTCAGTACCAGATACTTCTTTAAGTATCTCCTTACAAGACTCAAACATTTCGACGAGGAATATAATTCCTGCTACCGGCTCCTTTATCCCAAAAAACAAACCGAAATTATACCCGAAAAAAGACAGCCTTTCTGCACCTATACCGTTCCGAATGCTCTGAAATCAAGAGAGGAAGTGGAGATAGACCTCGTCAGAGCTTCGAAAAAATCGGCCTCCACGTTCGCCAGATTGTTGCTCTCCTATATGAAATACGGATACCTCGACTTTAGAGGAGAAGACCCATCCGAGATATTCGAATACTTGCAGAAAAGATATGACATCACCCACTACCAGTCCGGAAATTTCTGCCGGTATTTCAAGTAATTGACTTTTTTTGCAGATACTTTGCAGACTCTTTGCAGACTCTTTGCAGCATTCGGGATCGCCTATTGCGTGTCCCGTTTTTTTATACTATCTTTGCACCAAAATTCTATAACTATGGAAAAGAAAAACAGACAAGAAGTAGTTTGTGATTTCATCTTTAACAACTACACCGCTTTTGAACGCCTCCGTCATGATATCATCTCCGACAAGGTGCAAATCCGAAAGGGAGATAACGTTTGGACCGACATCACTACTGCCGACATCAACGACATCGTTTGCGACTGCTCCGCCGAATCCGGACTCTCCATCGCCGCGAAAGAAGTCCTCGCAGTTCTACAATCACATCGCGTGCCTGACGTACACCCCCTGCGTGAATATATTTTGAGTTGTAACCCATACACCACCGACCAACCGGATTGGATCGCATGGCTCGCCAAACAGGTCACCGTCGAAGGGGGAGAACAAGAGCAGAAGATATGGATCAACTGCTTCAGAAAATGGTTCGTCGCTATGGTCGCTGCATGGATGGATGACAATATCGTCAACCAACAGGTTCTCGTTCTCATCGGCAAACAAGGGATCTTCAAAACTACCTGGCTCGATAATCTAATGCCGCCCGAACTCAGACTCTACGAATGCAAAATGGCGAATAATGCACAACTCAATAAGGACGAAAGACTCCGCCTCGCGGAGTTCGGACTCATCGCTTTCGACGAAATTGATGCCATGACTTCAAGGGAACTCAATGTCCTCAAATCAATCATTACTGCGAAAGACGTCTCCGAAAGAGCAGTCTTCAAATACGTCAAGGAAAAACGAGTCCGACTCGCCTCCTTCTGCGCTTCCGGCAATAAAAAAGAATTCCTCGTTGATCCTACCGGCAATCGGAGATGGCTGCCTTTCTCCGTTCTTTCCATTCAGAACCCCTTCTATACCTCGTTGCCCTACTCGCAAATTTACGCCCAGGCGAAATACCTCATCGATATGGGATTCCAGTATTGGTTCGACCTCGAAGATATCGACCTTATCAATCTCAGAAACGAGGACTTTAGAGCGCAAGACAACGAAGAACAACTCATTCCCGTGTATTTCGATATACCACAAAAAGGCGAAGAAATATTCCTTACTACCGCAGAGATCTCCGACAAACTCGTGTCTTGGGGAAATATCAAAAAGCCCATGCCGCTCAACAGACTCGGGGCTATCCTCAAAAATCTCGGCTTCAAAGATGCACGAAGAGGTTCGATGAACACCAGAGGATGGTTCGTCAGGGAAAGAGGACTCGAGGAAGTCAATGCCAATAGAAAACTACTCGTCAATGATCTATAGACATACCGCATACCGCAGACTTTTTATTTCTTTCACACACACACGCACGGGTGTGTGAAGAAATATAATTTCAACTGGTAGCTGGTAGGCGCTCATTGCCGCGACCATCTCGCGACCACATCGTGACCACATCGCGACCACACTGTCATCAAACCGATCAAACATATTTAATAATTACTATTATGAAAGTAACACCCATTATCCTCTTACAATCCTTATCCGGGAAATTGTACGGCAGGGATGGCTTCTATTTCAGAAAATCGAAAAATGGAACCATTTATGCCTGCAAATGCCCAAATAGAGACAACCACATCAAAACGCCCGCCGAAGCCGCGAACCAGAAACGATTCGCTGAACAATTCGCCGGGAAAAATAAACCTTCTGTTTAACCTGCGGCACTACGCCGCAATAAAAACCTTACTATTATGGCTTCTGTAAAACTTAATCCCTTCATCCAATCGATCTCTGGCAGAATTGGATCCACTTTCTTCCGTACATGTGCTTCCGGAAAAGTCATCATGACAACCACCCCTCCGGCGAAGAGAACCTCTCCCCTATCGCCCTCGGAAATCCACGCACGGGAGACCTTTAAGAAAAGAGCTCTCTTCGTACGGAAACTCGCGAAAGAGTACCCCACTAAATCAACCAAAGAATTATGGAACCTGGCTAAACAAATTGATCAAACCTATGAAACAACAGATCTCTAAAACTCTCCTTGCTGAGCGACTCGATGCTGCTATCGGCGCGAACGCCGGTCTAACGGGACTCAATACACTCATCTACGGATGGACTCGAAAAGACCCGCAACTGAGAACCAACATCAGCCACCGAACTTGGCTCTATGACTATGAGGCTTATAGCCTTTCACGATATGCAGGATACAAACTTATTGACATGGAATAAACACCATACTTCGGATTTAGGAATCGCAATTCCTCTTACATCCCCCATTCCTTGCATATTTCCTGAAAAAATACTACCTTTGCACTGGATTTCAAAACCTGCGGTTATAATTGGCTGATGGGGCGTCCCGCAACCTATTCTCAGTCTCATCTGCCAAAAAAGGAATACGTTTTGATTTCCCACGCGTGTAAAAAATACTTCGTTTATTGCGTCCGGATGCCATCCGGACATCCCTAAACCCTAACTATTATGGCTCAGATTAAACCAATGGCTCTCATTGAGTCCATGCGGAAGAAGGTATGTATGCACAGCGATGTGTATTTCCGCACGAACAAACAGACCGGTAAGACCTTCACC
>ONEG01000032.1 GCA_900316845.1 uncultured Bacteroidales bacterium
ACTCATGGAGGATTGCTAATCGATCTGCAATCGTAAACTTTTTTAATCTTTTGTCCATAACGACACCTTTTTAGTGTCAACATATTTCAGGACAAGACAGAATGATTTATATCTCCTTGAATGAAATATGGGTACTATTATCGTTATGGGTAGCCCCCTCATGATAGTGGTATTCTTCATTTATGACCACGTTCACAACGACGATGGGTGCATCTGAAGTAGTGGTGTCACAAAGACGCTCTATATTATCACCAGTCCGTGCAAGGCACTTGTCACGTACCATCTTTAGAACATGCGTTTGGTCGGGTTCCATACTATCACGTGTGTTCCATAGCTCTGCATACACATCTTGCACGCAGTCACGCGCCTCATTACGGTCACGGAGAAGATTATACGCAAGTGCGTACATCTTCCCACATAACGGTAAATATAATTGCGTAAACTGTTCGTGCGTCATGGTGTGCTGTTATTTTGCGCCACTCAAAATACCACTTTCGGTATCTTCGTTGTTGATGCGTTGATATCCGCGTGTCGAGGCTCTCGACCCGAAGTCAAGATTGAAGTTGAAATTGAGCATCAGCACTTGGCGATAGTTCTGCATAACGGCGGTATTGGAAGTCGGGGCAAGGGCAGACAAGTCCTTTGTGATGGTTCTGGAGCCGTGCGGAGAGAACGGATTAACCATCATTATACCAAAGCCGAAATGCTCCGAGTTATAATTGATACCTATATCGTGCGTCAACTCGCCGAGGGTCAGCGTTTCGCCCCACAAGTTATGCTGCGCCGTAACCACATCGGCAAAGAACCGCCATCCCTTCAGCAGATAGAAAATGCCGCCACGCACTCCGTAATTGACATGCTCATGATTGTAGTTGTTTCCCTGACTGACCATGTATTTGACAAACGGCGTGACATTGAACATTAGTTTGTTGTCAAGCAGTTTTACCTGCACACTCGGCGAGACGTTCAGTTTATGATAGCCGCGCTGATTGTCATACATGCGGATGGCATAAGGCGACCCGTCTATGATTTCCTCAAAGGTTTCTTCCATAATAGGCTTGTGGTCATAACTATAGTTTGCCCAAAGGTTGAGATTGACATGCTTGGACTGCCAAGAGAGTTCCATCTCATTCGACACATACATGACAGATCTCAGGTTGGGGTTGCCTCGCCGCATCTGGTACTTGTCAATCTGTTGTGTAATATCGGACAACTGAGACAAAGACGGTTGATAGCCGGACACGTAGCCTTTGTATTTCCAGAACCAGCCTTTGCCGAAATCGTAACTCATGGTCAGTTGCGGGCGTGCTATCCACGTGCTTTGCTTTTGCCCGCCTTGCTCAATAAGGGTGTGCATGGCTCCGATACCTACCACATACGAGAATTTATCTATGCGGTGACGTATTTCGGCAAACGCGTATGTCTCTCCGGTGGTCATGTTTACGGTCGCTTCGGTGCTGCCTAAGTACGTGTTTTTCACCCATTGTTGGTTATGTCGTGCGCCTACGGTCAGCATAATATTTTCCCATTCCTTTTCATAGATGGCTTCGCCGATGAGAGACCACTTGTCACCCCTCACGGACGAAAGCACATCAGTGGTATCTGTTGAGACGGAGCCGAATAGCGGCGTTTGCAGAAATCGGCGGTCGCTGTGCGTGTTGATGTATGTACCGACCACATCAAAATACAAGTGCTGCTTGTGCGGTAGGTTGTGCTGATAGTAAATGTCCAATGACGGTGACTGACTGCTGCTTTTGTCGTGATCGTGTATCTCAAATGAATCCGTCGGCTGGTACAGACGGCTGTCGCGGTCAGATGGTCCGTTAGGCGTGTATGCCATATTATCACGCAAGCGGATATTCAGCATGTTCTTGTCGCCGTTTGTCCAGTTGTAATTCAATGAGACATTTACGGGATAGGTCTTATAGCGTGTCGGTTCTCCTACTTCGTTGTTCTCTATCTTGCCTGTCGAAAAATGGTAGGTCTCATTATTGGTACGCGTCCAATAAATATCGTACGGCGCATAAGTGGCGACTGCTTGTAAAGACGATTTGCCAAAATGCACCTTACCTGCCAGATAGTAATTACCTATTCCGGGCAGGGTCAGGCCGTTTGTACCTGCAAGCATAAGACTGCCTCCGGTGTCGCGGTGTTTGACGATATAATCCACTACAGCAGCTGCGCCGTTGTATCGCACGCCCGGTTGGTCGTGGTACTCCACGCGGATAATATCTTTCGGGTTGATGGCTTTCACATCCGATGTGCTTGCCTCTATTCCGTTGATGCGCAGTTGCACACTCTCGTCAGAAAGCGTTTTGACGGAATTGTCAATAGGACTGATCACGATGCGCGGAATTTGCAAGTTCTGTAACAGAGAAACGCCATCTGAGGAAGCCTGCATCTGCTCTTTGGACGGCAAGAGGATTTGCCGATCTACTTTCTGAATAACGGCTTGACTTTCAACGACTACCTCGCCCAGTTCCATTGCGCCTTCTTGCATGAGGATGTCGCCGATGTGGGTATCGCCGTTCACAGTAAGAGCCATGCGGATTGTTTCATAACCGATATAGGAAAGTTCCAAGATGTAATCACCATTTCCGGCATCAATGGTGAATTTGCCGCTGTTGTCTGTCGTGGTTCCGGCTATCTGCACCGTGTCCTGCATCAGCAAGACGGTTGCGCCGATGATGGCTGACTTGTCGTTTGCATCTTTGATACGACCGGAGATTTTGGCATTGTTCGCCGTTGCGGTCATTGCTACACAGAGCATCGCCGCGAAAAGTATAGTGTGTTTCATTGTTTGTCTGGGTTTTGTTGGGTAAAGGGCATAGAGCAACCGTTCTACATACTATGGTATGAAGAAGATTTATGCAAAAAAACTTTGATAGCCGCAGAACGGTCGCTACAAAGCCTTTATGGAAAAGAGTGATAACCTATTGCATCAGCTTGGCGACTTCTTCTTTTGTGAAATTGCCGACGATGACAATCATCGAACTATCCAGTTTCCCGACAGAGCCGATGATCAGTTCGTGCGGCTTGCGCTTGTAGGAAAAGATGAACACATTATCCCCTTCCTCGGAATGACTAGTCATAAGGATTTCATATTCATCGTTATTAGAAAGCGTACTGATGTCATTGTCTATCTGTTTCTTGCCCTGTTTGCTGTCCGCGCTGATGATAAGGAGTTTGTCTATATTACTCAACTTCCCTAAGGAATCATCTCCTGTCGCTGTTTTTATGAAAGATGAGCCAAGATTGAACATGGCTTTGTTGATGCAGACAAAACTGATGCTATCCATCGAAGCATACTTGGTAAATATCTTGTTCTGTGCTTGCGTAGACATTGCACATGCAAGGATACAGATTGCAATAATAATCTTTTTCATAACTAATATGTTTTTAGAATGTTATATGTTTATTGATTATTTCTTTTGTGTCTTCTACCTGCTCAAAAGCATTGCGAGTAGGGGCTAAGCATTGCTGCGATGCCTTGGTAATCATCGCATTGGCTTTGTGCAGTTCTGCTGCAGCTTCTTCCGGTGTCTTGCATGTGTCGCGGAATGGGTCTGTTGTGTATGTTTGTTGATGAAAGAACACACCGCCGCCTATCGCGAGAAGAATAGCCACCGTTGCTGCTACACGATAAAACATCTTCGGAGGTGTTTTAAGACGGTAAATCACGCCTTTACGTTGTTGGCTAACGTGCGTAAGCGGTTGGATGTCCGACTTTCCAAGATTGTTGACAAAAGTGGCAATCTCATCTGCTATGTCTTGCGGCATCTCTTGGTCAGATGTCTGTGCAAGCAATAGGAAGAGTTGCTTGTCTTCCTGCAAATCTTCCGGCACATCCTCACGACGGAAGAAATCAGCCAGCAGCCTTTCTTCTTCCGGTGTCGTTTGCCCCTCGTAGAAACGAGCGAGTAACGATTTGATTTGTTCTATGGTCATGTTGTATGTCATAACTTTGCAGTCAGTTCTTTTAATGTTTTTCTTGCTCTCGATAGCAAGGTGTAAATGTTTTCGCGACTGAAATGGGTCAGTTCTTGTATTTGGTCTATCTCCAGTCCGTCAATGGTGCGTAACCGTAAAATAATTTGTTGGTCGCTTGGCAGTTTGTCAATCAGTTGTATTACTGCGTTGAGGTCACTTGCCGCTTCAATCTGATTTTCGGTGTTGTGGTCTAAAAGCGTCTCAAGGGTTTCGTCATCTGCTTGTGTGCTTCGGGACTTGAGACGGTCAAGGCAGTTGTTTCGCACCATCGTTAAAACAAACGGAAGTGGTGGTTTGTCGGGTTCTATCGTGTCCCGTTTGATCCATAACTCGGAGTACACATCTTGCACGCAGTCTCGCGCCTCGTCACGGTTACGGAGCAAGTTGTATGCAAGTGCATACATCTTTCCGCTGAACGGTAAATATATTTGCGTAAACTGCTCGTGCGTCATACTCTGTTTCGATGGCTTTCTATATGTAATACGATTTTCGTGCCCAAATCTTACAAAGGAAGTGCATTTTTCCCAAAAATCAGCACAAAGATACAATAATTTTTCGAGATAAGCAAATAATGTTTTGATTTTGCAAGTGAAATTCATATAAGGTCTTCTCCTCCGCTACGCTTTGTCGATTATTGCGTTTCACTCAGGTCTTGATTCTTTTTTTTGCTAATAAGTTGCAAAGGTACAACAATTTTGCGACATGTGAAAAAAAAATTTGCGTATGTCAAAAAAAAGCAGTAATTTTGTACCCGAAATGACGAAAGAAGAAAGAGCTAACACCTTCACGCACGTCATCCCCCTGGCAGCAAGCATCGCTTTTGCCGGTCCGTTGATAGCGCGCGCATGTACCTCATGGAGTGCCCGCAACGGCGGATTTCAGGTCCCGGGTACCGTGCTGTTCCTTATCGGAATGGTGATGATGTTCGGTGCTTCTACGGCGTACCACGCGGTCTCGGAACCCGCTTGCAAAGCGCGCTTGCGCGTCTGGGACCACATCGCTATCTACGTCATGATAGCGGGGTCGTACTCGCCTATTTGCCTCACCGCCGTTGGCGGATGGATCGGTTGGAGCGTGTTTATCTTTCTCTGGACCTGCGTCATCGCCGGCATCGTCGGTAAAGTGATTGCGCTGGGTAAGCACCCGAACCTGTCGTTGGCGTTATACTTGGCGATGGGCTGGACAGCCCTCGTGATCATCGTACCGATGTGGCGAAGCATGGCGCACGAAGCGTTCTGGTGGGTCATCGCGGAAGGGGTGTTCTACACCATCGGCGCGTATTTCTTCAAACATGACGAGGAGCACGCGTATTTTCATGCCATCTGGCATGTGTTCATCACCCTTGGCGCCATCAGTCACAGCATCGCCACGTGGATCATTTTGGCATAATAAACAACAAAAACAGATATGGAAACAAAGTACAATCCTACAGACATTGAAGCTCGCTGGTACCAATACTGGCTGGACAACAAGCTGTTTCACTCCGAGCCGGACGGCCGCGAACCTTATACCATCGTCATCCCGCCGCCCAACGTAACAGGTGTGCTGCACATGGGACACGTCCTCAACGAGACGATCCAGGACATCCTCGTTCGTCGTGCGCGTCTCGAAGGCAAGAACGCGTGCTGGGTGCCCGGTACCGACCATGCCTCTATCGCTACCGAAGCCAAGGTCATCAAACGCCTCAAGGAGCAAGGCATCAACAAGTCCGACCTGACCCGTGAGCAGTTCCTCAAACATGCCTGGGACTGGACCGACGAACACGGAGGCATCATCCTCAAGCAGCTCCGCAAACTCGGCTGTTCCTGCGACTGGGACCGTACGTCCTTCACCATGGACGAGACCCGCTCCAAAGCCGTTATTCACGTCTTCTGCGACCTCTATAAGAAAGGCCTCATCTACCGCGGTCTGCGTATGGTCAACTGGGACCCGGAGCGCCAGACAGCCCTTTCCGACGAAGAGGTGATCTACCACGACGAGCATAATAAGTTCTACTACCTGCGCTACGAAGTAGCAGAAGAACCGGGCAAATATGCCATCGTCGCTACCACGCGTCCGGAGACCATCTTCGGCGACATAGCGGTCTGCATCAACCCCAAAGAGGAGAAGAACCAGTGGCTCAAAGGTAAGCACGTCATCGTTCCGGGTGTCGGTCGTGTCATCCCGATCATCGAGGACCGCTACGTGGAGATCGGTTTCGGTACCGGCTGCCTCAAAGTGACCCCGGCGCACGATGTCAACGACTACATGCTCGGTCAGAAATATAACCTCAAAACCATCGACATCTTCACGCCGGATGCCCATCTGAACATGGACACCGTAGAGGAAGAGTTGCAGCCGAACGTACGCAAGTACCACGGCATGGACCGTTTCGATTGCCGCAAACAGATTATCGAAGATCTCAAGGCACTCAACCTCGTGGAGAAGATCGAAGACTACGACAACAAAGTCGGTTACTCCGAGCGTACGAACGTGCCCATCGAGCCTCGGTTGTCTCTCCAGTGGTTCGTGAAGATGCAGCATTTTGCAGACATTGCACTCCCGCCGGTAATGAACGACGACATCGTTTTCTACCCCGCCAAATACAAAAACACCTACCGCAACTGGCTCGAGAACATCAAAGACTGGTGCATCTCCCGCCAACTCTGGTGGGGTCACCGCATCCCGGCATATTACGACGCCGACCTGTTGGCGCAGACCGGTCTCGAGAACTACCCGGACGACAAGATTATCGTTTCCGAGACGAAGCCCGAAGGCAACTATGTGCAAGACGAAGGCGCACTGGATACATGGTTCAGCTCCTGGCTCTGGCCTATCTCGCTCTTCGACGGCATTGAGCATCCGGACAACAAAGAGATCAACTATTACTACCCCACCGCAGACCTCGTAACGGGTCCGGATATCATCTTCTTCTGGGTAGCACGAATGATTATGGCGGGTTATGAGTACGTCGGCAAGATGCCGTTCAAGCACGTCTATTTCACCGGTATCGTCCGCGACAAACTCGGTCGTAAGATGTCCAAATCCCTGGGTAACAGCCCCGACCCGCTGGACCTCATCGCACGCTTCGGCGCCGACGGTGTGCGTATGGGTATCCTGCTCTCTGCTCCTGCCGGAAACGACATCCTCTACGATGATGCCCTCTGCGAGCAGGGACGTAACTTCTGCAACAAGATCTGGAACTGTTTCCGTATGGTCAAAGGTCTGGAGATCGCCGACATCCCGCAGCCCGAGACGTCCAAATACGCCATCGAATGGTTCGACGCCAAACTGAATGAGACCGCCGCAGAGATCGCAGACCTCTTCTCCAAATACCGTCTCTCCGAGGCTTTGATGGAGATCTACAAACTCTACTGCGACGAGTTCAGCGGCTGGTATCTGGAGATGATCAAACCCGCATACCAGCAGCCCATCGACCGCGCTACGTACGAAGCAACCCTCGCTTTCTTCGACCGCTTGCTCGTACTACTCCACCCCTTCATGCCGTTCATCACCGAGGAGCTCTGGCAGAACCTCTACGAACGTAAACCGGGCGAGAGTATTATGGTTGCGGCAAAACACGGCAACGACACGGAATCGACACGGAATCGAAACGGGGTAATCCTAGACCATACAGCATACCTCAAGCAGGTCATTACGGAGATCCGTGCCGTGCGTGCGTCGAAGAACATTCCCCAAAAAGAGCGTCTGACACTCATCTCTCCTGTTGAACTCAATCCGCTCGTGGACAAACTCGCGAATGTCGAAATCGCCATGCATGGCGATTCAAGCTCCAACTGCGCGAAATTCATCGTCGGTACAGACGAGTTCGCTATCCCGATGGATCAGTTCATCAACGTCGAGGAAGAGCTCAAGAAACTCGAAGCCGACCTCGCACACCAGCAGGGATTCCTCCGCGGCGTCATGGCGAAACTCTCCAACGAGCGCTTCGTGCAGAACGCCAAACCGGAGATCGTAGCCCTCGAGCAGAAGAAGAAATCCGATGCCGAGGCACGTATCGCGTCCCTCGAAGAGGCTATCAAAGCATTGAAGAAATAAGCGATGTTCGGATTCATTCTATCGTTGGTTCTGACGGTGCACTCGGGCGAGAGCCTCAATGCCGCTTTAGACAGCGCGCGGAGTGTCTATACCGCGCGTGGGGAGCGCACGACGATCCTCATCGAACCCGGTACGTACCGCGAGGAACTGACGATAGATGTACCCGGAATACGGCTTATCAATGCCGCGAAGAAACCCTCCATCGCCCTGCATAACGGCGGTGTGGATGCCGATAAGAACGCCGTGCGGCTGACATGGTACTACGGCCACGGCTACCAATACCGCTCGATGGGCGACCGCGTCAATTATGGCGGTAGCCGCGAGCGCCGATGGAACGCTTCAACACTCGTCACCGCGCCGGATTTCTATGCGGAGAACATCATCTTCGAGAACTCTTTCAACCTCTATGTATGCGACCTCGAAGCCGCAGACAGCTTAGTCGATATCTCGCAATCCGACATGCCTTGGACCGCCAAAGAGCGGCCGAAGAAAATCATGCCTGTACGACCCAAAGAAGCGGGTTCGACCGAAGTGCAACTCAAACGCTACCGCGAGCGCGCCGCAGCGATCTCTTTTACCGAGACCGCCACCAATGCGCACCTCAAGAACTGCCGTGCGTGCGGCCGTCAGGACGTGCTCTACGGCGATCAGGGAGCCTCTATTTATTGGGAAGGCGGTGTCCTTGCCGGCGGAGTGGATTTCATCTTCGGTGCCATGACCATGGCAGTCGATCGTGCCACTATCGTTGCCAGCATCAACGGCGAGAAGGGCGATAAATGCTATATCGCCGCCGGCCGGAGCGGAAGCAACGAGAAAGGTGAAAAGGCTTCTTCTGCACGCGGAATGCTGTTCTATAAATGCCATATACGGCTGGCCAACGAAGATGAGCTAGTAAATCGGTCTGTCAGTCCGAAGGACGGTCTGTCAGGCGCAGCCGGTCTGTCAGCGCAGCGGTCTGTCAGCGCAGCGGTCTATCTTGCCCGTCCTTGGCGCTGGTGGGGCGAGACGGTCTGGGCTTATACCACTTGGGAGAAAGGCATCCTCAATCCCGAAGGATGGTCTATCGGGCTTGTGAA
The DNA here is from genome assembly GCA_900316845.1 of uncultured Bacteroidales bacterium. Lineage (GTDB taxonomy): Bacteria > Bacteroidota > Bacteroidia > Bacteroidales > Paludibacteraceae > Colicola. Next base: position 9,105 of record ONEG01000032.1, read on the forward strand.
AGACAAAGAAGGCTTCAACTCCGAGAATGCCTGCCCCAACAGTTACGAGTACCGCTCCCAAGACAAGTCCGTAGGCAGACCAAAATGGGTCTCCGTTCTGAGGAAACCCATTCTACCCGATGGCACCAAACTTAAGCCCAAAGACTGGCTTAAGTAATCCATGATTGCCGATTATTAAGATTTTAGCATTCTACCAGCCTCAGCCTAATAGACAAAACCAAACATCCATAACGGAACTATGTTGCCGATGGCGCGCTCCACATCATCCTTCACAATAAAACCTTTCCCTTGCGGAACAGAGGCGATTTGCGCTTGCCCCTTTTTCCGACCGCCGACCTCAAAGACATATTCTTCCACCTCAAAATCAGCTACTTTGGAAGAAGAGATAAAATATCTCTCTTGCAGCCACGCAAAGAAAATCGTTTCACGAATATTACCTATATCTGCGTTATTGGGCGAGAGTGCATAAGCAAAATTAGGATTTTGCAGGTATATTTTCTCCACTTTTTCCAATATCTTCATACCAGCCGCCTTCTCGCGTAGCGTAGAAATCAGTCCTGCTTTCTCCAAATACAACATGTATTGAGGTAAGGTATTGCGGCGAATATCTAAATCTGCCGATAACTTAGAATAATTGGGTTTGAATGGCACACTTTGCGAGAGCACATACATCAGTTTGCGCAATTTTTGCACCGAAGCAATCTCCATTTCTGCAAAAACAGGAATATCCACTTCGATCGTTTGTTTGATTATTCCTCGTATTCTGAGGTTATAATGATCTTCTTGAAAGAACGGAAAATAGCCTTCATGCAAATACTGCGAGAATAACTGCAAAGGGCGCAAATCTTTGTAAGGGAATTGCACTTTGCCTGCCAAAATGTCCTCCAAACTATAAGCCGAAAGATTCAGACCTTGCGAGATATTGACGTACTCGCGGAACGAAAGTCCTGGCAGTTTGTACTCGATCTTTCTACGTGATAAATCCGCTCCGCCTTTCTCCAAATCCAAGATAGAAGAGCCGGTATAAACCACGTGCAATTCCGGGAACTTATCATAGATATTTTTGATTTCCTGTGACCACCCTTTGTATTTGTGGATTTCGTCAATGTAGAGATATTTGCCGCCTTGTTGGTAGAATTGTTGCGCCAAACCGGCTAAGGTATTTCGCGAAAAATACAAATCGTCAGCGGTCACATACAATGAGGATGTGATGGCATCGGTCAGTTTGATGTGCTGTAGAAGCAAGGTAGTTTTTCCCACTCCTCGCGTACCTAAAATGGCGATCAAGCGGCTGTTCCAGTCGATCTCATCATGCAGATAGCGAACGAATCGCGTATCTACTCTGTCAATTAAGTCTCTGAATGACAATACCAGTTCTTCCATAGTGTTGCACTTTTAAAAATCGCTGCAAAGTTACAACTTTTTTCTGAATTGCGCAATAGAGTGAGCAATTTTTGTGCATTTTTATGCGTTTGAACGTGCATTTTTGATATCTTTAGCACGATATTGGCACGTTCACGATGCAAATTACTTTCTCCCTACCTTCTGCGCAACGTCAGCGCAAGGTCTGCTATTTGGAACGATGTTAGAACGATGTTGAAAGGTATATGATTATTAAGAATAAGGTAAAAAGTCAAAAGTATCAAATTTGAAAATGTTCTCCGTTCACAAATTCACAAATTCACAGATTCACACATCTGTGTGGCTTGATAAAATCTCCATAATAATATAATAATATTATATATTATATATGTCTTATGAGCAAAAACGAAGATACAAATTTGTGTGAATTTGTGAATCTGTGAATATTCGGCGTCAACTTGTCTTTTCCTAAATTTAGTAGACAGTTTTTTGATTATTTTCCTAAGTTAGTAGACACTCTTCCTAACTTTGTTGACACTTTCCTAAAAAAGTAGACA
>ONEG01000037.1 GCA_900316845.1 uncultured Bacteroidales bacterium
TTGACACATGGCAGAGACATGTTCATCCGCCCGTAGCGCTTCCTCGTCGAGATGGAGCGTACGGCATAGTTCGGCGTATTGGCGTCCGCAATAGACGAACAGTCCTGCAATCATAAGACTCTCCGCCTGAGAGCCGATGACTCTGTTTTCCGTAGTCTGGAAAGACTCGTTAGGATCGGAAGAGAAACAGTTGAGGTTGAGGCAATCATTCCAATCGGCTCGTCCGATAAGCGGCAGCCCGTGCGGTCCGAGGTTGTTGATGACATGGTTAAAACTGATACGAAGGTGCTCCATAAGCGGCACTTCTGTTCCGGACACATTCTCCCATGGTACGGGTTCGTCCAAGATGGAGAAGTCTCCGGTCTCACGGATATAGGCAGTAGTGCCGAAGATGAGCCACATAGGGTCATCGTTAAATCCTCCTCCTATATCATTATTGCCGCGTTTGGTGAGAGGCTGGTACTGGTGGTAGCAACCTCCATCGGGGAACTGGGTTGCAGCGATGTCGAGGATACGTTGCCGTGCACGAGAAGGGATCTGGTGTACAAAGCCAATGAGGTCTTGGTTAGAGTCCCGGAAACCCATTCCGCGGCCTATACCGCTCTCGAAGAAGGAAGCGGACCGGCTCATGCAGAAGGTGACCATACACTGGTATTGGTTCCATATATTCACCATCCGATTGAGCCGCTCATCCGGGCTTTGTATTTGGAACTTACCGAGCAATTCGTCCCACAAGGCATTGAGTTGAGCAAAAGCAGCTTCGACCGCTTCTATGGTAGCAAACCGGTGGATAACTTCGTGCGCGTGTACCTTATTAATAATGTGAAAATCGCGTGTACTGAGCGAGGTTATCTCTCCATCGGGGGCTGCAAACTTCTCTTGCTCAGGATTCTCCTCATAACCGAGTATGAAGACCAAGTCGCGGGTTTCACCGGGAGCGAGGGTCATTTCTATGTAATGCGAAGCGACCGGACTCCATCCATGTGCCACGCTATCAGCAGACCGGCCATTCAATACCGCCTGCGGTTCGCTTAATTCGTTATACAGTCCGACGAAAGCTTCTCGGTCGGTATCAAAGCCCTGCACGGGCTGATTGACCGCATAGTAGGCATAATGATTGCGTCGCTCCTTGTATTCGGTCTTGTGATACAATGCCGTGAAATCCGTTGCCTGCTCAATCTCGACCTCTCCGGTAGAGAGGTTACGCTGGAAATTCTCATTGTCGGTAGCGGCATTCCACAGACACCACTCGGCATACGAGAATAGTTTAATGGACTTGGTTTCGTCGGAGAGGTTGGTGAGGGTGAGCCTCTGTATCTCCGCCTTTACGCCGATCGGGACGAAACACAGGACGCTCGCGCGTACCTTATTATTCACGCCCGTGATGCGCGTGTAGCTCATACCATGGCGGCATTCATAGGAGTCCAAAGGCGTTTTGCAGGGTTTCCATCCCGGATTCCATACAGTATTCCCATCCTTGATGTAGAAATAGCGCCCTACACTGTCCATCGGCACGCTGTTATAGCGATAACGGGTTATACGGCGAAACTTGGCATCCTTATAAAAATCATAGCCGCCTCCGGTATTGCTTATCAGGCCGAAGAAATCTTCATTTCCCAAATAATTGATCCAAGGGAAAGGTGTTTGCGGAGTCGTGATCACATACTCACGATGCTCGTCATCAAAATATCCGTAATTCGTATTAGTCATTTGTCTTGGTTAGTAGTCTTTGAAATTCCGGTGCAAAATTACTGCTTTTTTCGCAAACAGACTAATACAAAACCGACTGATTTTTTGCATTTTTTACCAAAATGCCAAATTCAGTTTGCAAAATTCATTTTTTTATTGTAATTTTGCAGCAAATTTTCATAACACTCACACCGATGAAAGAAATTTTCAACGAAATCACTCATTTGGAGCCATTAGACATTTTTTATGTAGGCGACCGTCACAAGACTTACTTTGAGTACCCGGCGCACTGCCATGAGGTGTTTGAACTGAATTTCGTAGAGAATGCCGCCGGTGTGGTACGCACCATAGGTGACAGTCACGAGCAGATCGGAGATTTGGATCTGGTGCTTATCACCGGCAGTAAGTTGGTGCACATTTGGGAGCAGGGCACATGCCCGGAGCAGGACATACATGAAATCACGATCCACATAGATCCGGATATTTTCCGGGGCGCCTTAATGGACAAGCGCGCGTTAGCGTCCATCCGGCGTATGATAGAGCGCGCCCAAAGAGGGCTTGCCTTTCCAGAACCCGCAATCCGTTTATTGCGCGAGGATATTATCAATTTGGCTCAAAGCAATGACAGTTTTGCCTCTGTCATCCGGCTGTTCAATCTGCTGTACCGCTTGTCATTAGTGGAAAATGCACACGAACTATCCTCCTCCTCTTTTGTAGATGCCAAAGAAGAGAATGAGGACGAACGGGTAAGGCAGGTAAAAGAGTTTATCGCAAAAAATTACATGAACGATATAGGGTTGAAAGAAATGGCAGATTTGGCATGCATGGCACCGGAATCTTTCTCGCGTTTCTTCCGAAACAAGACCGGCCGCACGCCTAACCGTTATCTCATTGATTACCGGTTGGGTATAGCAGCACGGTTGTTACTGACGACACAGCACCCTGTTTCCGAGATTGGTTTCTCCTGTGGTTTCAACACACTCAGCCATTTTAACCGTCTCTTCCGGGAGTCCAAAGGCTGTACCCCCTCCGAGTTCCGCGAACGATTCTAATATCCACT
>ONEG01000031.1 GCA_900316845.1 uncultured Bacteroidales bacterium
CGAGAAGATGCTGCTTGCGACCCACCGCACCGCTGCAACCACCTCGAGTGATTGCAACCGCATCTACCTCCGTCAACCGGTTAAGCGGACTTCTCCGCTTACGCAGCGTGAGCACCAGATCCGCAACCGTTTCATCGGCGTGGCAGCGATGATCCAGGAGCGCAGTCATGACCTCTCGAAGATCACGACCGACCAGCAGACCTTCATCGCGCAGAAGAGCGAGCCGAACGGCTGCAAGACCATGAAGAAATGGTATTGGCGCGTCTGCGGCGAAGAGTGGGATCAGGCGCACAGCTAATCCCCGCGAGGCAACACCTCGCTATCCCGCGGCTGACAACCGCCTACGAGCGTTCCCCCTTATTCATGGGGGAGCGCTTTTTTTTCATTTTTTAGTTAAAATTTACTCCGATAGTCTTACTCACCCTGCTATCTCTTTTCCGGTGGTAGATTCGCTCTCAAACGGGAACAAACCGAACAACTCTGCATCAATGCGGTCGGTAACCCAACGGAAGTCCTCCGGGTTCTCGCCGAACTTGATCTTGTCGCCCTCGATGATCAGCAGTTTGCCCTTGTATTCCTTGATCCAGTTCTCATAGAGGTCATTGAGTCCCTGTAGGTAATCCAGCTGGATAGACTGCTCGTAGTTCCTTCCGCGTTTCTGAATCTGCGCAACGAGCGTAGGCAGCGAAGCACGCACATAAATCAGCAGATCCGGCATCTTCACCAGCGACATCATCAGATCAAACAGATCCCTATAATTATCGAAATCACGGTCGGACATGAATCCCTGCTTGTGCAGGTTCGGCGCAAAGATTCGCGCGTCCTCATAGATAGTACGATCCTGAATGATGTACTTATCCTGCTTGCCGATCTCTATCACGTCTTTGAAACGCTTATTGAGAAAATAGACCTGCAAATTAAAGGACCACCGCGCCATGTCTTGGTAGAAATCACTCAGATACGGGTTGTACTCCACGCTCTCGAAGCGCGGCTCCCAGCCATAATGTTTGGCTAACATGTTGGTCAGGGTGGTCTTTCCACACCCTATGTTTCCAGCTACTGCAATATGCATAAACTAGTTGATAGTTGATAATTGATAGTTGATAGTTATTTATTCCAATTATTTTCGCTAAAGAGTCCGAACAATTCCGCATCAACCCTATCAATCACTTTGCGGAAGTCTGCGGGGTTATTCTCAAAATCCATTCCGTCCGAGTCGATGACCAGCACGCGGCCTTCGTATTTATGATAGATAAAATCCTCGTATTTGTCGTTCAGGTCCTTGAGGTAGTCGATCTGCATCGTCTGCTCGTAGTCGCGACCGCGTTTCTGGATCTGCGCAATGAGCGCCGGGACGGACTTACGGAGATAAATCATCATATCCGGCATCTTCATCTGCGATTTCATCAGGTCGAACAGCTCCATGAAGGTCTCGAAATCCCGCTGACTGAGATCTCCTCGCTCGTAGTTGTTCTTCACAAACACATATACGCCCTCGAATATCGAACGATCCTGCACAATCGTATGTCCCGCACGCTGAACGGCCTGCATGTCTTTGTATCGCTCCTTGAGGAAATAGGTCTCCAGACAAAACGCCCATCGCTTGATGTCGGCGTAATAGTCCTCCAGATACGGATTGAAGCTCACGGATTCAAACCGTGGCTCCCATCCGTAATACTTCGCCAGCATCTTCGTCAGCGTCGTCTTGCCTGCGCCTATATTTCCTGCTATCGCGATATACATATTCTAACGTACTCGTTGCCCTTGCAGGTTATATACCTTGTCACCGACGAGGATGAGGATCTGTCCGTCGCGGAGGATCTTCTGCGCCGCAGTCTTTCCGTTGGTCTGCACATTCTCAATCGGCAGCAGAGTCTCCAAGTCCAGATTGATCTGAGGAAGAGCTACTTGCGTCTTGGTGAAGATTTTCACTTCACCGGCCTGCAGTCCTACTGTGCCCGAAGCCGTTCCACCGTCGAGATAGTTGTACCACGTACCGCCCGGCAGGCTATAACTCTGCGCGGCTGCAGCATCGAAATTAGCGACGGCTATTACATTCTCCCATTGTACATAGCGTATTTTCTGCGCATGTCCCAGTACTGCGTTTGACGGATTTCCGGCGAACCACTCCGGATGGAGTCTGGTACGCAGTTGGATCGCTTGTGCGCATTTCTGGTAAGCCGCCACGCGGTTGGCATTGCTAAAATATCCCAAACTCTCCGGACGCGGTTTCATATTGCATCGGTAGTCGGAATTATTGCCCGCCGGGTGCCCTGCATCACTATTGATGGAGAAATCATAGCCGATCTCCTCAAACTGCCACAACATATGCGGACCATTCAGGAGCACATTCATGATCACGCTTGCGGGCACACGCGCCAAACGGGTTGCTTCATTGGTTTTAATAGCGCCGTTTCCGAACGTTTTAGCCTTATATTGCATGCGTTCCTCATCATGACTCTCCGCATAGGTCACATACCCGTCCTGGTTTGCCGGGGAGAGGTCATCTTTCTGATCGAGCCATCCCGAAGCCACCTGTGTATAGGCATAATTCGTATTATCCCAACATAACATGCCTTGCTGCACAAGACGAGGGCGCTGCTCATTCATTTTCGGGCCCCAATGCTCGAGAATGAAATACGGCTCTCCGTTCGGGTAACTGCCATTCGAATTCTTCGCCGCAGCCAACACTGCATTCGTATAATAATGTGAGATGTTATTCATCAGTTTCTCATAATTATACGAACTCTTCGTTCCGCAACCACACATACCATGACTTAAATCCATTCGATAGCCGTCAATTTTATATTCTTTAATCCAGTACTGCAGCGCACGAGTGAACATATCACGAGCAGGAGCAAAATCATGGTTCCATTTCTCATACACATTATCATCATGAGGTACCTGCGTACAGAACCATGGATTACTGCTCAAATCCGTCCCGTAAGGATAGAGTTTATTCATCGGGTTCAGTCCGGTAGCATGGTTAAACACCATATCCATAATGACCGCCATTCCGCGTTTGTGGCACTCATCGATGAACGTTTTGATCTGCGTCTCCGAGCCGTATGCTCTATCCGGCGCGAAATAGTGGTTGGGAGAATATCCCCAGTTGTAGTTTCCGTCGAATTCGCATATTGGCATCAGTTCGATGGCGTTCACGCCTAACTGTTGGAGGTAATCCAGACGCTCTTGCACGCCTGTAAGATTGCGTTTCGGCGTGTAGTCATAAACCCATAATTCATATATCACCAGATTATTCTTATCCGGGCGTTGGAAATGGAGCGTCGCATCCGACCATTGGAAAGCCGGCTTTTGAGTCTGAATAACGGACACGTAACCTCCGTCAGCTCCCTTTAACGGATATTGAATCAAACCGGGATCAGCTTTTCTTGGCTCCCACTGGTCATCGGGATGAATCACTTTCTCTGAAAACAAATCCGAGATCTGCTTCTTCACGCCATCCGCACGCTCTACCGCATACTGGAAACGATATTCCTGACCCGGAACCAAACCCGTTACCGTAATCCAGAAATAATTGCCGTCCCGCTTCATCTGGTGCGCTGCGTCCAACTTCCAATTCGTCATGTCGCCCAACAAGAATACGCGTTTGGCAGGCTGCGTCTTAGATGCCGCGTACGTACAGAGCGTTACCGACGTACCATCCGCTCCATAGTAGATACCGTTTACAATACCCGCAGGACGAGTACCGGTGATCGGTGCTACACCTTCCACGGCATCCCATATATCTCCTCCGGTCTCCTCGCCGATAACGACGAAGATATCTCCTCCTGAAGACGTCTTGCCTTCTTTGGTCCCGTTAGGGCCATCGTTGAACACAAAACAAAGTGCGTACACATCTGTTCCTGTCGGAATATTGTAGTAGGTGTACATGTTATTGATCTCCAATTGCCATACATTGCCTACTTTGGTTAGTTGGGGTGCACTCGGATCTCTCCATTCTGCCTTTACGCCTAACCAGTTCTGAGTCTTCGTACAATAACCGGTATGAGCATAGCATTTCGTAGCATTTTTCATGCCTGCGTTTCCTTTTGAGGGATCAAAAGTGATGGTTATCTTACCTGTATATCCCTTCTCGATAACAGCTGGCGTCGTAGTTACCTGTGCATTGACACAAGTTGCCACCAACACCAGAATACTCAAAATAAGTTTTCGCATACTATATTATATATTAGTGTACGCCCGCATGTGCACGTGGGCGCATAGGTTTATCATAACTGACGACCCGTCGCGTCAAATACCTTCTCACCACGAACAATACGAAGCTGACCGTCTATGATCATCTTACGAACCTGTTTCCGGCTCTCTACCTGATTGATAGCCTGATTCGGATCCTCTCCGCCGCCTACCAAGGTTTTACCTGCAATAACTTCCGTAGAGAGTTCCAGGGAACCATCGCCATTATCATAGAGATAGAAGGTAACTGTACCTGCTTGCACGCCCAACTTTTGGTTTCCACCTTTAACCAAGGTACCGTGCGTGCCTGCTATATACTCCGTCAGCATGTAATCTACGCCCACTACTTGGCCTTCGTCACACTCCATGACATAGAAATAGCCCAAGCCGTTGCCATCTCCGGTAAAGGTAAAATCCGCTAACACACCATTCTCAAACAACTCCTCAGCAGTGGGAACTTGCGTGTCAACGCCATTAAAATAACCTCTCAGGTAATAATCCTTCGCGCCCGACTGAGTACCTCCCTGACCGCCGGGAGTTTCACCACCTTGACCACCGGGATTTTCGTTGCCACCGCCGTTTCCATACACGGACCACTCTCCGGGACTCTTATCTCCTCCCCAATCAGAGATTGTATATAGATTCTTGTCTGCCGGTACTACTAAGTCCTCTGTCTGATTCCATTTGCTTTCCCAACTAATACTTCCGCTGGGATTAAGACGCACGAAAATCACGTTTGTATATGTATCCGGCAACTCTCCTTGATAAACATCCCCGGTCTTGGTCATATAGTCTCCAAAGACGCCCTCTTGACCATCATTAAAATAATACAGCGCAAATTTTGCGTTATCTGCTTCCCATACACCTGGAGCCAAATACAAGGTCTTGGCGTTCATCATCATTCCGCACAATACTGCGGCAAACAAAGTAAAAATCTTTTTCATAATAATTTAAAATTTAAGTTAATATATTTAGTTGATTTTATTTCCTCGTACGTCATAGACGTTTTCACCAAGACGGATATAGAGTTGCCCGTCCTTCAGGAACTTCTCACCATTATTACGAGAAGTCTCCATCGGCGTACTCTCTATTCCCTGCGGACCATTTCCTGTATAATACACCGCATAGTCGCTTCCCTTCACTGCCTGAGTATATCCGGCAGGCGCGGCATCGTTAGCCGCCGAGCCTAACATCAACTTAACGGAACCATACTTACCCTGTATGGTTGCCCGGTAATAGCCATTCCCGGCTTCTTCTTGCACACTGCTCTCCGAATGAATACCCGCTTTCCTGCGTGCGGTAATCAGTTTCTGAATATCACTCTTGTATTGCACCCAATGCGGCCAGAACACACACGGCACACCCGGCATGCTCAGAAGATAGGCATGACATCTTCTCATCAGACTTCCGTCGTTGATACTGGAGCCATCACGTTTATTAGCAACATCCTCGCCATCACTACCGCGGTTAAATGTATCGTGGTTATCTATAAAAGTCACAGCGTACTTACTATATCCCTTGCCGCGTAAACCTCCATTCACGCATTTGCTGTAATTCTTGGAATAGATACCATCGCGGAACACATTATACTTGGCGGCGAAATCGAAAGCAAAGGTATTCTTTCCGGCTTCATCTATACGCGTTTTCAACTCGTTGGCATCACCGACCCAATACTCCATGACGGAGAAATAAGGCTTGGATGCCGTATTATACTCATTGATATGACTTACATGATACCCGCCCACCATATCATAGCGCCATCCGTCATATTGCACTTCATTCTTCATCCATTTCAGATAGGCTTTGCACATATTCTGCACATTACTGTTCTTATGATCCCAGTCACGAGCTGCACTGAAGTTCGCATCATGCTGACCGTCATCTTGATTTCCGGAAGACCCACAACCTCCTTCATCATTGGATGTCAGCCAGTCTTTCGTAGGACTGAAAGTACCATACGTACCAAAATTCTGTGTCTTCAAATCACCGCATTTCCCGTCCCCATTGCCAATATGGTTTATCACAATGTCGGCAAGTACACGAACACCTTTACTATGGAGCGAACTAATCAGCCCATCCAGTGCTGCGCGTTTACCCATCAGGCAAGATTGCGTGCTATATATCAACGGGATATAGCCTAATCCTCCTGCGGATATTCCGGAGGCTTGGGCGGAAGGCGGCAACCACACCATCGTGAAGTAATTGCCTATCTCAGATACCTGGTTTTGCAACGATTCCCATTTGGTATCTCCGTACCCGCTATTCACGTTACTTTTCCAGTAGAATGCCTGCAAAATCACATCCTCGCATTGGCTCGGGACAGCAGTCGCATAATCTCCGGGGGTCACAGGATCCGTTCCGCCGCCGGGGTTATCTCCTCCGCCCTGATTGCCGCCTCCGGACGTACCATATGTGGACCACGCGCCCTGACTCTTGCCGTTTCCCCATCCGGTGATAGTAAAGAGGTTATTACTTCCGGGCATCAGGTCCTCCGTCTGGTTCCACATGTCGGAGTTCCAAATCGGAGAAGAAGCCGTGTTGTTGAACCGGCAGAAAATCACCTTGTCGCTGCTATCCGAAACATCTGCCTTCCACACGTTGCCATCCACGCGGGTCATCCACGATGACCACGCGCCGGGTTGGCTTCCCTGCCAATGCCAGATGGCGAACTTATTGGCGCCGTCTGTCTCCCATAGACTCGCGCCGCCGGTGTTCAGATAGATTGTCTTGCCCTCCGCGTTACATACGACGCCCCATAGCATCGTACATAACACCGCGGTTGATAATAACCAACCGGCCGTCGATGATAAGTTTGTATGTCTCATTTTCTTTCTTCGATGCATCGATAATTTCCTCTATTCCTTCATCTATCACGCCGTCGCAGTTAGCATCTACGACTGCCTTCCTACAATCCGGGTTCCATAGATAGCAGGTGGTCTCCGTCAGGAAGATATCCTGCGTCTGCGGTTTCTTGTCGCCCTCCGTGAAGATGACATAAATCTCATGGATATCAGCCGGCATGGTATAGGTGTACCATCCGCCTTCCGTAGTAACCCATTTCATTCCCGGCCATTTCTTGTTTGCCGCATTGCCGTCCAGCGGATACGGGGTATCGACGAACTTGCTGCCGACCTTCTTACGGGTAAAAGCATAGAGATATAACGTCTCCCATGCCTCCGGTTTCATAAACTTCACCGTGATAGCACCTTGTTGCGGAGCCTTGTAGGTATAGGTGGCGGAGTACGTTGCTGTGCGCTCTTTGTCCAACGCCGCGTAGGCTTTCACCGTGGTGGTATTCTTCACCGTGAAGGTTGCCGAACCCTGGGAAGGATTGGATGCCGTCGTCGGCTCCGTGCCATCCAAAGTATAGTAGATCATTGCGTTATCTGCGCCTACCGTACTGATCGTCACTTCCTGACCCTCGTTCTGGTCACGGAAGAAGCCGCTCTCCGGGCTGATTACGAGGTCAAAGGCCGGATTCAGCAATGTATCACAACTCAGCAATACCTCCTCCGAGCTCTCTGTCGCTTTGCCTTCGCGCCAACCGTAGCAAGCATCATAGTCAATCTCCAGATCATTGGAGCGGACATTCACGCCGCCACAGTCATCACCCGAGTTGATACAGAAGTTGACAGTATTGAGCGAGTTATCAAACTCATAACTAAACCAACCCTCCGTATCTTGATAGATACGCTGACCCGGATAAGCGCCCATGATATTCTCTGAAGTAGGCTCTCCTTGTCCGTCAGTGCCGGGGATCCAGGCATAGATATATACCTTATCCCACTCTGCCGGTTTGTTGAACCGAACGCGGATACCATGTTGCAACGGCTCGCGGTAGGTATAGGTGTACTCCTGTACGTTCGACTGCGCCGTACCGCATACCGCCATTACCTTCAGCGTTGTTGTCTCTTTGAAATTCAGCGGTGTGGTATAGACCGTCGATGCCGTCGTCGGATCGGTACCGTCTATGGTGTAGTAGATGGTGGCAGAACCGCTGCCGCCTACCGCCTGAACAGTCACATCAATACCTGCCTCCGCGTCCTCGAAAGTGGTGCTTGCCGTAGCAATGATACCCGGAGCGACGTCGCCTGTCGCCTGTACCCAGATGGCATAGCCGTTGCCGTATGCTACTTTCTGATAACCCGCATAGGTCGCGCCGGCCTTATTACCCAAGCAGAGAATCAGAGTACCGTTCTTTCCCTGAATCTTGGCTTTGTAACCGCCTTGCTCTGCTTCTTCTTCGCTCACGGCACTCTCGCTGTGAACACCTGCCAAGTGACGGGCATTGATCATCGGTTTCAGATCCTCTTTGTATTTCGCCCAGTGCGGATAGAACACACACGGTACACCCGGCATACTCAGCAGGAACGCATTCGCCTGCATCAGACGGTCCTTCAGTTCCGGCTTCATCGAGTTGCCGTCACCGCCGAACTCCTGACCGTTGCCGCGCAGGAACCAGTCATGACTGTCCACAAAAGTGACAGCATACTTGCTATACCCCCGGCCTAAAAGACCACTGCCCTTACATCTGCTGTAGTCAAAGCTTGCTATTCCGTCGAAAGCGCTGTATTTCGTCTGGAAATCCAGAGCCATCACGTTTCTGTTTGCCTGCTCGATACCGCCGATAATCTCGTCATTACCACTCCAGTATTCCATGAACGCGATATACGGTTCAGATGCCTTGTTATAATTATCCATGTGCCAGTTATTGAAACCGTCACCCTTGTCATAACGCCATCCGTCATAATGCATCACGTTCTTCATCCATTTCAGATAAGCTTTGAACATATCCTGTACATACACCTTGTCGTGACTCCAGTCACGGGCTGCATCCCAGTTGGCACCGTCGTCGGGCGAACCGGTGGCAGTACCGTAGCACTCACCTGCCTCTTTCTTGTTGGCGGCGTTATTCATCTCGTCGTTGCTGCATATATACGATCCGTCCGGCTCGAACTTGCCATACTCACCGAAATCCTGTACTGCGAAATCGCACCAGCTCGACATAGCCTCTACGTGGTTGATCACGATATCGGCTACCACTTTCGTGCCGCTGTTATGGAAAGCGGCTATCAGTTTCTCCAGATCAGCACGGCTGCCCCAGTCGCTATTCTGGTTGGAGTATTGTTTGGGGTGATAACCCGTTCCACTCGCATACGCGCTTGGCGGCAACCAGATCAGGTCAAAATATGCACCTATCTCACCGGCTTGAGCCAACAAGGTTCTCCATTTCGTATCGCCGTATGTTGCCGTTCCCGCATGATCCTCCGATACCTCATAACTGTCATAGTAGAATCCCTGCATCAGCACATCGCCGCATTGACTCGGCACAGCGGATCCGGGTTGAGGCTGATCCTGACATCCGGTACATGCCACGTATATCTCATCCTCTCCCATCTTGAATTTCAGATAGAAATCATACGTCCCATCTTCTGCAACTACGTATTGGTTATTATCTACAGCAAACTCATAACTCGTCTCCGCATACTTGGTAATCACCCAAGCGGCATGATTACACGTGTCATATACCTGGACATGCTGACCTGCCGTCAGAGCTAAACCCAAAACCTGATACTCCATAAACGAAGGATCTAACGGACTCGGATTCTTTGTCCCTTCCACATATTCTCCATCAATCAGCAAACCGAAGGATTCTGTGCATGCCGGCGTCGGAATATATTCTTCTCCCTCGCCACAATTAGTGGTTGTTCCAACATACAATTGGTCATTGCCATAGGACAATTTCAACCAAAAATCATAGCATCCTGCGCTCGAAGCCACATAGGCTCCATTGCTCAGGCTGATACTTTTCGTACTCGATCCATCCAAAGGCACCGTCCAAGTGTCACCGTTCCCCAAGTTGACGAGCACACACTGATCTTCGGCCGACAATGCCACTTTCGCATTGTACTCCGGCAGATGGGAGATTTCACTTATTCCCTTGTACTCCGCCCGAAAAAGCGTACTGCCATTCACCAACACGCCATAATTCAAGCCCTCTTGCGCATTTAACATCACCGCGCAAATCAAAGCTGCACAAAACAAAAATAGTTTTTTCATTGTATTATAGTTAATATTTGTTGTTAATACTTTCCGCTTTTATTTTTCACCTCTTACCATTCTTCCCATCGCGTCGTATGTCTTCTCTCCGCAACGGATATATAACCGGCCGTCCTTCATGAATTTCTCTCCTCTCTTTACGTCAGGCACAGTCTCTATTCCTTGACCACCTTCTACGTAAATCGTGTAGTCATTCCCCTCCATCGCCTTGTATGTATTCACCGGTTGAGTCATGTCACGGTTCTTTCCCAAACGCAGATAAACACGACCATGATGCCCCTGGATTGTCGCACTGTACGAATAACCACCGGAGGCCTCATCGCTTACTACCGACTCCGAGTGGATTCCCACACGCTTGCGGATGGATATCATCTGGTTAATCTCGTTCGTATATTTCCGCCAATGAGGCCAGAATACGCACGGTACACCCGGCATCATCAAGATATACGCGTTCGCCTGAAGAATCTTGCTCTTTACATCCGCATTATTCAAATCGGCATTGTACTTGATAAACTCGCCGCTCTGGTTGTCCGAACGCTCGAAAGTGTCGTGGTTGTCGATAAAGGTAACGGCATATTTGGCATAACCCTGACCACGAAAACTCTTCGTCGGATTCTTCAAACCGCTGTACGTACCAAACTTGAAAGCTTCACCCATCGTCTCTTTTAACGGAAAATCAAACACCAACGTGTTATAATTCGTCGCTTTCAGGTGGTTGATCTCGTTGGTGATACTCTCCCAAAATTCCGAAACGGAGAAATACGGATTTGCTGCCTCGTTGTACATCCTCAGGTATTTGCCGGCATAACCACGCGTCATGTCGTAACGGAAGCCGTCAAAACCTATTTTATTTATCATCCATTGTACATATGCCTTTGCCCAACTCTGTACATACTCGTTGCTGTGATCCAAATCTCGGCAACCGGCATCATTCGTTCCCGTATCAGCAGCTCCTTTATTGGTACTGCCATAACAGGTGGATTCACTTTTGGTAAAACACTCGTCCCCCTTGCATATATGACTCTCGTTCAACTGAAATCTTCCATACGTACCAAAACTGTCTTCGAAGAAGTCGCACCAGTTACTCTTGTTATTGCGGTGGTTAATCACGATGTCTGCCAGACATTTGGTACCTCCGCGATGCAGGGCCTGAATCAACTTGTCCAACCCAATACGGTTTCCCCACGCACTGTTCATCTGGCTCAACTGGCGATGGTAATATCCCACACCTCCGGCTGCATACTGATCCTTGGTATCTCCTCCTGCCCATGAACACGGCGGAAACCACACCAAGTCGAAATTGTTACGGATTGCCGTCGTGTCCTCCAATAGATCCAACCATTGCGTACGCCCGTACTTGGTCAGTTTATAACTATCCCAATAAAACGCCTGCAGCATCACGTCCTCGCATTCCGCCGGCACACCGATATTGGTCGGTAACTCTTCCTTCGGTGCATTCGCCGCCTCTACTGCTTCCGGTGCGCTCGCCTTATCCGTATTTTGCGCCCGCAGCGAACCTATGCCCGTGCATAAAAGAACTGCTGAAATCGTTAGAATAATCTTTTTCATGGTTTAACTATGTTCAAATTTGCTGCAAAGATACTACAAAAAATTGAAATATGCAAGTATTTTGGCAAAAAAAATCTTATGACTTGCATTTTTATATTCTTTTCAGAATTTTATAATCCCTTGCATCCTTCCACATGTATGCGTACGCACATAGCGTACCTTATCATTATTCTCTCACTTTTTCCTTGCACATTTGGCAAAAAAGGAAGCGACCCATTTGGATCACTTCCTTTTTCATAGTATCCGCCTATGCATGGCGGATTACCTATAGACCCTTCTTCGACGCATCATACGTCTCGATGGTCTTGGTCTGAATGACCACGCTGGTGTCGCCATTCTGCCAAGCCTCGCTCCGCGTCGTTACCGTCCGTGTCACGTTGCACGAACTCAGTCCCAACGCAATCGCCACACACGTCACGATGGCGGTAGCTACCGTCGCTACCATCTTGTAGATCTGCTGCTTACTCATAACGATTTACCGGTTTAACGATTTAACAGTTTAACGTTAGCTGTGAGCCTGATCCCACTCCGCGCCGCAGACGCGCCAATACCACTGTTTCATGGTCTTTGCGCCGTTCGGCTCGTTCTTCTGCGCGATGAAGGTCTGCTGGTCAGTCGTGATCTTCGACAGGTCATGACTGCGCTCCTGGATCATCGCTGCCACGCCGATGGGTTTTGCCAATGCGCCGGACACATGATCAATTCCGGCTGAATAAGTTACACTTGCCATAGTTAATGTTTAGGTTTGTGACCGCCCTTAGCTCTCTACTTATCAGTATCGACCATATATGGGCGATCGGGTTAATAATTTTGTTTGTTTCCCGCGGTATTCCGCGGTTTTCTTCGTCTGTTAGCCCGGCATTGAATGCCGGTTTCCCTCCCCTTGTGTGGGTGAAGGGCTTTGTCCGATCGAGCCTCTCATCACGCGAACGTCGGCTTCACGTACAGCTGTTTCACCACGTACGCAAACAGGCTGCGGATCTTGTCTTGGCGTGCAAAATCCGCCTCGTACGTCGCGCGCTGCTCCGGGTCTGCCAACGCGGTCTTAGCTGCCTGAGCCGCCGTCTTCAGTGCGTTCTGACATGCCACGTTTTTCGCCCCGTTTGCCCTACTCGGGTTCAACAGGTCCATCGCCATTTGTTCTTTGCCGCACGGACAGCCTTTGAAAACAAGCGATTCCGAGCGATTGAGCTTCCCGCGGAAACGCGCAAATGCTCCGGTCAATTGTACTTTACTCATAGTTAAGATTTGTTTTGTTAATAATGTTTATTCCTCGAACTCTATTTCGAGTTGATTATGGTATATTTTGTCGAGATACTCTTGATGTTTCTGCCGTCCGTATCTCTCTGCGAACTCCTGCCGGTTCAGCGTCTCCGCCTCACTCGCCACATGCCCGCTCCTGTCGGGGCGAGCCTGCGCTATCTGCATGTACCCGCCGCCGGACTTAGGATACCGCCTGAAATAATACGGATCACTTCGTATCAGCATCCCCGTCAGATATGCTATCGGGTGCTCTAATTCTACTTTCGCCATATCTCATAATCAAATTTCGCTGCAAAATTAACATCAAAACGATTTTAGTGTTCCATTTCATGTGAAAATTTTTGCACAAAATCGTATTTTCTCCGTTTCTTGGCTTCGTGAAAGAACCAATCCAGCGCATACCGCACACCCTTTGGTTTTATCCCATGCTTCGTAGCCACCACTTCTCGTGCCTCATGTGCCGAAGCCCCGTTTGCCCTTGCCACAAAATAATCATCTACGATAGCCTGATTTCTCACTTCTATCTCATGCCTTTTGGCAGACATCCGAAACGCATTCGGGTCTCGTACCAACCACGGCACATCATATAAAGGATAACTTTTTTGAATCATTTTTGATAATTTTTGACTAATAATATTTCGTTTTTCTTTTTCTCCGTCCATTAGCCCGGCATTGTATGCCGGTTCTGTATGTCCCCTGTTTCGGAGCCGTTTCCATGCTGTCTTCATGCTGTCTTCATGCTGTCAATGACTTTACCATCACGGGATCATCTCCCGATAACTCCCTAAGAGCCTCCCGACAGTAACTCATTTCGTTCATTCCTTTCCCCTTTAATCTTGTAATGGTCTAAACTCCCGGATGATGCTGAGTTTAAGCGCAAGGGCTTCTTCGAGGGTGTAAATGCCTGCCCGTTCTTTGTACCACGCGACGACCATTTTCGTCGTCTTGGCGAGGGACGATAGCGTACCACGGATTCGGGTGGATACTTTCACCGCGACGTTTGCGGTCCCGGATGAGGCGATAGACACGATGCTGCATGTGGATAGAGAGGTTGTTCCAAAGGGCTGTCTCGCACTTGCTGCGCATGTTGTGGAACTCTCGCGGAGGATTAAGCAGCTCCCACATATAATCAAAAGATTTCTTTTCATCATTCATTAAACTTTAAATAGTAAACATTCAACATTCTTGATGATGAATCTATCTGCATAGAATAACGTCATCATCATCATTTTCTTTTTATTCTTTTTTGGTTCTTTTTCTTTTTTGTCTTTTGATTACGTTCGAGCCCTGCGGCTATGCCGCTCGCGAGGAGGAAATAGAACCCCGTAGAAACAGTGGCTTCCGTTCATGGGGAACGGACGGGAGGGGGTGCATGGGAGCACCCGTTTCCGAGGGGTTGCTATTTCCTCCCGTGCTTAAAAGGGCTCGCTACGCTTAATCAATGACTTTCACCGTCAGCTTGATTTCATCCGGCTCTTTGTCAGGGTATAGTTCCACAAAGGTCTTCAGATACCCGTTCATCACTGCCGTACGCGCTTTGACGAGGTTCTGCTCTTTGGTCTTTTCTTTCGCGTTCTCGCGCCATTTCACCGCCTGTTCTTGCGGATAGCGGCGATAGTCGGCAAAGTCAAAACTCTCCGTCCGTTGAAGCTGGAACTTACCAACGCCTTCCACCTCAAACTCACCTTTCTCCTGACCCTTTTCGGCAAGGATAGCCACCGCTTCATCAGTAGCTTTCCCGCTGATTTCGTCAATACGTGCCTTAATGGCTTTCTCTTGGATGCGCAACTCGCGCAACTCTTTCAAATTATCTGATTTCATAATCTTTTTCGTTTATTGCGCCGTCTGAGAGACGGCATTGTTAATTCTTCTTTTTTTGCGTCCGATGCCATCGGACATGTTCGTTTTCTTTGTTGTTTGTCGCGGCATCTGATGCCGCTTTCCCTTCGTCAATTAGCCCGGAATTGAATTCCGGTTTTACGTCGTCCGTTTTGCCGAATGGCATTCGGCTATTCTCCCTCATAGCAGTCCCCCGCCACATTGTACTCACTGAACAACGCCAACAGCTCCTCCGGCTGCATGTTCTCCGGCAGCAAGTCCGGTCGTCCGTCTTGCCGCGCAATCATGCGCCTTGCACGCAGGATCACGCGCCGTTTGCGGTTCTCGGCAGGGCTCACCCATTGCAGGTTGCACGCACGGTTGTCGGTCGGCACACCGTTGATATGGTCGATCTCCGTCTCGCCCTCTTGGGGTTCAGGAAGCCACACCGCCATGAGCCTGTGCGCCCATTTGCACACTTGCCTGACGAATAGATAATTTCCCCATCCTCCGGAACGTCTCCAATTGGGACCGTGCAGATGCGCCTTGATGGGATGCAGCTCGCTGCCGTAGCGCATGTAGAACGCGCCCAGCGCAGAGCAATACAGATGTTTGTCGGTCTTGCAATGCCGCAGTTCGGTCTCTTTTTTACCGTGCAGCATGATCGTTTGGGCATTCTCGTCCACCTCGTGGAAATCCCTGCCCAAAAGGAAAATAACTCTTTTACTCATTGCGAAAAGATTTTGTGCTTAGCTCTGATTTTTACGAAAGGCCTTTCCCGTGTACACAAGCTAAAACCAAAACTTTCGCGGGTTAATAATGTTTATTTAATCACGACGTGAACCAACGTAGTGTTCGCGGCGTGAAGAGGAGGAAACGTGACCATTACATTTGTTGCAGCGCAACTTAATCATGGATCACCGTTTCCGACGACAAAATTACTGCTTTTCTTTCGTATAACCAACTATTTTTCCAGACCATTACACAACTCGATTCACCACTCACAAAACTCGCTACATAACTCACTGCATAACTCGCAGAATTGGTGTAAAAACATCCAAAATCCGGCAATCTTACAGAATGATGAGAAAAAAGCTACGAAAAATTTGCATATATGATAAAAAAAGTGTATCTTTGCACGATTTTTCATTTCGGAAAGTGCTATTGGATATAGAATATTCGTTTGGAAAAGTGTAATAATAAGCAGATAATTCGTTTGGAAAAATGTTAAAAAGAAAGATTGAAGACACTCTTTTGCAGTGGAAGAACCATACTAACCACAAGCCGTTAGTGATAATGGGCATCCGCCAATGCGGTAAGACCTTTATTGCCCGACACTTTGCTCAGGAGCACTACAAGACGGTTGTTTATATCAATTTTATCAAGCAGCCGGAACGAATATCTGCGTTTGTAGGTTCCAAGGCGGTGGACGACATCTTGCTCAGTCTCTCTGCTCAGATTGCGGGCATCACGTTCACACCCGGTACTACCTGCTTTATCTTCGACGAGATTCAAGAATGTCCGGAAGCTCGTACAGCACTTAAATTCTTCAAAGAAGACGGACGTTTCGATGTTATTGCTACCGGTTCGCTCCTCGGTGTGCAAGGCTATGGGGATGAGAAAAAGAAACAACATCGGAAACTGGTTAAGCAGAAAGAACTTGGTATCAACTCCGTTCCGGTCGGCTCAGAAGACATCGTGGAGATGTATCCGTTGGATTTCGAGGAATTCCTATGGGCAAACAATATCTCCAAGGAGGTGATTGATGCACTCAAGAAGTTCTACCGTGAAGAGACACCCGTTCCGGCCGGTATTCACACAGCCATGAAGAACCTGCTCAACCAATACATTGCTATCGGCGGCCTGCCTGATGCTGTGAATGCGTTCCTTTCGTCCCGCAACATGAACGAGGTGAGCAAAGCGCATCAGTCAATCTTGAAGGAGTACCGAGACGATATGGTGAAGTACGCTCCCGATAAGGACAAACCGCATATCCGTGAGTGCTTCAATTCGATTCCCAAACAACTGGCCAAAGAGAACAAGAAGTTCCAATACAACCAAGTCAAGCCGGGAGGCAGAAGCGATACCTATCTTGGCTCGTTGCAATGGTTGGAAGATGCGGAGATTATCTGCCGTTGCTACAATACCGATATTACCGGTCTGCCCATGGAGGGAAACGCTAAAGATAACGTTTTCAAAGTCTATGTGTCAGATATAGGCTTACTTCTGGAGATGTTAGGAGCAGGCACGCGTGCGGACATCCTGCAAGGCAATTTGGGAGGATTCAAAGGGGCTATCTTTGAGAACTTGATGGCGGATACCTTGCATAAGAAAGCACAGAGTCTTTATTATTTTCAAAAAGAATCCGGACTGGAATTGGATTTCCTCGTTCGTATGAAAGGAGAGTGTGTCCCGTTGGAAGTAAAAGCTAAATCATCCAAAGCGAAGAGTGCTAAAACCGTGTTGGCGCATCCGGAGAAATATCACGTCCATCAAATCATTAAGTTCGGTGATTTCAATATCGGTCGCGAAGGCAACCTGCTCACGATGCCGACGTATATGCAGTTCCTGCTTGATCTTGAGCCCGAACAGATTGTGTTGGAATCGATAGACACCGACCAACTCACGCAATTGGCCAAGCAAGCCCTTGCTGATAATTAAAAACAATAAATAAATTCGCCAGCCACAGGCGGGCGAAACAACGAGAAAAAAGCAATTAAATTTGCATATGTCAAATATTTTGTGTACCTTTGCACGCAAAATTGTGCCATTATGAATGCAGTAGATCAATATGTAGCGAATGAATTTTTCAAAAAAAGGATTCTGCTTTTTGACGGATATAGTTTTGAGCAGTTTTTTACTGAAATTATGGTTCTTTGCTATCCTGACTTTAAACAAGTAAAACCACAAGGCAGATTGGGAGATAAAAGTTGTGATGGTTTCTCTTTGAAAGAAGGTTTGTATTGTCAGGTTTACGCACCAGAAGATTTAAGCAAGAATGATGAAGAAAGCGCAAAGAAACTAGAGCATGATTTTACCAATCTTGTGGCATATTGGCAATCCAAAGGATTCATTATACGTCAATTTAGATATGTAATAAATGACAAATACAAAGGAGCAGGACCGACAACGCATACACGCATTCAATCAATATGTCAGAAATATCCGCAAATAGATATTAAGTTGTGGACCGCTAGTAATGTTGAAGAACTTTTTGAGACATTGACCCCTACAGATAAAAACCGTGTGATTGGTTTTGTACCTACGCCTTCTATTGCCTTATGTGAAAATTCAGCACTAAATGAGGTTACGTGCCATTTGATGACAGTACAGCAAAGTCCGACAATATCGTCTATCCCTATGAGCCTGAATATGGTGCACAAAATACAATTCAACCATTTAAATACAGACGCGGAGAATTTTCTAAGATATGGTTTGATGCATTATGGTCAGGTAGAAGATTTCTTCAATAATAACAATTTTGGGCAGCGTGAGATTCTACGTGAAAAATTTAATGGTTTGTATTGTGAAGCGCAACAAGAAATTCCAGATGCAGATAATCACCCTAATGAAGTATTTATATACATCTACGAAAAAGCATGCCCGACACCTTTGACAACAGCAAACGATATCGCTGTGCGCGCCTTAATGGCATATTATTTTGAAGCATGCGATATATTTAAAATTCCAGAGCAAGATGATACTACCGTCTAAACATATACGATTTTCAGAATCTATTATAGGGTTCTCAGGATATATCTTATCGCAACTTGTGTCATCTGCATATTCTGTGGATGAAATATGGGATATCTGCCAAAACAAAAAATATGGTCAAGTATGTTTTATTAACCAGAGTTATGATAATTTGGTAAAAGCTCTGGATTTGCTCTACTTGATGGGGTTGATTGAGTTAAACGAAGAAGGAAAAATTATAACGGTATGAAACTGATATCTCTAACGGCAAATAAGCCAGAATTTAGACAAATCAATTTTAAAGAAACAGG
>ONEG01000030.1 GCA_900316845.1 uncultured Bacteroidales bacterium
AACTAAAATTGAAAATGAGCCCGGTACAATACCGAACTCACTTTCAAAATCAAGTCAAATAGATTTAATAATCTGTCCAAATTTTTGGGGTCACCTCAAAACACTCCCAACCCCTACGGTTAGAATAAGCAACAACACAGTTAGAACTTTTACAGCCCTAAACCGACGGTCAGCCGACGGTCGAACGACGGTCAAACGACAGTCAAAGCCTCTGTCACTACCACGCAAGGACTTGACGCCTTGACCGATCTCCATACAATAAGTTGATTTTTTTTCATATTAATGTTTAATTTAATTATGTTCTAAATTAGCAATAATATTTTATAAGTTTACTTAATGTATTATTTGGGCGCAAAGGTACAAAAAAAACTTCATATACACAAACATAAAATTGTTTTTTTTTACAAAAACCATATTAACTGCAACAAATAAGACGCAAATAAGACATTTATAAGCATCAAACAAGGGACAAATGCGAATCAAATAACAAATTTATTTGCATAATTCAAAAAAAAGCAGTACCTTTGCGGCGGAATGAAAAAATCTCCGAAAGAGAAAATAATATAAGTGATATGAAACGATTCTTTATCATCCTTTGCGCCACAATAATGGCGATGGGTACTTGGACTGCCAGCGCGCAGGAGGCCGACACGAACTTACTCCGGAACGGAGGTTTCGAGGACTACAGCTGTAATTTCTTAGGCTGCGCCTGGGAGGATTGGACCATGCCTTTAGGTCTGGGAACCGCTGAAGAGAGCGACAAGATCGAAGGCGACGCAGCCTTATGTTTAGGAGGAAATATCGCCGGGATGTTAGACCAACCGATTTCCCTTTCGGACGAGTCCTACCCCGTCGGACGCGTATTCCGTATGACGCTGAATTACAAGGTCTTAGAACTTCCTGCCGACAAGACGATTGCCATCGACTGCTACTGGGAACCGAAGCCCGGAGGAGACGCAGAGACGATGAAGATGCACGAGGCGGACAAGCTCCAACGAGTGATTGCCGACAGCCCCGTGGAGGGATGGCAGACACTCGTCGTGGAGACCTCCAAACCGGAGAAATCCGCCTATTTCCGCGTACGCGTCCACGTAGATAAAAATGTAAAAGCGCTCTTCGATGCCTTCAGCGTCATCGAGACCGACAGTATCGCTTCCCCCGAAGGTGGCGGCACAGACACGATCCCCGGTCCGCCGCAAACGGACGAATGGGCACAGGAGTTCGTTTGGGACAACGCCAACCCCCGCACGCTGCTCATAGAAGGCTTTGACAACGCAAGTCATAACATGCCCTGGAGCAATGACGGATGGCAGAATGTAGCCGCAGCTGACCAGCGCCCCTGGTGGGGATTCGAGTCCGCCAAGACGCAGATCCTCGATGGTGACGGTAAGTTCGTGAAAGCGACCGCATACCAGTATGCTACGCCTTCTACCGGCACCTGGGAGACATGGCTCATCACGCCCCCGTTGGACTACCGCAATGCTGCAGCGAAGACCTTTGCTTTCAGCGTCATGGGACAATACCTGCCGGACGAAGAGGACTCAACACGACTGGAGATTTTCTACATCGACGCCACGGATGCCTCAAATGTCTTCTGGCAGAACCTGACTTCCAGTTTCGACATCCCAAAGACTTCGGACGTGACGGAGAAATGGGTGACTTTCTACCTCGATCTCGAGCCCTTTGCCCAGACCATGGCGGACGTCTTCTACATGGGTTTCCATTACATCGGCCCGAACGGCAACGAAGGAGTGGTGACCTATTATCTGGATGACATCAGCTGGGGCCGCGACGACCTGCCGCCCATGCAAGGCATTGAGAGCATTCAGCCGTCAGCTATCAGCAGTCAGAAGATTCTCCGCGACGGACAGGTGATCATCCTTCGTGGCGGGCACGAATATACCATTCTCGGTTCAGAGAGATAAAAACAAAAAAATTATTGCAGAAGAGTGATTCCCTGCTGCGCGCAGCGGGTCAGTTCTTCGGACGACCACTCGCTGACTTGCACTTCGCCGATATGGCGTTTATGCAGCAGTACCATGCACAGGCGTGATTGACCGATACCGCCTCCGATAGTAAGGGGTAAGGTGTTTGTCAGCACGCTTTTGTGATACTCCAACCCTTTCCAATCGCTATGTCCCGCTTGCTCCAACTGACGCTCCATAGCGGCGCCATCTACACGGATACCCATCGAGGAGAGTTCAATCGCCTTGTCCAAAACCGGATACCAGATCAATATATCGCCATTCAGCGTCCAGTCGTCGTAATCGGCCGCGCGGTCATCATGCACTTTGCCATCAGACAGAGGTGCTCCGATACCTTCAATAAAGACCGCTCCGTACTCCTTGCAGATAGCGTTCTCGCGCTCTTTCGGCGTGAGAGACGGATAGCGTTGCAGCAACTCCTCCGAGCTGATAAAAGTGATCTCCTGAGGCAGAAAAGCACGGATCTCCGGATACCGCTCCGTAACGATATATTCTACGTTCCGCAGGACCTTATAGATGTCACGCACAATTGCGTGTAAATACTCACGCGTGCGATCTTCGGCGGTAAGAACTTTCTCCCAATCCCATTGATCCACATACAGACTATGAATATCATCCGGCGTCTCAAAAGCACGGATAGCATTCATATCCGTATAGATGCCAAAACCGGCAGGCATATTGACCCGCCATAACTTGACTCTCTTCCATTTGGCGAGCGAGTGCACTATCTCACAATGACGGTTCAAGGCAGGCACAAAAAAACTGACAGGCTTCTCAACGCCCGTCAGATCATCGTTCAGACCATGACCGGATTCGACAAACAAAGGCGCCGTCACACGACGAAGGCGCAAAGCGGAAGATAACTCTTGCTGGAAAGTATCCTTTACCAGCTTAATTGCGTGTTCTGTATTCATACATCAATCAAAACACCACCTGATACCCAGTTTATTGAAACATCTCGTTCAGCAGCTTGGCAAGACGGATTCCGGCTACATACAGCTGCTTCTCCATCAACTCATGCCAGGTGTAGATATAGTGGTACGTATTCCCGTCCCATACCTGCTGATACGCATAGATCGACTCCGTAAAATGGTAGTTATCAAGCAGCAGTTGCGACTCCGAGCGTTGCTCTATCTCGCGTTTGAGAGGCGCGTACGTGTCCTCAATCATCTGCGCGTACTCCGAATACGAATAACCCTGACTCTCAACCAGTTTGTCGTCCCATACCTCATGTAGATTGGTCGGTTTGCCGAACCACGTCATCGGAATCAGATTGCCGCCCCGGTCCTCTTTCCGGCCCATATGCATCGGGCAATAGAGATCGCCGGAGAGGTGTACGATATAGCGCAACGTGTGATCCCGGTTGCTGTCATAAACCTTCTCCGCCGCCATGTTATAGACCAGCGAGTCGTGCACGGAGAAAA
This sequence comes from uncultured Bacteroidales bacterium, assembly GCA_900316845.1. GTDB lineage: Bacteria > Bacteroidota > Bacteroidia > Bacteroidales > Paludibacteraceae > Colicola. Next base: position 3,410 of record ONEG01000030.1, read on the forward strand.
GTCTGCCGTTGACTTTAGGACAGTCCATCACCATGGCTACTATCGCAGAATCCGAGAGTCCGCTCGCGAGGTTCTGGTAATGCCATCCGTCTTTGATACTTTGCGGGTAGATATTATCACTCTTGATCTCGTCCGCCCAGTTCGACCAATAGATCATTCCCCGTTTGCCGAGGATCTTATCTACTGACTTACGCGCTTTCGGAGTAAGATTGTCATACGCGATCTTCGCGATTACCCGGTGACCCTCCTGTCCCCAACTGAATGCCGGGACGGAATACATGCTCATGCCGATGAGGCAGAGTAATACAAAAAAGATTCGATTTTTCATAGCGGCGACAAAATTACTACATTTTTTTCATTTGTGCAAATTTTACAACATTAATTTAAATTTTACAACATTTTTATTAAAAAAAGCGAGAAAAGTGCAAACACGCTTGCGTATGTCAAAAAAAAGCAGTAATTTTGCACCGAATTTGGGTCAAAGAGCAGTTGTCAGCTCGCCGACCGTAAACATTTGTAGGTTTATTAATATATGATTAAAATTTCTTTTCCGGACGGTTCAGTCCGTGAGTTTGAGAGCGGCATCACGCCGCTGCAAGTAGCAGAGAGCATCAGCTCTCGTCTGGCGCAAGAGATCCTCTGCGCAAGTATCAATGACCAAATCGTAGAGCTCAACTACCCTATTACCGGGGATGCGGCTATCAAGTTGCATAAATGGGACGACGCGGAGGCGAAACATGCCTTCTGGCATACCTCGTCCCACCTCATGGCAGAGGCGCTGCAGGAACTCTATCCGGGTATCCAATTCGGTATCGGACCCGCTATCGAGAGCGGTTTCTATTACGACGTCATGCCCCCCGAGGGAGTAGTCATCAAAGATACCGATTTCCCCGCTATCGAGGCGAAGATGATGGAGCTCCGCGCGAAGAAAGAGCAAGTAGTAAAGAACGCTATCTCCAAAGCCGATGCCCTCAAGGCCTTTGGCGACAAAGGACAGACGTATAAATGCGAGCTGATCTCCGAGTTGGAGGACGGGCATATCTCTACCTATACCCAGGGTGCTTTCACCGACCTCTGTAAGGGTCCGCACCTCCTTTCTACCGAACCCATCAAGGCTGTCAAGGTACTCTCCTGCTCCGCCGCTTACTGGCGTGGCGATGAGAAACGCCCGATGATGACCCGTATCTACGGTATCTCCTTCCCCAAGAAAGCGATGCTCGATGAGTACCTCGCGCTCTTAGAGGAAGCCAAGAAACGTGACCACCGTAAGATCGGTAAGGAGCTTGAGCTCTTTATGTTCTCCGACATGGTAGGTAAAGGTCTGCCGATCTGGCTGCCGAAGGGTACTGCCCTGCGTCTGCGGTTAGAGGATTTCCTGAAGAAGATCCAGAAACGCTACGGCTACCAGCAGGTCATCACGCCGCATATCGGCTCCAAACAGTTGTATATGACTTCCGGTCACTGGGATCACTACGGCAAGGACTCTTTCCAGCCGATCACCACGCCCGAGGAAGGCGAGGTATATATGCTCAAGCCGATGAACTGCCCGCACCACTGTGCGATTTACAAGAACAGCCCCAAGAGCTACAAGGATCTGCCTTTCCGCTGCGCGGAGTTCGGTACGGTCTATCGGTACGAGCAGTCGGGTGAGCTCCACGGCCTCACGCGCGTGCGTTCCTTTACTCAAGATGACGCGCATATCTTCTGTCGTCAGGATCAGGTAAAGCAAGAGTTCATCCGCGTCATGGAGATCATCAACATCATCTTCAAGGCACTCAATTTCGAGAATTACGAGGCGCAGATATCCCTCCGCGATCCGAATAACCACGAGAAATACGTCGGTTCCGACGAGATCTGGGAGCACGCAGAGAACGCTATCCGCGAGGCATGCAAGGAAATGAACCTCCCCGCTACCGAGGTGGAAGGCGAAGCGGCTTTCTACGGACCGAAACTCGACTTCATGGTCAAGGATGCCCTCGGACGCCGTTGGCAACTCGGTACGATTCAGGTGGACTATAACCTCCCGGAGCGTTTCGAACTGGAATATACCGGTGAGGACAACCAGAAACACCGTCCGGTGATGATCCACCGAGCGCCGTTCGGTTCGATGGAGCGTTTCGTAGCCGTCCTCATCGAGCATACTGCCGGTAAGTTCCCGCTATGGCTCACTCCGGATCAGGCAGTCGTGCTGCCTATCTCCGAGAAATCCAACGAGTACGCATGGAAAGTAAAGGAGATTCTCGAGCAACAGGATGTACGTGTCATTGTCGATGACCGCAATGAGAAACTCGGTCGTAAGATCCGCGATAACGAATTGAAACGCATCCCGTACATGCTCATTGTCGGTGAGAAAGAGGCGGAGCAAGGACTCGTCTCCGTTCGCCAGCAGGGTGCTGAAGAGAAGGGCTCCATGACCATCCAGGAGTTCGCCGATTTCATCAATAATACCGTAAAAGAACAGATGTCCGCTTATTAACGCGGCCTTCTGAACTCCGCCAAGACTATGGCGGTAGCGATAGATACATTGAGACTTTCGACCACGTCGGAGGTCTCTTTGTTTGGATAAGTCGGTATATAAATCGGGTCGGTGATGAACTTCCTCACCTCTGCCGAGATGCCGTTGCCCTCATTGCCCATGATGATCGCGTGCACTTCGTTAGCCCGCGTCCCGAGTGTTCTATCTAGCACCTCATACATATTCTTGCCGTCCAGAAGTGTACCATAGATCCTGATTCCTGACTCCTGATTCCTGATTCTCTCCAGCCACTCCACAAGATCCACATACCGCACCTTCACTCGTGCCAAAGCCCCCATCGTCGCTTGCACGACCTTGGGGTTATAGCAATCGGCGGTGTCCTTCGAGCACACGATCTCATGCACGCCGAACCAGTCGCAGGTGCGGATGATCGTGCCGAGGTTTCCCGGGTCTTGTATCCCGTCCAGCACAAGAATCAGATCGTCCTGCATCATTCCATCATTAAGCGGCTTTGCCGCGTCACCATTCATCAATCCACCATTCTTCCTAAACACTCCTATAACTCCTTGCGGTGTCTTCAGCGATGACATCTGTTCAATCTCTGCCGGCGTGGCAAGAAGTATTCTGTCAGTCCGAAGGACGGTCTGTGTTCTGTCAGGCGTAGCCGGTCTGTCAGGCCGCTGGCCGGTCTGTATATAATACACGAGCTCGAAGCCGCGGCGCAGCTCATCCACGCATTTCTCGCCTTCGGCGACGAACAGTCCCTCCGCGTCCCGCACTTTTTTAAGCTGCAACGACCGCACGAACTTCACCTGTGCTTTGCTTATTTTCTCCATTGGTACTGAATTTCGCTGCAAAATTACGAAAATCTTCGGACATATACAAAAAAAATGTACTTTTTTCTTGTGAATCTCGTTTTTTTATTGTAACTTTGTGCCCAAAATGTAAATCATAAATCATAATCCATAAATCATAAATATTAGAATGTTCAATTTTACCCCCCCCACACTGAAAATGTCGCAAAGTACTGCGGTATCCTCCTCGTAGTATTCCTTTTATCTTGCGCGTACATGCGCGGCTACCAAGCCGGCATGTGTGGTTCTGATTTCGCAAGTACCTGCGGTGCCGACGTTCCTGAACCCGTCGAAATCCGCAAATCTCTTTTCTTCAACCCCGACTCCATAGCTTACTACTCCGCTATAGCTGCACGCGAGGACGACCCCCGCGCGCTCTTCATCGTCGGCATGGCTGCCCATCTCCGCGCCGCCGACCCCGACTATCCCTCTGACGTCGTTACCGTCTCCCTCGACGAAGCCGACCACTACCTCCTCCGTGCCGCCGAACTCGGCAACCCCGATGCAATCCAATACATAAAGTGCTGTGAGTATCATGGTACTTGGTCTCATTTTGTACCATCTATTAACCACTGATACCATGGCAAAAGACACTATCTCCATCGGATTCGAAGACAAGATCTGGAAAGCAGCGGACGTGCTGCGCGGTAACTTAAACGCATCGGAATACGAGGGAGTCGTCCTCGGACTCATCTTCCTCAAGTATATCTCCGATAGTTTCGAGACCAAGTATGCGCAAATAACCCAAGACCCATACGCCGACCCCGAAGATAAGGACGAGTATCTGTCCGAGAACGTGTTCTTTGTGCCGAAAGGTGCCCGTTGGTCAGTGATCTCTGCGGACGCTCATCAGCCTACCATCGGCGTGACGATCGATAACGCACTCCGTCTCATCGAGCAGGAGAACCCCCGCCTCAAAGGTATCTTACCCAAGAACTTCGCACGTCCCGAACTCGACAAACGACGTCTCGGAGATGTCGTCGATCTGTTCACGAATATCCAGATGCACGGAGCGGCTGATGAAAAAGACCTGCTCGGTCGCACCTATGAGTACTGCCTCCAGCAGTTCGCCTCGATGGAAGGCAAGAACGCCGGTGAGTTCTATACGCCTTCCTGTATCGTCCGCACGATAGTCGAGGTGCTGCAACCCTTTAATGGCCGTATCTACGACCCTTGTTGTGGTTCGGGAGGTATGTTCGTGCAATCCGCCAAGTTCATCCGCTCCCACCAAAAAGAGATTCGCAATATCTCTATCTATGGGCAGGAAGCCAACCCCTCTACATGGAAGATGGCGCATATGAATATCGCTATCCGCGGTCTCGAAGCCGACCTCGGCAAGAGCTACGCGGATACTTTCTTTGATGACCAACACCCTACGCTTAAAGCGGATTATATCATGGCGAACCCGCCCTTCAATTTGGACAAATGGGGACAAGCGTCCTTGCTCGAAGATGTCCGTTGGAAATACGGCATCCCGCCCGCAGGCAACGCTAACTTCGCATGGATTCAGCATATGATCCATCACCTCTCGCCAAACGGCAAGATCGGTCTCGTCCTCGCTAATGGTGCCCTTAGTAGCCAGACCGGTGGTGAAGGAGACATCCGCGCCAAGATTGTGCAAGCCGATTTAGTGGAAGGTATAGTGGCTATGCCGAACCAACTTTTCTATTCTACCGGTATTCCCGTCAGCCTTTGGTTCATCAACCGCAATAAGAAACAACCGGGCAAAGTGCTCTTTATCGATGCTCGCAATATGGGTACGATGGTCACGCGCAAACTGCGTGAACTGTCTGAGGAGGACATCCTCCGTATCGCCGACACCTTCCGTCAGTTCGAAGCCGGCACACTCGCCGACGAGAAAGGTTTCTGTGCAGTCGCTTCATTGGATGATGTAGCCCAACAGGATTATATCCTCACGCCTGGACGCTATGTCGGTATCGCGGAGCAAGAGGACGATGGCGAACCCTTTGCAGAGAAGATGACCCGCCTCACCGCGGAACTCTCCGAACTCTTCGACAAAGGTCACGCCCTCGAATCAGAGATCCGCAAACAATTAGCGTCTATCGGCTACAAAATCGGCTAAGCATGGAGTGGAAAAAGGTTAAATTAGGGGATATCCTAAAGATAACTGGTGGACAGTTATATAAGGGAGATTTGTTAGGCACCGGAGATAATCTTTTGCTTGGTATGGGGTGTGTGTCGTTCTTGGAGAAATTCTTGATGAAAGGAGCCCGTCAGTATGGTGGAGATTGTTTGGATAAAAATATCGGTCGCCCTGGAGATATTGTTTTAGCGACTCGGCAACAATCCGACAATTTGCCAATTTTGGCAATGCCGGCCATAATACCTGAAGGATTACCTGCCAAGAAAATCATCATTGGCTCTAATCTGTACAAGGTCAATGTTATTGATTCTGATTTTGACAATCGGTTTATATATTGGTTGCTTAAGACGCCCGAATATGTCAACTATATTTCCTCGGTTAAGACCGGTACTACGGTAAAAATGATTACCATTAAGGATGTTGAAAATTATACGTTCTTATGTCCACCTAAAGAAAGTAGAGATAAGATTTCGAAGCTTCTTTGGGATTTGGATGATAAGATTGAGAATAATAATCGCATCAACCGCAATTTGGAAGCACAAGCACAAGCACTTTTCAAATCTTGGTTCGTAAACTTCGAACCTTGGGGCGGTACAATGCCCGATGATTGGAAAGAGGGGACTTTGGGTGAGATTTGTTCCTTTAATAAAAGGAAAGTTGGTCCTAAATTTGCAAATCCTATACAATATCTTGACACCGGACATTTAACGGAAGGAGTGATCGAGGGGTATCAACGTTTCAACCCTGGAGATAAAATTCCATCTAGTGCAAGAAGATATGTTGGAGAAGGAGATATATTGTTCTCATTATGCCGTCCAAATATGCGGCATTATGGATTGATGATGAATCCTCCTGAAAACATAGTTGCATCTACAGGTTTTGCGGTAATTACGGCTAATTGGAGCGGATATAGATATTATATCTATCAATGGCTGAAACAAGATGGAATTATTGATAATATCCACGCGGTGGCGGAACAATCTTCAACGACTTACCCGACAATAGATGTAGATTATTTGGCAGGTATGACTATGGTTATTCCGTCTATTGCAGATACGGAACGATATGCACATTTATGTTGTGATTTATATTCAAAAATTGAAAGTAATTATCAAGAAAACCTCCGCCTCGCAGCCTTGCGCGATACATTATTACCCAAACTAATGAGAGGAGAGATCGCCCTATGACAAAAAACAAATTCACCGAAGATAGTTACGAGCAAGCCCTCATCTCGCTCTTCCGCGATGAGTTAGGCTACGACTATATTTATGGTCCCGACATTGAGCGCGACTACCGGCAACCCTGCTACGTCGATGCACTCGAACCAGCTATCCGTCGGCTCAATCCCGCGCTGCCTGCCGAGGTCATCGAGGAAGCTGTCAAACGTATCCTTTATGCCACCGACAGCACCCTCATTCAGTCCAACGAAGCGTTCATGCGTGCGCTCCAAGACGGTCTCGAAGTGCCGTACATGCACGACGGAGAGGAACGCACCGCCATCGTCCAACTCATCGACTATGAGCACAAAGGAAAGGACAGCAAGAACACTTTCCATATAGCGAACCAATGGCGCGTAGAGGGACTCGATGCCATCCGTTGTGACATGGTCGTCTTCATCAACGGTATGCCCCTCGTGGTCATCGAACTCAAATCGCCATCCGAGGAAGGCGTCTCCGTCTCCGATGCCTACCTACAGATACGCAACTACCAACTCAAAGCACCCGACCTCTTTACCTATAACGCCTTCAATGTCATCTCCGATATGTTCACCACACTTGCCGGTACCATCACCGCCAACGAGGAGCGGTACATGGAGTGGAAGAGTGTCGATGGCAAATATGAGGACAAAGAGCACGTTAACTACGATACCTTCTTCCATGGTATCTTCCCTAAGGATCGCCTCTTGGATATCCTCCGTAACTTCATCTGCTTTGACCACCGAGAGGGACAACCGGCGAAGATACTTGCGGGATACCACCAATACTTTGCCGTCAACCGAGCGCTGGCTTGTACCCACCGCGCTATCAACGGCGATGGTAAGATCGGCGTTTTCTGGCATACGCAAGGCTCTGGCAAATCGCTCTCCATGGTCTTTTTTGCCCATCTCCTTTCCCGACATTTTCAAGAATCAACCATCGTCGTCGTCACCGACCGAAACGACCTCGATGACCAGCTATACGGACAGTTCTCCCGTTGTGCGGATTTTCTCCGGCAGAAACCCCAACAGGCAACATCCAAAACCGAGTTAGGCGACCTCCTCCGTGACCGCAAAGCCGGAGGTATATTCTTTACTACGATTCAGAAATTCGAGGAGGACACACGTTTTCTCTCCGACCGGCGCAATATCATCGTCATGACCGACGAAGCGCACCGCTCCCAATACGGCGATGTCACCTACGATGTGCTCAAAGCCCGCACTAAAAAAGGCTACGCCAAACTCATGCGCGAAGCCCTGCCGAATGCGTCCTTCATCGGTTTTACCGGCACACCGATCTCTGACCGCGACCGCGACACACAAGAGGTCTTCGGTGACTATATTGACATCTACGATATGACCCAATCGGTACGGGATCATGCGACGCTCCCTGTCTATTACGAGAGCCGAGCTATGAAACTCAAACTCAACCCCGAGATCCTGGAGCAACTGGATAAGGAGTTTGATACCCTCGATTCGCTTGGCATCACCGATATGCAGCTGGAGAAAACCAAACATAAACTCAGCCGTCTGGAGGAAGTACTCGGTGCTCCCGAGACCATCAACTCCCTCGTCGATGATATACTCCTCCACTATACCAAGTACCGGCAGGACGAACTGACCGGAAAAGTGATGATCGTGGCGTACAACCGTAAGATAGCGATGGACATCTACCGCCGCATCCTTACCCTGCAACCCTCGTGGACGGAGAAGGTAAAGGTCGTTATGACCTCCAATAACCAAGACCCCGAAGAATGGCGCTCCGTCATCGGCAACGAAGCCTACCGCAAACAACTCGCTACCGACTTCAAGGACGAAGACAGCCCCCTCAAGATTGCCATCGTCGTGGATATGTGGCTCACCGGCTTCGATGTCCCCTCCCTCAGCACCATGTATATGTACAAACCCATGGCGGGACATAACCTCATGCAGGCTATCGCGCGCGTCAACCGTGTCTTCCCCGAGAAAGAAGGTGGTCTTATCGTGGACTATATCGGTATAGCACAAGCCCTCAAAAGAGCCATGAAGGAATATACCGACCGGGACAAGAAGAAGTTCGGTGATCCTGACATCGCCAAGACTGCCCTCACTACCTACCGTGAGAAAGATGAGATATGCCATGATCTGTTCTTCGGTTTCGATTTCTCGCAATACCCCTCTGCTACCGATGCGGAGAAAGGGCAGATTATCAAATCTGCCGCTAACTTCCTCCTCGCGACCGACAAGGAACCCAAACGCAAGGCTTTCATCCAAGAGTCTGCCCTCCTCCATAATGCCGTCACACTCTGCCGCTCGCTCCTCTCCGATGACCAACTTCAGATAGTCGCTTTCTATGACGCCGTGCGCGTGCTGCTCATGCGGTTTGAGACATCCCGAAACTCCGTCAGAGCCAAGGAGGTAAACGAGCGTATCCGTAACCTCCTTTCCCAATCCGTACAATCCGAGGGAATTGTGGTGCTCTTCGATGATAAAAACCGCGATTTCTCCCTCTTTGATGAGTCCTTCCTCGAAGAGATCCGCCGCATGAAAGAGAAAAACCTTGCCGTCGAAATACTCAAAAGACTACTCAAAGGCATCATTAACGGCTATAAGCAGACCAACGTCGTGCAATCCGCCAAATTCTCCGAACTCCTCTCCCAAGCCCTCTCCCTCTATCTCAAAGGCATGCTCACAAACGAAGAGGTGATCTCCGAACTCATTCGACTGGCTCATCAGATCAAGGAAGCGGAAAAACAAGGCAATGAGTTAGGCTTAACATCCGAGGAGAAAGCTTTCTACGATGCCTTGACACAACAAGAATCTGTACGACAAGCATATTCCGATGAGCAATTCATAGCCCTAACCAAAGAACTGACCGAGAAACTGCGCAAGAATAGAACCATCGATTGGAATAAACGCGAGTCAGCACAAGCAGGTATGCGCAAGATGGTCAAACACCTCCTCCGCCAATACGACTATCCCCCGGAGGGACAGAAACAAGCGCTCGAGGTCGTCATGCAGCAATGTGAGCAATGGGCGGAGCAGGAGTATAACAAACCCCTCATCGTCAACTCTATTCACATCGATACATACAACGATAATAGCAAACATATTCACCTCTCTGAGTAAAAAAATAACGGCTTCTATTGCGTATATCAAAAAAAAGCAGTACCTTTGCACCGTCTTTCTCTCGACGTTAAACAAGAGGACATATTTTATCATTTAGGCATATTCCTTCCAGTAAGTCGGCAAAACTTTCAGCAAATAATTGCAATATGCCCCAATTACCTTGTGTGGGTAGGTGGGGTTTATTTGCCCGTTTGCCGACGGTACTGGGACTCCACTTGCCCGCACTTTTAATTTTAATAAACATGCCTAAAAACTACATCAACCACGTCGATACATACAACGACCACAGCAAGTCCCTTACCATCAATGCTTCTTCCGTCGATATACCTAATATCTTACGCGCGTTTATGGAGGACGAGCAACCCAAACAAGAGTCTTCGGTAGATGATATACTGCCTATTCCTCCGAAAGGTAAATATACCAAAGTCCGTGAGTATATTACCGAGCGATGCAGGTATGATAAAGACTTCAAAAACTATGTCGACGCCCATACCCGTGTCGATCTCTGCAAACGACTCACTGACGAGTTCGGATGGGATGTCGATGAGCACCATTTAGGTGTCAATATGAACCGAAACCGAAAAAACTGATTGCCATTTTTTAGCCTATAAGCGACCTTTTCTGGCCGCTTTTTTTTATGCCTTTTGCACAAAGTCACAATTAAGTCACAAAAGTCATATTTACCTCACAATTAAGTCACATTTTGTGCCTCCGATAGCACAAAAATACCTCTACCTTTGCACTCGCTTGCGTTAAGGCTTGTTACGACTCGCGGCACAGCCGCTCAATAGAAACTCGCCTTACGCTACGCTCTCCCCACCGGGTGCACTGCGTTAGCGCCCGTCGGGGACCCCAAGGGTAAATGACTAAATCGTAAATGATATGGCAAATAGACAAGAAATCGTATGTACCTACATCTATGAGAACTACGTGGCATCGGGACGGTTGCGGCACGACGTGGTGTCCAACAAAGTGCAGAT
>ONEG01000028.1 GCA_900316845.1 uncultured Bacteroidales bacterium
ATGTACGTGAAATCCGTTGATATTCAGTTCGGTAGTCAGTGCCTCTTGGTAGATATATTCGGGTAGTCCCGGTCCTAATTGATTATGCACTTCTTGCATACATCCGATGATCCCATAGCAGGTCTGAATCAGTTCCTGTCTCTTAGGTTCTTCCACAATCTGAATACTTATGCGTTCCTTCGCCGGCATATCTTAATAATTTTCTAAATTTTTATTAGGGCATATTACTATGTATGCTATTTTAACTATTTTCTTTATTTTTGTGAGGGCGAAGCCCGTATTTTTGTAAGCAGTCATGTTGAGCCCTATCAAGGGTCTCAACGGCGGAAAGGAGTAGTAAGACGCGCTGCAAGCTCGCTTGTGAGCGCGGGTTAGTAGTCGTTTACGCGGCCGCGTAGGCCAAAATGACTGCGCATTTTCGATTAACTCCTTTTACACCGTACACCCCTATTTCACCCATGTCTGATTGCGTCCGAGGAAGCCGTGTTTGTCCAAGCTCCCGCGGAGGACGAGGTTACCGTTTTTGAGGTATATCTTACCGTAGTAGAACTTCCCGCTCTCGGGGTCAAGCACTTTGCCTCCCACGAGTTGTCCGTCCTCGGCTTTCATGCCGCGGATGATGACCAAGCCTTCTACCGGCGCGTTCTTGTCCTCGCCCTGGCATGCCTCGCATTTTGGATGCAGCTCCTGGTACATCAGCAGCTTGCTGACTTTTCCGTAGTAGAGCCCGTCGGAGCCTTTATATATCGTTACGATGGATCGTTTCTCGCCGGTCTTGTCATCGACGGTCTTCCAATCGCCAACAATCTGGCTGATCTGAGCTTGCGTACTCAGCGTAGCCAGAATGAAAAAGAAGAGAATACTTATTTTTCGCATAATTTCACGTTTTGGGCTGCAAAGTTACGCAAAAAATCCCACATAATCAAGCAAAAACACAAGAAAATGCATTTTTTTTTCATTTTTTTGCAAAAAAATTTGGTCATGTCAAAAAAAAGCAGTACTTTTGCACCCGCTTTCGAGAAGCAACGATCTTTTACTTGATACAAAGGTTTAAAAAGAATGCGGAAATAGCTCAGTTGGTAGAGCACGACCTTGCCAAGGTCGGGGTCGCGAGTTCGAGTCTCGTTTTCCGCTCTTTTTTTTTGCCCAGATGGCGGAATTGGTAGACGCGTGCGTTTCAGGTGCGCATGCCGCGAGGTGTGCAGGTTCGAGTCCTGTTCTGGGCACCCCAAGCGCAGGTGGTGAAATTGGTATACACGCTACTTTGAGGGGGTAGTGGTCGCAAGATCGTGTGAGTTCGAGTCTCATCCTGCGCACAAAAGTGATGTAATCGCAAGATTATGTCACTTTTTTTGTATAAAAATTTGGTCAATTCAAAAAAAAGCAGTACTTTTGCACTCGTTAAAAGTGTGTATTGCCACAAAAATATCGAATAAACATGGAAATAAAGAGAGATTTTTATCTTCAAGAACTGCTACAAAGCCGTCATAACGGCATGATAAAAGTGATTACCGGTTTACGTCGTTCCGGAAAGTCCTATCTGCTGTTCAACCTTTTTGCTGATGCTTTAGTTCACGAAGGTGTTGCTGATAATCATATCATCAAAATCAACTTGGAGGATAGACGTAATAGTGAACTACGCGATCCGGACAATCTCCTACATCACATTGACTCGTTGTTAGTGGATGACCAAATGTATTATATCTTATTGGATGAAGTACAAATGGTTCGTGAGTTTGAAGATGTGCTCAATAGTTATTTGTCTGTTAAGAATGCGGATGTCTATGTAACGGGCTCCAACGCTAAATTCCTATCGAAAGATATTATCACGGAGTTTCGTGGTCGAGGATGGGGAGTCCATGTGCATCCCTTGAGTTTCGAAGAGTACATGTCTGTTCATTCGACTTCTGATATGATGCGTGCTTTAATGGATTATATGCAGTATGGTGGTCTGCCAAAGGTGGCACTTATGCAAGACGAGAATGAGAAGAAAACATATCTTCAAGATTTACTTCTTCATACCTATCTGCGAGATATTAAGGAACGTAATGGTATTCTGTTGGACTCCGATTTGGAAGAATTGATAGATGTAATCGCGAGCAACATCGGTAGTCTAACTAATCCTTTGAAGATTCAAAACACGTTCAAGTCTGTTAAGCAGAGCAGTATAACTCAAGATACTATCAAGAAATATCTCGATTATATGCAGGATGCTTTCTTAATAGAGAAGGCTGTTCGTTATGATATCAAAGGACGCAAGTATATAGACACTCCTGCGAAATACTATTTTGAGGACTTAGGTTTGCGCAATGCACGTTTGAATTTCCGTCAAATAGAACAAACCCATCTTATGGAGAACCTGATATACAACGAGTTGCGACTACGCGGTTACTCCGTTGATGTAGGACAAGTTACTATGTATATAAGGAATGAAGAAGGCAAGACGGAGCGTAAACAATTGGAAGTGGATTTTGTGTGCAACAAAGGATATGATCGAGTGTACATCCAATCAGCACTGAATTTGGATGGGGACAGCAAAGAAGAGCAAGAATTAGCTTCACTCAAACATATTAACGACAATTTCCAAAAGGTTGTTATTGTTGGCGGTATGCAGCCTACCTATCGTAACAATGACGGGATTTTAGTTCTCAATATTTTTGATTTCTTGCAGAATAAAGTAGCTATCTAAAATTTAGAATTACTTTTTTGTTCACTTCGCGTGCGCGCGCCTGTTCCTTAATAATAAGGGTATGTAATCCTAGGTCAACCTATGTCATCCTAGGTCAACCTATGTCATCCTAGGTCAACCTAGGTCAACCTAAAGTCTTACAAAACCCTTACTAAACTCTTACTAAACCCTTACCGGGTGGTTATGGGCATTTATACTATGGATTTGTCTATTTTTTTTTTTTTTTTTTCTAAGGAAAAGTTTGATTTTTATTTGCATATATCAAAAAAAAGTTGTAACTTTGCAGGCGATTTAGGAGAGGTATCCACGATGGAAGAAAAGAGTCGAAAAAATCTTAGGTACTTTTATTACGAATACCGCTCGGAGGTGGTATTCGGATTGGTACTAACGGCGGCAGTGGTGGTGAGTTATTTGCTCTCGCCGCTGATTCCTACGGATATCTTTCGTAAGTTCGTTTCTCCTTTTGAGATTAGCGCGGTAGCGGTGCTGTCAGGTGTCTGTACCTTCTTTTTGGCTCGCCACCATGAGGGTATGCGTCAGCGATGGATCAGCGCATGGATCATGGGCGCGCTGACGTTGATATTCATATATGGCTATTATATCCGTCAGCATGGCAATACGGTGCGAGAGGCGGCGGAGGGTCTGCTTAGCTTTGAGGGCTGGGAGATGGTGTATGGCGATATTATCGCGTGGTTCTTGCTGGCTTATCCTTCGGAGTTACTCCGTCCGAGATGGTTGACTTGGCAAAAAGCCTTGACGCGTCTCTTGCCGGTGATTGTTATCGGGGTGATAGATTATTTCGTGCCGTGGGATTTACGATGGTTGTTAGCGATAGTGCCGGTGGTATGGGTGTGGTTGTTGCTCCACCACGTGCGGTCGTACCATAAGTACTGCGAGGATCACTTCTCTTCGCTGGAGGACACGGATGAGCGATGGGTCATCCGGTATCTGGTTATGATATTCGTCTTGGGAGGCTCGTATGGCTATCTCTGTATTGCGGATGAGCCGAACCGTTTGTTCACGCAGCAATGGTTGATGTTCTTCGTGCTGCTGTATAGCAACGATCAGGTTATCTTCCGTCCGGTAGCCTGGATTGAGCGTGCGGAGCAGAAAGAGGCGAGGAATGAAAATGACGAGATTAGTGACGAAATTTCGAAAGTAATGGAGGATGTAAGCAGTACTTTACGAGCTGAATACCGCCGTGCTTTAGAGGAATGGATGGAGACCGAGAAGCCTTATCTGAAGGGCGATTTCCGGCTTTCGGATATGATGCAGGTCGTACCTATAAACCGCACTTATCTCTCGCAGTTTATCAAATCGGAATACGATTGTACGTTCTACCAGTTTGTGACGAATTTCCGCATCGAAGAGGCGAAGCGTTACATGCGCGAGAACCCGGATGTGCGCGTGCAAGAAATAGCCGAACATTGCGGTTTCTCGTCGGCTACAGTTTTCGGACGAGTCTTCTTGCGTGAAACAGGACTTACGCCGACGGAATGGCTTGCGCAATCCGGTAGTTGATTCGACTTTAAAACAAAAAACGCCTTTTTTTCTCGACTTTAAAACAATTTTTGCACATGTCTCTTGCGCATGTGCATTTTTTTTTTGTAATTTTGCAGCCAATTTTAACGAAATTTATTATAATCTGTTATGAATAAAGTCTGTAAAAAAGAATTTAAGGTACGAATTCTATTGTTGATTTCTGTAGTAATGTACTCTGTGGGAATGTGGGGAGCCGCCGTGTACGATTTTACACCGACGGATGGTGGTCTGGTAGTCAATCTAAAACCGGGTGACCAGATATTGCTGTCCACGATGGTGAATGGTGAGGAGTATTTTGTGTGCCATTACCCGGGTCATACGGGTGGCTATTTCAGCTACACCAACTGGGATGGTAACAAAGGAAACTTCCTCAAGTTGATTCCGCAAGATGCCGGAGCTACAGAACCGGCGTCTCCTTCTATCTGGACTATTGATGACCCGGTAACGTTTCTTTACAGTGGTAAAAATTATCCAATAGAAGGTATCGCCTATACGATGTGGAGTACCAACCCCGGAGGCGATTCCTATACATTGCTCACGTCTTCCGGTAATTCCTATAAGTACCAAGGCGATTTGACCAGAGAGGCAAACAACGGCAACATCTGCAACGCCGTCTTTGTGGTACCGACGAACCGCTCAACCGTAACAACGTTTGACCCGAATAAAAGATTAGAAGCCCTGGAAGGCAGAACGGATCAGGATGCCCAAGGCCGATTCAATGGAGAGAAGGGTTATGGTTTTTTAGGTCTGCCTTATCGCGAAGTGTATTGGCTGGATATACCGCGAGGTACTGCTCCCGTGTCTTACACCAATGCTTCGTTGGTTGGTTTCAATAAAACGCTTAATACCATAACTTATAGCAATGGTGATGGAACTGCTCGGCCTGGTCAGGCATTGTACGCTTTTGGTAATAAAGATAAACACCATAACACCCCGCGTACGATTTTCCGTTTGTATGTGCTGAATGATCCGTTGACTTCTACTTGCTCGGATTCGTATTATTTCGCGTACGACGAGCAGGATTGTAAGCAATACAATAAAAACTTTGCCGACAGTAAAGCTGGCTATACCACTAAGAAGAAGACCTATACCATTGACCGTCTGGTCTGCATGGAGCGTCTTGGGGAGACCGAGTACTATGTAAGCGATTACATGAATGTGCCGATGTCCGATAGCACGTATTACTATGTGGGATATAAGAATAAGTATTGCCACAAGCCAGCAAATCCAGGTGATCCAGGTGATGCGTTTGATTCGCAGTTCAAGCAAATCGACACCTTGAAGATTCACTATTTAGGTCTTAAGGCGCCACGAGGAGCGTACGGACAGATGATTGTCGATACGACGCAGACCGGCAAACAGAACCTTGGTGTGGAGTTCCAACCGGGTGGTTATTTCCTGCGTACCAATACCGGCCGTAACATCCAGTTGCGTCCGAGTGATGATTACAAGACCTGGACCTGCGAGGAGATGTGGCATATCACGGCAGAGTGGGCTGCTCTGACCATCAAAGCGACGATGTTCACCGGCTCCGAATATGACGAACATGATCCGGGCGCGGATATCCCCGACTGGAGTGTGTTGGTACGTGGTATGGATGTGCCTGTAGTCGGTGGCGGTTCGATTATCGACCGCGACGGTTGGGCACGTATCCATATTGACAGTAAAGACCTGAACGGACATATTGAATTCGTGCCGGCAAACCCAACTCGGCATATTCATTATAATAACAACGGATGTGCAGGTGACACTATCGCAGACCAGTACCCGATGTACGAAGAGAATTCTGTTACTATCCGTGAACCGCGTCTTGTGAAAGGATTTGATTTCCTTGGCTGGACGACGAATGCAGACGGAACGGGTACGTTGTATACTCCGGGTCAAGTGGTTGAGCTGCCGGCAGGCACGACGACACTCTACGCGAAAGCTACTTATACCGGTACCATCCACGTGGCGCTCTCGTTCAAGAAAGCGGACGGCAAGCGTTACTTCCTTACTCATCCGGGAACGGCAGCTCCGCGTTTCTCCCGTGCCCGCAGCATTGCAGAATGGACCGATGCGTACCAGGGTATGGCGAACGCAGACAATGTGGATAACCGGTATATCAACACCTTCAAGGTGCTTGCCCATCCCGATCCGTGTGCTGAGTGTGCAGCCGACGAAGTGGTCCTCGATCCGCGTCGAGAGATGCGTTATGGCGCTGTGGATTCGTTGCTGTTCTACGAGAACTTCTCTCCGGCAGAGGAAGAGTACCTCGGTCTCTATTATACTGCCCCGAATACCGTCATAGCGAATAACACCTGGTCAGGTCTGTTCAAATCGACGGGTACGAGCGGTCGTAACGGCTGGCCGGACTACACCGTAGCGGATGTGCAGAACGCCAAGCTGTCTTCCACCCACTATCTGCATCGTGTGGCGGATAAGATTACCCGCGACGAGCGCTCTAACAGTAGTGCGCCGTGGATTAAATATAACGCTTCTGATAATCAGTTTGACGGCGACGCTTCGGAGGCAAACGCAACCGTCTTCCAGATCTCCCGTGTGCGTGTAGCGGATGAGCATTATGTCGTTATCCCCGATACGACTACGGCGTGGACGGATACCATCACTTACGGTATTCACCAGGACGAAAATATACAAAGTGAAGTATGGTCCAAACTCATCGGTAAGCAACTGATGGCGATGACGAAGCTGGACGACGACATCGTCTATTTCCATCCGAACCCGAAAAAGATCATTACCGAATATATGCAGTTGCGTCTGAATGCCAACTACCGTTTGGAGGAGACCTTTGAATATATCCACGATGCGCGTGTGGAGAGTTTAGGAGAAGCAGTGTTGGATGAGAATAAACCACATATGATCGGAGACCGGTTGGACAAGAATTATTTCGGACGACTCATCCAAAGTGGTTTGAATACCCCGGTTGATGTCATTTACAATGGTGAATATATCGACATCGTCGATACCATACGTATCACTCTCCGGACACTCGGTCCGGTGAAGATCAAAGGGTACTATGGCCGTTGGAAAGAAGGCGCACCGGGTCTGCATATCCGTACTGACGGTTCTCGCTACCGCGATATTATCGTTCGTACCAAGACGGTTCACCATGGCGATATAGAGACCAAGTTGGTACTCACACCGGAGTATCCGGTCTATAACTTCAGCCCTCTGGGCGGTGCAAGCAAACAACTGAACTTCAAGCTCGCAAAAGTTCTTTCCCGCCAGTTGCTTGATACAGAAGGTAATGTGTTGGGAGATGAGATATTGAACTCCGAGGATGTAACCTCTTCACTACACCTCGCCAACAGTCAATGCACCTTGAAAGCGGGAGATGCGTATTTCACTAAGGGTACGATACAGGATTCCTGTGTAAACCTGACGACGAAGGCGGATAACAGTCAGGGCATTAACTATGACACGCTCGTTATCAACTCTACTGCTACGGTAGGAGGCGTGAACTATCCTGTTACGGGACGTATTCCTCTGATGCAAACGACGCTCGCGGACGCAGAGCTGATTTGGTCGGTATCAGCGGGTGGTAACCGCTATTTCATTATGGCAGGCGAAGATGGAGAGGGCAATAAGTCCCTCATCTACCGTCAGTACGAACTCAAAGGCGGTACGCTCTATAAGAAAGAGGATGGTAAGACCGAGTTAATCAAGGGTTCAGCGAACCCAGCCAATAGCGACACCAAGTATATCACGCCGTGGGAATATACGTATGTCGATCAGGCTGCACAGCAACTGACGCTCCACACGGATGTTCCTGTAAACTTGGATTTTGTCATCAACAGCTCGTCGGAACCCGATGTAGCGGCCTCTGGAGCAGCGACTCTGACCTGCGAATATGTCAATACCTTTGTGAACGAAAATGCCAACTTCGAGGAGCAGGTGAAGATACGGTACGGAGATCCTGAGACCGGTAAATGGTTGAAGTTCGCAGTAAGCGACGAAGTTCCTTCGTTGACTTTGACTGAAAATTCGGAAGAAGCTTCAACGTTCTCTTGGACCTATCTGCAACGCGAGCACTACCTCCAAAACAACGGTACTTATCCGGACCATGACGAGTTGGTGTTCGGTTACAATAGTACGAGTAGTGCCTCTGTTAAGACGCGTTACAAAGCATACCGCATCTATTCGATGCTGCTCAATAACACGCTGACCTATTGCGGCCGCGTGGAAGAGACTGATATCAGCGACCTTGTAAAAGCCGACGACGAATGGAAGACCAACTATGCTATCAACCTCATCTCCGACAGCCGCTTTAGCGCAGGTGCCAGCCATCTGGGCATATCGACGAATGCCGGAACTCTGACTACGACCGTTACGCCTTCCGGAGATAGCCCGAAGGATATTCAGTACGGCGGCAAATATGTGAATATCGTGGATACACTGGATGTACAGATTTCGCTGCAACCCGGGGCGCCGACCTACCGCTTTGCGGATAAATGGAGCAGCTTCACTTCTGTTGAGGATGCGCATCTGAAGATTCCGCTCATCCGGAAGACTTACCATGAGGTGCTCTACGACTCGCTCCTCTTCGCCGTGGGGAATGATGAGCATTACTTCGCCTTCCCGCCGGAGGTGACTCCGGGTGTAAACGATACCCATACTTTCACTCTTACTGCTGATCACCACACCGGTAGCAACTTTCTGGACGTGGATAATCAGGTCGTTTCCTTTATTCCTGACATCGAGGATGACCATACGGATTACATGCGTATTGATGACCCGGCTTACACGGAGGTTCGTTTGGAAGAAGAGAATGGTAACACCCCGGACTGGTGTGAGATTAGCGCTTTAGGTTCTCACTCTATCACCGTACGCTGTAAAGAAAATGGTATCCGTTCGCCGCGCTCGGCAAAACTTTATATAGCGTCCTGGATGATGGTAAATGAAAAACCGCGCTATATGAATTTCTCAATCAATGTGAATCAGTTAAGCCGCTTCCAGTATGCCGACAACCAAAACCTGATTCACTCCAAAGGAGCGTCCGGCGCCGATCTGAAGGATGGTGTACAACAGGTACATGAGAATAAGACAATTCTATATTATTACAACCCGTCCAACACAGCGCAATCGACCGACCAGCGTGTCGAACTGCCTATCCGCGAGCGTAACTTCTACGGATGGTGGCGTTGGTATTCGCTTGAGGAAGGAAAAGAGGATACGGATATCCCTGCGGAGAAATGGCAGACCGCGCCGACTAATACCGGTAGATATAACTTCCCCTACCGCGTCATCGGTGACTCGGTATGGAGAGATACGGCTCACCATGAATTGGGTAAGAAACTCGTGACCCAGGGACGCTATACCGTCTTCCATGTACCTTCGGCGGATTATAATGCCCGTAAGGATCCTCCGTCCAAAGCTCCGATGGTCTATCCGCCGACGAACAAAGATACCGTCACCTACGCGGTTGATCTTAGTGTGTATTACGACAACCTGCCGCTGTCTATGAAGAATATCAACCAGGTAGATATAGATAAACTGGATACGATGCAAAACATCATCGAACCGACACTCTCACTTCGTGAGATATACGAACTCCACCCGTGGACAGAGATGGCGGAACGTATGGAGGGTTATAAATATGCGTTAGATGCGGCGTATGAAGGTCAGAGATATCTGGAGGACCATGTGATGATGGCTCCGTTAGGTAATCGTCTGCTGCTGAAGACCGATCATCGTTATAGTTATGATAATATCAAGAAGACCGGACACTCTGAGTCGCTCTTGGGATACTATATGCGGGACGATAATTGGGCTTCTATGAGTTCAACTCCGGATCCTGTAACCGGCATAACTCGTAAAGATACGATGATCTGGTGTGGCGGATGGGATGCCAAATGCAAATGGTACACCTATAACCCCAAGGCGAAAACCTATACAGAATGTACGTATACAGTCACGGAGGCAAATGACTTCCTGGACGTGCCGAAAAAGACGAGTATCACTGCCGGACAGGAAGCCGATACAGTAATATATTGTTTGCGCGCACAAAGCCAGAAAACGCTGCCGGACAAGGCAGGCAAGGACTCCACGGTGGAAGGTGACTATTGGTTCAATATCTGCCGTTATACGATTATTTACCATCGTCCGGACAAATATGGTCCGAAACTGGAGAATGCCGGCAAAGCCATCCTGACCAATGATGAAATTGAGCAGAACTTCGAGGTACTTGAGCGTTTGAACTTCGATTATAACCAACCCGGAAACTCCTATACCGTCTATCCGCACCCGCTGCCTTGGGCAGACGCTTCCTACGGATTTGCGTATCCGAAGACGGCATCCTTGCCCGACAACCGTCCGCATAACAAGAACGGTTTGGAGAACCTCGCGAACATGGGTGAGTATAACCTCATCAACAGGATCCCATCTTTCGGTAACTTTTGGCATAAGATGGAGCAGCACGGAGGTGCCGGAAAAGGATATATGATCTTCTGCGACGGTATGTCCTCCGCCGGACAGGTGGCTGCACTTGAGCTCGACACCACGCTCTGCGAGGGTCAGAAGATGTACTTCTCCGGGTTCGTCGGAAACCCCGGTAACGAACCTAACAAGACTTGTCCGAACTTCACTTTCGCTGTACAAGGTTCGTTGAATGGCTCCACATGGGAAGATATTACCTCCTATATGACAGGAGATCTTGCTCAATCCAATAAGTGGTATCAGATCTATTTCCCGATAGAGATGAACAAGGAATATACAAACTTCCGTGTGCGCGTCTATAACATGGCGGCTAACGATGACGGTAACGACTTCATCATCGACGACATGTGCATCTTCGCTACCAAGCCGCCGTTGATGGTTTATCAGGCGAATACCGAATGTAAGAGCGAGAGCGACAATGACTCGCTTACCCATATCGTGCTCCGCGTGGACTATCAGGGCTTTACTGAGGAGGTATATAGCCTTGGAAACGAATTCTATACCGTCCAGGATATCTCGAAAACCAATGATACTACCTTCCTGAAGCTGGAAGACGGCTATGACAATGAGGTTACCCGGCCGGCTATAGCTCCTTCCACAAAGGATACCATCTATGGTATGATTAACTTGCCGAACCGTCACTACACACCGGCAGAGGGTAATGACTCCATATTCCCGAACCTTCAGGAGCTGGTGAATAGGTTCGAGCGGACCTTTAATGAGCATGAGGAGGATCATTCCAAACCTGTGTTCCGAAAGGGATACGTCTTTGAGCACCTCGATGACTCAATTCGTCCGGTATTCTATGTGATCCATTCGGCGAAGATGGCTGCGGATAATACGTATATCATCCACATGGCAGGAGCGTACAACCAGTTGCTTTCCAGCCAGTGCGCCTTGACCCGTAAGCTGAAAGTAAAGAACCGCATGGTTCTGACCCTCAACGGGGATGAGATGCCGGAGAAAAGAGTACAGAACATGTGTGCCAATACCCTCTATGATGTTTCGCTGCATGTCAAAGGTACGTTATTGCTCGATAGCGTCGCCCCGATTGAGGTCACCGGTTCCTGTTATAACGACTGGCTGCTCTATGGCGATACGGCGGAGGCGTCCAGCCGTACACGCTACGGCTATACGTACGATGATATAGTGAAGGTAATGAAGATTCTCCGCGCATCTAATTTGGATTATATAGATGATAATCCCAACCAGTTTGCCCATTCGCTCGCCGTTGTAGATAGGGCCGCCATGAAGAATGTACAAACCGATTTGCACATTGAGATTACCAATGATGTCCATCCTTATACCATTCTCTCGCATCTGGTGAATGCCGGCTTCCTGACGCTTTATCAGGAAAACATGACCGTCGTTACGCCGGTGAATGACTCGGTGAAATATACCATCTTCCCGATTCCGGGTACGGGATCCGAGGTAATGACGGATTTGAACGTGGAGGTATGTCCGACGCCGGTACAGATTGCTCTCAAATCCAGCCTTGGACAAGGCGTGCCGTTGATCATCGGTGGTCTCAACCGTTCGGAGGAAGAATCACAATACCCGATAGTCGTTCTTGCTGATGCAGAACATGCAAACGCCGAGTTGGATATCCCGATCGACTCGCTGAAGATGAAACCAGGTGGAGACGCACCGGATGTGGCTATGAGGCAGATACGATTCCTATCTACCAATGATCCTGAGTTCCATGAAGGAGTGGACAATATTTTACTCGAGCCGGATAGGTCCTGGTACCTGGGTGAAAGCGTAACCGGTGATGAGAATACAGGGTATTACCGCAACGGTAACGATACCCTGGTCGTTGTGCCTGGGTCGAATGCAAACTATCAAATGCGAGACGGATATAGCTACACCTTTGGTATCGAAATGATGACTGCTGCCGGTTCGTCCGGATGGGGGGGATTAGACGAATGTCCTGTTGGAACGATACCGTTTACCATCAGCGTCGTCCCCAAATACCTGCGATGGGATCCGCAGACAGAAGATAATAGATGGAACAACCCCGATAACTGGATTGGTATCACCCACTCGAATACGCCTATCCATGAGGATGCGCGCTTCGCACCGTTGTCGAGTTGCTATGTGATCATTCCGCCTATGACGGACGGAAAACCGTACCCGGTACTGCCGGCTTCCATCACCTCTGAGGACTCGATCCAACAGGTTGGATTCCAGTATAACACCTGCCATTCCATCCGCTTCCTCTCCGGTGCTGCGCTTAGCCAGCAGCAGCGTCTGGAGTACGATAGCGTGATTGCCGACCTGCAAATGCCGTATAATAAGTGGGCATTGCGTTCGGCGCCAGTAGAAGGACTCCTCTCCGGTGATATCTTCATGTCCAACAAAGACTTGTCATGGGAGACCCATACATGGGATGTGGGCGAATTCGATGCCGCCGGACGTAACCATACGACCGGTAATGCCTCCTTCTGGCTCTCCCTCTACAGCCGCGAAGCAATACGGCAGAGTAATACTGCCGCTGTCCTCGATACGATCGCTACAGAGGCTGCGGAATGGTCGAAAGTGACCAACGCGCTCACGCTGGCGCTGCAGCCGGCTCAGGGATGGGCGGTCTATAGCCGTACCAGTTCCGGTAATGCTGCAGTCGTTCGTCTGCCGAAGAAGGATGATATCTATTATTACTACTATAAATCCGGCGATAAGGCATTGGATCTCTATGAGTCGGGCCTCCGTGCGAAACGTGCAGAGAATGCTGGCGGAGCAGATAAGGTAGGTAAGATGGCGTTCTATCCCGGCAAAGCGGCTACGGGCAGAGATTATACGCTCTCTAACGGTGTGGCTGCATCCTCCTTCGTCTTCGGTAACCCGACCATGGGATATATCGATATCTGGGGATTCATCGCCGATAACTCGAAAGTCTTGGAGAACCAGATCGGGTACGCGGGAACGGATGGTAACTTTGTTCCTGTGCTAACGGGCGAGGCTCTTACTGAGCCGGATGCTATCTCTTCGCTATCACGCTACCTGCCGCCGATGCATGCTATCGTGCTGACGAAGAAAGGCGACGAAGCGAAGTCCATAGAGGTAACCCTCAATACCAACCGTATCGTCACCGCCGCCAGCCAGATTGAACGTGCTCCTGCGCCTAAGCGTACTACAGCCGGTGAGATACGAAAGGGCATTATGACCGTCACAGCCGTTAACCCCGCTTCGCCGCGTTGTACCTCGCGTCTCTTGCTCGGCCAGGGATTTGATGATGCGATCATACGAGGTGAGGATGCAATGTTGACCACCATCAATATTGATAACTTCTCTATGACCAATGCGCCCGCGACGCCGTTTAATATCTACGCCGTGGAGGGAAATAGCGGACTCGCGATTGACCTGCGCAGCGAGATTGCGAATGTGCCGATCTCCTTCTATAATAGCGATCTGCCCTTCGAACCGAACTCCTATCTCTGGTTCACGGGCGTCAATAATATAGATGGCGATCTCGTCCTCTATGATGCACTTACCGATACCGAACGACCCATCCTCGATGGTATCCGCCTCGAGATCGAGACGCCGGAGGTAAATCACCTCGTGCGCTATTATATCCGCCGCCCGGGATATGTGCCCGGCCAGAGTGGGGAGAACCCGGTAGCTACCGGATTTACCAACATCGATGGCGAGAACACCTCGGCGGTGAAATTTATTAAGAACGGACACGTCTTCATCCTCCGCGATGGACATGTGTACTCTATTTATGGACAAAAAATCAGATGACGAAAGGGGGAATGCAGATAATGATGAAAAATAAGTTTGTTTTAATAAGGTATGTTCTCATGCTATGGATGCTGTGTGGCGCGAGCTACACACTGTCCATCGCGTCCGCCTATGACCGGACATCGCCGTCCGCTTCGTGGGGCTATCAGCCGCTCCACGGATCGGCCATGTCGGTCAACTCCTCCGTTTATAGAGGAACTCTTACCGGCGGTACAACGATAACGGGGACCTATACGCCGGCGAGCAGCCGGACTAATGCGTTAACCAAACCCACCTATCAGTTCTCATCGACCTCGGCTTACCTCGATGCATCCAATGTCGGTGGAATGGGTCTTCTGATGTCCGGTGGTGGAATGATGCGGTCTATATGGGATGAGGAACCCGGGGAAGGGGATGATCCCTTTGGAGAAGGTGAAAACCCGATTGGTACGGTGGATGATCCGTTGCCTGTAGGCGAACCGCTTGTCCTCCTCTTCTTCGCCCTGGCGTTCCTCGGCGTCCGCTACTACCGCCGCCGCAACGCTTAACTCAAAAAGGTCATTTCTTCGGAAATGATCTTTTTTTGTTCATCTATCATCTATTTACAGTTCAATCCCGTGACCATCTCGCGACCATTACGTACATCTACGTCCCGTCCTTTCTTCGTATGTTCTGTTCCCCGCGGTATTCCGCGGTTTTTCTTTCTCTGTGCATTTTTCGCGCATCATTGCGCGAACCTCCGCCCCTCATTGTCCTGTGTCCGCGAGTTTCGCGAGCGGGTTTGTCCTTCGTTTATTAGCCCCGCATTGCATGCGGGTTTTCTTTCTTGGCAGTTACGCCGGATTTAATCCGGCATCCTGTTCCATTTGGGTTGTTTACCTGCGGTGGCTCCTGTTCGATCCCTGCGGCTCTGCTACTTTGGTCATCCAATTCCTACCTAGTTCTTCCTATGTTATCCTATTTCTCCCAAGGTCTTCCTATTCTCCTCCCCTTGGGGAGGTTGGGAGGGGCCTATTTTATTTATTTTTGTGAGGGCTGCAAGCCCGTATTTTCGATTTATCCCTAAACATTAGCGCGCGCACGCGCGTTCCTTATATATAATTACGCACGTACACGTACGCGGGCCTTTTTGTGTTTTATAGCATATTTTGCGCTTTTGCCCCAAAATACCCCTAAAAATAGCGATTTTGTAACTCGCTTATTTTCAGTGCTTTACAAAGAAAGTGCATTTTTTCTTGCATTTTTTTGCAAAAATATTTGGTCATATCAAAAAAAAGCAGTACCTTTGCACTCGCTTTTGAGAAACAAGTGAGTTTCGATTTTCTACCGCAAGGCGCGGGCATTAAAATTCAGATTCTCTTTGAGGACCTAATTTTTTTGCGCCAAACTGAAAGAAAACATTCTTTGAAAGATTGAAACAATTAGTGTAGTACAAGAACTGAGTATCCGCCAAGTTTGGCGGATTACAAAAAGTATCGACCATGAATGGTCGATCAAGGTTCCCTAAAAATTCTACACTTGATAAATTCGATTATTCTGAGCTATCTTATAAATTTCTTTTACAACGAAGAGTTTGATCCTGGCTCAGGATGAACGCTAGCGACAGGCCTAACACATGCAAGTCGAGGGGCAGCACGAAGGAAGCTTGCTTTCTTT
>ONEG01000027.1 GCA_900316845.1 uncultured Bacteroidales bacterium
CCTCGCCGGTAGATATCCAACTGCCGAACTTCTCTCTTACAGCAGACAGCGGTAGCCTGTTGCATGGAGTGGATATACAGGTGTCCATGCTACCGTATAGGAGCGGTATGATGATGCAATCCAATATGGAGAATGTCTGTCTGATGAGCTAAAATAACTAAAAACGATAGAAAAATTTGCGTATATGCAAAATTTGTTGTACCTTTGCAGCGGATTTGTTTCTATAATGCACTAAAATTGATGCACAATTGGAATAAAATAAATGACGTACGTTCAGTTTTATAATGAGTGGCATCGCTTGGTTTGCTTTTCTGTGGCACAAGTGCGGGCTATCTATCCGGATTTTCATCGCGGAAACTTCGTTCAGTGGCAACGAGCCGGCTACATTGTGCCGCTTCGTCAAGGATGGTATGCCTTCGCCGATTATATCCAACAGCCTGACTATGCACGCTATATTGCCGGTAAGATCTGCGCGCCTTCGTATATCAGCCTGCACACGGCGCTATCATTCTGCGGCATTATTCCCGAAGCGGTGGTAGAAATAACGAGTGTGACAACGAAAAAGACCTGCCGCTACGAAAACGCCTTCGGGCAGTTCAGTTACCAGACCATTCGTCCAAGACTT
Source organism: uncultured Bacteroidales bacterium (assembly GCA_900316845.1). Classification (GTDB taxonomy): domain Bacteria; phylum Bacteroidota; class Bacteroidia; order Bacteroidales; family Paludibacteraceae; genus Colicola. The sequence goes on from ONEG01000027.1 coordinate 626, forward strand.
TTCTGGGGCTTTGAACCCAAGACCATGCGGGACGGCAAGCAATACATGATGGCAACACCCGAAAAAGCCATTATCGACCTGCTCTACCTCTATCCGCAATATTCAACTCTCGACGAAATGCGTGAACTCCGTTTCGACGATGATTGGATGCACGATGAACTGAACAAAGAACGCCTATTGGAATACGCAGAGCGTATCAATAGTCCTGTTATAAATAAGCGCTTGAAACTTTTATTCAAAGCCTACGAAATACCAGACAGCGTGATTTTGAGCATCTCCTCTTCGACACCCGCAAAAGTGAAACAATATTGAGATTTATAGAAACAATAGCTCTATGAAACACGTATTATCTATTCTCCTTGTCTGTCTCTTCCTAACAGCATGTCACAAAACCTCCACTCCTCGTGGAATCCTTTCTAAAGACTTATCCTATTCGCTTATTTGTCCGGATTCTATTCCTACGGATGAAGTTTATTCGTGGTGGAGTGAATCCGCCAAACAAAGTTGGATAGAGTACGGAAATGAACCGATGGAAGATAGGTGGTTTACATTGCCCGAACCATTAGGATTCCGAGGTGCGGATTTTCAACGCTTCTACATCCATTATGATACCGTGTACAAGGTCTCCGATTCGATCTATCACATAGATGGAAGAACGCGCTGTAAAGACGAAATCTGTACAATCTCCGGCAGTCTGATCGTTGATTCTGTCGTTCCGCTTAACGACACGTTATTTAGTGTAGATGATTTTATAATGATTACAGAGTCAGGAACACTCTATGCCCATTATACCCTGCAAGCGAACCATAACGACAAGCACATAGCCGACTTAGTGGGAAAGGCCTGTTTTGACTATCTGATTCATAACGATACCGTTTATTATGATGCTATCCGTTTTGCCGGTGATGGTTATTGCAACAACCAATATACCGGTAAATGGATATATCTGGACACCTATGATACGCTTACTTGCAATTGGGGCGACTTCCGTATTCCCGAATCCGGTCGTTTAGATGGAGGATGTGGGGAATTTATCCCCAATGAAGCGTTCTATGATAATGGATGGAAGACCTATATTGATAGGGATCGTCATGGCTGGGTTGCCGACCCGGAACATGCTTACTACGACTCTATCTACCAAGCTGATATCAACTGGTGGAAATAATACCTCGTTTACTCCCGTAAGTAGTCCAAAACACGGCAACGACACGGACTCGTGGCTTCACTATCGCCCAAATTCGTAAACGTAAGGCAAAAATAGTGCTAAAAGATCAAAAAAATGGCATTCACTATTGCGTATGTCATTTTTTTTTTCGTATCTTTGCACCTGAATAATGACACTAACCCCTATGAACCGCCTCTTTTCATTCATAAAGACCTCGGAGTATAATTACTGGCCTCATCTGATAATTCTCCTTTTTGCGACTGTTGCGGATATAGCCTTTATCGTGTTTTCTTGGGAGGTGGGGACTCGCCCGTTTGTGGCGACATGTATCTTTTTAGGCATATTCCTCCTTTGGCCTGCATTAGCTTTATTAGCAGGGATGATTTATGTATTTGTAGATACGCGCAAACCTGTTAATCGGCAGGAAAAAGTGTTGCTGATCTGGTTAATAACATTATTGCTTGCTCTTCCTACCAGTTTAATAATAGGAAAAATTTATAATGATCATGCGCGCATTTACTACACCTTGCCGAATAACGACGCGATGACCATCTGGCAAGAAAGAATCATCTTTGAGAAATATACATCTTGCTTCCCTCCACATTCCAACTATATCGAACTGCCGAGAGACTTATATAGTTGGGAACTTATCATAGATTCAGCAGGGCGTTCTGCCATTATTGGAGTTGATTTGGATGAAATAAAGCAGGTGTCTCCGAAATATCCGGTGGTCGCCACCTATATAGGCAATCCGGGACGTTATTGGTCTCGTACTGAGTTCCCGCCCGAAAGATGGATGGCACATATAGAGTTTAATTTTTACCCGGACGCCTTCTCAACAGGTGGGTGTCTGCAATTTACTACTATTGCTAATGATAGTGTTTACCATGTGAATGGGTGCTATCCGTTTACGCAATATGGACAATATAAAGAATCTTTTGGAGGTGCAGAGCCCTTGGATAGTTTTATTGTCTCTTTCCATGAACAGACACACTACTATCGTTTTTGGGCAGATAGTACCCAGTATTCCGCATTCCATCAATAGAGCAATCGTCTTACAGGTGATTTCGACAATAATGTCTTTCTTCTTTTGTGCCCGATTGAATCGGGCTTTCTTCGTCGTTCATTGTATCGGATGTTATCCGACGATTTCCGTTTTTGCTTTTTACCTGAGGTCCCGCCCTTCCTAAATCTGCCTATTCCTGTCTATTCCTGCTTAATTCTGCCTATTCCTGCCTATTTCGGCATAAAGAGGCCTATTTTTTTCATCAAAATTTGCATATATCAAAAAAAATGCGTACCTTTGCACTCGAAATCGAAATTCCCTTATTTCTGTTCCTTCTTTACTCCACTTGGTAGTCCAAAACACGGCAACGACACGGACTCGACACGGAATCGGGTAAGGGGTAAATGCATACTAAATAGGGGACAACCCCCACCTAACAACCACCTGTTATGGCACGAGTCAAACTAAACAAGAAATTCGAGAAGTACACCGGCACGCCTCCGCCTAACGACAGCCGTTTCTATCTCACTGAGCGGTACGGAGAGACCGTCATGTCTCACTATCCCATGCATCGGGATCCGGAATCCCTTACTGAGAACCAGAAAACCTCTAATAATGAGTTTGCTCAAGCACGGGCTTTAGCCGATGCCGAACTCAAAGATCCCGTAAAACACGATGAATGGCTTCGGAGATGGCACAACGCCATTACCATCGGAGGACTTCAATACAAAACCCTTCGTGGCTTTACTATCGCGCAGATACGCAAACAACAAGCCGGTAATTGACGTTTATGGAAATGACCAACTTCTTGGAATATAGCGAAAGGACGCAGCTCCGAGAATGGCTCATGGCGAATCATGCCGAGGCGAAGGAATGTTGGGTGACGACGTACCGGACCAAAATCCCGAGGGAAGACGCGATTCCTTATCTGGACATGGTGGAAGAGGCGCTCTGCTTCGGATGGATCGATTCGACGTACAAACGGCTGCCTGACGGAAGGGGTGCGCAACGCCTCTCTCCGCGCCGCAAAAACAGCCATTGGACCGAACTGAACATCCGCCGTTGTGAAGAACTCGAACGCCGCGGACTGATGACCGATGCCGGCAGAGCGGCATTGCCGAAAGAAAAGATTGAGCGCTCGCCGAACTACTACGACGGGATGTTCCAAAACCAGGAACCGGAACAGAACGCCCGCACGATTGCCGCAAAGCACGGAATCCGTCTTTTGGACGCAAAGATCGGCGAAAAGGTGGATTTTTAACCGAAAAATGCAGAAAAATGGCATACACACTTGTGTATGTCAATTTTTTTTTGTATCTTTGCAGCCGATTTTGTGTGCGCGAGTGTGTAGCACGCGTGCATGTGCGATTTAATTAGGTAGAAAAATATAAAATACAAAATAATGGAAGAACAAGAGAAGTATGATGGCTCGAGTATTCAAGTGCTCGAGGGATTAGAGGCGGTGCGCAAGCGGCCTGCGATGTATATCGGCGACATCTCGCAGAAGGGTCTGCACCACCTGGTGTATGAGGTAGTCGATAACTCTATCGACGAGGCGCTCGCCGGTTTCTGCGACGAGATAGCGGTTCATATCAACGAGGATAACTCCATTACCGTGCAGGATAACGGTCGTGGTATTCCGGTAGATATGCACCCGAAGGAGCATAAATCCGCGCTGGAGGTCGTGATGACCGTGCTCCACGCCGGTGGTAAGTTCAATAAAGACAGCTACAAGGTCTCCGGTGGTCTGCACGGTGTAGGTGTGAGCTGCGTGAACGCGCTCTCGACGAAGATGCACGTAGAGGTCTATCGTAACGGACAGATTCATAGCCAGGATTATGCGAAAGGCAAACCGCTGGCGCCGGTACATGTGATCTCCGAGGAGGAGGCTACGGGTAATTGGGAGCAACGCAAGACAGGTACGTTCGTGCAGTTCTGGCCGGATGATACGATCTTCACGGAGACCGTCTATCACTGGGAGATCCTTGCCAACCGTATGCGTGAGCTCGCGTTCCTGAATGCCGGTATCCGTATTGTCCTCAAGGACAAACGCGTCATGGTAGAGAAGACCCTCGAGGACGGCACCAAAGTGACGGAGTGCAAGAAAGAGGTGTTCTACTCGGAGAAGGGACTGAGTGAGTTCGTGCGTTATATTGACGGTACCCGTACGCCGCTGATCTCCGAAGTGATCCACCTCAATACCGACAAATACGGTACGCCGGTAGAGGTAGCGATGATCTACAACACCGATTTCAACGAGAACGTACACTCCTATGTCAATAACATCAACACCATCGAGGGTGGTACGCACGTAGCCGGTTTCCGCGCTGCGCTGACCCGTGTGATGAAGAAATACGCCGAGGACAGCAAGATGCTGGAGAAGGCGAAACTGAAAGACAAGGACGGTAACTCGACCATCGATCCGAACGATTTCCGTGAGGGTCTGACGGCGGTCATCTCCGTCAAGGTGGCAGAGCCGCAGTTTGAGGGCCAGACGAAGACCAAGCTCGGTAACTCCGAGGTAGCCGGTATGGTTTCGAGTGCAGTAGCCGAGGCGCTGCAGAACTACCTGGAGGAGCATCCGGATGATGCGAAGAAGATCGTAGAGAAAGTCATTCTCGCCGCGCAGGCCCGTATCGCAGCCCGTAACGCACGTCAGTCCGTTCTCCGCAAGTCTCCGCTCTCCGGCGGTGGTCTGCCCGGTAAACTGGCAGACTGCGTATCGAAAGACGCAGCCGAGTGCGAGCTCTTCCTCGTCGAGGGAGACTCTGCAGGCGGTACCGCGAAGACCGGACGTGACCGTGTACACCAGGCAATCCTGCCGCTCCGCGGTAAGATCCTCAACGTCGAGAAAGCGATGGAGCATAAGGTCTTCGAGTCCGAAGAGGTACGGAACATCTTCACGGCGCTCGGTATCACCTTCGGCACCGAAGAGGACCCGAAAGCGCTCAACCTCTCCAAGATCCGCTACCACAAAGTGATCATCATGGCGGATGCCGATGTCGATGGTGCGCATATTGCTACTCTGATTATGACCCTGTTCTTCCGTCATATGAAAGAGGTGATTGAGCAAGGCCACCTCTATATCGCTTGTGCGCCGCTCTATAAGTGCTCGAAGGGTACCTACAGCGAGTACTGCTGGAACGACCAGCAGCGTCAGGCGTTCATCCAGAACTACGGTAACGGCGATGAGAAGCAGATCAAGACCCAGCGGTACAAAGGTCTCGGTGAGATGAGCGACGAGCAGCTCTGGGAGACGACTATGGATCCGGCACGCCGCGTGCTCAAGCAAGTGACGATCGAGAATGCCGCCGAGGCGGATCGTATCATCGCCATGCTGATGGGCGACGATGTAGCGCCGCGCCGCGAGTTCATCGAAGAGAATGCAACATATGCCAACATTGACGCTTAATGAAAGTAACGGTTTATTGTTCGGCGAAGGATGCGATACCCGGGGAGTACCTCGCGTTGGGGGATGAGTTGGGTACGTGGATCGGAGAGAACGGCCACACCTTGATCTATGGCGGTGCTACGGGCGGTCTGATGACGCGCACGAGCAATGCGGCGAAAGCGGCAGGAGCTACGGTCATCGGGGTCATTCCTCCGCGCATCAAAGCGGCGGGACGAAAAGCGGACAACTGCGACGAGCTGTACATGGTGCAGAATATGTCCGAGCGCAAGCAGATCATGCGCGACATGGCGGATGTGATCGTTTGTCTGCCGGGCAGCTACGGCACGCTGGATGAGATGATGGACGCTACTTCTTCGGCAATCGTGGGAGAGCATCATAAGAAGACCTTCGTGCTGAACTACAAAGGTTTCTACGAGCCCCTCAAACAGCAGATTGCATTGATGCGGTCTTTCCATTTCATCCCCGAACAAGAGGCCTACAAACCCGTCTTCGTGGACACACTTGAAGAATTATATACACAAATATCAAATTTATAGAAGTATGAATTTATTTGCAGCCAGATTAACCGGCAAAATGAGCTCGACCGATGCGTTCGAGAAAACCATCCACGACATGCAAGAGCGTGTAAAACGCTGGCGTGCTATCGAGAAATCGCCTGAATTGGCGGAGTACAACGAGCTCAAGAAGATCGTTGAGAGTTCGGATTTCCAAGAGAAGAAGAACACTCTGAAGAACCGTAAGTACAAGGACACGGACGAGGGTCGTAAGATGGCGACGCTTGATCGTCTGTCTTCTACCATGCGCATGAAGGGTTACAAGTACGCGCAGGACAGCGAGACCTTCCAGGCCTTCCTGAAGTTCCGTGACAGCGATGCTTTCCAGAACAAAGAGGACAACTCCGTGACTGCTTCCGAGCGTCGTATGTACAACATGATCTATCGTTCGGCGTTCTACAAGAACTACCAGAAAGTGCTGAACTCGCCGGAGTTGAAACAACTTACGGAGCTGGAGAAAGAGACTTCGACCGAGGACTTCAAGCAGCGTAACGCGCTCTGGGCGGATGCCAAGCGCTGGGAGCACTCCGAGGAGTACAAGACCGAGAAACGCTATCTGGAGCTGGCTAATTCCGAAGATATCAAGTTCTATTTCACGTCCCGTGAGGAGAAGATCGACTGGGCAGAGCTCTTCCGTCCGTCTTTCGACGACGACATGACGTCTTCCAAGAACTGGAAACCGGGTTACGGTTATGCGAATCCTGCGATGAAAGACGGTCACTCGCGTACCTCCGAGCTTCAGGCATATAACGGCGGTAAGAACACCTTCTTCGCCGAGGGTCGTATGGACCTCGAGACGCGTCAGGAGACCAAGAAAGCCGTCGCTTGGGATGAGAAGAAAGGATTCACGGAGCATGTGTTCGAGTATACCTCCGATGTGATGAATACCAAAGAGGCGTTTGCGCAGGAGTCGGGAATGTTCATGGCGAAAGTGCGTACGCAGGGTATCGGTCACCATTTCTTCGGTCTCTCGACCGGCAAACAAGGTAGCCCGATGGTAGCCCTCTATCACTATAACGGCTCTACCCATCAGATGGGATATGTCGATGGCCCGAAGACCCAGATGGTTGATCTGACCGGTGTCCTCCGCTCGATGTACCACGTCTATACCTTCCGCTGGACGAAGAACGAACTGATCTGGTTCGTGAACGACATGGAGGTACTCCGCTTGCCGAATCGTCTGCCCAAAGAGGCGATGTTCTATTTCGCACAGAGCTGGCTGCCGGGCAATGAGAAAGGCGGAGAAGGTAAACTGAAAGTTCAGTGGGCGAGAGCTTATCGCGCGGTGGACTAAATAGTACATTGTAAATGACCAAATCGTACATGTCTTTATGTTCCTGATTGCCGGGCCTTGCGCCATCGAGAATAGAGAGATCGTCATGGAGACGGCGGAGACCTTGAATCATCTCTGCTATGAGTTGGGTATCACCCTCTATTTCAAGTCTTCGTTCGACAAAGCGAACCGCACCTCCGCGTCGGCGCGCGGCATCGGTATGGACGAGGGGCTGAAGATCCTGGAGGAGGTCAAGCGGATGTACGACCTGCCGATCGTGACGGACGTGCATGAGTCCTGGCAGTGCGCGCCGGTAGCGGAAGTCGCCGATGTGCTGCAGATACCGGCGTTCCTAAGCCGTCAGACCGATCTCCTGCAGGCGGCGGCGAAGACAGGACGGATTGTCAACGTCAAGAAAGGCCAGTTCATGGCGCCGTGGGATATGAAAGGGGCGATAGAGAAGATTGAGCAGGTGGCTCCCGGCGCAAGCAGAGAAGGGCACTTGTGGCTCACGGAGAGAGGTTCGTCCTTCGGTTACGGCCGGCTGGTAGTCGATATGACGGGACTGGTAGAGATGCGGCGGTTCGGTTGTCCGGTAATCTTCGACGCTACGCATTCGGTGCAGCAACCTTCGTCGCAGGCGGGCATCACCGGCGGCAACCGGGCGATGGTGCCGTATCTGATGCGTGCTGCGTTAGCGGTCGGTGTGGACGGCCTGTTCATCGAGACGCACCCCGATCCCGACAAAGCCATCTCCGATGCGGCCAACCAAGTGAAGCTCTCGGACATGCGCGCCCTGCTCGAACAAGCGTTACGAATCGACGAACTCGTCAACTAGAAAAACATTATACCATTATGGAGCAAACCATCACTATTTATTGCAAGAACACGCACGCGTATCACGATGTGCCGCGCGGAATATCGTTGATCGAACTGAAAGACCTGCTGGGTATTCAGTTGCCGTATCCGATTATCGCTGCGTACGTGAACTATAAGGTGGAGAACCTCGATTTCCTGCTGTATAAGCCCAAAGATATTGAGTTTCTGGACGCCAGCTCGCCTTCGGGCATGCGCGCGTACGTGCGTACACTAAATATGGTGTTGGCCTGCGCCATCAATGAGTTGTTCCCCGACATCGACCTGCGTATCGAGCACCCGATCAGCAAGGGGTATTACTGCACGCTCCAATGGCATCAGTCCAAGGACACGGACTCCGAGGACGAGAAAGAGCCGCCGGTAGTGACGCCGGAGATGGTACAGGCTATCAAGGCGCGGATGCTCCAAATCATCGCGGAGAACCGGCCGATCTACGAGGAAGAGAAACAGACCAAAGAGGTCATCCGCATGTTCGCCGAGCGGTACAACAACGAGTCTTCGATCTTCGAGGCGCTCGGAAACCCCTACTGCCGATATTTCCGTATGGGGGATTTTATCGATTATTATACGAACGTTCTTCTGCCGTCTTCGGGTTATCTCAATGTGTTTGATTTGCAGCCCTTCCAGGACGGCCTGCTGCTGCGTATCCCGAACCGTACGAACCCGACCATCCTCGAGGATGCCATTCCGCAGGATAAGATGTTCTCCATCTTCCAGGAGTACAACCGTTGGAACAAACTGCTGCGCATCAATAACGTCAACGATTTCAACGTGGCCTGCAAGCAGAACAAGTCTTTCGGACTGATCAAGTTAGCGGAGGCTTTGCATGAGAAGAAGATCGCCCAGATAGCGGATTCTATCGCCGCCAAACGGCCGAAGATCGTCTTTATCTCCGGTGCCTCGTCGTCCGGTAAGACCACTTTCTCCAAGCGTCTGCAGATCCAGCTGCTGGTCGATGGTATCAGGCCGGAGGTGCTCTCCATGGATGACTATTTTGTCAACCGCGTGGATACGCCGAAGGACGAGAACGGCCAGTATGACTTCGAGACGGTTAACGCGGTCGATCTGCCGTTCTTCAGGGAGCAGATGAAGGACCTGCTGGAGGGCAAAGAGGTCAACCTGCCGACGTACGATTTTACCAAAGGCGAGCGGGTCTTCAAGGGCAACAAGCTCAAACTCCAGAAGAACTCCGTTCTCGTCATCGAGGGTCTGCATGCGCTCAATCCGTGCATCCTGCCGGACGTGCCGCGCGAGCTGACGTATAAGATCTACGTGTCTGCCCTGACGACCATCAATATCGATAACCATAACTGGATCCCGACGACGGATATCCGTCTCTTGCGCCGCATCGTGCGCGACTATAAGTACCGCGGTTTCTCGGCACGCGAGACGATTGCCCGCTGCCCGTCGGTCATCCGGGGCGAGACCAAGTGGGTCTATCCCTTCCAGGAGGAAGCGGATGTGATGTTCAACTCCGCGCTGATCTTCGAGTTCGCGGTATTGAAACGCCATGCGGAACCGATTCTACAGGAGGTGCCTAAGTTCTGCGACGAGTACAGCGAGGCGCACAGGCTCCTGAAGTTCCTGCAGTATTTCGTACCGGTTCCCGAGCGCGAGATTCCGCCTACATCCTTCCTCCGCGAGTTCGTCGGTGGTTCATCGTTCCGCTACTGATGGCACGGAATTTGCATTGAATCGTTAGATATAAGTTGGTGATAAGTTGGTTATTCGTTAGAGATTTAGCCTATATGAAACTAATATTAGTCATATTATTATCCGTTTTGGACTCGATACCGGGTATCCAGATCGTGCAGGACTCTACGATGTCGATACTCTTGGACGAAGCGATACACGGTAAGCACGAGTTGGTGGAGATGGACGGCTATCGCGTCCAGATCTACTCTTCCAACCAGCAGCAGACGGCGAAAGGCGAGGCGCTGGAGCTGGAGGAGAAGGTCAAAGAGACCCTCACGCAGTCCGTCTATGTCCAGTATCTGCCGCCGTTCTGGAAAGTGCGTGTGGGAGATTTCCGTACCTACGAAGAGGCACGGGAGTATAAGAAAATCGTCGTGGCGCAATATCCCGAATTGATGGGAGAAACGTATATTGTGCGCGATAAAATACAAGTGTTGCAATAATGGATCTGCAGGAATTTCATCCCTCTCAGCAGGTGACAGACGAGATCGCCAGGGCGGTATCAAAGACCCTGACGCAAATAGGTGAAGACCCGACCCGCGAGGGCCTGGTCAAGACGCCGCATCGGGTAGGAAAAGCCCTTCAGTTCCTTTGCAAGGGCTATAACGAGGACCCGGAGGCGATTCTTCGCTCGGCGCTCTTTGAGGAGGACTACCGCCAGATGGTGGTGGTCAAAGATATCGATTTCTACTCCCTTTGCGAACACCACATGCTGCCGTTCTTCGGCAAGGTGCACGTGGCGTATATCCCCAACGGGCGGATCACGGGACTGAGTAAGATAGCCCGCGTGGTAGATGTCTTCGCGCGGCGGCTACAGGTCCAGGAACGCCTCACGACCCAGATCAAGGAGTGCATCCAGAACACCCTTGATCCCCTCGGAGTGATGGTAGTCATCGAGGCGGAGCATTTATGCATGCAGATGCGCGGCGTACAGAAACAACACGCCATGACCGTCACTTCGGATTTCACCGGGGTCTTCAATCAAGCCAAGACCCGCGAGGAGTTCATGAAACTGATAAAGGGGTAGTTGTTACTCTTCAAAGGCGACACACGCGCCATTTGACGAGAGCACATAAATCGTATCGGGAGCGCGGTAATCCTTGGAGAAAATGCTGCGGGTACGCATCACTGCGTCACTCGCAGTATCGTTTTTATAATGCAATCCGGCGGCATCTGTCATCGATTCAAAGAGAACCGACGAGTTGTCGCGACTGTCCTTATGTGCCTGTACTTGGGCAATCTTCTCCGGACGCAATGATGCATACTCATCGCTGTACCACACTATCAGCGGTACGTGAAAAAGCCACCGACTCACCCTGTAGTTTCCGTGTAGCACAAAGTTGCGCTCGTCATCGTAAAGGTTTTCGCCGTGGTCAGACATGTACATCACCAAGGCCGGTATATGTTCTTTTTCAACAATCGATATGAGAGAATCCAGGAAATAATCTGTATATAAAATCGTGTTGTCATAGGCGTTCACAAGCCTCTGGCGGTTGGAAGGTTTAATCATGGATAAGGTGAAATCGCGGCCAAGGGCGGGTGTATATCGCTCGAAAGATTCCGGATAGCGTGTGTCGTATCGCCAATGACTACCCATTGTGTGCAAGACTATAAATTGTTTCTCACTTCTGTTTGTCAGACTCTTTTGCAAGTGTGAGAGCAGGTATTCGTCGTAGTTATTGGCGGTACTCATGTCTTTTCCAGTCTCATATCGTTGGTCCACAGCCTCCAGAGTACGCTCTATACATAGGACGCGGGATTGATTGGTAATCCAAATACTCTGAAAACCTGCCTCTTGAAACGCCTCGGGAAGGGTTTTCTCAGTGTTAAGAGACTCTTTGTCGGAAGCAGTGATACGGCTGATCATGTGGGGGACAGATTCTTCGGTGGTACCCGCTTGTGAGTACATGTCCGGATAGCTGATGAGGTTCTTCCGGTGTTGTAGTCGTGGCGTCGTCTCCCGCTTATATCCGTTCAGTGAGAAATTCTCGCTTCTGGCTGCTTCACCGATCACAAGGATGTATAATTCCGGCGAGGTGTCCTCCGGAGCTTCGATTCCGAAATGAAATGTGGACAATTCTTTTTGGGCACGTTTGGCGTTATAGCGGTTGGTAAGGACGGATTGGGTATTCAGATAAATGTTATAAGGATAGATCTTGTTGAATTTCATTAAAATCAAATCCTTGGCAAATGTGACAGCCTCTTTTTTATCCTGTATATTGTTTATATCACGCGCATACTGATAGAAGAAGAGAAGAGCGCCTGTCAAGAGAAGAGGCAAACCGATACACGCCGTCCATAAACTGACTTGGCGTGGAATAATCCACTCGTTTGGTTGACGGCTCGCCAATACGAAATACCCCACCCAAACGGTCAAGGTGCAAAAAGCTAAAGGCCATACAACACTCAATACACCGGTTGCTTCCTCCCAGTTGGTGGAATAAAAAAGTCCGACAAACGTAGCTGTCGCAGGGTTATGGTTCAGGTACAGACTGGCGATCTCTATCGGAGCGCAGAAAAGAGTAAGCGCACCGGTCACGATAAAATATGTCCTCCTGCGTAGAAAGAGCATCGGAATAAATAAACCGATACATACTACTGTCAGATAAGCGATGGATTTGAGAGGGGAGGACAAGTCGTCGGCTACAAAGCACGCTAAGATATTCGGGAAAAGCAGTATAAGGAATAATACTGCACTGCTAAATACTGTTTTGGCTTTGTCTGACATCTTATCGTATCACTAAAATCTTCACCGCCGCGTGCCCTCCATTCGCGTTGCAAAGGGCGGTATAGACGCCCGGTGTGGCTCTGCGTCCGTCCGGCAGTTTGCCGTCCCAGACGGCGGTGCCGCCATGGCTGCGCGTGCGGCATACTAACCCTCCGCTGGCATCGATGATGCGCACTTCGGAGTTGTCCATGAGCCCTGTGATGGTGATCATTCCGCCGTAATCCGGACGTACCGGGTTCGGGTAGGCGTATGCGCCGGACATGTTCTCTTTGGCTTCGCTCGCGTCGCTGCGATAGGATGCGACACCTTTGTCCGTACCTACGAATAACTCACCGGTCTCGGGGACGAGTGCCAAGGTCATGATAAAGTTGGACGGCAGCAGGGAGTTCGTCTCCGTGAAATGCGCCACGGTGATGGTATCGTCTTCGATGAGGTAGAGACCTGAGCCGGCGGTACCGATCCACATCCGGTTGCCTTCGTCCGCGACGATGCACCGTATCTGCTCTTCGCCCAAGAGGTAATCGCCTAAACCCGTACCGTCATTACGCGGAATGATGATGCGCCGGCAGGCGTTGGACGTGAAGAAATCGACCTCTCTGGGGATGATCAGGATGCCTTTTTCCGTGCCGATCCAGATGCGGTTGTTCTTATCCTGCGCCAGGCAGTAGAAGAAACCCGGCGTGAGGGTATTATTGTTCTGATCCAGGAAGGTGTTCCGCTTGATACAATGGTCGTCGTAAGCGGAAGTCGGAGTGCCGTTATCGAAATGGAAAATCACGCCGGGTCTCTCTCCTCGTTGGTCTAACATCCATTTGTAGCGTCCGTCACGCCTGTCGGGCCGGATACCTGTCGGGGTGGTGAGCGTCAGGTCTTGTCCCTCGCTTCGCATCGGCAGACCAACCCATTGTCCTGCAGGTGTCAGTACATGCAGCGGTTTGCCTATCTCTGTGGCGTTCATCACCCATAGGTTGCCCGTGCTATCCATCATCAGTCCGTCGGTTCGGGTGTAGAAATCCGGATTGATGGTACTGTTAACGGGTCGGAGCGTACTGTTTTCGGCGTTGTATAGTTTGTATGGCGCGAAGTCTTTAAACTCAATCACTCCGCATCCGTAAGTTGCTACATAGTAGTGCCCCGGGTCCTGATTATCCACCGCTACGCTCACGGGGTCGATGATCACTTTGCCTAGGTTCGTGGTTATCTCGTATTCGGACACGCTGCGCCAACTGTTCCCGTCGTAGATATTGACCCTTGCCGGCCGTGCGTATTCGGATGCCCAACGACCGCCATTCACCGAGTAGATATGTCCGTGTGCGGCGTGAAGCGAATACGCCAGATTGGTACTCGGACCCTCCGTGTGGAAATAATCATCGCCGCTGCTGTTCAGCCGGATCAATCCGTAGCTGGTCTCGCCTAACCAGTATTCGCCTTGGCTATAGACGGCGTCGTTGATGGTATAGCGGTCGCATATGCCGGATAATTTTCCCGAGTTGTCCATCTCGTACAGGATATGGCTCTCCGTGCAAACCAACATCTTGCCGTCTCCCGCATGAATCCAATCGATCTTCTTGCTGTCAACGAGTTCCCATGCGCCGTTTTTATAGCGGTACAGCAAGCTGTCTTGGAGGGAATAGAGCTCGTCGCGATAGATAGCGGCATGGGTCAGGTCGTTGAGTCTGGTGTGGCTCGCATGCCAGAAATGATAATCCGCCAGATTGTCATGCAGACAGGCGCTGTACACACTGTCGCTGCTGAAGGCATATATCGAGTCGTTAAGTTCCACTACCTGCAGGATCTCCAGGTTGGTTGCTTCGTGGCCGACGTAGTATGTGTCGCTCACTTCGCCTCGCTTGCAATCGATTGCGACGACGCCGAACGTCATGGCCAAATAGGTCTTCTTTGCGCCTGAACTAACCGCGTTGATCTGCGTAGAAATGGTACCGGCTTTGGTATAAATATCCGGTATCTGGCGCACATTGCCGTCGCTGTCCATGAGGTCGATACGTCCGTTGCTATAGGCGATTACGAGGTCTCCGGAGGTCTTGTCCTGACATATATGCGAGATGGTTGTTCCGTTCAGTCCCTTGCTCTGATCCCAGTATTCAAGAACCTCGTCCGCGCGGTTAAAGGAGTATAACTCTCCGTTCGCGACAGCGAAGATACGTTCCCGTGTTCCTACTATCTCTGTGGGGTTATTGTAAGACAGGTGGAGCCGCCATCGCATCATACTGCCTTCATCCGGGTGCTCTTCTTCGTCCGTCGTTTGGCCTTTCAGTCCTTCTCCGCCGCCATTCGGGTCGAAACGTACCAGACCTTCAGCCGTTCCTATCCATACTACGCCGTTTTCGTCTGCTGCCAGCGATACGATGCCGTTAGCAGGCATGGCGGAGTTCTCAGAGGTATAATGCGCCGTAATCTCCGTCGCGGTGCTGTCTAAGACATATACTCCCAAGTCGTTCGTACCTATCCATATCTGTCCCTCTGTGTCCACGGTGATGGCTTTTATACTCTGTGTCGTGATCGGGTTCTCGCCGTTCTCGTCTTCAAAATCCGGGCGTACGATAGCGTCCGAGTGGAAGAAATCTGTTCCGCTTTCGATATAGGCGGCGCCTTGTGTGGTCACGATCCATAGACGGTCCAAGGCATCTTGCGCAATACCGTAGAACAGCTGCGGTTGGAAGGTCCTGCCGTGTTGGTCTGTCCACTTGTCGCGTGTGTAGTAGCGGTCGTCTGCTTCGTCCCATCGGGTACCTCCGTCGTCCATAAGGGTCACGCCTACCACCTCGCGGCCGACGCTGAACCATTTATGATCCGGATTCTTTTTATCGACCAACAACCCCGTAGGAGTAGGAAGCGCCATCGGTACTCCGCTGCTTGTACGGAGGGTGAGAGCGTGCCATTGTCCGTCGGAGTCCAGACACTGTAGCTGTTTGTCGCTACCCGTGGTGAAGAACCATAGGTTATTATCTCCGTCGAAGAAAGCACAATCCAATCGCGTGTAAAACTGCGGATTCGCAGGGATGACAGCGACGATCGTATTGTCTTCCGCCGGCAGGTAGTGCTTTACGAGGGTGTCTGCGCGGAACTCATACAGGCCTGTGCCGTAACTCGTAACGAAAATGTGCTTCGGGTCGCGCGGATCGACGGCTGTGTTTACGAAATCCAGGGCCTGAAGGCCGGTCTTGGGTTGTATGTGCGCAGTCTCTATGTTTACCCATTGCTCGCCGTTATAGTGCATTACTATGCCGGGACGGAAATATTGCGACGCCCATCGTCCGCCGGGTACTACCCATAACTCTCCGTTCCTGGCGGTGAGGCTGTAGGGGATGTTTGATGACGGTCCGGCAGGTTTATAAGCCATCCGTTCGGTAGCGGTGATACGGACGATACCTTCTGCACCGCCGGCGTACCAGTCGCTGTTCGCGTCCTGATAATGAATACCTTTCTCCGGATCCGGTGCGATACGTCCGGAGCGTAACTCGCGTTTCCAGAACCGGTAATCGACGATGTTATCGCTCATTCTTGCGCAGAAGAGGCTGTCGGTCGTGAAGGCATAGATACTGTCGCCGAGGATCACTACGTCTTGTACATCCGTCTCCGCACCGTTTGGGCGCAGCCAGTAGCTATCGACTAACTTGTTCTGCCTCAGGTCCATCGTCTGCACGCCGTAGGCGGTGGACAGATACGCTGTACGACCGAGAATAGTGATGTTATTCACGGTCTTGCGCTGCGTCATATCTTTGTCGTAGAGATCGCTTATATACTGAACCCCGTCCGGGCGCAACATATCTATCTTGCCGGTCTTATAGACGATGATGAGCTGTGCTCCCGCTTCGTCGTAATGGATGCAGGAGATGCCGGCGCTATGCAATCCCGATTGGCTGGTGTATATCCGTACCTGCTCCGTGGCTTTCTCCACACTATAGAGACTGCCGTCCGAAACGGCGTACACCTGATCCGGTGACATAGCGATCTGCGTAACCTGATTGTAAGCAAAATATGTGGTCCATCCTAGACCATACACGTACGTCACCGTAGCGATACAGCACAATATAATGATTATTCTTTTCATTCCATCAATCCATCAATCCATCATTCCATCATTCCATCAATCCATCATTCCATCATTCCATCATTCCATCATTCAAAACTCTTATGAGTTCCTGGATCGCTCTTGCGCGGTGGCTGATGTGGTTCTTCAGTTCAGCGGGCAGCTCTCCGAAGGTCTTGTCGTAGCCTTCGGGAATGAAGACGGGGTCGTATCCGAACCCTCCTTCGCCGAACTCCTTCTCGGCGATCCGTCCGCGTACGATGCCTTCTACCTGAATCATTCCACCATTAAGCGGAGCGTCACCATTCATCAATAATGTAATCACCGTCCTAAACTGGCAATCTCTATTGTCTTTGCCCTCCAACTCCCGCAAAGCCTTCGCGCGGTTGGCCGCGGGCGAACCTGCCCATCGCGCGGTATAGACGCCCGGCTCGCCGTTCAGCGCATCGATCTCCAGTCCTGTATCATCCGCAAACACACCATCAATGCTTTCGACTTTCGACTTTCGACTTTCGACTATCCAATTCCAAACGGTTTTGGCTTTGATGAGGCTGTTTTCCTCGAGGGTCTTGCCGGTCTCTTCTATCTCGGCTTCGAAGCCGATCTCATGGAGGCTGAGCACTTCGACGCCAGCCGGCATCATTGCCCGCACCTCGCTTAGCTTATGCGCATTATTCGATGCAAATACCAGTTTCATATCTATTCTATTAATTTTCTTTTAATCGAAAATGCGGCGTTTCCTCCTCCCCTTGGGGAGGTTGGAAGGGGGTTATTTTCTATATTTTTGTGAGGGCGAAGCCCGTATTTTCGGATGCAGTCATGTTGTCGCCCATCGGGGCGTCAACAAGCGGAAAGGAATAGTAAGACGCGCTGCAAGCTCGCTTGTGAGTGCGCCCTAATTAGCAAGTACGCTCAGGCCGCGTAGGCCAAAATGACTGCGCATTTTCGATTTACATCTCCGTCTCTTCGATTTACTACCCTAAAATACTTTTATTACGCCGTTTTC
>ONEG01000025.1 GCA_900316845.1 uncultured Bacteroidales bacterium
GAAAACGGCGTAATAAAAGTATTTTAGGGTAGTAAATCGAAGAGACGGAGATGTAAATCGAAAATGCGCAGTCATTTTGGCCTACGCGGCCTGAGCGTAAAAGACTACTAACCCGCGCTCACAAGCGAGCTTGCAGCGCGTCTTACTATTCCTTTCCGCTTGTTGACGCCCCGATGGGCTCAACAATGACTGCATCCGAAAATACGGGCTTGCAGCCCTCACAAAAATAAAGAAAATAACTATGCAGCGCGTTGTATATATTGTCCGCATGGATTTTTGACATTTTTGTAAGCGAAGCGCATTTTTGTAAGGCGGTAGGGCGGCACTATCAAGTGCCGGACGAAGGCTAAGCGGACAAAGGCGGGCTTTGGGCTCGCACAAAAGAACGAATTTGGGCGATTAGACTATGGCGCATCAAGCGCCGACCGCCGCATTTTCGATTTACGAAAAATTTAACTGCTTTAGACTGCCTTTTTGATAAAATAAGATTACAAAAATAAGATTTTTGGACGAATTATTTGCATACGTGCAAAAAAAGCAGTAATTTTGTGGCGCTTTTCAAAGAAAAGAGCTTTGACAAGGAAAAACAATTAATACACAAATAACTTAAATTAATCTACAATTATGACAAAAGTAGCAATTAACGGCTTTGGCCGTATTGGTCGTCTGGCTTTCCGTCAGATGTTCGAGGCAGAGGGTTATGAGGTAGTTGCCATCAACGACCTGACCAGCCCGAAAATGTTGGCTCACCTTCTGAAATATGACACCGCTCAGGGTGGTTTCGCAGGCAAGTTCGGTGAGGGCAAGCACACTGTAACTTACAAGGACGCAGTTCTCGCAGAGGACGGCAAGACTGTCGTTACTCCGGGTTCGATCACTGTTGACGGCAAGGAGATCACTATCTACGCTAAGCCGAACGCAGCTGAGCTGCCTTGGGGTGAGCTGGGCATCGACGTAGTTCTCGAGTGTACCGGTTTCTATACCTCGAAAGCTAAAGCAGAGGCTCATATCCAGGCCGGTGCAAAGAAAGTAGTTATCTCTGCTCCTGCAGGAAACGACCTTCCGACCATCGTTTACAACGTAAACCACAAGACCCTGACTCCGGCAGATAAGATTATCTCCGCAGCTTCTTGTACGACCAACTGCCTCGCTCCGATGGCAGCCGCTCTTCACAAATACGCTCCGATCCAGAGCGGTATCATGAGCACTATCCACGCTTACACCGGCGACCAGATGATTCTCGACGGTCCGCAGCGTAAGGGTGATCTCCGTCGTAGCCGTGCAGGTGCACAGAACATCGTTCCGAACTCTACCGGTGCTGCAAAAGCTATCGGCCTCGTTATTCCGGAGTTGAACGGCAAGCTGATCGGTAGCGCACAACGCGTTCCGACTCCTACGGGTTCGACCACTATCCTGGTAGCAGTAGTTAAGGGTAAAGACATCACCAAAGAGGGTATCAACGCAGCCATGAAGGCTGCTCAGACCGAGAGCTTCGGTTACACCGAGGATGAGATCGTTTCGAGCGATGTAATCGGTATGAAGTTCGGTTCGCTCTTCGATGCTACCCAGACTATGGTTGCTAAGATCGACGAGGATACCTATCAGGTACAGGTTGTTAGCTGGTACGACAACGAGAACAGCTACACCAGCCAGATGGTACGTACTATCAAATACTTGGCAGAACTCAAGTAAGCTTAATCTAAGACTTCGCGCGACTCGCGGTTCCACCGCTCGATGGCGCCTATGTCTTGATCTACGCTTCCCCACTGCATGCTTGCATGCATCGGGGGCCCCAAACAAAAAACAGACGTCCGACGGGCGTCTGTTTTTATTATGCGCATGCGCGTAGGCGTATGCGCGTGATTTAATAAGGAGTGGAGGCGCCGGAGTCGGCGTCCGTCTTGGAACTCTTGGCTTTCGGCTCTTGGCTCTCGGGCTCCTTTACCTTCGCGGGCTTGTGGATCTTCTCGAAAGCCTTGAGGAGCGTCGGGAGATCGGTCTTGGTCGTGTCATAGGTGAGGGTGACGGTCTTGGAATCGAGGTCGCAGACCAGATCCTTGACACCTTTCTCGAAAGCGATATTCTTCATGATCTTATCGCAACAACCCTGACAATGGAGGTCGCAGGAGAGGACAACCGTCTGGCGGTTAGACCGCTTCGCAGGACCGTTCGCTGCGCTCACTGACAGAGCACAGAATACAGAACAGATGATAATAAAAAGATATTTTTTCATAATTGTATAATTTTTTTTCCAGGGTACCAGGATACTAGGGTTCTAGGGTACTAGGGCACTAGTAGAGATCCTATCTGAAAGACGAGGAAGGAGACGAGCCAGGCGAGGGCGAGGGAGTGGAAGACGGTGAACCACGCCCATACTTTTCCTGCCTCGCGGCGGAGGGTAGCTATCGTCGCTACGCAAGGGAAATAGAGCAGGACGAAGAGCAGGAAAGAGAACGCCGTGAGAGGCGTGAAGCCTGCGGTAGCTATATCGCCGCCATAGAGGATAGCGAGGGTGGAGACGATGGCTTCCTTGGCAGGCAGACCGGTGAGGAGGCAGACGGACATCTTCCAGTCAAAGCCAAGCGGCTCCAGGAGCGGCGAGACGGCCTTGCCGATCATCGCCAGATAGGAGTTCTCGAGGTCGTTGAGGTCCTGCGAGGGGAAGTATTCGAGTGCCCAGATGATGATCGACGCCCAGAGGATGACGGTACATATCTTCTGGAGGTAGTCCGCCACACGTTCCCAGATATGCGCAGCGGTGGCGCGGGCCTTGGGCAGACGGAACTCCGGCAACTCGTTGACGGAGTCGTCGTCATCCTGCCGGAACCACGGGGTCTTCTTCATCACCACGGCAAAGAGTACGGACAGGCAGATACCTATCGCGTAGAGGGAGATCATGACGAGGGCTTTATAGTCCGCAAAGAAAGTATCTACGAAGAGCATATATACCGGCAGCCGCGCCGAACAGGACATGAACGGCACCATGAGCATCGTCAGCACACGGTCTTTGGGGTTCTGGATGTCGCGCGCCGCCATGATCGCCGGTACGTTACAACCAAAGCCCATGAGCATCGGCACGAAGGAACGTCCGTGAAGACCGACGCGGTGCATAACGGTATCCATGATAAACGCCTCGCGCGCCATGTAGCCCGAGTCCTCCATGAGGGAGATGAAGAAGAAAAGGATGATGATATTCGGCAGGAAGGCAAGCACGGCTCCTACGCCCTGCAGCACGCCGTCGATGAGCAGACCCGAGAACCAGCCGTCCGCCATGTGCGCATGAGCGAGCTCGCAGAGCGCGTTGATGCCGTTCTCTATCCACTCCTGCGGATAAGCGCCGAGGGTGAAGGTGCACCAGAACACGAAATACAGCACTGCCATCATAATCGGGAAGCCGAGCCAAGGGTTGGTCAGAACCTTGTCGATCTTCTCCAGACGCGTCCGGTGCGGGTCGTTCTTGGCGTGAGTCAGCGTCTGGGTGAGGACACCATGGACGTAGGCGCGGTAGGCGTCGTCGTCGCCCTGGTCGCGAAGGTGATAGATCGGGTGCGCCGTAGAAAGCGGCTTAGCCGCTGTGTCTTCTATCAACGTCAGGCACTCCTCCAGACCATAGTTCTTGCGCACCGACACGCGGCAGGTGGGTACACCGATGAGTTGCTGCATTTTCGGGATATCCAGCGAGTGGTCGGTTGCCAGCAAGAGGTCGTAACGGCCGATGGCAAGGACGATCTTCTCATGCTCGTCGATGATGTGCGGAGTGAGGAGAAGCGACTCCTCAAGCCTCGTGGAGTCCACCACCTGAAGCACCACGTCATATGAATGACCGTGCAGCTCGTCGGGGTTGTGCACCTCCGTGAATTGCAGGTCATGCGCATCTTTGTCCGCCAGTTTCTGGAGGGCGGACGTGAGGGCGGATTTGCCGCTCTGAGCCAGGCCTATGACGGCGATTTTGATATTCTGCATGCTGTCTTCTGCTTGTTAAAATTTTGCGACTGCAAAATTACTGCTTTTTGCGGACATGTGCAATACCTATTTATGGGGATTTTACAAAAAACAAGAGAGCGGTCTTGCGGCCGCTCCCTTTGAAAAAATGAAATAGTTGGGATAATTACCACTGGACGTTGGTCTCTACGCCAGGGTTGATTTGCTGATTTGATTACAGCTGTACAGGCGTTTTCTTGTCCGGGTCGAACGGTGAAAAGGTTGTAGAACCCGAATCACCGCTTGCGCACAGAGTTTGAACCATCAGCATTTCTGTTACGGAAACAGAGGGTTGGATATACATATTTTTTGTCATAGTAGTGTCCTCCTTATTTTATGATTAGACCTTGCGCGTTGTACTCCTTGTTGTCCTTAATGATGATCAACTGACCGTCACGCAGGATCTTGGAGCAGGATGAATTACCCTCTTGAACATTCTCAAAGCCCGTAGCCTGTTCTTCACGATTGAAGAGGAAGCGTATCGGAGCATTTTGCTGATTGCTTGAACCGGAACCGGTGCCATTATAGATGAGATATGCCTTGTGTGCACCTAATGTCGAACCGGTGTACTTATACATACCCATGCCCGGTTGACGGTTTTCTCCAATCCAAGCTTCTTTACCGAGTACATAAACTTTGTCTTGGTCGGCAACAGGCAGCGAACTTACTGCGAGGTCCTCATCCGTACCTCTAAGCTCATTCTGGCCGGTATATAGAGGAGCATCATTGCCCATAGGAATCAGTCGGTATTCAGCCGTTTGCGACCCAAGGACAACCGCTGTTCTGCGAGGAAGGGTCTGTCCGTCAAATGCTATAGGACGCAGGATGAATTCGTTGTTCCGCACATAACCCGCATACGCCCATACACCGGCAGGCATCATATAATCGGAAGAACCATCATAGAAAGTGCGATAGTACTGTCCAAAATGTTCTGTGTCCTCCGGGTCCGGTGCGGCAGCCTCCACATCCAAAACATCACCTCCAACCATGCGACTTGCCCATGCGGGAGCCCATGCTTGATAAGTCGCTAACATGCCTTTAGGTACAAAGATCTTGGTGTCTGCATCGAACTCATTGCCTTTTCCTTCTGCGCCATCTGCCCATGTGATGCCAGAGAGGTCGTCCCAGAGGAAGTACACCTTCTCCACATTGGTACAACCAAGGAACGCACCGGCTTCGATGGTCTTCACATTCTGCGGCATGATGACCATAGTGATGCCTGTCTCACCTGTGTAGGCATTGGCTCCGATACCCGTAATTGCATATTCGCTACCCATATAGTATGCTTTCTCAGGGATGATCAATGACCCCTCGCGGGAAACGGGATAAATGGCTTTGATGTCTGAGGTATAAGGCATTACCTTTGCCTCCTTCGGAGAGGTGGAAGTGACAGCATAGATGTTTTGTGTCATTTGGTCAAGGTAGAAGAATACATCGCCTACTGCTGCATCACTACCAAGTACGCTAATCTTGCTGTTATAACTGGACCAATTGGTTGCGATCCGATAATCGGGTAATGCATCGTAATACACGTTAATGTGATTCAAAAGTCCGTCGCCGGAGAATGCATTCGTGCCGAGTACAGGAGGGGTATAGGTGTAACATGAGAAGGCATACATAAGTTTGCAATCCTTGAATGCCTCATCGCCAATCTCATCGACTACGTAACTGTTTGTTTGGGCCTCATACATGCGGAGACAGCCATCAAAGGCATGTGCACCGATGCGGGCAATGTTTTCTCCGATATATGCATTGGAAAGATGGTCATTGTCTTTAAATGCATTATCTGCAATCTCGGTGATATAATAGATAACATCTTGGTCTATAACCGATGCAGGGATATCCAGCGTTCCGTAGATGGTTTGTTGAGGCACTTTAGCCGTGTGTGCACCTGTAATCACGTATTTCTGTCCTAATCCATCCCAGAACGCCTCACCTAAACGGGGCGCCTCAGCCGGTGTGTAGGTAAACTCAATGGAAGAAATGGTAGCGTATATATCTCCGGTGAGAGTAACCTCCTCTGCATCACCAGCCCACGTAAAGGTTTGAGCCACTGCATCATACTCCCAAGATGTTGGAAGATCCGCGTGATGATCTGCACTGCTACATGTAATCACGATACCAGTGAGGTTTCCAACAATAGACTTAAACTTCAAATCTGCATTGTTTTGTATCAAAAGTTGGCTGTCACTGAAAGAATAATATCCACTATTGCTGGTTTCTGTCAATGACAGAATAATGTTTTTGATTACAGGCGATGTAGCATTGTAAGTGAAATTCACATGGCTTACTTGTCTTTGCTCCCAAATGATACTTGCTCCAGAAGGAGTCGGGTCGACAGAGGGTTCTTCAGAAGTCACTGTGAACACAACGGATGATATATTCATGAATCCGAATCCGGTTCCTGGATCTGCGGGGGTCATAACTACTGATGTGGCTTCGCCCGTCCATGTAAGTTTTGATGTATTAGGATCCCAGTTCCATTCATCATTTTCGTTATTTATATGGTTTGCATCCATTGCTGTACCGCAAGTAATGACAATTTTTTTCAATTTGCCTGAAGCGGGAGCAAAAGTGAGCGATCCTTCACCAGAGACAGAGAGGTTAGTGCTGTTATTATTGCTATCGTATTCATCGAAGTATGTACCAAAATAACTATAATTATAATCATCCTCAGTCACATTAGTCGGAGCATTCGCAGTGATAGTGATGTCATTCACTGTTTGAGATTGGTTTGCGCCTTGAGCAACTACTCCATTCTCCATTTCAACATTGACACTTGTGAGGTCATTGCCTGCCCATGTCGTAGTGGGAACGAAGCCGGAAACAGTAAACACGATGGAAGAAATCTGGCCAGAAGTGAGATTCGTAGAAGAACCATCTCCCATCAACTGTACAGAGGCGGCACTACCTGTCCATTTAAGTTGGCTATGTTCACTAACCCATTTCCATCCGGAGGGTAATGTCATATCAGATGGTAATAAATCACAGGTAATAACAATGCTTGTCAGCAAACCTGACTCGGGAACAAAAGTGAGCGACCCATTGTCTCGCATAGAGAAAGCGCAATGATTGTAGGGGGCACCTTGATAAAAGAAATGGCAGTAATCATTCACCGCGTCTTGATAACCAAGAGTGACGGTGATGTGATCAATTTCTTGAGACTCTGTATGCCCCATAGTAAGATTGACCGTTGCAAGGTCAGATGCATCCCACGTAATGACTGTGGGTGATTGTGCCCAGGCGGTGAGTGAGAGCGCCAGGAGGGCAATCAGTAATGTGAATGTTTTTCTCATAATAATTTGAGTTTTAGTTAATACTGTGAGGGTTGCCCCTCGGTTAATTATTTTTGATTCGTTGTAAGTTCGCTATACTATATATTGCATGTAACTATTTTTTATCGGGCGTGCGCGCGGGTGATTTGGCGGCGTCGGACTTGTCGGACGAGAACAACTCTTCGATCACCTCCTTGGTAAAGTCTTTCGCTTCCTGATGACGATGCTGCGAAACAGAGGATGATTCCTGCGTAGATTGATTGTCATTTTTCTTGTTTTCCATGCCCGAGTAAACAGCACAAAAAGCACCCGATTGAATTCGGGTGCAAAAGTAGTGTAAATTTCCGAAATTGCTTTTGCAAAAGCGGACAATTATTTTACAAAATCGGACAAAGTGCCTAATTTATCATTTTTCCGCGGTTTAAACGGTAGTCTGAAGGGGACATTCCGACGTTTTGGGTGAAGGTTCTGGTGAACGAACTATGGTCGTCGAAGCCACAACAGTTACCTACTTCGACGATAGGAATATCAAGATCCTGGAGCAACATGATACGTGCCTGCTCGAGCTGGATGCGCATCATATATCGCTTGGCACCTTCGCCGGTGAGATACTTCACCCGGCGGTTGAGAGTCTTGGGCGACATGCACATCTTGTCGGCGATCTGAGTGACCGTAACCGCCTGATGATCCATCATTTGCGTGACGGAGAGGATGAGTTTCTTGAGGAAAGTTTTGTCCTCCTGCGTCAAATATTCCACATTTTCTTCGGGTTCGGGTGCTTGTTCAGGCTCGGGTTCCGGTTCAGGTGCCGGCGCCGGAGAGCGACGCGCTTCGTTGAGCTCCGTCATGACGGTATTCAGCAGCTCGTTGGTCTTGCTCTGGCGCTTGCGGAACCAGATGAGCGAGCCGAGGATACAGAGTATCGCGCCCACGCCGACCGCTACTCCAATACCTACGAGGCGGTGGTTGCTGCGGGTGAGTTGCTCTTTCTCTTTCTCCAGCTCATCGCGTCCGAACTCTGCGTTGAAGCGGGCTACCTGCTCGGCTGTAGCATGCGAGTAGAGGGAGTCCTTGAGCAGGTGGTACCGCTCCAGATGAACCCTCGCGGCATCGGGGTTGGACTTATAGAGGATCTCGTAGATCGCGCGTTGGGCGTACGCCTCGTTATAGGGATTACCGATCCGGCGGCAGATGTCGATCGCCTCGGAGAGGTAGGTCACCGCCTCTTCCTCATGGCCCAGACCGCTCGCCGCCTTACCGCGTTTATTCAGGGCTATCGCCAGAGAGAGCTGGTCGCCAGACTGCCGGAAGAACGGCACGACGTCGCCTAAGATCCGCTCCGCCTCGTCATACCGCTGCATGCCTACGAGGATAGAGGCTTTCTGCGCCTGGCGTACCGCCATCTTGTATCGGTTGCCGGTAGTAGCCTCCACCATGCATGCGCTGTCGGCATAAAGGAGCGCCAGGTCCTGATGATCGAGGCGGTTCTCAATCTCGCTCGCCATGCCGTAGATGACCGCCCTGCGAGAGGGGTTATTCGCCTGCTTGGCGTAGGTGACAGCTCGAAGGATATAGCCCTCCGCCTCCTCGGGATTGCCCGCCGCGAGAAGCGTTCCGGCGATGGTGTTCAGGGAGGAAGAGATGCGATCGGGGTCGCCGCTCTTGCTGTCGAGTTGGTAGCAACGGCGCATATAATGCAGCGCCTCGTCGTATTTCGACTGCCGCATGTAGGCGAGGCCTAACATCGCGAGGTTGTCGGAGATGGATTTCTCATCGGCGTACTCCATCAGCTCGAGTGCGCGCAGGAGGTTCTTCTCGGCGCGCGGGTAGTCCTGCTCGGCATAATACCACTCGCCCGCCCAGTACCACACGAGGGCTTTCATCGTGTCGAGAGGCGTGGCGGCGGTGAAGACCACCGGTTCGTCCATAAACTCCTCCTTATCCATGTAGGCAAAGAAGGCCTGCGCCGTCTTCAGTCCGGGTTTGTGGTCAAAGCGCTCGAGGAGCGTGTCGATCGGCTCCGGCACCTTCCGGTCGGTCGCCATAAGCGCTACCACGCAGAATGAGAAGATCAGTAGTGATAAAAAGTTTTTCATGATGGTAGGCAGTTAGATCACATCGTCTTGAGGATCTGGCAGAGCCAGGAATAGCAGCGGTCGGTGGAGTGGATGGAGAGACACTCCTGGGGGGAGTGGACGCCGTACATCTGCGGACCGATGGAGACCATGTCGAGATAGGGGTACTTCTCGAGGAAGAGTCCGCACTCCAGACCGGCATGGATCGCCAGCACTTTGGGCTCGGATTTGAAGAGGTCGATATAGGCTTTCCTGGTGATGTCGAGAAGCGGCGAAGAGGTGTTGGGAGTCCATCCGGGGTACCCGTCGCCGTGGGTCACTTCGTCGCAAGCCATAGAGAGCGCCTGCTCCACGACCCATTTGAGATGGTGCTTGGAGGATTCTTTGGAAGAGCGCTGGGAGGTGTTTACTTCTACGAAGTAAGACCGCTCCGCTGACAGACCGCTATCGCTGACAGACCGCTGCGCTGACAGACCGCCCTCCGGGCTGACAGACTGGATTTGCGATTCTTGCTTCATCTTGATGGAGGCGAGGTTGGTGGAGGTCTCGACGAGGCCGGGGATGTCATGACTCATGGCGATCATGCCGTGTGGGCACTCGCAGAGCGCCATGACGAGGCGGTAGGCCTTGTCCGCAGGGATGAAGGTCTCGGGCATGTCGGTTGTCTCGAGATCGAGGCGCATGTCCGTCTCCACGGCGCCGAAGACCTGCTCCATCTGCGCTACGAAATGGTTCCACTCTATGCGGATCTGCTCCTTGAAAGCCATGGGGATGGCGATGACGGCTTCCGCTTCGCGGGCGATGGCATTGCGGAGGTTACCGCCGTTGATGGACGCGAGTTGGACTTCTGTCTGGGGGATGATACGCGCGAGGAACCAGACGAGGATCTGGTTGGCGTTGGCGCGGCCTTTGTTGATATCATCGCCGGAGTGGCCGCCCAATAAGCCACCGACTGAAAGTCGGATGGCTATTAGACCGGCTTCGCCTGACAGACCGCTGCGCTGACAGACCGCTTCGCTGACAGACCGCCCTTCGGGCTGACAGAGCGATATAGGGTCATAGTGCATCTTGGCGAGGGTGTCGATGCCGCCGGCGCAGCCGATGAAGATCTGGCCGTCGTCTTCGGAGTCGAGGTTGATGAGGCGCTTATGGCGAAGCATGCCGTCCCGGAGCTTCATGGCGCCGGTGAGACCGGTCTCTTCATCAACGGTGAAGAGACACTCGATAGCGGGGTGCGGGAGCTCGGGATCGGTGATAGCCGCGAGCGCCATGGAGATACCTATACCATCATCGCCGCCGAGGGTGGTGCCTTTGGCTTTGAGCCACTCGCCGTCGATATAGGTCTCGATAGGATCGGTCATGAAATCATGGGCGACATCGCCGTTCTTCTCACAAACCATGTCCATATGTGCCTGGAGGATAACGCCCTCACGGTCCTCGTAACCGGGTGTAGCGGGGACGCGCATGATGACGTTCATCGCCTCATCGGCGACACACTCGATACCATGGGAAGCGGCGAAAGATTGCAGCCAGCGGCTGATTTGCTCCTCGTGCTTGGAGGGACGGGGGACTTTGCAGATCTCAGCAAAGATGTCAAAGACTTTTTGATTCATATTTCAGTCGTTTTAGTTGTCTATTAAACCGTATGTGGAAGAGGACGGCAGGGATCGCAAGGGCTATCACGAACGCCATCCACATACCCTTGGCGCCAAGGCCGGCAGGGAAAGTGAGCCATAGTCCGAGGGGCAGGGCGACACCTATATAGGCGAAGAGGGCGATACGCATGGGGACGCGTACGTCCTGGATACCCCGCAGCATGGCGGCTCCGATACACTGGAGTCCGTCGGCATACTGGAAGAGCGCGCCTATCACCAGCAAGGAAGAGGCGATATTAGCCACCTCGGGGTCGTTGGTGAAGATATAAGGGATCCGGTAGCGGAAGAAAAACATGATACTTGCGCCGATCGTGTTCATAAGAAGACAGAGATGGATGGAGGCGGTGGATGCCATTCGCACAGCGTGGAGGTCGCCTTTGCCGAGTTGATGGGAGACGCGGATGGTAGTAGCTGCTCCGATGCCTTGCGCCAACATAAAAGTGAGGTCACACATCTGGTTGGCGACGTGGTGCGCCGCCAGGGCTTCCTTGCTGATCCAGCCGATGATGACGAAAGAGGCGGTGAAGAGGAAAGCCTCCGCAAAAGACTGCAGTCCGATAGGCGTACCGATCGCCAGCAGGTGCTCAATCTCGCGGCGGGTGATCATCCGCGTACGCATGGAGACAATATATCTGCGCCAATCCGCCTTCCAGAACATGACGGCAAAGAAGCAGAGGGGCATGAGCGCGCGGGCAATGAGGGTAGCGATGCCGGCACCCTTGGCTCCCATGGGTTCAAAGCCCCAATGACCGAAGATGAAGACCCAGTTAAGGAGAATATTCAAGAGGTTGCACGCGAGCGTGATCACCATCGCGACCGTGGTGTTGCCCAATCCCTCGAGGAACTGCTTACTGAAACAGAAAAGCAGGAAAGGGATGATAGAGAGCACTATTAATATATAGTACGGGCGCGCGCACGCGATAACCACGGGTTCCTGGCCGAACGCATCGAGATAGGGGATACAGGGCGCCAGCAACAAAAGAGACGCCAGGCACATGAGGAGCGTGAAAATGAGTCCGTTAGCGAGATACGAAGAGACCTGCTCATGCTTGTGGGCAATCTCTTCGGCCGGCGCGGACAGCTGGAGGAGTTTCTCGAGACGGCCGTGCACGTGTCCCACGAGCGGCGTGATACCCATGACTGCTCCCATGGCAAAGACCATGACAGTAAAGAAGATGGCATTGGAGAAACTGACCGCCGCCAAGTCCGCCGTACCATAATGCCCCACCATGATACTATCCGCGAGACCGACCAAAGCCGCGCCGAGCTGGGTGAGCATGACGGGAAAAGCGACTTTGAGATTTCGCTTATAATAGGGCACTATTTCTCGAAAAGTATAGGTCATGATACAAAATCGAGTGCAAAGATACAATTTTTTTTGCATATTTCAAAAAAAAGCAGTAATTTTGCAGCCAAATTATGAAACAAATGGGCAGTTTAAGGACTAAACAGACAGGAATCCTCCTCTTCATGGCATGTTTGTGGGCAGGAATGGCGTGGGCGGACGAGCCTAACAAACCGGCGTACCAGATTGCAGACAACACGTTCTTCGATCCGACGAAGAAAGTAGAGCGCGAGGAGAGTTACCAGTTTGGGGTGGAATACCGCATCGAGGTGGGGTACGCGCAACACTACCAACGTACGCGCAGCCTCTCCTTCCCGGAGATGTACCTTCACGGCGCACGCGTCGGCGCTACTTTTACGTTCCTGCTGCCGATCCATTTCAGCCTGCAGACGGGTGTGTATTATACCTTGCTGTACGGTCAGAGAGAGCAACACTGGCGTTCGATGGACGCTCCGTCGGTTCAGACGGAGTACATCCAACATCGCGTTTTAGCGCATAACCTGACCATCCCGGTACGGGCGTACTACACCATTCCGCTCTGGAAAAAACTGAATTTATTCTTCTACACGGGTCCGCAGTTGCATATCGGTATAGCGCAGACGGACTATATCCAGAACCACCTGAGCGCCGGGACGGAGACTTGGCTGAAAGGGCAAGGCATCGCGACCGAGACGTACGACCGGATGGCGGATGAGTTAGTCCGCGCGAATATCCAATGGGGCTTAGGCGGCGGCCTGGAATGGGATTGCTACCGGCTGCAAAGCGGGTATGACTTCGGTATGAACAATCTCGTCAGACACAAACAAATCCCCACACAGTACATGTCCGAGTGGGGATGGTTTGTAAGTTTCAGCTACAAGTTCTGATCATCCATCACCAAAGACTCATAAAACAAGCCTCTCGTTTGTAATGAACCCCAAAAGTTTTTTGTTCAACTTTTGGGGTTCATTACAACTTGGCGGATTTTTTATTTCCTTTCCGCTACCCTTGCGCTACCTTTGCGCTACCCTTATCCTTCTTCTTCGCATTATGTCGGCTCATTGCCGATATCCTCCGTTAGCGCGTTTCCCTTCTTTCGTCAGTTGTCCCGCATGGTATGCGGGGTTGTCGTTCGTCTGCTGCGCTATGCGTCAGCATCGCGTCTATGTCAATTGTCCGGCATAATATGCCGGTTGTTCTGTTCGGTGGCATCTTTGCCACCGTTCCCCTTTTTGGGATAGTTATGCGGTATACCATACCTCCTCTTTCCTTCGTTAATTACGTCGGGATTGTATCCCGACATCGGCTCTGCCGATCCACCAATAGTTACGTGCCATGGTGTCTTGTGCGCGCTTTCCGTTAGCGCGTTTCCCTTCTTTCGTCAATTGTCCCGCATGGTATGCGGGGTTGTCGTTCGTCTGCTGCGCTATGCGTCATCATCGCGTCTATGTCAATTGCCCGGCATAATATGCCGGTTGTTCTGTTCGGTGGCATCTTTGCCACCGTTCCCCTTTTTTTGGTAGTTATGCGGTATACCATACCGCCTCTTTTCTTCGTTAATTACGTCGGGATTGTATCCCGACATCGGCTTTGCCGTTCCACCAATAGTCACGTGCCATGGTGTGCTGTGCGCGTGATTTCTGTGAGCGCGGATTACTCTATTTTTATTCGTTGTTCACTCTTTCTGACCCAAAACGAACAAAAATTACATATTTATGCCCCAAAATTTGCAAATGTTGCGAAAATGTATTATCTTTGCAGCGCCCAATGCATAGGAAATATTACATATTGTATCTGCTGTTAGTGTGTATTTTTGCTGCTTGTGCTCCTCGCTCTATCCGCGAGGCACAGGAGGTTGTAGCGCAGGCGGACAGCCTGTGGCATGAGGGTAAGATATACGGTGTGGACGAAGGCGACAGCGCCACCCTCGCGCAAGCGTATGAGGCATTCAGACATTTCCCCCTCTCTTGTGGAGAGGGACGGGGTGAGGTTGCCTATCACTATGGCAAATTGCTTCGCGCCAAAGAGAACCCGGTAGAAGCCATGCAGGCGTTCATTGCCGCCACTCATTCCGGCACGAAAGACTACCATATCCTCGGACGAGTGTATAGCAACATAGGCTCTATTTGCCATCTAGCAGGCGAATTTCAGTTGTCATACGACATGTACGAAAAATCGGCTGACTGTTTCCTCAAAAACGGAGACTCCTTATTATATTATTATGATCTCAATAATATGGCTTATGAGAAAGCGATGTTATCCGATGAAGAGTCAACTTATACGTTAATCGGGATTTTAGAAGAATGTGAAATCATTGATTTCCGTTTGAAAATACTAGAATTAGAAAGTGAGTTATACTTACGCAGCCAACGATATGATTCAGCACGGCAGAAAGCATTAGAATTACTTAAATCGGATGCCAACAATACTCTCGGAATACTGGTTCTTGCCCAATCATATTCGTTCTCACATCAAAAAGATTCTGCAGCTTATTATGCAGAGATGCTGCTTCAGAAGTCACAAAACATATCGGATATTCATAACGCGCTATATATCCTGACAAATGATGATGAAAGCAAATCCAAAGAATCAATTCGAAAAGTTGCAGCTGACAGATCAGACATACAGATGAGATTAAAAGATCGCCAAGGTAAATTATCTCAGGCGGTTCAGTTATTAGATCAAGACTTGCATCGCAAGCCGGATTATCAATGGCTATATGCAATATTATTAACACTAGTTGTTGGTGGCGCATGCTTATACGTATATAATTATCGTAAACGTCGTCAACATGCTTTGCTTTCGCAGCAAGTAGATGACTTAAATATACAGAATAAGGAGGCAGAGGCGCAGCATGAAAAGATTATAGGTGATATAGAAAAGCACAAAAGAACTATAACCGATGAGGTAGAGCAGAACTGTAAACTAATCATTAAAGCAGAGTCTTTTCCACAAAATATATATTGGAATAAGTACAAAAAAATGTGCAGCATTGTTGATAAACGATTCTACATGCTTGCATCTAAATTGCATACCAAATATAAATTGAATGAAACAGAGACACGATTGTGCGTTTTAACCTTGTTGGATTGTAAATATGACTTAATAGCAGACTTGTTGTATAGGTCCAATTCCAGTATTGGAACTCTAAAAATACGCGTTGCTAAAAAGTTAGGAACTACCGCAAAGGATTTGCGGATGTATCTTATTGAAAATGAGTGTGTTAACTGATAACAACCATCGTAATTTGTCTATTATTAACATTGCGTATCTCTCTGCAAATCAACTATTTAACAGTTTTCATTTGTCT
Source organism: uncultured Bacteroidales bacterium (assembly GCA_900316845.1). Classification (GTDB taxonomy): domain Bacteria; phylum Bacteroidota; class Bacteroidia; order Bacteroidales; family Paludibacteraceae; genus Colicola. Next base: position 15,621 of record ONEG01000025.1, read on the forward strand.
ATCTAAAAAATTTGGATAATCCTAACAAAAGCAGTAATTTCGCGGCGTCATTCACTTGATGCCGCATTTTTTTACATGTTAAACCAAAAACAAACAATCGCAATGAAAACAAAAATTCTTGCTTTGGTATTGGGCGCACTCCTTACAATACCATGCGTGTTACGCGCAGAAGAAGTAGAGATTCTACTCACCGAAGTAGTTGGCATGAGTGTACTTCCTGGAGCTGATCCATTAGACGACTCCAACCAAACACCACCAGAACCAACCCGCCCGACTGATTTCCGCGCAACGATTAACGGTAATCTGTTATCAATCTTGAAACAAGATGCTACTATTCCATCCGCACAGGCGACGGTGGTGAAGGCTTCAACCGGAAGCATGGTATTGAACCGGCAGTTCACCAACTCCCTCTCCGAGCAGATCGCAACTCCCGGTGTTTATGTACTCCGTATCTCCACCGCCGGCGGTGACTTAGTAGGACAATTTGTTGTGCAATAAACATATCCATCTACTATGCGCAAACTCATCCTCTACATGCTTCTTTGCATGCCTGTTGCTATGCTTGCTTCATTGCCGGATGATGCGTATTCCGTCTATCCAGAGGTCTGGCTTCGACAGGATACAACGGTACAGATACTTTCTGAGGATAGTATCTCGTGGACTGATGAATACACAATGTATGCCGTCGTTCGTTCATTGCAGCCGGACAGCACCGAGTGCTTATGGAGTTTCACGGAGGACGATACGGTTTCTCTCGCGGTATTGACGGATGGTACATATCTCTTTCCCGCGGGAACGATACGTTCTCGTCATCCGGCAGATTTCTCTCGTTGGTGCGTGTATGCGTACCATAGCGGTTTGCGTCTAGATAGTACCAAGAGCCATTCCATGCGATTAGGCGAGCAGGTGGTGTATCGGCAGGATAGCATAGGCCTCGTGACTGATACATTGCCTGCCGCAATAGAGGTAGAGGAGATTGCGTATTTTCGAGGGAATGTCTCCAGACTCGTCTCGAATGCTTTCCAAACCTATCTTGCGCTAAAATATGGCGTCACGTTGGATTATGCGCCGTATATTTCTCAAATAGGAGATACGCTATGGCATCCTGCGGATGACGAAGAGTTTTACCATCGCGTAATGGGTATCGGTAATGATACGGTATGCGGTTGGTCAAGTCTGGTATCGCATAGCAAAGAGGACTCGTTGCTTTCTATCCGGACCGACTCATTGGCTCCTAATGAATATATATTAATAGGAGATGATAACGGCGCAGCCAACTGGCGCGAGGAGTATGATGGCGAATACGTGCTGCAACGCACTTGGCGTTTGCGTCGGTTCACGCAGCAGCCAAAGGTTGTTACGCTTACCTTGCAGTTGCCGGCCTTAGAGGAGACGGCAGACTCTCTGCGGTTGAAAATCACTGACATCAATGGTATGACTTTGGCAACCATCCTGCCGGATAGTCTGATAGAGGACAGCGTATGTATTTTCTCCATCTGCCAAGCCGATACCATTGTTCAACTCCGACTCTATGGTGTCAATCCTCACCCGATTCAGACAGAGCAGTCCGATCCGAACCAATCGTCGGGAAGCGACACGAACGAGTCTCCGCTTGTGTTTGATGCGACCAACAAGTTGCTTTATATATCCGGCTATCCCGATGATCAGGTGTTCACGCTGTATTTGTATGACAATGTAGGTAAGTATATAACGAGTGTTAATACGTTCAATCCGGTGGATGTGCGGACATTACCGAACACTGTATTCTACATCGAGGTAATGACGGACAATCAACTTGTCGGAGCAATTAACCTTCCACTTAGTGTATTCAGCTATTTGAGATCTTCCTTCCACGCTCAAACTCCGAATGATTCTTATCTTTTCGTAGCGTCGACAGATGATCGTATCAGCAAATGGATATCTGTGGATCCGTTAGCAGATAAGTATCCTGGCATCTCACCATATGCATATTGTCACTGGAATCCTATTATTAGAACAGACCCTGATGGTAGAGATGATTTATTTGATGAGTCCGGAACTTACCTTGAGCATATTGATAATGGTACAGATTATGTTATGATTCAGCAAGCGAATGGTTCTCAACAGAATCTCACAGGGTTTTCTTATGCCAAAGACATGACCTCCAATAGAAGCATGCTAAGCAATGTTGCATCACATTATGCATCACAGGTTGGTTTGAATCAGAATATAGGGTTGTTGGATAATGTAAAAGGCGGTGAATCTGCACTATTTGGAACACTCGCTCAACGAGTAGGAATGGTTATCCAAGATGGTCAGATATCTACAGAGGCCAGCACAAGTAATAATATTATGAACGCGCTCGTACATGAAAGTGATCATGTCTCCAAAGGAACATCAGGAGCCATGGCTGAGGTGGAAGCAATCGCCAAACAGGTTGGTCATCCAACGTGGGCTAATACTACAGAAAGTTATAAGGCTGGCATCATGAATTATTTAGTTAATAATGCAAATATAGCAGGGGGAGAGGCAAGTTCCGTCATAGCTCCGATTATGCCTATTTTAAATACTTCCCCTTATTCTATCTATTTTAACAATAATAGTTACACTATATTTATAAATCCTCTTGCTAAATAATGTAGACTATGAAAAGAAGATACCTTTTATTAGTGTCTTTAATATATACGATCGCACTTATTTCCCAGAATCATTATGATTTGTTAGTTCAAGATTCACGCACTTATTGGGCGCGAACGGATTCCTTTTGCCATCCTCAATGGAATATCATACAAACAGGGATGTTTTTTGATATAGACTATAGATTTGACTGGTACAAAATCACAGATGAGAACGATACTCTTCAACTATATGAAGGAATGGATTATAACATGTTTGTTGATCACCGCACTTGTGCTATTCGTGGGGATACATTATTGATAACTAATTGGTACACGGAACAAGCCGAATCTTTCAGTGGAATTCCTAAAGAAACATCAGAGGCATATAAAATATTGTACTTAACTCGGCAAAAGTTAGGATTATTAAAACTTGAAAAAGATGCATCCTCTAGATGGGTAGAGTGCTTGTCCTCGCCATGTAAAGAATTGAATATGCTGGAATTTAATCGTACAAAATAGTAAAGATATATCATGTCCCTGCGATTAACATATCTATTAATACTATTGTGTGCGTGCTCTTTGTCGGCGCAGACGCATAATTATCCCTTTCAGTCGGAAGCACCCATTGCCAATTTCACGCTGAATGAGAATGATACTTTGCGTTATGAAGGTCACTATCGATTCGAGAATGCATATCAGGTGATAGAGGACATGTTAACCGACAAACGACCATTAGACTTTGCTGAATCAGTCTTCGCGGTGGAGAACTGTATGTATGACGGTCAACTGAATCATTCTGCGTATCTTGCGGAGATAGAGCGTATCGCTTCCGGTGTCCAACGTATGGCTCTCTCTCCGGCTGTTTCCGCTCCTACGCCTGATGTTGCGCTCAATTATGCAATCTATCTTTTTTATACGCAGCCATGCCCGCTTAATAATTATCATCCCTATGAATATGACAAGATGTCTTTGATAGAAGATGTGGGGCTGACCGGCGGTATGGTGACTAATCTTCTGAAAACCGGCATGGGTACATGTCACTCATTACCCTATCTGTATAAGATCATCGCTGATAGAGTAGGCGCAAAGGCCTATATCGCTTTAGCCCCGCTACATCTCTATATACGGCATCAAGATGCAGAAGGCAAATGGTGGAACTACGAGACGACAACCGGCACTTATTCCCGCTCAGCATGGATAATGGAGAGTTTCCATGTAAATGAGAAGGCCATTCGCAGCGGGTTATATATGACGAACCTCTCTGACAAAGAAACCATCGTTCAAAGTTTGTATGACCTGCTTTGCGTCTATGAGCGCAAGACGGGCTTTTACTCCAATGATTTCGTCCGCAGGTGCTATACATTGGGGCTGAAATACCATTACGCGGATAACCTGCACTCACAGAGAATAGGAGATTTGGAATATCAGATGAAGAAGAAGGCATGGAACAAAGGCATCCGTTCGATAGCCGAACTGCGGAACGACCCTGTACTTGGACGCGAGTATGATTATGTACAGCAACAACTTACGGCATACGAAGAGATGGGCCATTATGCCTATACGCAAGAAGAATACATGCAAAAATACCAAGAAGCACTGAATTACAATAGAACCCCATCCGATGATATAAGGAAATGGCTATCCGTCGATCCATTAGCCGACAAGTATCCGAATATATCTCCCTATGCGTATTGCGGGTGGAATCCGGTGAAATATGTCGATCAGGATGGGAGGGAACCAAATAAAGCCCTTGCCGGTACTGCTGATGATTTTAAGAAATTATTAGATTATAGTAAAAATAAGGTAGGTTTATATAAAAGAGAAGCGGCTATCAATTATATGATGCATGTTGGAGACTATGAGTTCAAAAAATTCAAAATCATGCCGGCTCAAACAGGATACTTTAATAATAAAAAAGGAAGATACATTTATACAAAGAAAGGAGGGTGGATAGATATGGCTCATTTTATGTTTTATGCAGGACGTGCATTTAAATATAAACAAAATGGCAATGAAAATCCCATTAACGAAGCAATACAGGATGGTTATAGGCAAGAAATGCAAGACTTGATCACCGCGAAGCATTCTGCATACAGTTATGAGGATCTGCCCAGTGATAAATTTGGCGCAATTTTTGGAGGTAGTTATTTTGATCCAGAAAGTAATCTTTCTCTGGGAGAACAAATAAAAAATTTTTTAGAAGATAATCTACAAGCTGCCACTCCTAAAGAAGCTCCCAATTATTCAAATATTCCAGATATAGATAGTCGACACAATCCATCAGTCCAGAATAAGACAACACAATCACGTTTTGTTGATGAAAAATAGAGCTTTCATATATTTATTAGCACTTCTACTACTTGTGGGATTCATACTATCATGGTATATGGTAGTTATCATTCGGACAAATATGCAATTCCAAAATACAGGGGAGAAACTAATAAATGAAATTGAATGTTATCAGCAAGCCTATGGAGTGTTGCCGGAAGAAATGCAGGTATTAGAATGGGGCTATGATAGTGGCGTAGGGCCTTTTTATGAAAAAAAGAATGATTCTACTTATACTGTATATTTCTGTCTTGGATTTGATGAATATTATATCTACGATTCAGAATAATTTTAAATTTTAATAGGTAATCAAAATACGAACAAATATGAAGAACATTATCGCTAACTTATCATTGGTCTTTATGATGTCAATGGCATTAGTTCCATCTTATGCAGAAAATCTCTCCGAGCAAGTTGCTGATAACAACCGGTCGGTTAATCCGTATGAAGGCTCTTTTTCCTACGATGCGTCCTCGCCGGTAGATATCCAACTGCCGAACTTCTCTCTTACAGCAGACAGCGGTAGCCTGTTGCATGGAGTGGATATACAGGTGTCCATGCTACCG
>ONEG01000023.1 GCA_900316845.1 uncultured Bacteroidales bacterium
CTATTATATGGATGGCTTTGTTTCCGAGAAACCATAACTCTCTTTTTACGCTAATTTATCATAAAAATATCATTTTTTGATTATAGTTCGTTGTATATTGTATTTTATATTATTTCCTATTTATAGGGTTCGCGCGTGTACGCGCCATTTAGTTTTTTATTTGAAGTTATAGGGTAACCCAATATCCTATAACCAGAGGATTTATTGATTAGCTAATATACTTTTTACAATCTCATCACAAGAGGTTTGCAATTCATCATCACAATGCAAGGTACCGAGATACTCGTTTTCATCTTCTTTTACCTCTGTGATTACATAGTATAACTGCTTGATGTATGAATGCAAAATTTTCACTATCTCTTTTCGTTCTAAATTAGACTTAAATATAATGGTTGTTTTGACAGGATTAATAACGATATGAGAATACGAAAAACCTGCAATGTTCCGAATAGACAACTTAGCAGATGTGTTAATTACAGAACTCTCAATAAGTAGATTTAAGAAAGATTCGCGAGTTAACAAATCTTCTTCCTTTACATGATGCTGTTTCGCTAAATCAGCAGAGATGTCATAGGATAGATTAAAAATACGAGCCATAATTTCTTTTACCCATTTTATCGTGCGGGCGGCACTTTTAAGGTGTTAATAAAGTATTAGATTTATATATTCCGTAAACAATATGTTCCTTGAAACAAAACTTCCTTTAAAGGATTCTTTGTCATTTTACCTGACCAGTAATTGTCCGCTGCTTTTATGTATTCATCGTATTTGGCAAAAATCTCAATCTCATCCAACCAACGCATATCATATACTTCTTGCTTCTTAATATGCGTTATCTCTACGTGACAAATTTTATCAATTGCATGCGATGGATTTTCTTTAATACGCTCTTTTAAATATTTCTCTGCATCACCTTTGCTCTCAAATGCAAAAAGGCAGTTGCAGCGCGATATACAATTAGGGTACTTCGCTTGCCGAACTACTTCCCATAAATATTCCCAAATGTAACAGCCCTCATCCATGTTCATCTTGACACCACATTGTAAATATTGGATAGCCAAATTCCTTATTTTTTCTGTCTCAATCAATGGTTTGCTTTCTTTTGAGTTTACATAACGCAGTTCGAAGAACTCATTATTTTGCTCCAGAGCGATGTTTAATCTTTCGAAATAGGATGGTAATAATACTATCGCTTGCACGGCAGTTGCCAATTGCACTCCTTCCTTCCTCCAAAAATCAAGGATTAGATCAAACACCGGGCGTAACTCTAAAGTCTTGTATATACGTGGTGACAAAGGACGCGATATAGCATCTACTTCTTCTCCAATCCTTTCTTCAATAGGATTAATAACTCTATATAATTGCTTTTCACTCATATCTTTTCTCTTTCAGTTTTAGGGTAATCGGTTTTTTGTCCTTATTATTCCATACTTTTGTCCTGTTCCAAATTTCAGCCTGTTCTTTTTTTTCAGCCTATTCCTTTTCGGACTAAGCTTGTGTCTGTTTCCAACTCAACTTCGAGGTTCTTACCTTCCAATCGTTAGTTATTAGTTAGATATTCGTTCGTTATTCGTTAGATATTCAGCTACCCACAGACTACCGTCACCTACCCCATTCAACGCAAAAATTGGCTTTGCACTTTTTGCACTTTTTGCGAAATATGTCGTGTCGCTTTGTCGCTTTGTCTCTTTTCTTTTTTTTGTGCGTGAGACTGTTGAAACTTTGAGACTTTCGCACATATCTCTCTCATTTACAAGCTCTTACAAAGTCTCATCAAAGTTTCGAAGTTTCAAAGTTCCATCTTTTTTCTTCTTTTCAATAGCGACATAGCGACATTATTTATGATCTTTTATCCAGCCTATTCCTTTTTTCTGCCTATTCTTTTTCGGACTAAGCTCGTGTCTTTTTTATATACCTTGTGTCTTTTTTACCCAAAACCTCTCTCAAGAACAGTTTCAGGAGTTGGTTATGTTCTGTTTTGCCTTTTCTCGGGAGATGATCCCGTGATGGTCGCGTTAAAATGTCTATTTTTTCCGCACTTGGCTTACTTCTTTTTATACTGATTTGCATACAAAAAGCAACAACATCTTTCGACATTGTTGCTTATAAAAGGATTTCCGAGCTATCCGCCAAAGTCGGACTATTCAGCTTACTATTTCACTTCTTCCGCTTCGTTGAACGGCAGTTCCTCCGGCTGATTGGTGAAGTTCAGCGCACGTTTGTCCGAGATAACCGTATCGCCCAACTCCTGTTCTAACCGCTCGCGCGCCACATGGGCTACATCTCCGCCGCGTTGTGCGATATTGGCATTCTGTGCAAAACCTTTCGGGTTCTCTCGTTTGCTGAGTTCCGTGGCTGCCGCTTCCGCTAAACCATTGAGCATCAGTTCTACATTCGTCATGTTATCCCGCAAGCCATAACTTGAACGGTTCCGCCTTCTTGCTCGGCACCGATTGTATCAACCTGAAAACCTGCTCTGTATCAGCCACATCCGTAAGATAACTCTTGCCATCCGACGAGGGTAATTTCAGTTGTCCCATTTTTGAGGACAACTCACTTCCTTCCGCTGCTAACTTGGTTTTAAGTGCGTTCCAGTATTTCCTTGGACGCGGGCTGTCAGTTAACACCTGGATGACATCCACTACCGAGAAGAAATACTTTTCTTGCTCCTCATCCCATACATAACGGACTTGCTTACCGTCAAATAATTGGATTTCGTTTTGCTCTGCCATAATCGTTTCAATTATGGTGCAAAGTTACAGAAAAAAACTGACATACGCAAGTAAATCACAAGAAAAATTTTCGTTTTTCTCCTTTTATAAGCAAATCAGTATGTCAAAGATCATGTTATACATAAAAAGAAAAAAGGCAAAACCCATTTTGGTATTACCTCTTCTTTACGCAGTCACCCATTCTGCACTGCTGTACTCAGCATTGCGGGATATAAATAAGTAATATGTAGTAGCTTTCGTCATGCGCAAAAGTAGTGTCTTAACCGTTGGTACTTCTGTTTTCAAAAAAGCGTTGCAAAGGTACAATTTTTTTTTGAATTGCGCAATAGTCAGAGAGCTTTTTTTAAAAAAATTTACGATTTGTCTAATTTATTTAACAAATTAGCGATTTTTGGTACATTTTACTATGTTAATCTTGCAGCGTCTGGAGTTTGTTCTGCATCTCCAACATCTCGTCCCGAAGCCGTGCAGCCATCTCAAAATCAGTAGCTTTCGCCGCTGCGAGCATCTGTTTGCGTTTGTTATCTATCGCTTTCTGCAAAGTCTGCACATTCATCTTCTGCCACTCGGCAGTTTTCCAACTCTCGCGGATCGCTTCTTCTACCTTCCGTTTCTCCGCCTCCGGGTCCTTGTAGAGTGACGCGAGGGCCGAAGTGTTGATCTCTTTCTTTATCGCCGTTGGCGTGATGCCGTGCTCGGCGTTATAACGCATCTGGATGGTTCGGCGGCGGTTGGTCTCATCGATGGTGGCCTGCATCGCCGGCGTGATCTTATCGCCGTAGAGAACGGCTTTGCCGTTGACATGCCGCGCAGCACGACCTACCGTCTGTGTCAGACTTCGCTGGTCACGCAGGAATCCGGACTTATCCGCATCGAGGATCGCTACGAGCGACACCTCCGGCAGATCCAGACCCTCACGCAGCAGGTTCACACCCACTAAGACGTCATACTCGCCTTTGCGCAGATCCTCCATGATCTTCACACGCTCGATAGTATCTATATCCGAGTGGATATAAGCGGACTTGACGCCATAGCGACGGAGATACTCATCCAACTCCTCTGCCATCCTTTTGGTCAGCGTCGTGACGAGGATACGTTCGTTGCGATGAATACGAAAACGGATCTCGTCCATGAGGTCGTCCACCTGGTTCTCCGTCGGTCTCACTTCAATCTCCGGATCCAGCAGACCTGTCGGCCGGATCAACTGGTCGATGACGATGCCTTCGCTCTTATTCAGTTCGTACTCATCCGGCGTCGCGGAAACAAAGATGGTCTGGCCTACTTTCGCCTCGAACTCATCGAATTTCAGCGGTCGGTTGTCGCGCGCCGCAGGAAGCCTGAATCCGTAGTTGACGAGGTTTTCCTTACGCGCTTTATCACCTCCGTACATACCCCGTATCTGCGGCACGGTCACGTGGCTCTCGTCGATGACAAGGAGCATATCTTTCGGGAAATAATCCAACAGACAATACGGCGGTGTACCTTCTTCACGGCCGTCAAAATAACGGCTGTAGTTCTCCACGCCGGAGCAATAACCGAGTTCGTCCAGCATCTCCAGATCATACTTCACGCGCTCTTCTATACGCTTTGCGTATAACTCTTCGCCTATGGAGATGAAATACTCAATCTGCTTCGCCAAGTCCGCCTTGATCTGTTCTTTCGCTGCAGCTATACGATCTGCGGATGTCAAGAAGATCGTCGCGGGCGAGAGGTTATAGGAGTCGAACTCCTCCAGCACCTGTCCGGAGATCGGATCGACCGTCAGGATAGCGTCTATCTCATTGCCGAAAAACTCCACCCGCACGAGGTAATCCGCGTACGCCAGCGCAATATCGACGGTATCTCCCTTGACGCGGAATCGTCCGCGCGCGAGTTCTATATCGTTACGCGTGTATTGCGCGCCCACGAGCGATTTTAATAAGGTGTCCATCTGGATCTTCTCCCCGCGACGAAGAGAAACGACATTCGCCGTGAAATCCTGCGGACTGCCCAAACCATAGATACAGCTGACCGAAGAGACGATGATCACATCCTTTCGCCCGCTCAGCAACGCCGCTACGGCAGAGAGGCGCAGCCGGTCGATCTCCTCGTTAATACTCAGGTCTTTCTCGATATATAGGTCGGTCGAAGGGATATACGCCTCGGGCTGGTAGTAGTCATAATAACTCACGAAATACTCCACCGCATTGTGCGGAAAGAACGCTTTCATCTCCGAGTACAACTGCGCCGCAAGGGTCTTGTTATGGCTCATGATGAGCGTCGGCCGGTTCAGTTCCTTAATGACATTCGCGACCGTGAACGTCTTTCCCGAACCGGTCACACCCAAAAGCACCTGCGCAGGAGCGCCGGCTTTGATTCCTTCGACTAAGGCCTCGATCGCTTGCGGCTGATCACCCGTCGGCTTATATGGAGATTCTAATTGAAACAAACCCTCAAACTTTCAAACAAAAAAGGGATCTCTGACGAGACCCCTTTGAGCTTACTTAACGCGGCGCTCTTGAATGCGGGCTTTCTTACCCGTACGCTCGCGGAGGTAATACAGTTTCGAACGACGTACTTTACCGTACTTGTTCACTGTAATGCTCTCGATGAAGGGGCTGTCCATCGGGAAGATACGCTCTACACCAACGTTGCCGCTCATCTTACGAACAGTGAAGCGTTTCTTGTCACCGCTACCGTGGATGCAGATTACATCACCGCGGAACTCCTGAACACGCTCTTTGTTACCCTCTTTAATACGATAACCGATGGTTACCTGATCGCCGGCCTTGAATGCCGGGAACTCTTTTTTCTCGCCGGCAAATGCTTGCTCAGCTACTTTAATCAAATCCATTCTCGTTTCTTTTTTATGGATTCATACTAATCCTAATAAGCATATACTACTATTCGGACGAACCTAATGCAATCGCCAGAGGCTTACTACGATGCTTTTCACGCAAAAAAGCGTGCAAAGGTACTGCTTTTTTATGAAACTACCAAATATTTTTGCAAAAAAATACAAAAAATTTGAAAAAATGGCATTTTATTTGTGTAAATCAAAAAATATTACTAATTTTGCAGGCTAATTATATGCACACCTGCGTACGCACATGAAACGATTGCTATACATATTAGGGGTTCTGCTTGTCAGTTTGGTACTGGTGAGCGGGATGTTAGTATGTGTATTGATGAGCGATGAAGTGGAGACCGCAGCGGTTCGGCTGGTGACGGCAGAGTTGTCGAACATATTAGGAACCGACGCACATGTAGGCGCAGTAGAATACCGATTCCCGGCAAAGATTGCGATCAAAGATGTATATTTGGAGGACCAACAGGGCGACACCTTGGGATATATCGGTGAGTTGAACGGTCATTTTGCACCTTTGGCATTGCGGAAAGGCGAGATTCGATTCAGCCATGTGCGGCTGCGGGACGCAGTTGCGAACATATACCAAGTAGAAAGCGAAGGGGAGAAAGTATGGAACTACCAGTTCCTTATCGATGCGTTTAAGAGCGAGCAGAAAAAGAAGAGCAATCCGCTTCAAAGCCTGATTTCGGTACGCGACGTACAACTCGACAATATCCGCGTGCGGTACGAAGAGTATGAGGCCTTATTGAGCCACGCAGAGATGGATCTGCACGGGCTGAGCGCCGACAAGTTAGACGCGGAGATAAGCCGGATGGCAATGGTGGTGAATTCAGAAATGGAGGTGGAGAATCTGAAGGCGCATGTGATCCTGACGGACAGCCTGATCCAGATACCAACGATGATGGCCAAACTGCCGCAATCGAAATTAGAGCTAAGCAGTATAGAGATTGCTGTTGCGGGGAAGGATTTGAGATTAACATCGCCGTTTAAGATTGATGCACAGTTAGTTCCTGCAGACGTACGAATGATCGTTCCGCGGTTCAACGGATTCAAGCGGGCTATCGCTCTGTCAGGCGAGTTAGACGGCCGGTTAGACTCGCTATCGGTTCGTCAGATGGAGATGCGGTACAATGGTCTAACGATCCTGGAAGGTGACATCGCCGCTATCGGTCTGACGAAGACAGAGAACCCATATCTACGCGCTAACTTGACGGATCTGCGGGCATCGGCAGCGCAGATACAGGATTTCCTGTCGCAGTTCTACGGCCGGCCTGTCAAACTGCCGGCTGAGGTGCATCGTTTGGGAACGATCCATTACCGCGGTCTGGCGGAAGGCGAGTTGCGGGAGATGACGCTTCACGGCGCTTTCCGCACGGCATTAGGTGCGATCACAACGGATGGTACGCTGCGTAGCGACTCCACCTTCGACCACATGGAATACGACGCACGCGTCGAAGGAAGGAACTTCCGTTTGGGTCATCTGTTAGCCAACTCCAAGATCGGTACCGTGACGCTGGATGTTGCGTCCAAAGGAAAAGTGGATGAAGGCCGGGTGCACGGTGACGTGAAGGCGCATGTACGCAAACTGACGTATAATAACTACACCTATGCAGACATACATCTGGACGGTACGTACGCGCCCAAACGATATAAAGGCTCCGCGTGGATTCGCGATCCGCATCTGAATGCTTCATTCGACGGCGTGGTAGATCTGCATGACGTCAATCCGGAGATCAATTGTAACCTGCGATGCAAGCATTTCGACTCCGCGCCGTTGGGTTCGGAGTTGTTAGGCGACCAGTTGCGCACACGGTTCTCCGTAGCAGTAGATATGAGCGGTGCAAAAGCAGATGAGATAAGCGGCTATCTGGTGATTGACTCGCTTTTCCTCGCCACAGCGCGCGACTCGGTGACGATGCAACAGATGGTACTGATTGCGGAAGCTGACGGAGAGCGGGACAAGTCCATCTCACTGACAACGGATTATCTGCAAGCCCAATTGGACGGTTCATTCCGATATGGAGATATCGTTCCTGCCGCTCAGGCGATGATGCATCATTACCTGCCTACCGCCGTAGAAGCGCCGAAGAAGAGCTGGCAACCGGTAGAGTTCACGATGAAAGCCGACGGCGAACGGTTACGGGACGTGCAGCGGCTCTTCAAAGCCCCGTTCACGTTGAGCGACCACCCTACTCTACGCGCCGAGGGGCGGATAGAAGAGGACGAAGAGCCTTGGTTCGCGATGCGGTTCTTTGCGCCGGGTGTGCGCGCCGGAAACACACCGGTTCATGATCTGACGGTCACGCTGAACACGATCGACACGCTGCGTCATACGCAGGAAGCCGGATCGGGTCTGGCGCTGAGTGTGTCCGCCGAAGCAATGCAGATGCACACGGTAGTCTCTACGTTGGCGTTCAGGGACACCTTACTGACCCATATCACGCTTCGCCAGAAGGCACAGATGAACGAGTTGCTGCCGGAAGGATGGGAGAAACTCACGCCGAGAGAGTTACAACGTGCGCTGAGCGATGACCTCTCTTTCTCGGAAAAGCAGAAAGCGTTGTTAGCAGCGCAACGGGCAGGTAACTACGGCGGAGATCTGAAGTTCATCACCCATTTCTCGAAATACAACCACAAGCCGCTGATAGATTTACATTTCCTGCCGGGCACGTTATTGCTGCGCGACTCGATTTATACGTTAGGTGAGAGCCTTCTGACTTACTGCGCAGCGGACACGTCGGTGCAGGTAGAGCAGTTCTCGTTTGAGGGCGGCGGACAACATATCCGCGCGAATGGCCTGGCTTCGCGACGAAGCAGAGATACCTTGCATGTCGATCTGCAGAAGATCGACGCGTCGTACGTCGTGCCGTTCCTGCTGCCGGTGCAGACAATCATGTTCAATGGACTGTTGACCGGGCAAGCGAGTATATCCGGGGTATTCAAGCAAGCTAAAGTGGATACGCAGATACATATTGACTCGATGGGTCTGAATAACTGCTGGTTCGGTGATGCAGAGGTCGCCTTGCATATCACCGACAGCCTCGCTTTCCACGCCGATGTCTATCGACCGGATCGGAAAGTAGTCGATCTGAATGGCAAGGCGCTCTTCAATGGCAGCGGTGTATGGGAGTTGGATATGATGGCGGATTCGGTACCGCTGGCGTTCGTCAACCACTGGACCTCATCGGTACTGACCGATCTGGACGGCAACGGCACCGGGCGCGTAGTAGTAGGCGGACGAAAAGGGCTGACCTACGTACTCCTCCGCTGCGCCGCGCAAAACGCATCGCTCACTCTGCCATGGACCGGCGCACGGTACACAATTGCTGAGGATACTATCATCATGGACACGACGGCGATTCTCTTCCCGAACGTCCATCTGACAGACGTAGAGGGCAACAAAGTGGAGGTGAACGGAGGTGTTTATCATGACCAGTTCAAAGATTTCACGCTGGATCTGCACGTCGATGCGCACGATGCGCTGGTGTTTGACAACAACAAGAAAGGCGAGATGCTGCAAGGTTCTGTCTATGCGACAGGTCACGTGGATGTGACGGGTAACGAAGATGATATCCTGGTCTTCGCAGATGCAACAACATCCAAGAACTCGCGGTTCAGGCTAAGTATCGACAACGTGTCTTCAGCTTACGAATCAGCATTCGTGCATTTCGTTGAGCACCCGGAGTTGGCAAAAGTGGACACGGCACAAGAGAGCGATCTGGACAATATCGATGTAGCAGCGCCGGTACATGAGATTGACTCTACGATCTTCAAGAGAGCCGGTAGATGTCTGGTCAAACTGAATCTGGAAGTTAATCCGATGCTGAATTTCCAATTAGTCTTAGGCGAACGGAACGGAGATATTATTCAGGCAAGAGGTAGCGGAGCGTTGCAGTTAGCATACGACACGCAGACAGGCGATGTATCGCTCTTGGGTACATACGACATTGACCAAGGCACCCTCTCCTACACCATCGCTAACATGATCCGCAAAGAGTTCACGGTAGGCGAAGGATCGACGATCGCCTTCTCAGGCGACGCGACAAACCCGCAGCTGAACGTCACGGCTAAGTACCGCGTGACGGCGAACCTGCGCGACCTGTTTGGCAGCGATGCGGACCAGTTAGCCACCTCGCGAAGCAATATCCCGGTGATGACCTGTCTGCACATGACCGGCACGCTCAATAACCCGATCTTGTCATTCTCGTTAGAGTTCCCACTGTCCGATCAGGCAATCCAGCAACAGGTACGGCAAGTGATCAACACCGACGAGATGCTGATGAGGCAGGTGATTTATCTGTTGGTCTTCAACCGCTTCTTCACGCCGGATTACATGTCCAACACGCAGTACGCGACGCTGAACTCCACCTATTCCCTGTTGTCCTCGACCGTGACGAGCCAAATTAACGCATGGTTGTCCAAACTGACGGACATGCTGACGCTCGGCGTTGCTATCCGAAGAGACGGAGAGGGAGCTAATGCCAGCTCCGAATACGAGGCGCAGTTCCAGTTACAGCCTGTTGATCGGCTCGTGATCAACGGCAATGTAGGATACCGGTATAACGACATCTCCAACCAGCCCTTCTTCGGCGATCTGGACGTAGAGGTCAAACTGACGGAGGATGGTCAGCTTCGTATGAAGGGCTACACCCATACTGTGGATAAGTATTCTCTCCGCCAAGCCTCCACCATCCAAGGTGTCGGCTTCATCTGGAAGAAAGACTTCTAACAAAAACAGCGTCGTGAGTTACGACGCTGTTTTTTGTTGTATCGACCATGTATGGTCGATGTGATTAGTGACGCTCAGGCTTCGGGCCACGACGCTCAGGACGAGGTCCTCGGTCGAGTTTAGCGCCATCACGGTCACCACGGGGAGCGCGAGCAGGACGCTCGGGCTCTACGTAGCCTTCCGGTTTCTCCTTGAGGGCGCGAGCAGAGAGACGGAACTTACCGGTCTTCGGATCCACCTCCAGCAGTTTGATGCGGATGTGGTCACCCTCTTTGATTCCGGTCTCTTCCATGGTCTCGTAACGCTTCCAATCAATCTCGGAAATGTGCAGCAGACCTTCCTTACCCGGCATGAACTCTACGAAACAGCCGTACGGCATGAGGCTCTTAACGACCGAGTCGTACTCTTCGCCAACCTCCGGCAGAGCGACAATCGCTTTGATCTTCGCGATAGCAGCAGCCATTGCTTCACCGTTGTTGGATGCAACCTCCACCTTGCCGCCCTTCTCATCTTCGTCGATAGAGATGACAGCTCCGGTCTCAGCCTGGATGCCTTGGATAATCTTACCGCCCGGGCCAATAACAGCACCGATCATATCTTTCGGGATATAGAAAGAGGTGATACGCGGTGCGTGCGGTTTGAGATCAGCACGTGGAGCAGGCATGCACTCGAGGATCTTACCGAGGATGTACATACGTGCCTCGTGCGCCTGTGCGAGCGCGTTCTCTAATATCTCATAGCTCAGACCATCTACCTTGATATCCATCTGGCAAGCGGTCAGACCGTCCTTCGTGCCGGTAGTCTTGAAGTCCATGTCGCCGAGGTGGTCCTCATCGCCGAGGATATCGCTCAGGATAGCGTAGTTCTTACCTTGGTTCTCGGAGATCAGACCCATCGCGATACCGGAAACGGGTTTCTTCATCGGAACACCTGCGTCCATAAGGGCGAGGGTACCCGCGCAAACGGTAGCCATAGAACTGGAACCGTTGGACTCGAGGATGTCAGAAACGACACGTACGGTATAAGGGAAGTCCTCCGGGATCATGTTCTTCAGCGCACGGCAAGCGAGGTTACCGTGACCGATCTCACGACGTCCTACACCACGCTGAGCTTTTGCCTCACCCGTCGAGAACGGCGGGAAGTTATAGTGCAGGAGGAACTTATCGGTGCCCTGGATCAATGCCTCATCCACGATCTTCTCATCGCGGCTCGTACCGAGAGTTACGGTCGAGAGCGACTGTGTCTCACCACGGGTGAAGATAGAGGATCCGTGAGGGCCGGGCAGGTAACCTACCTCACACCAGATCGGACGGATCTCCGTGGTCTTACGGCCATCCAGACGCTTTCCCTCATCGAGGACCGCGCGACGCATAGCCTCTTTCTCTACATCGTGATAGTAACGATCTACAAGAGCAGCTACCTCATCGATGTCGATGCCGAGTGCCTCTGCGCGGGCAGCCATGTAGTCGGCTTTCTCCGTTTTGAAATCTTCGCGAATCTGGCTAAACATCTCCTCGCGATGATGTTTGTCGGTGTCAGCAGCAGTAGCCTGCGCATAAGCGCGAGCGTAGGAGTAGTCGTGCACCGCCTGCTTCAACTCATCATCGTTCACCTCATGGCAGTACTCGCGTTTGGTCTCTTTACCGTACGCCTTCATCATCTCGTTGATCGCCAGACACTGCGGTTTGATAGCCTCGTGCGCAGCCTTGATTGCCTCCAACATAACGGACTCCGGCACCTCTTTCATCTCGCCTTCGACCATCATAATGTTGTCATACGTAGCAGCCACCATCAACTCGAGGTCTGCATGCTCGCATTGCTCGAAGGTCGGGTTGATAACCATCTTGCCATCTACACGTGCTACACGTACCTCGCTCACCGGACCCTCGAAAGGAATATCCGAGCAAGCCAAAGCAGCTCCTGCAGCGAGTCCGGCAATGCTCTCCGGCATATCGATGCCGTCCGCCGAATACATCGTGACGTTTACGAACGTCTCTGCGTGATAGTTAGAAGGGAAGAGGGGACGAAGGGCGCGGTCAATCAGACGCGCAATCAGGATCTCATAATCCGATGCTTTGCCCTCGCGGCGGGTAAAACCGCCCGGGAAGCGTCCTGCGGACGCAAATTTCTCCTTGTACTCTACGGTCAGGGGCATAAAGTCTGTACCCGGAACCGCATCTTTGGCGGAGCAGACAGTAGCTAAGATCATCGTGTTGCCGAGCGTCGCCATCACAGCGCCGTCAGCCTGTTTAGCCAACTTGCCTGTCTCCAGTTTGATCACTCGTCCATCGGGGAGAGCAATCTCTTTGGTTACAATATTCATTATTTATTCGTCATTTTTGGCCGCCGTTTGCGACCGGTTAATTTGATAAGACCCATAAAAAGTCGGACAAAGGTACTGCTTTTTTTTGAGATACACAAATTTTTTTTTATTTTTCCCGAAAAAATGCAATTTAATTTGCGTAAGTGCAAAAAAAGTTGTATCTTTGCACGCTTTTTAATATACTTAGCGATGCGTTTATTTCAACACATAGGCGAATACACCCTCCTAATGGGTAAAGTGTTGCGTCTTCCGGACCGGCAGCGGATGTTTTGGCGGCAGTATAGCAGGGAGTTGGAGAAACAAGGTCTGCAGAGTCTGCCGATTGTTCTGATTATCTCGGTCTTTATCGGCGCTATCCTGACTATTCAGGCAAAGACGAACACGGAGAACCCGTTGTTGCCGACCTATACGGTAGGTCTGCTGACGAGAGAGACTTTGTTGTTAGAGTTCTCAAGTACGATCCTGTGCCTCATTCTGGCAGGCAAAGTGGGATCGAATATCGCCTCGGAGATCGGTACGATGCGTATTACCGAGCAGATCGACGCGATGGAGATCATGGGCGTGAATAGCGCCAATTACCTGATTTTACCGAAGATCTTAGCGTTTGTAACGATGATGCCGATGCTGGTCATCATCTCCACGGCAGTAGGATTAGTAGGCGGATGGGCGGTAGGTGCGTTCACGGATATCATCACGGTGCACGACTATCTCATAGGCGTACAATACGCCTTCAACCCTTACTATGTATGGTACGGCATTATTAAGAGTGTAGTGTTTGCGTTCGTGATCACGAGTATGGCGAGTTACTATGGCTATTTTGCGCGCGGGGGCGCGCTGGACGTAGGACGCGCAAGTACGAACGCGGTGGTCAACAGCAATATTATGATTTTGTTCCTCGACCTGGTTTTAAGTAAGTTACTGCTATGATTGAAGTTAAAGACGTAGTAAAGAGTTTCGACGGGAACGTGGTACTGAACCACGTGAGCACGGAGATGCGGGACGGCGAGGTGAACATGATCATCGGTCAGTCCGGCAGCGGTAAGACGGTACTGATGAAGAGCCTGATCGGTCTGCACGATGTCGATAGCGGACATATCTTATATGACGGTCGCGACTTGGCACAGATGAAGAGCAAGGATATCCGTTTGTTGCATCGGGAAGTGGGCATGTTGTTTCAAGGCAGCGCCTTATTCGACTCCATGACGGTCATGGAGAATGTGCTCTTTCCGATGGAGATGTTCTCTCAAAAGAGCCGCGAGGAGATGCGGGAGCGCGCGGAGTTCTGTCTCCGCAGAGTAGAGATGCCTGAGCGGGTATGGAACCTCATGCCAAGCGAGATCAGCGGCGGTCAGCAGAAACGTGTAGCGATTGCCCGGGCGATTGTCTTGGAGCCTAAGTACCTCTTCTGCGATGAACCCAACTCCGGCCTGGATCCGAGAACGAGTCTGGTGATTGATGCGCTGATACAGGATATCACAAAGGAGTATAACATCTGCACCATCGTCAACAGTCATGACATGAACTCCATCATGGAAATCGGTGATAACATCATCTTCCTCAAAGGCGGTAAGAAAGAGTGGCAAGGCTCACGCCATGAGATTATGACGAGCGATAACGAGGCACTGAACGATTTCGTCTTCGCCAGCGAGTTATTCAAGAAAGTTAAACAAGCTAACAGTTAATACAGTACGACATGAGAAAAGCATTTTTCCTTTTGATAGTATTCAGTTTGAGCCTCTCTGCGTGGGCTATCGTGCCCCCGCGCCATATGGCCGACAGCGCGTTTTACAACCGTCAAGTACGCCTGATGAAGCAGGCTGAAGGGATGGCGAAAGCCCCGATGCGCGAACAGGCTGTAGGAACACGCAAGATCTTTCCGCGCGTGCCGGTGATCTTGGTAAACTATCCCGACATGCGTTATCGCGTCAGCCGCGCCGACGTGGACTCGATGTTCAATGGTGTACACTTCACGAAAGACGGTGCGACGGGTTCGGTAAGGCAATATTTCCACGACCAGTCCTACGGAGAATATAATCCGCAGTTCGATATCTATGGCCCGGTGACGGTCAGCCAAAACTACGCACATTATGCGAATCGCGGTTCGGAATTGGTGTTAGAAGCGTGTGCGCTTATGAACGACTCGCTGGATTTCACGCTCTACGATACGGATGGAAACAATAAAGTCGATCTGGTGTACTGTCTCTTTGCCGGCCCCCCCTCAAGCGACATTTCTTATATAGACCGTACATGGATCAGTAATCCGGACAAACTTCTTTGGCCGCACTATTGGGTCATATCCAGCGCCGGCAGTTACGGGAGACCTACGGTCTTTGACGGCAAGACGATAGAGGATTACGAGATAAGCAATGAGTTGGACGGCATGCTAAGTAACGCGACTACGACGGCGCAAGCCGGCATAGGAGTACCCTGCCATGAGTTCGGGCACGGCATGGGCCTGCCGGATATCTACTCCACCAACGAACAAAAAGTCCATAAGACTTCCGGAGAGTGGGATATCATGGACTATGGGTGTTATAACCACGATGCCCACACGCCGCCGAGTTACTCCGCTTACGAACGATGGTTCATGGGATGGCTCGAACCGACACTCTTGAATCAGGCGGCAGATGTCACGTTGAACGAGATAAACGCCGGACAATGCGCAGCATACATGACGGAGAACGGAAGTGCCATCACAAATATCTACAACCCCAATCCATCAACGTACTATCTGTTTGAGAACCGGCAAAAGGCAGGATGGGATGCGTACCTGCCCGGACACGGGATGCTCATCACGAAGATCAACTATAGTTCTTCCTCTTGGACCGGCAATAAGGTCAACGTAGATGCCAACAACTTAGGTATCGACATCCTCGAAGCGGACGGATTAACACCTTCCCAACCGGCCAACGAAGCGTACGGCAAGCCAGGCGACGCCTACCCTGCAGGCAGTACCTTGTTCACGAAGATAACCAACTATCAGGTGACGGACATCGAAGAGGCCAACGGCGTGATCACCTTCAAGTTAAACGGCGGTATTCCGACCGGCATCGAGGAGACGAACACCTCCGATATGCCGCGAAAAATACTGCGCGATGGTCGCGTTGTGATTCTGCGCGGAGAGAAAGAATTTGATATTTTAGGCAGAGTGTTATGAAAATCATCAGTTATAATTTGAATGGTATCCGCTCGGCTATCGGCAAAGGATTGCTGGAGTGGTTACAGAGTGAGAGTCCGGATGTCTTCTGCATCCAGGAAAGCAAAGCGCAGCCGGAGCAGATTGACGTGATGGCATTTCAGGAGTTGGGGTATCACAGTTATATCCACTCCGCGGAGAAGAAAGGCTACTCGGGCGTGTGTATCTTCACCAAGCAAGAGCCGGACAAAGTAGTCGTCGGCATGGGCAACCCCAAATACGACCGAGAGGGACGCGTGCTGCGCGTCGATTTCGGCGATCTGACCATCGTTGATGCCTATATCCCCAGCGGCACGACAGGCGATGTAAGACAAGATTTCAAGATGGAGTTTCTCGAGGATTTCCTCGTCTGGGTCAATGAGTTGCGTAAAGAACGACCGAACATCGTCATCTGCGGCGACTATAATATCTGCCATAAGCCGATTGACATCAATCATCCCGAGCGGCAAATCGGTGTGTCGGGTTTCTTGCCCGAAGAGCGGGAGTGGATGGATCGATGGGAAGCCAGCGGTCTGGTGGACTCCTTCCGTGTGTTTGACCAGAGTGCCGAGCGGTATAGCTGGTGGTCGTGGCGAGCAGGTGCAAGAGCAAGAAACGTGGGATGGCGGATCGACTACTTGTGGGTTAGCGAGAGCCTGCGCGGGAGACTGAAAGACGGGAAGATCCTGACCGATGCCGTTCATTCCGACCACTGTCCGGTGATGGCAGAACTCTCGTAAGGACGTAATTACGTAATCACGTGATAACGAAAAAAATGGATATATTACGAACAGAACATTTGATCAAGAAATACGGCAAGAGGACCGTAGTGGATGATGTCTCTATCCGGCTGGAGCAAGGGGAGATAGTGGGTCTGCTGGGTCCTAACGGAGCCGGTAAGACGACGACGTTCTATATGACAACCGGTCTGGTGGCTGCCAATAACGGAAAGATCTTCCTCAACGACCAGAATATCACTTCGTACCCGATGTACAAGCGGGCGAAGATGGGTATCGGCTATCTGCCGCAAGAGGCGAGTGTGTTCCGCAAGATGACCGTAGAGGATAATATCCGCTCGGTTTTGGAGTTAACGGATTTCAGCAAGGAGTACCAGGAGGAGAAGTTAGAGAGCCTAATCAAGGAGTTCAACCTGGCACACGTACGCACGAACCTCGGTGACCGCCTGAGCGGAGGCGAGAGACGAAGGACGGAGATCGCCCGGTGTCTGGCTATCGAACCGAAATTCGTCATGCTGGACGAACCCTTCGCAGGTGTCGATCCTATCGCCGTACAGGAGATTCAGGATGTCGTATGGAGGCTCAAAGACAAGAATATCGGCATCCTCATCACCGACCATAACGTGGATGAGACGCTGATGATCACCGACCGGGCGTACCTGTTGTTTGAAGGAAAGATCCTCTTCCACGGTACGCCGGAGGAGTTAGCCGCGAACCCCATCGTTCGACAGAACTACTTAGGGCGTGACTTTGAGTTGAAACGCAAAACAAGAGTGGAAGAATAAACGAAAGGTCATCTGTGCGCAAGACGATTTACATAGCATTATGTCTGTTTCTCATGGCCTGTCAGAGCGAACGTCCGGAGATTAAAGTAGCATTACACAGTTGTGCTGTAATGCCAGTTCCTCGCGCGAGTGCGGCAGCATGTTCGCTCAACGGCAAAGGCTATATCTTCGGCGGGCGAACGCAAGACGGCACCTATCTCAATGACCTCTGGCAGTACGATCCCTCGACGGACTCTTGGACTCAAATAGACACACTCCCCGGTTCGCCGCGCGTCAAACCGCTTATGATTGCCGATGACGAAGCCTTGTATATCGGTTTGGGCTTCTCCCAAGGAAAAGTATATGACAAAGCCCCTTCACCTTATCTGAAAGATCTATGGCGTTATACTCCTTCTGATGGGAAATGGCAAGCGCTAAAGCCATGCCCAAACACCAAGACCATTAGTCCTGTCCCCTATATGGAGGAAAATAAGATTTACCTTCTCTATAGTACCGGATGGTCGTACTCCGACGAGATTAAGTACTATGATCTCGAAAAGAACCGATGGGACAGTATTATGGAAGATGGTCACAGGGCGGCAGCGCGTTTTGCCGCTGCAGGCGGACAATGTGGAGGACGGAGTTTCTTTGGGACAGGCTTGAACAAATATAACTTACGGGAGTGGCATGAGGTCGATTTGGGCAGTAATACCTGGATCGAACGCACCTCCATCCCCGGCAAAGGAAGAAATCTGTGCGCCTATAGCGCTACAGACAGATATATCTACCTCTTTGGCGGAAGGCACTTCGCCGGCGAATATACGGGAGGAGAAGTCTTTGATGAGTATATGCGGTATAACGTAGCCGATGATCAATGGGAACGATGTGGAGCTATGCCTTGCGGCAGGGGAGAAAACATGATTGCTTTCACTATAGATAATCAGGTTTATTTCGGTCTTGGCGAAGATGAGCAAGGCCGGATGATAACGGACGTGTATTGTATTGAAAACTAAGTTAACAATCATATTAGTGGCACTCAGCCTAAGTCTTCAGGCGCGCGAGTATAGCTGGAGTTGGTGGCCGTTACCCATGGCCGTTCCGGACACATGCCAAGAGCAACTGCTCTATGTAGGCGAAGTCAGTGCTGTTAGTTCCAGCGGAGAGGTGGCGCCTACGTGGCTGCACGCTAACCGTAACGGCTCTATCTCAAAAAGTCCCCACAGCGGAAATCTCCGGTTAGGGCTTGTCAAACCCGCCACGCGTCCGGGACGATGGTACGACTACGACGGCGCCATCATCCTGAGCGGTCAGATACAAAGCGGCAGACCTGTAGGTACCGGTTATTTCAGCGAGTTATATGGTCATGTACGACTGTTTATTGTAGATGTGACTGTAGGTATCAAGCCTATCTCTCATCCTTTCGGCGATGACGAGTTGACTGCCGGAGACTTGCTTTTCAGTAATAATGCGCATCCTATCCCACAGATATCCGTGGGGATTGACAAGTACACCTCTTTTCCGGGCTTATTCGGATATCTGGAGATACGAGGCGGAGTAACCCATGGGTGGTTAGGCGATAATAATGCCTATGTCAGCAAGACGATGCTTCATCATAAATACATCGGTGGGCGAGCGGGAGGCAGACTGCCTGTCAACCTCTCCTACGAGTTGCACCATGCCGTGCAGTTAGGTGGATATACGAGCGGAGGAGTAGATTTGGGGAATGATTTTTCGAGTTACCTTCAGGCCGTTTTGGGGCGTAAAGGAGGTGCTACTCGTTCGGAGCAACTCAATCGTCAGGGAAATCATATGATCAGCCAAACACTCTGCCTGACAGCTAAAGGCGAAGGATGGCATGTCGATCTTTACTGGCAGGATTTTCAGGAAGACGGGGGAATCAATATTATGGGGTTCAAATGTAACTCCAAGGACGGCAGATGGGGAATTCATGCATCACAGGACAAATGGCCGTACATCAGCGGCGTTACCTTTGAGGTGATCCAGATGACCGATCAGTCCGGCCCCTGGCACGACCGAGACGGAATGGTTTTTGGCGGCAAGGACAGTTATTACAGCAATGGCGTATATAAACAAGGCTGGACCTATTTCGGTCGTTCTATTTGTTCGCCGCTTTTATCTCCTGATAACAATCGAGTATGGGCTTATCATGGAGGTGTCAAAGGAGATATATACGGTTTTCGGTATCGCGCGTTATGCACCTATGCCAATAACTACGGCACTTACTCTTCCCCCGCCAAGACACATAATACCGCTTTTCTATTGGAGGTAAAAAAGACAGTACCTCAGGCATGGGGATTAGAGTTCGGGATTGCTCTTGCCGGCGATTTCGGAAGCCAGTATGGCAATCAGTTTGGCGGACTGATCACCATCCGCAAACAAGGAATTATTAAAAAATGGTAATATATGAATTTTGTAGAAACAAGTAACCTTATTTTTTCACAAGCCGTAAAGGACTACCATCGCACGGACGATGTGGATGCTCCTATTCACAACCCGTATCAAGCAGGTACAATCGAGTACGACCTGTATCTGAAGAACTGGATTGACACCGTTCAGTGGCATCTGGAGGATATCATCCGTGATCCGAATATCGATCCGGTGGAGGCGCTTGCGCTCAAACGCCGCATCGATCACAGCAACCAGGACCGAACGGATTTGGTAGAACGGATTGACAGCTATTTCTGGGAGCTTTTCCACGACGTGAAGCCGCAGCCGGAAGCACGTATCAATACAGAGAGTCCGGCATGGGCGATTGACCGTCTGAGTATTCTGCACGTCAAACTATGGCATATGCAAGAGCAGGTGGACCGTACAGACGTGAGCGCCGAGCAGCACGAGAACTGCGTAGCGAAAATGGCGGTACTCAAGGAGCAGTTATCCGACATGACGACCTCTATCAGCCAGCTGTTAGCAGACTATCAGTCGGGCGTACGTATCATGAAGGTCTATCGCCAGATGAAGATGTACAACGACCCGAATCTCAACCCTGTACTATACGGGAAGAAATAGGCGAAAAGTGAAGAGAGTCTTAGTCATACGGTTTTCTGCGTTGGGCGATGTAGCGATGCTTGCGCCTATCGTTCGTGCCGCCGCGGAGCAAGCGCCCGAGACGGAGTTCACGATGCTCTCGCAACAACGGTTTGCGGACCTCTTTGCCGACATGCCGGCAAATGTGCTCTTCCACGGCGTGGAGCTAAAGAAGCAGTCGCTGCCGGAGATCATCCGCAGCTTGGGGGCTTTTGAATACGTAGCAGACATGCATGATGTCATCCGCTCGGTAGTGATCCGGAACGCGCTGCGTCTCAAAGGGGCTAAGGTGGTGCGTATAGACAAAGGACGAAAGGACAAATGGCTCCTTACGCACGGCAGGATACATACACCACTCAAGCGTACGACAGAGCGGTATTGGGAGGTGTTTGAGAAAATCGGGATCACGAAAAACTCTCGAAAAACCCACGAGATACCTTCGCAAATGGTACGTTCCGGAATCGGCATCGCGCCTTTTGCGGCGCATGAGGGTAAGATCTACCCAATCGAGCGGATGGAGCGCGTCGTGGAACTGCTCAGCCGGAAGGGCGAACGCATTGTGCTTTTCGGCGGCGGTAAGAGAGAACAGGAGATTCTGGATCGATGGGCAGAGCGATACGCCAACGTGGAATCCCTCGCCGGACGGAAGAGCATGCGCGAGGAGTTGGAGATCATGCGCGGTCTGCGCATCATGCTGACCATGGATAGCGGGAATATGCATCTGGCTTCGCTCGTCGGCACACGGGTCATCTCCATCTGGGGCGCTACGCATCCTTACGCCGGATTTCTGGGTTACGGGCAAAGCGAGCAGGACTGTATCCAACGCGAGCTGCCCTGCCGGCCGTGCTCCATCTATGGCAACAAGCCGTGTCATTTAGGCGACTACCGGTGTCTTGATTTCTCTGCTGAGGAGATCGCCGAACGCGTATGGAAAGCCTATAATGAGGAGGTGCAAGCATGATGAAGATAGTGACGGATCCCAAATATGACTCCTGGCGCGAATGGTTAGAGCAGCTTCCTGCTACTTTTTCTGAGCAAGGCAAGGTGATCTACGATGCGCGTAACCAGATCCGAATCATGAACGGATGTGATGGCAGTGAAGTATGCGTGAAGCGGTTTCATGCGCCGAGGTTTTTGAACCGATATATCTATAGGTATATACGGGATAGCAAAGCCAAACGGTCGTTCGAAAACGGGCTGTACTTGCTCGCTCACGGCGTAGGGACACCGCAACCGATAGCTTATATTGAAGAGACATCGTGGGGAGGATTAGGGTACTCCTATCTCATCACTCGGGTGTCGGCACTCAAACGGCTTCACCGGGAGTTCACGTTAGCCTACACCCCGCAGTTGGAGGAGACCATTCGCCCTTTGGCACGATTTACGGCGCACATGCATGACGAGGGCATCCTGCATCTGGATTTCTCACCGGGGAATATTCTTTGGGACAAAGTGGACGGAGAGTACCGTTTTGAGGTGATTGATACGAACCGTATGATCTTTGGTCCCGTCAGTTTGAAAGAAGGTTGCCGCAGTCTTCGCAGGCTTTGCGCACGACGTTCTTTCTTCGATATTTTTGCTCAGGAGTATGCGCTTGCTCGCGGGATGGACGAGGCGCAATGTACGTATTGGATCCTCTACTACAGAGACCGGTTTTGGCACCACGGCAAAAAAGCCAACTACCAATATGATTAAGCAGTTTATCAATCATATAGCACAATGGATAGGTATCAAACGACGGATGTTCATTGATCCTAAAGAGACGACGAAGAAGTCCGTCACTATCTCCTATGCGATAACGGTATGTAACGAGGCAGAGCCGCTGAAGAGATTGCTGAGTTTCTTGCAACCATACCTGCAAGAGGGGGATGAGATTGTGGTGCAAGCGGATATGAAGAACGTGACCCAAGAGGTCAAAGAGGTGGTACAGACCTATACCTCCGTCATCAGCCGGTACGTAGAACATGACCTGAATTTCGATTTCGCCCAAGCCAAGAACCACCTGAACGAGCAGTGTCAAGGGGAATGGATTTTTCAGTTAGACGCGGATGAGTGTCCGCAGGAATGGCTAATGGAACGACTGCGCGCCATTATTGCAGCTAACGAGGCGGTAGAACTATATAAAATACCGCGGCTAAACCTGTTCACCTCCGGTGACAAGATAGAAGAAGGACATGTGGCATGGCCGGATTATCAAGGGCGTCTCTATCGGAATATACCGGAACGGATTCATTGGCAGCGCCCGCTTCACGAGAAGATCCGTGGTCATAAGGCATACGTCTATATGCCGAAAGAGGAGCGATACGCCATTCGTCATCTAAAGGTAAGGGAACAAGATAACGCCAAATGGCAAGTATGGAAGGAGCACTACGCATGACGATTCTATATATCATAGCATCCCCTACATGGGGCGGCGGCGAGCAGTATATATACAATCTGGCGCAGCATTTACAGGCTCAGCATGGTATAAAGCCCTATTTTCTCTTTCCTCCTCACAGCAGCAAAGAGATGATGGAACGATTTGAGCAGGTAGGCGAATGTCAGGTCTTCCCGTATGCGAGCAAACTCTGGAGGTTTATTCCTTTGGCAGGAAAGAAGTTGGCTCAGCTTATCGACAAATGGCAGATAGATATCGTGCAGATAAATAACCGCATGACTTATTTTGCGGCAGCTTATGCCAAACGATACGCGCATCATTCGTTTCGGTTAATAGCCGTACAACACCTGGTACGAAAGGCAAAGAAAAGTTTCTTCTGGAAATGGGCTTACCGCCAGATTGATGTCCTGATATGCGTCAGCGAATGTGTACGTAAGACTTATTTGGCACCCTTTGACGGCGAGAAAGTATTCCCCGACGTGCGCGTGATATATAATAGTGTGCCGGTAAGCCAAGAAGAAGCCGTTCAGCCCAAACCGGACACGCTCCCTACCCTTCTTTTCCATGGGCGGATCTGTCGCGAGAAAGGTATAGAGCCGCTTTTTGAAGCTCTGGCGATGATGGCCGACCTGCCATTTCGCATGATCTTTGCCGGTAATATAGGCAAGAAGGATCAGGATCTATGGGATCGTCTGATGGCTAAAACGCCGGTGAAGGACAAGATCGAATATATCGGTTTTCAGTCGGACATGCATCAGGTGCTCAGTAAATGCCATATCGGTATCTCGCCGTCCATTGTTCGCGAAGCAGGATCTCTGGCGGTCATTGAGCATATAGCATACGGGCTTGCCGTTGTAACCTCCAATAATGGTTCGCAGCCGGAACTCATTCGCGACGGAGAGAATGGTTTGCTATGTCCTCCTGATAACCCACAAGCTTTGGCGAAAGCGCTAAGGAGGTTATTGACCGATCGCGCGCTATGCCGGAAGTTAGGGACGCAGGCGCAGCATGATTTCTTTGCCTACCATACCTACGATCGGTTTATAGAAGAGATGTTTGACTTATATAGAGAGACTATAAAATGAGAAAATTTCTAAATGCATATCAGTCCGTTGTCGGCGTTATCAATTACGTGGCTTTTGTGCTCGTGTTGGTATCTTTGGCGTTTCCGTGGCATTTTACGCAGCCGTTGTTTGCCGTATGGCTCGTCACTTGGCTTTTGGAAGGACGGTGGACCGATAAAACTAATTTCTCATTCGGCCGACATACGATGCCGGTTCTTTTGATGGGCGGGTTCGTCGTTTGGGAGGCATTGAGTTTGTTGTGGACCCAGGATCTGAGTTCGGGAATAAGCGAGTTGGAACGCCATCTACCGATATTTGCCATCTTACTGATAGCCCTGTTCGGAGGGAATAAGTATTATCAATCCTACAAACTGAAGACCGCATTATTGATTGGATGTCTGCTGGCACTTTTCGGTTATAGCATGATCGTATATTGGTGTAGCGTAACGAAGGTACTTGGCTCATGGACGATCAACTATTGGACATTCTTCGGAGAGGGTCCCATCGAGTATATCAAGCATCGCCAATACTTATGTATTGCATTACTCCTTGCCTTGTGCTTCTCCGGAGATATCTACCGCCATTATGTCAGCAAATACCCGAAATACGCATGTATGACAATCATCGGATTGGCCGACTTGATACTGATTGCAGCCATCGTCATGACCGGTTCCAGAACGACTATACTGCTTTTGCCAATCCTCGGGATGATCTATATCCTGCGCGTTTTGCCCGGGCGATATAAATGGTTTTTCGCATCGGGATTGATAGCGATAGTGATTGCCGCAGGAATTGTACTGCCACGTTATAACTGGCGGTTTGAAAGTATGAAGAAAGATGTCGTCGCACTCTTTACTGCTCACCAGGGTCCCGCTGCCATCCAGGAACCTCGTGCGCTGATCTGGACTACTGTCATTCGACACGCCGATGAGTTTGGGATGTTCGGTCTTGGGACGGGTAGTTCGGACGGATTCTTGAAGAAATGCTACGAAGAGGAACAAATCGACATGCATTATGGGTCACATAATAATTATCTTTATTTCCTTATGGAATTAGGGTGGTTCGGGCTCATCTATTTCATTGGGATGCTGATTACCATTCCGTTCTTCCATACCGGCGGTGCGAGACGCGATGCCACGATGACCTGCATCATCTTTGGTTGGTCTATGATTGCAGAGAACTTAATGACGATGATGAGCGGCTTATATATCTTTTTCGCCGCTATCATCATTATCCAATGCCTGCAACGCGAATCAGATTCTCCGCAACCCGCTCGTCCGTAAAGCGCCCAGCTTGCAGTTTTCCTCTTTGCATCATCTCCTCTCTGAGTGCAGGCTCGGAGAGGATTTTTGTCAGTTGGGTAGCTATCTCCTCCGCGTTCAACGGGTCGGCGTACAACGCAGCGTCGCCGCCGGTCTCGCTAAAACAGCTGCCCGTAGAGGTCAATACCGGCGTACCGACGCACATGGCTTCCAAGATAGGGATGCCGAATCCCTCGAAGATCGAGGGGTAGCATAAGAGTTCTGCCCCCTTATAGACCGCCGGCAGCTCGCTAAACGGCAGGTCATGAAGGTATCTCAGATCGACACCAAGCGCCTGCGCTTCGTTCGCAAGTTGATCCGCATAAGCGTTCTTTCCTCCGACGGCGACGAGGGGCAGGTCGGTCTTCGCCAAGTGTATCGCCTCGATGAGGCGGCGGAGGTTCTTGCGGGGCTCGATAGCGCCGACCGCCAGCAGGTAGCGGGCGGGTAAGGCATAGCGTTTCTTCATCTCTGCCACAGCGGCTTCGGTAACGGGTTCGCGGAAACGGTTGTTACAGCCCTGATAGACGACTTGGATCCGCTGCTCGTCGATACCGAAGAAGTCAATGATGTCCCGCTTCGTCTGCTCGGAGATAGCAATGATGACATCCGCCACGCGCAGTGCGTACTGCATTTTCCGGGTGAAGAGACGGCGGTAAGTAGCACTGTATAAGTCCGGGTAACGAAGGAAGATGACGTCATGGATCGTGACGATCGTCTTCACGCCGGTGCGATGGATGCCGAAGGGCAACTCTCCCGATAGCCCCCAATAGAGATCAACGTCCTTCATCTGACCGACACATCCGAAACTGCGCCAGAGAGACGGGCACGCTTTCCATAGTCTCTTCGGGGCGATGGTTCGGGTACCGGGGAAGGAATATCGCTCCGTAGGAAGGGCGAAGAGCAGGTACTCCTCGTTAGGCGCGTAGGTCGTCATGAGACGGATCACGTCCCTACTGTAGTTCCCTAACCCTCTATGGTTATGGTACGCTCGTTTGGCATCAAAAGCTATTCTCATGGTCTGGTCCATTGTTTGTCAATAGCGAGGAGGTTCACCCGCTGCATGTTCATTCCGAAAGCCCGCATCTCGGCGGCTTTCTCCAGCTCCCGGGACAGGAGGTTCTCCCCGCTGCCTACACGGTAGAGGCACTCACGCCGGGTCTGGATGCCGTAGCACCAGAAATACTCGCCGTCCGACACTCCCAGGTGGTCATCGCTGACGAAGAACGCGTATCGCCGGTCTTCGTTCAGCACATCCACGCCAAGGCAGTTGTTTTTATACTCTACACCTAACAGACTGAGTACCGTCGGCCAGATGTCGATCTGTGAAGCGGGTGTCGTGAGGGTATGGGGCTTGATGCCGGGGCCGGTGATGAAGACCGGGATGCGGTTGTAAGGATAGACCATCTCGTAGGGACTGGCGAGGTTAGCGCCATGGTCGGCTACGAGGACAAAGAGTGTGTTCTTTCCCCACTCGGTCTGCTCAGCCGCCTCCATAAACTGCCGGATGGCATCGTCCGCGTATGCGATGATCTGATTCTCCGGTTTCGCCGCGCGGTCTTGATACGCCTCCGGCACGATGAACGGGCCATGGTTGCTGACCGTCAGGAAAGAAGCAAAGAAAGGTTTGCCGCTCGTGGCATACTCATCCAGACAGCGCAGACCATAACGGAACAGGTAGCCGTCCGACACGCCGAAATTATTCACCGCGGAGTCCGGCTCGTAGTCATACAAGGAGTAGATACGATCGATATGGTTATCCCGCCAGAAAGAGTTCATGTTGTCATACTGTGGATTGCCGGTCACAAAACAGAGAGTTCCGTATCCGTTTTTCTGCAGGTAATACGGCAGGCCGGTATAGATATCGGCATTCACATCCATGCTCGGTTTGGCGAAATTCGGCACGAAGCCGTAATGGACTCCTACGATACCGTTGTTAGTATGGATTCCTGCGGAGTAGCAGTTCGCCCAATAGAGACTCTTCTCCCGAAGAGAGCGCAGATAAGGCGTGAGGTATTGACCGTTCTCCTGCCTATCGAGGTTCTCTTGCGCCATCGACTCCATGAAGATCAGCACGATGTTCGGCTGCCCCTCTACCAGCCGATGGACGCTGCCCTCCCGTACGACCGGACGGAGGGTGTCGGCGGGCACGAAACCGAGCTCTTGTTGGACGTAACGGATCGCGTCCTTCTCACCAATGGCAGCGATCTCTTTCGGCACCGGGATAGTTCCGTACTCCGCACTTTTGATGATATTAAAGACGGGGTTAACGCCTAACTTGTTATAGAAAGGTTTGTTGCTGAAATACGCAAAACTGACCTTCAGCGGGTAACGTTGAAAACTCCCGCGTATGCCGCAGAACACTATTCCCCAGAGCAGTACGGTCAGTACGGAGGATAAGAAATACTGCTTTTGTGAGCGGTTGTCAGCGGAGGACCATCCGTGTGCAAAGGCTTTGTTGATAGCTACTAACGCGAACTCAAAGAGCGCGATGAGCACGAGTGCCATGAGCAGGAAGTACCAGTTTGTTCTGTCTTCGAAGATCATGCCGGCGGTGTCGCCCACAAAGCCGAACCATGCCGTCACGCCTATATTCAGATGATTCTCGAAGAAATGAAAATACCGTGCGTTAGCGACATGCACGAAGATGAGGATGGCGTACAGCACGCCGTAGTACCAGGTGACACCGCTCGTGAGACGCCGCATCCAGAGACTGTATTCCTCCCGGTGCATCGTCGCCAAGGCAAAGACGGGTAAAACGAGAGCCGGCAAGGCGGAGATATAACTGGCGATGAGGTTGTCAAACTGCACGCCGATGAGCAGCGCCGTAGGCAGGAGTCCCCAATCCACCCCTTCTGCCGGCATATTCGCTAAGAGCAGAATCAGGCGGCAGAGGCTCATCACCAAGAGTGTCAGCAGGTGGATAGAGACCAGATAGCCGACGACCCGTCCAAAGGATTTAACGATATTCATTTTGTATAATCTTTATCTTTTTCCAAGCCGACCCGCAGTGTCACCAGTAATCCGCGGGGGATACACATACTCATCGTGGTTCGGGGAGGGATGGCAGTGTTGCGGTCAAAGGTGTACTCGGTGAGGGCGGTACCGAAATCATAGATATTGTAACATTGTACCTCGAGGCTCATAGGGTACTCTTTGACCCACCATCGGCCGGTAGCGCGCAGGTCGAAATTGAAGAACGCGTCCTCACGTTTGCCGAAAGCGTTATTGGCGAGGTTGATGCCTCGCGCGTCGTACGGCAGTATCGTCGCTTCTTCATGGCTGCCCATCGTACGGGTGCAAACCTCATAGTTCGTGAACGGCTGACCGTCCTTAAACTTGCCGTTAAGACTGATGGAGAAATACCTGCAAGCATTATACGTAATCTGGATGCGGGCGATGTAGGCGCGGTCCTGATTGAGCCGTCCGTTTGCTTGATACGGCAGGTCGCCTTCGTAGATGACGGTGCCGGTCTCCGGGCGCGCTGTGGACTCGGAGAGGATGCCGATATTATTACTCAGCGGACCGTTACCCAAGGCGCTGATGCCGGACATGAAGTAACTCTGCCAACTCAGTTGGACGAACCATTTCCGGCCGGTATAGGTGTATCGCACCATATTCGACAACAGGTGCGGCGTGCGGGCTCCGGGGCGGGAGGACATCAAATCCAGAGGCATCGTCCCGATGGTATAGGAGATGCCATCGTCGGCGTAGGTGGTGTACCACTGGTGGTAGTACTTACGGATCGTACTGAGGATAGCTATCTCATGGCGGCGACCCTTGCCGAAGGTGAAGTATATCGGCAGGTCAAGCACCGCATAGGAAGGCTGATGGAGGTAGAGGTCCTTCTTCGGCTGATGGTACGCACCGCCGGAGAACTGGTAGAGGGCGTTATCGGTATAACGCGCTTCGCCGTTCATGTAGTCGGCGCTGAGGTAGCGGACATCGTCCCAGGTATAACTCATCCGGTGATGGCTGAGGGACAGTCCGAACCGGAACCAGGAGCAGGGCCGGTAGTCGATGGCTATCTTCGCCAGCGCGTTCGGCGAGACGATTGTCCGTCCGTGACCTAAGAGGATACCGTCGAGCGAGACGCCGGCATGAGCGTAGAGGAGCAGTCCGCGCGCTACCTCTTTGCGGGCGATGACCATCGCTTCGTTCTCCAGAAGTCCGGCTGTGAACGGCGAGGCCTGCCATTGATAGGTATAAAGCGGCGTAGGCGTTGTCTCGTCAAAAGACTGCCGGTAGAGCGCATTGCTCCATGTCCTCGTCGTCGGGTGGAAATGAAGGACAGAGTTATAACCCTCTGCGTGTACGGAGAGCCAACTCAGAAGCGGCTGGTCGTAACGTACGGAGAGGTTCACGCTATGGAGCCTGCCGTCCGGGTACCAGGGTTCGAATCCCTCGCCATCCTGATCCATGATGTTACGGGTAAAAGAGAGACTGTCATGTCTCCATCCGCTGAGCTCGTAGCTGATACCGGCGACGAGTGTGCCGCCGTTGTCGAACCGCGAGGTGGCGTACAAGCCTGCCTGATGCGCGCGGGAAGTAGCCTGCTCATTGGCGTTATAGAGAAACTCCGAACCATAATCGGTGCGGCCGGTAGTGACGAGGAAGTAGCGAAGAGATAAGAGTTGATAGTTGATAGTTGAGAGTTGAGAGTTGAGAGGAATCTCGCCGTCGAGTTGCGCCGTATAGGAGGCAGCATCGTACATGCCGCTGATACCCGTGTGGTCAAAAGCCGTGAGGCGGCGCTGACCGTAATAGACGTACGCATGCTGATAGTAATCCCTGCCGTAGGCGCGAATGGGAAAAGCCGCCTCCGCGGTGCCGGCACCGACGATGCGGTTGCGGTTCTCGACAGGGCGGTTATCGATCATGCGCTCCGAAGCGGACTTATGGAAGAGGTTGATCATCTCCCTGGTGCCGGGTGCGATGCCTCCCAATCCGCCTACGTTGCCCGTCAGGCGGAGCGATGCGCGCTGGAGAGAGTCGTCTGTGAAGAAGAGCTCGCCGTCGTGGTAGTCCAGCACCATCGAGGTGCGATCCATCTGCGTATGCAGGAGCGTCGAGCCGACACGGCTACGCGAGTCGATACGCATGCCGTTGAGGTGGTATTTATTGTTCTTGAACGAGTTGCCGGCGATGGAGAAGACCTGCTGGTCGCCGAGGTTCCATTCCCCCGTAGTCTCCGCCTCGTAGATGGTATAGGCATTGCTGTTATCGAGGTAATGCCCCAGGTCGGTCGTCAGGTACCAATCCCTGAAGAAAGCGGACGAGACAGAGTCAACGCCTGCCTGCGCCAAAAGAGGAGTGCAGAGCACCAAGAAAAGAGTACAAAGTAATATGTAACGATTTAACGTTTTACGTAGTAAAACCATTTTAACTCTTGAACTATTTAACGTCGCGCAGCGACTTTAGGATATCGAGGTTATAGACGAGTCCGACGCGGACCTGATGGAAGGGGTAATCTTTGATGCCGTACTGATACTGGACGTAGGGTTCGAAGCCCTTGACGTGTCCCGCTGCACGGGCTTTGATACTCATGGGCGCATCGCCGTACCGCTCCCATCCTACGTAGCCGCCCCAGGTAGCCTGGAGGGAGAAATACTCGTGCCTCAGCTGCGCCTGCAGACCGTACATGACTGCATCGTTCTGACGGCCGTTATCGGTCTGCCAGCATAGGAAACCCACCGAGCCCGCGAAGCGCAGGGTGATCGCTTTGAGGGGTATGGACTGTCCCATAGCGAGATCGAAGAAATACGCGGGGCAGTCATAATGACGCCTGCGTTCGAACTGCTCGCCGGAGGCGGTTTTCATGCCTAACCGGACGGTCATCTGCGGGATATATCTGGCGTTGGCAGAATGGAACCAGGAGTGATGCAGGACCTGCACGTCGGTAGAGATATAGACATCTCCGGCACCGCTGCCGGTACCGTCATACTGCTTGTACCAGCCATAGACCGGCATCCAGACGGAGAGGTTCGCCCATCTCGTGAAGAGGGGCACATGCACGCGCGCGAAGATATCCGCCGTGGTGTTATTATGAAAACCAAAATAACCATCCGCCGCTAGTTCCAAGCGCAGATGGTCATAGGTCAGTCCGTCCGACATGTCGATAATCGGCAACGCATTAGGTCCGAAGAAAGCCGGAGCAATGCCCGTAGGCTGGCTCAGATCGGGTTTCGATATCGGTACTTCCGCCCGTATGGGAATACAGAATAAAGAGTACAGAATACAGAGCACAAACAAAATTAGTCTGTATTCTGTCAGCGGCTGCGCCGCGGTCTGTGCTCTGTCAGCCAAAGGCGGTCTGTGTTCCATCATATTCCAAAGAGGTTTCGGAAGAAGTTCTTCTTATCCGCCGCGCCGGGGACGATGTTCGGGCTGCTCTGCAGCTGTTCGATGAGTTTGCGCTCGTCTTTGTTGAGCTTCTCCGGGATATAGACACCTACGTTGATGAGCAGGTCGCCTACGCCGTAGTTGCGTCCGTACTGGTCGATACGCGGCAGTCCTTTGCCTCGCATACGCAGCACCTTACCGGGTTGGGTACCGGGGGTGATGGTGATCTTCACGTCGCCCGTGAGGGTCGGTATCTGAACCTGTCCGCCGAGGACGGCTGTCGGCATGTCGAGCAGGAGGTTATAGATCAGGTCACTCTCCTGACGAACGAAATCCTTGTGCTCCTCCTCTTCGATGAGAACGAGCAGGTCACCGGGTACACCGCCGCGCGGGGCTGCGTTACCCTTGCCGGGGATAGTCAGTTGCATACCGCCGGCTACACCTGCAGGGATAGTGATGGGGATGATCTCCTCATCTCGGATGACACCCTGGCCGCCGCATTTAGGACACTTGTTCTTGATGATCGTGCCCTCGCCGCCGCAGGTGTCGCATTCCGATTGTACCTGCATCATGCCAAAGATACCTCGCTGCTGGCGGACGACGCGTCCGGAGCCCTTGCAGGTCGGACAGGTCTCCGTGCGGCCGTCGGCAGAACCGGAGCCGTTGC
Source organism: uncultured Bacteroidales bacterium (assembly GCA_900316845.1). Lineage (GTDB taxonomy): Bacteria > Bacteroidota > Bacteroidia > Bacteroidales > Paludibacteraceae > Colicola. The sequence continues at coordinate 32,108 of ONEG01000023.1, forward strand.
AGTCCTTACATTGTACGAGCTTGCGGACCTTGATCTTCTTCTCGCATCCGGTAGCTATCTCCTCGAGCGTGAGATGCACCTTGACGCGCATGTCGCTGCCTCTGCGCACACGCGGTCCGCGACTGCGTGAACCGCCGCCGAAGAAGTCACCGAGGTCGAAACCTGCGCCTTCAAAGATATCGCCGAAATGGCTGAAGATATCTTCCATGGACATGCCACCACCGCTGAATCCGCCTGCGCCACCCATGCCGGCAAAGCCGTACTGGTCGTAACGGGCACGTTTCTGCGGATCGGACAGCACCTCGTATGCCTCCGCTGCTTCCTTGAATTTCTCCTCGGCTTCTTTGTCACCGGGGTTCTTGTCAGGGTGGTATTGGATGGCTTTCTTGCGGTACGCCTTCTTTATCTCCTCTGCGGTTGCCGTCTTCGGCACCTCGAGCACTTCATAATAATCACGTTTTTCTGCCATAGTTGTGTAATGTGTAAGGTTTAATGTTTATTCTCCGACGACGACTTTGGCGAAGCGAATGACTTTTTCGCCGAGTTTATAACCCTTCTGGGTACAATCGATCACTTTGCCTTTCTTCTCCTCTCCGGCAGCGAAGGTCGTGACGGCCTCGTGCTCATCGGTATTGAAATCAGCGTCCTCCGTTTGGATGGGGTGCACGTCGTTCTTGTCGAGGAAAGAGAGGAACTTCTGCTGGATGAGCTTGATACCCTCGCGTACGGCGTCGATGTCATTGGTCTTGTCCATGACAGCGATGGCGCGTTCGAAATCATCGACGAGGGGCAACATCTCCGTAAAGATGCGCTCTCCGGCGGTCTCCATGAGTTCGAGTTTCTCCTTGTTGGTACGGCGACGGTAGTTATCAAACTCCGCCATCATCCGGAGGTTCTTGTCCTCGAGTTCGGCGATACGCTCCTGTGCCTGCGCCAGCAGCTCCTCCGCCGTCGGCTCTTCGGTTTGCGGCTCCGCCGCTTGCTCCTCTACTTGCTCCTCCAGCGTAGCTTGTTCCTTTTCTTTCTCTAATTCTTCGATATTCTCTTTTTTCATAATTTATCTGTCATCTATTTATCCATCATCTATCAACTATTATGCCATAGTCATGCCAACTGCCAAAATGGCAGACTTGGCTGCAAAGGTACGACTTTTTTTTGATATATGCAAGGAAAATCGGAATTTTTTGGGAGTTTGGCGGCAAAGCCGCTTGTTTTTTGGGGGGCTTAGGCTTGTTGAGCATACCGCCTGATGGCATAGGTTTTACCCACTTGCCGCGCTCCCGAAAGCAGCAACGCTTTGTTTGTCGTTGCGTAATGATGCTCTATTATGTTGTCAACGTGTCGATTAAGCATAGCTTATATCCTATTTTGTCCGTTTTTCCAATATGATATTTCGGCATTTTGTCCGTTTTTCCAATATGATATTTCGGCATTTTGTCCGTTTTTCCAATAAATTCGCTGCAAAGGTACTGCTTTTTTTGATATATGCAAGGAAAATCGAAGATTTTTGGGAGTTTGGCACCAAAGGTGCTGGTTTGAGGGTTGTGGGTATAAAAAAAGCGACCCCGAAGGGCCGCTAATGTCCATCTCCTCTCTCTCCCCTCCATGGGGAGGGTCGGGGTGGGGCTTTGGGGCGCTTAGCTATGAGACTGATCCCACTCTTGTCCGCAGACACGCCAATACCACTGTTTCATGGTCTTTGCGCCGTTCGGCTCGTTCTTCTGAGCGATGAAGGTCTGCTGGTCGGTCGTGATCTTCGACAGGTCATGACTGCGCTCCCTCGCAGCTGTGCTGACCGCTCTTACCGGGTTTTGCCAATGCGCCGGACACATGATCAATTCCGGCTGAATAAGTTACACTTGCCATAATTTTAAGGTTTTTTAGGTTTGATTGAACAATAGGTTAATACTTTCGGGAGCCGTCATAGCTCTCTACGGTCTTGGTTTGGATGACGACGGAGGTGTCGCCTTTCTGCCATGCCTCCGACCGCGTGGTGACGGTCCGGGTGACGTTGCAGGAACTCAGTCCCAAGCCCGCCGCCAATGCCGTCAACGCCGCAATCAGCACGGAGATGATTACTTTTGCAATCTCTTTCTTAGTCATTTTAGTCGAAGTTCGGTTTAACATACTTCTGCGCAACGGTGTACGCAAAGAGGGAGGTGTACTTGCTCTGCGCCTTGAACGCCGCTTCAAGGGTAGCACGCTCTGCGGGATCCGCGAGACCTTGTTGTTCCGGACGGGGTTCAGCAGATCCACACCTAACTGCTCCTTGCCACAGTTGCAGCGCTTGAAATACAGCGTCTCCGAGCGGTTGAATTTGCCCATTACGCGGGCAAACATACCATGTAGCGTAATCTTAGCCATAGGTTTAGGTTAAATTGTTAAATTGTTAAATTGTTAAGGTGCACCGGATTGGAGACCTTCC
>ONEG01000029.1 GCA_900316845.1 uncultured Bacteroidales bacterium
TATTCATAGTTATTTTTCAATTCTTGATTTGTTTTGTTTTCTCTCCCAGTACGCACCATCTGATAACAGGAATTCGGCGTATTAGTTCTACTAACAGCGGCGACAACGTAAATACGGCAACCGTAAGCAACACGTACATCGCAACCGGAGGAAGCGTTGTATAAACCTTCATGCTATACCCCAAACCGGAGATGATTATATAGTGAACTACATAGATAGCAAAACTATTGCGGCACATGTAATCTGCAAACTTGGATTTCCGGTCATCAAAGCAGGCAGCGAACCATCCGATCATGGCAAGACACATCAGCCATCCATACACACAATTGAGTGGACTGCTTAGGTACACAGGAGTCGTGTTATCTTCACCGAAGGTAGTGATTAATAATGTTATACCGCTTGCTACGGCGCACACCATCAGTGGTATCCATCCTTTTCGTAATGACGTTAATACATTTTCATGCGAGAAGACGAAGTATCCGCTCAAAAAGAAAAGAAGATAAAAGAATGGTTTGTATCCGTTATAAAGACCATCCAAACTTTCGGGACGAGGGTTCATGATCAACGTTCGGGTACCTAACCAATACAATACGCCCAACAGGATAATTCCTGCCAAACCCATCTTCCCGCAAAGCGAGTAGAACCTGTCTTGTGCATCAACCTTCCGAACGAGCAGCAAAACCAGACTAAACAACCATAGATTCTGTATAAACCATAATGGTCCCGTACCGCTCAGTGACCACGCCACATACTTAATGATGCCCGGAGTGTCGGCAAGCATGTCTATTCCATTCGTATAACTAAGTGTATGCGTGTTGAAATAACCGGCGATCCATTGAAAAACAAATAATCCTATTGTAGCAGGCACTAATAACTTGCGGGTGCGACTTTTGAACCACTCTTTCTCTGAATGAGCATCCAATGCGTACCGGGCACTGATACCTGCCAGCAAGAACAAAAGAGGCATAAACCAAGGATAGAGCAGATACATGATTCCGTCTTGGTACTGAGGACCTCCGAAACCACCTATTCCGCCTACTACACCTTTGCCGTTATAAATTATCTATCCAATGTTTTCGCATGTTTTCTTATGGTTTATAATAACTCTCCTCTAAAATCTTCTGCGCATCCCCTTCCGCCATCAGTTCCTGCAGGCTCACCTCCGGATGATGCTCCATATAACTCGCTGCAATCCGCCATCCGAGCCATATACCGAGTCTTCCCGGGGCATCCTGGGACACCTCCGAAGTGAACGGACCATCGTTCAGGTAGCCTGTCAGAATGAGGCTTTCGGTCTTAAACAGATCGCGTTTGTCCATCACCAGATGCCAGATAGCTTCTTCGTTCTTCACGCACCAATCCCATTGCTCTTTCGTCCATCCCATGACTTCGTATCCCGGCAGTTTGTCGAAGATCTGTGCAGTCAGATACATCACTTTGCCGCGGTAGATCATCTGGTCCAAGAGCCGGCTTTTGGTGGAAGTGTAGGGTAGAGTACGGAACAGAAAAGCGCTTGTCACATCCACCGGAATACACTCCTTCCGCATGGTCTGTTTCTGGTAGTCATAGACCACACGGTTGTAGTACTCATAATCGCTTCCGAGGTACATATCCGCCCCGATGCCGATCAGTTCGTCTCCGAAATAAATGGGAGCGTTGAAGCCCGATATAAACAGATACAGGGTAGGGATCTCCGTCTCGGGATAGAGATACAGAATGCGCGTAAAAGCCTGAGATATAGCGATTTGTATGTCACTGATGTCTGCAAAAACCGCTTGCTCCCGTGCGTTTGTGGCTTTGAAGCCATACAAGGTGTCGTTCAGGAACTCCGGCAAGGCTTTCTCCAGATAGGCGGTGTCGGCACTCGGAATGCCCAATATATCTTCCACCCATAACGGCATGAATACCGGGTACTCGTCGTATAACACCCGGATATCCTGTACTACCGTAGCCTCGTGTACATTCATCAGGGCATTGTCAAAACGTACAATATCAAGCTCTTGCGGCTTTAGATCCTTCGGAAAATACGTCCGCCCTTTCTGACAACCCGTCAGCGCGAGCATACAAAGCAATATATAAATGATCTTTCTCATAATATGTCGTTCCTTCCCTTTAGGGAGGGTTAGGGTAGGCTTATCACTCCGTCTTTGATTTCTATCACCCGGTCAGCTATCGCCGCTAACTCTTTGTCATGGGTCACCAGCAGGATCGTCTGACCGTATTCTTTTCTAAGTTGCAACAATAAGTCGCTCAGCTCCTTCTTATTCTTCTCGTCCAGACTTCCTGTGGGCTCATCTGCCAGGATGATATCCGGGCTCATCATCAACGCCCGCGCTGCGGCTACCCGCTGTTTCTCGCCTCCGGAGAGCTCATTGGGCTTATGGTTCATCCGGTCTCGGAGACCTAGATCAGACAGTAATTTCTCCGCACGAGCCTTGTATTCCGTCTCTTTCTCCCGGGCGATCATGGCAGGGATACACACGTTCTCAAGAGCCGTGAACTCCGGCAGTAGTTGGTGGAACTGGAAGATAAAACCGATATGTTTGTTACGGAACGCAGCCAACTTGGCATCGTTGAGCGCAAAGACATCCTCGCCCTCAATCAGCACTTGGCCGCTCGTAGGACGATCCAACGTACCGATGATCTGGAGTAGGGTAGTCTTACCCGCTCCGGATTTGCCGATGATAGCCACAATCTCACCCTTTTCTACCTTCAGATTTACGCCCTTCAGCACTTCCAATTCACCGAAAGTCTTCCAAATATTTTTAACCTCTATCATATATTTCCAATTTACCAGATAGCTTGTATCAACGCGCTTGCCATCAGCCCGCAGCAGATGAGTTTGATGATGGTTCCAAACAACAGACCGATGAAGCTTCCCCAACCGGCTCTAAGGGCTTGAGCGAGCTCTTTACCGCCTATTATTTCTCCTATAATGGCGCCTGCCAAGGGACCGATAATGACTCCTGCAGCCCCGAAAAAAAGTCCGGCAAAAACACCGATCGTACTGCCCCAAACGCCGTATTTGGTACCGCCGAATTGTTTCGTACCCCAAGCCGGAACGACATAATCCAGGATCGAAACAACGACTGTCACAATGCCCCAAATCAGAAGCATCTGCCATGAGAAATCCACACGCTCCGTGGCTTGCGCGATCCATAGTCCCGCGTACGCGACAGGTGTACCCGGCAGACCGGGAACAATACACCCGATGATGCCTACTACGATACACAGACCTGCCAAAATCAATAATAAAACTTCCATACTTAACTCCTTTCAATCACTAATTCCCGGTCTCCGTTTTCCATCGGCTTGATCCGGATATAAATAGTGTCTTCCGGCAGCAAGCGCTCGATAATGTCCGGCCACTCGATGAAACAATAGTTGCCGGAATAGAGGTACTCCTCTGCTCCGAAATCCATCGCCTCGCGGATGTCTTTCAGCCGATAGCAATCGAAATGGTACACTTCGCCCTTGTACGGTTGTTCCACATCATAGACATTGACAATCGCAAAAGTCGGACTGTTCACGATGTCTTCTGTTCCCATCGCCTCGCATAGCGATTTGATGAAGGTCGTCTTCCCGGCTCCCATCTGTCCGTCGAAGGCAAACACCCGATGCGGCTCGCACTCTCTCAAGATCTCCAGCGGATTCACTTCCTCGCCTCGCTCATTCAGCAGGACAAGATGGCTTTCAGGTATTCCATTCCCCTCCCTTGAGGGGAGGTTGGGTGGGGGTATTACCCCTTTTTTTATCGTATAAATACTCATAGTCGTAATAAATATTCAATTCTCAGAGCGTTATTTTTGTCTGAAAATACTCGTAAAGCATTGATCCTCTGCTATTTCCGAGTAATTCAATCCATTCTTCTTTGTTGGCAGTTCTAGCGCGTTTTACGGAACCAAAATGCCGCAAAATTTTCTGTTTTGAACTTGGCCCGATACCTTTTATTTCGTCTAACTCGCTGTGTATCAGCGATTTAGAGCGTTTTTGCTTGTGATACGTGATAGCAAACCGGTGTACTTCGTCTTGGATACCTGTCAGAAGACGAAAAACTTCGCTCGTTACCGGCATGCTGATCTCAGCGGGAGGAAAACCGTAGAGCAGAGTCTGTGTCCTGTGTTTGTCGTTTTTCTTCAGACCTGCGATAGGAATATGCAAACCCAACTGATCCTCTACCGCTTCCCGTATAGCATGCATCTGTCCCAGACCGCCATCGGCGATAATCAAGTCCGGCATCTGTCCGCCCTCGTCAATCACATGCTGGTATCTCCTTCGGACGACCTCGCGCATGGAGGCGTAGTCATCGGCGCCTTCTACCGTCTTGATCTCAAACCGCTTATAGTCGCTCTTACTCGGTTTGGCCATTCGGAACACCACGCACCCCGCTACCGCGTTCGTGCCTTGTATATTCGAGTTATCGAAACAATCGATCCATCGGGGCAGAGTAGGAAGGTCCATCATTTTCTGCAGCTCAGTCAGTATCCGTACTCCTCGTTGTTCAGGGTTCAGTTTGTCATCCTGTTTGAGCCTGTCTAACTTATACTGCCGTACGTTCTGCATAGCCAGGTCCAGCAGTTTCTTTTTATCGCCGCTAAGGGCAATGTTCACATGCAGGGTATCATCAAAAACCTCCGGAATGAACGGTACAATCACTTCTTTGGTATTGCTCTCCAGACGCTCTCGTAACTCGATCATTCCGAGTGCAAGCATCTCCTCTTTCTCTTCCTCCATCTTCCGTCGGTACTCAATCGTCTGTCCTTGTACGATAGAGCCGTTATGGACATGCAGCATAGAGATATATACTTTCTCGTCCTGCTCGTCGTATCCGAATACATCAATATCTCCTGCGTGCGTATTGGTAATGATGGTTTTGCTCTTAAATTGCTCCAGAAGTTCAATCTTGCGTTTGATCTCAGCAGCCTCTTCATACTTCATTTCTGCCGATTTCATCGCCATTTCTTCCTCTAACTGCCGCCCTATATCATGCGCATCTCCTTTGATTAGTTTGCGCGCTTGGTCTATCCATTCCGCATAATGCTCACTTCCGGGCCTCATTTCGCATATACCGCAGCAGTTATGCAAGTGGTACTTGAGGCAAACACGCACCTTGTTTTTCTCGATGGAATCGGCAGAAAGCGGGATATTGCAGGTTCGAATCGGGTATAACTTATGGATTAATTCCAGCACAATATCTACCGTATTACCAAAACTATATGGCCCGTAATATTCACCACCTTTCTTATTGATGGTTCGCGTCTTGAAGATCCGCGGATAGGGTTCTTTCGTGATACAGATAGACGGATAGCACTTCCCGTCTTTGAGCAAAATGTTATAGTGCGGTTGATACTGCTTGATGAGGTTGTTCTCCAGCAGGAACGCATCTTGCTCGCTATCTACCACAACGTAGCGGATATCAGCTATGTGGCTTACTAATTGACGTGTTTTGGAAGATTGATGATCTTTATTAAAATAACTGTTAACTCGTCTATGTAGATTTTTTGCTTTACCTACATAGATAATCTGCCCGTCCTTGTCAAAGTACTGGTACACACCCGGATTTTCCGGAATGCGTTTTAGCAATAGAGCAATATGATCATCTTTCTTTTTCAAGAAGCAGTGTTATATCTGGGGTTATTCATCCACTTCGATTCCGAGCAGACAATCTATTTCAATACCTCTTTCCGACAAGAATTGGCGTCCGTTCAGCCCCTCCAACTCAATCAGGCAGTTGGTGTAGATCTTCTTCACACCGGCTTTTTGCACTAACTCTACAGCAGCCAACATCGATCCTCCGGTAGCCAAGATGTCGTCATGAATGAGCACTACGTCGTTTTCGTTCAATGCCCCTTTATGCATCTCAATAGTATCTTTTCCGTACTCTTTGTCATAACTGACTTTTAATGTCTCCGCCGGCAGTTTGCCCGATTTGCGGATAGGTACAAACCCCGCTCCCATTTCTATGGCTACTGCAGGTCCCACGATAAAGCCGCGCGACTCAATACCTACTACCTGCGTAATTCCGAGATCCTTATATCGCTTTACCATCTCGTCCCGCATCCACTTCAAGCAATCCGGCTTCGCGAGCGCAGTCGTGATATCCTTAAACTGAATCCCCGGAATAGGAAAATCCGGCACATTTCTAATTGATGCAATTACTTCTTTTGCTGTCATAATTATACTGTATTTATTGATTCAATGTTTCACGTGGAACAATCAAAATTAGTTTATTTTATAAACTAAAAACTATCATTTATCGTCCCATAAGTACTAAAAGCACGCTTATATCATTAGGACTGACACCCGGGATGCGTTGGGCTTCTCCTATGGACCGCGGGCGGATACGAGTCAGTTTCTGCCGGGCTTCTGTACTTAGGCTTTGTACTTCTTCGTAGTTGAATGTCTCAGGAATACGAATTTGCTCTAATCGTTGCAGCTTAGCTGCCTCCTGTTGCTCACGTTTGATATATCCTGCGTATTTGACTTTAATCTCGCAACTCTCTACGATTTCATCGGAGATATTAGCAATCCTTTCTCTTAGCAACGGAACGACTTCCGCTAATCCTTTGATGCTTACCTGCGGACGTAGAATGAGGTCGCTGATCTTGCATCCCTCATGGAGCGGAGTACTGCCGATACTTTCCAACCACGAATCAATCTCTCCTTTATGGATGCTTGTGGCTTGCATAAACTCGATCAAATCGGCACAAGTTGCTTGTTTTTTCTTGAGTAACTCATAGCGATAGGGATCAGCTAATCCCATTTCGTAACTCCGTTGGGTGAGTCGCTCGTCGGCATTATCCTGGCGCAGAAGGATTCGATACTCGGCGCGAGATGTGAACATCCTGTAGGGTTCATCCACGCCCTTGTTAACCAGGTCGTCAATCAGTACTCCGATATAACTTTCGTCCCGTCCCATGGTAAAGGGCACGCCTCCATGCACGTTGATATGTGCGTTGACACCGGCAACTAATCCTTGTCCGGCAGCCTCTTCATAGCCCGTCGTTCCATTGATCTGTCCGGCAAAAAACAGATTTTCAATCTGTTTGGTCTCTAAAGTATGATGCAGTTGTGTCGGATCGAAGAAGTCATACTCGATGGCGTAACCCGGTCGGTACATGACGACATCCTCTAATCCTTTAATGGTTTTGAGTCCCGCTAACTGTACTTGCCAGGGAAGGGAACTGGAGAAGCCGTTCACGTAATATTCATTACTATCCACGCCTTCCGGTTCCAGGAAGATCTGATGCGCTTCTTTGTCGGCAAACGTCACGATTTTCGTCTCGATACTGGGACAATAACGCGGACCGATACTCTTGATTTGTCCGTTGAAAAGGGGCGAATCTGCCAGTCCTGCGCGTAAAGTCTCATGCGTCTCGGGGTTTGTATAGGTGATCCAGCATGGCATCTGCTTTAACTCCCGATGGACAGTATCCAGATAGCTGAACTGATGCCAATCATTATCTCCGTCCTGCCGAACCAGTTCTTCGAAATGAATAGACCGTGCGTCGATACGAGCCGGAGTACCTGTTTTCATCCTATCTGCCTTGAATCCCAGAGCAACGAGTTGTTCCGTGATGCCATAAGAAGCCGGTTCGGAAGTCCGTCCTCCGGCTATCTGGGTCTTGCCGCAATGCATCAGTCCGTTGAGGAAGGTACCATTGGTCAGCACGACCGCTCCGGCTTCCATCTCGATGCCCAAAGCAGTCTTCACTCCGCATACCTTATTATCTCTGATAATAAGACTTACTACGATATCTTGCCAGATAGAGAGATTATCCGTGCTTGATAGAACCTTAATCCACTCCTCGATAAACCGTTTCCGGTCACTCTGGCTCCGAGGGGACCACATAGCCGGACCCTTGCTTTGGTTGAGTAGCCGGAACTGGATAGCACTCCTGTCCGTCACGATACCCATTTGTCCGCCGAGTGCGTCAATCTCTCGGACGATTTGCCCTTTGGCGATGCCGCCGACAGCGGGATTGCAACTCATCTGTGCAATCTTATTCATGTCCATGGTGATCAGCATCGTGCGACTTCCCATCCGTGCTGCTGCACTCGCAGCCTCGCAGCCGGCATGACCTGCGCCTACTACTATGACGTCGTATTTAAAATTCATTTCTTTCTTCCTATTATATGATTGCGATGTCCCCATTTCCATGTACCGGAATAGCTGCTTTGGCTGATGGTGCGCTGGCGGGGTACAAACGCATTTTCCAAATGATTGCGATATAGTATCTCTTTCGTGTCCGGATGGACGATGATGCCGATGATATCAAACCGTGGCAATTTTTCCACCTTGTGGTATTTGATATAGGCGTTGGCCGCAGCTGTGATCCGTCGTTTCTTATCTTCGTCCACGTACTCTTCCGGCATTTTGTCGCCATAATCAGAGGTACGCGCTTTCACTTCCACGAACACAATCTCCTTCTTGTTCTCTGCTATCAGATCGACTTCCAGATGCCCCATACGCCAGTTATGCTCTTTGATGCGAAAGCCTTTCGCTTCCAACATCTTCGTGGCCTCTTCCTCGCCGATGATTCCTATGGGATGGGTTACAAACATATCTTAGTTCAATTGCTCCATACGTGCGGCATCTAACCGAAGCAGGATGAATAACAACATCGTGAATCCCCATAGCGAACTACCTCCGTAACTGAAGAAAGGTAACGGAATACCGATCACGGGAAGCAGTCCCAGAACCATTCCCACGTTGATCGTGAGGTGGAAGAGGAAGATGCTGGCTACCGAATAAGCGTAGATCCTGGTGGATACATTCCTTTGGCGTTCGGCGATCTCTATCAGGTGCAAAATAAAATACAGATAGACCAGCAAAACACCGACGGAACCGACAAACCCCCATTCTTCACCTACCGTACAGAAGATGAAATCCGTATCTTGCTCCGGCACGAACTGCAGCTTCGTCTGCGTGCCGTTCAGGTAACCTTTTCCGAAGAACCGTCCCGAACCGATGGCGATACGGGCTTGGTTGACGTTGTATCCGGCTCCTGCAGGATCTTCCTTCATACCCAACAACACCTCTATACGGATTCGTTGGTGAGGCTGCAAGACGCGGGTGAACACAAAATCACAAGCATGTGTGTAGCCGATACAGAAAAGTGTGAAGGCCGCCAGAATGAGCAGCATATACTTGCGCCAATAGAGGCTCACAAAAATCGTGTAGAAGACAAGCGCAATCACTATACCCATGCTGATCCAATCAAACGGCAGCGGTACCCATATATTTATAATAAGGCATATACCGTAGATGGCCGTGATGGCACCTACCATGATGAGCGCCTGGTAACGGATATAATGGTCGCGGCAGATGAAATAGACCTCCACGGCGGTCAGCAGCAGCATGCAAACCATGATTCCCAGGCTTCCGGTTCCTAACGGCAAAGCCACGGCTCCCCAGCGGATACTGATGATAAAGAATGCCACGGCTGCCACGCCCATCCATAGTACGTAGCCGCTCATGCCCTGACGGTAGAAGACCAGCAAGAAGGCTGCAAAAACCAATGCCGAACCGGTCTCTTTTTGAAGTACCATGATGATCAGAGCCGGCACTCCGATGAGCACAAAAGGTACGATGAGATCGCGCCAAGTGCGTATCTTATAGTCGTATCGGCCCATGTATTTGGCGATGGTTAAAGCGACGATACATTTAGCAAACTCCGCCGGTTGCAGGCTGACCGGACCTAATGAGATCCAGGACATGGAGCCCTTGATATCGTGCGCCAGGAACGGGGTGGCTAATAGTAGTAACAGCATCGCTCCGTAAGCGATATAGGTCAGTACGTCGTAGGTCCGGTAGTCGATCAGCAGTAATATGATTCCCATCAGCACAGATCCTCCGATCCATGCAAACTGCTTTCCTGCGCGGTTGGAGAAATCGAAGATACTCGTCTGGTCAAAGGTGTAGCTGGCGCCATAGATATTGAGCCATCCGAAGATCACTAAGACCAGAAAGAGTCCGATTGTCAGCCAATCGACGTGTTGCCATATGTTACCATTTCTTGACGCTCTCATTCAGTACGCGTTCCGATATATTTTTCTTTAAGTCTTTCCGTTTCATCTCGCCGTTCAGGTATTGCTCCATCATCATAGAGGCGATAGGAGCAGCCCATGTAGCGCCAAAACCTGCGTTTTCAACGACTACTGCGACGGCAATCTTCGGGTCCTCCACGGGGGCAAATCCGATGAAGATAGCGTGATCCCGTCCGTGCGGGTTCTGTGCGGTTCCGGTCTTGCCGGCCATGTGCAGACTGTCGATGGCGTAGTGACGACCTGTTCCATAGACCATCACGCGATGCATTCCTGCTTTGACTTCATCAAAATGCTTCTTCTGAATATCGATATTATGCCGATGAATCCGCATGGAATCGTTCTTGTTCAGGTGTGGGGAGATATAATATCCTTCGTTGGCTATCGCCGCAGCTTGGTTGGCTAACTGCAACGGCGTGACGATGATCTCTCCTTGTCCGATACTGAGCGATCGGATGGTGATGGCTTTCCATCCGTTCGGGCCGTAGAACTTGTCATACAGCCGCGTGCTCGGGATGCTTCCTGAGGATTGTTCGCCCAGGTCCGAATCGGTAAATTTCTGTCCCAACCCAAACTGCATCACGGCGTTCCGCCATTTCTCGTAGGGCTTATGGATATCTTTGTTGTCTTTCTGCATCAGGTCGCGGAAGGCGCACCAGAAATAGGGGTTGCAACTCTGCTCTATCGCTTTGTCCAACGCTACAGGCGAACCGTGATGGTGCGTACACTTGATAGGCGAACTGCCCGGTCCGGAGCAGGGATAGAGAGTGTTGGGAGTGATCGCTCCTTGTTCCAGACAAACCAACGCCTGTATCGTCTTGAACGTCGATCCGGGAGGGTAGGTGGCTTGTGTCGCGCGGTTGAGAAGCGGTTTGGTCTTGTCGTTAAGCAAGGCGTTGTAGTTCTTGCTGCGCTCTTTGCCAACCAGCAGTTTCGGATTCCACGTCGGGTTCGACGCTAATGCCAGAATCTCTCCGGTCTTCGGCTCGATAGCTACCGCGCTGCCGATTTTTCCACTTAGTAACTCTTCTGCCAGCAACTGCAGCTGGATATCCAGGGTCGTATATAAATCTGTTCCGGCCTTGGCGGTACGGTCCAGTTCGCCGTTCTTATAGCTGCCTTGCATCCGTCCGCGCGAGTCGCGCATCAGGACCTCCACACCTTTCTCGCCCCGCAGCTGTTTCTCGTAGGTCCGCTCCAATCCATCGCGGCCGGAGTAGTCTCCGCGTGTGTAATAATCGTCGCGGTCGATATCATTCTGGTTCACCTCGCCCACGGAACCGAGCACGTGTGCTGCGGCTTTGTAAGTATAGTCGCGCAAGGTCCTTTTCTGGATCTGTACGCCGGGGAACAAGAACAGCGATTCCTGTAACGAAGCGATATCTTCTTTCTTCAGCTGACTCATGAATACCTGCGGCGTCCATCGGGAATAGCCGCGGTTCTTGCGTCGGTCTTTGATCTCCGCGATACGTTCGTCGAAGTCCTTGTCGGTTATACCGAGACACGCGCAGAACGCCGCCGTGTCCCATCCTTGTTTCATCTCCCGCATCACCATCGTGATCTCGTATATCGGCTGATTGAAGACCAGCAACTCGCCGTTTCTGTCGTAAATAAGTCCGCGTGAGGGATAGATGGTCTGTTTGACCAAGGCGTTGTTATCCGCCTGATCTTTGGTCGATTGGTCGATGACCTGCAGGTAAAACAACCGCACTATATACACCAATACCACCACAACGGCAATGCCGCTGATCACATACCGGCGTCTATAGGTGGGGTCGTTGATCATTTATAGATGAATGCGTTATAACCGATGATAATCAGGATGGTCAGAAGGCTGCTGACGGCGGTCTCAAGGAGTACAAAACCCATGTGACTCCAGCTCCAGGCAGCAATCGTGAAGACCGTCAGATGGTGTACTAAAACCAAAATAATCACGTATTTGAGCAAGGCTTCCATGCCGATGGAGCGCAGGCTGATCTGTTCGTTCAACCGGTCCTTGTCGCTCACGATAGCGCCTATCAGGTATGGCCGGATGAACATTACGAGGATGCACGCCGCCATGTGTACGCCGAGCGAGTTGCAGAAGATATCCATCACTATTCCTGCCGCCGCTCCGATGAGCATCTGTACGCTCGCGGGCAACGTGATCGGCATCATCAGCAGACACAGCACATAGACATACGGATGGCACGCTCCCCAGAGCTGCAACTGGTCGAAGAGCAGCACTTGAAGCGCCATCACGATGATGTAGCGTATTATTTGTTTACTCCAATCCATCTTGCAACTCCTCCATTTCCTGTTGATGGGTGTTTCCTACGACCTCCACATATTTCAGCCGCTTGAAATTCGTATGCAGCCGAACGCGGATGGTGTAATACGAATCACCCTCTTTCAAAGTGCTATTTTCCACGATTCCAACGGGTATTCCTTCCGGGAAGACGGGGCTCAGACCGCTGGTGATGATGGTGTCTCCGGTGTTCACTACCATGTGTGCGGCTACGTCGGTCAGCATCGCAAAACGGCTGTCTCTGCCGTCCCATTGCAGCGTACCGATATAGTCGTTCTTGGCAAACCTGCAACTGAGATTCATCTGGGTGTTGATGATCGGCAGTACGACGCTGTAGTTCGTGCCTACGGTACGGACGATACCCACTACGCCGTCTTCGTTACGCACTCCCTGACCGCGGAGAATACCGTTTTTGGAACCCCGGTCGATCGTCAGGAAGTTATGCAACTGGTCCGTCGTCATCTGTACCACTTTCGCAGACTGATACGTGATGCCACCGCCGTTTTCAACCGAATCCATCGCACTTATCTCATTCCGCAGGCGGGCATTCTCCGCCGCCAACTGTTCGTTCTGGCTGCGCAGCGAGAAATAGCCCCGCATCTCGCTCAGCTGCTTGTGTTGCCATGCTACCGCGTCGTTTGCCGTACTCAGCAGACTGCTCCTCGGATATACATTATTGAACCCGATGAGCAAAAATGCAGCAACTTCCAAGGCGATGAACACGAGGAAGTTGCTATAACGCAGCAGTATTTTCAGCAAATTCTGCATCGTCTATGCCCTTAGCGCAGCAGGAAGCCGAAGTTATTCACGTTCTTCAGCGCTACGCCTGTGCCGCGTGCAACAGAGTGCAGAGGATCGTCCGCCACGTGGAACGGAATAGTGATCTTATCCGTCAGACGGCGTGCCAGACCATGCAGCAACGCACCACCACCTGTCAGGTAGATACCGCGTTTCACGATATCCGAGTACAACTCCGGAGGAGTGGACTCCAGAGCCTGCAGGATAGCACCTTCGATCTTCGAGATACTCTTCTCCAGACAGTGGGAGATCTCCTGATAACTTACCGGAACGGACATCGGCAGAGCCGTCACTTTGTTCGGACCAACGACGATGAAATCTTCCGGCGCGTCCTCCAGCTCCGGCAGAGCCGAACCTACCTGGATCTTAATACGCTCAGCCGTCGGCTCGTCGATACGCAGGTTGTGCATACGACCCATGTATTCGATGATATCCTGGTTGAAATCGTCACCTGCGATCTTGATGGACTTGTTACTTACGATGCCGCCGAGCGAAATGACAGCAATCTCCGTCGTACCACCACCTATATCTACGATCATGCAGCCTTCCGGGCTCTCTACGTCGATACCGATACCGATAGCTGCGGCCATCGGCTCGTAGATCATATAGACGTCACGACCTCCGGCATGCTCCGAGCTGTCACGCACCGCACGGATCTCCACCTCAGTCGATCCCGAAGGGATACATACGACCATACGGATCGAAGGAGAGAACAAACGTGCCTGCTTCGGAATCATCTTGATCATGCCGCGGATCATCATCTCGCAAGCGTAGAAATCCGCAATCACGCCGTCCCGCAAAGGACGAACGGTACGAATCATACTACCGCCCTTACCAATCATCTGTTGTGCCTTGCGGCCGACGGCAACCATCTTGTTGTCCGCCATAGAAATAGCCACTACCGACGGCTCATCAATCACGATCTTGTCATCGCACATGATGATCGTGTTCGCCGTTCCAAGGTCGATAGCAATCTCTTGTGTAAAAGAAAAAAGTCCCATTTTAATATTGTGTTATTTTAATTTTTCGCAAAAATCCGCGCAAAGGTACTAAAAATTTTTCATATATGCAAGCGCGTGCGAACTTTTTTGAAATAAAAATTATTGCCACCCTTCGCAAAGAGCAGCAATTTCTTTTTGTTTTTTACATCTCAAAAATAGTAACTTCTCCCGATTTCATCGGTGATTTTTGATCCTTTTATAGGGTGCAAATTAGTGCTTTATTTTGAAATAATCTAAAATGGCGATATAGTTATCTTGCGCCGTGAGACAGGTGTCTCGTAAGTAACCATTGGTATGTCCCCAGTTTTGTATTCCTCGATAGTAGAACAGGCGTAAATCTTCCGTGATAATAAACGGCACAATTCCGCTTTGCAAACATTGCCAGAATAATATCAACCTCCCCACACGTCCGTTACCATCCTGAAAGGGATGAATACGTTCAAACCGAACATGAAAATCCAAAATATCATCCAGTTCTATTGTTTTTTTAGCATTATATTCCCCTAAAAGTTGTTTAACACAACGATGAACTTCTTCCGGTTGTGCTGTTTCTTCTCCTCCTACTTCGTTGGCAAGGCGTTTATAATCTCCGACGGCAAACCAATCTTTTCGGCTATCAGAAGTGTTGGTCTTGAGGATAGCGTGAAGAGTCTTTATATGGGATTCGGATACCTTTTCTGTCGCATGATCAATCACATAGTCGATGCATCGGAAGTGATTAACCGTCTCCATAATATCGTCCACAGACGTGTTCTCCGAGGTGATGCCAAGTGTATTCGTTTCAAAAATATAGCGTGTTTGTTCTTTGGTTAATTTGCTTCCTTCAATATGGTTGGAGTTGTAGGTCAAATCAATCTGCGTACGATGGTATATGCCCCCTTTTAGGTGCGATTCTTTTTCCTCACGAAGTCGTGCCAGGAGTGGTGAGAGTTTGCTTTTGCCTTTCTGTGGCAAAACAGCATCCTCAGGTATGTTCCATGTTTTACCTGTTAGAAACGCACCTTGTATCTTTCCCGCGGTACAATAGTTTCGTGCGGTTCGTTCGCTAATTCCGTACTTTGCGGCATACTGAGAAACGGATATATATTCCATAATTTTGTTTATTTAGAATCCCCTATTGGCAAGTTTTTTTTCAAAATCCGCTGCAAAGGTACTAAAATTTTCCGATACCGGCAAGTTTTTATAAAAAAAAATCTTTCTAAACTGCATAAAAACGAACCAACAAGTGTTTCTTGTCAGTTCGTTTCTAATATCATCCGCGGATGGTTAGGCGGACGGGAGTGCCACGTTGGAAGGCTTTCTTGAGTCGCTCGTAGAGGCGGTCATAGGTGGGTTGCGATTGGGTGACTACACCCGGAAGGAGGTGCTTGCCTACTATGATCTCGCCATGCTTGAGCGAAAGCGCTCCATCGCCGTGGCGGAAGGGGAACGGAATTGTTAATTCCGAATGAGCCGCTTCGCTAAATGATGAGCCTGAGGCTCCTAATGATGAAATGATGTATTCA
>ONEG01000024.1 GCA_900316845.1 uncultured Bacteroidales bacterium
AGCGGAGAAGTCCGCTTAACCGGTTGACGGAGGTAGATGCGGTTGCAATCACTCGAGGTGGTTGCAGCGGTGCGGTGGGTCGCAAGCAGCATCTTCTCGCAGGTGTGCTGTCCGTCTTTCTTGGGTTTAGCCAATGCTCCGGAAACAGAGCTGATACCCGGATCGTATCGAACTATTGCCATTTTATTTGCGGTGAACATATCTCCTCACCGCTTGGAGGGAAAAATGAGTGAGTAAGTAGGCAACCATTCTTTTAAGACGGGGTTGCTTTACGTCTTTGGGAGGTGTCGGATGTCATCCGACCTAATGGACGACGCTAGTGCTTCTTGCCTTGGTACTCCTCCACCGTCTTGGTGGAGATGGTCGTGGTCGTTTGCGCTTTCGCGGAGTCGTTGGACTGCACATAGGTGGCGGAGGTGGTTACCGTACGCCAAGCCTTGCAGGACTGATTACTGACCGCTACCGCTGCCAGAACAAGGCAAAGCAGGCAGATCGTCGCTAATTTGGAGTAAGATCTCTTCATTGTTGTACATTGTTTCTATACGGTTTAACAATATATCCAAGGTGCTCTGTCCGTATTGGTCGGTCAGGATGCAGCCGGTGGAGTGTTCGTCGCGTTCGGTAAATGGGTCGCAAGAACGATACCGCTCCGCTAAATCGTAGGTGCGACCATTACCTCCGCTCTCCCCACCGGATGTAAAACATCCGTCGGGGGCCCCCTTCAAGATGCGGATGCCGGAGCGGTCGGGCACCTCATCGACGAGAGGCAGGAGTTTCTTGAACTTATACGAGTAGGTGCGTCTAAGGGGGTACGTCCCTGCGGGTATGATATAAAGCGCATTCTCGAGGGTGTCGATGGTGATATCCTTGTCGTCGCGGTCGTAGATAGGTCGCGAGGAGAAAGGCAGTACCATCTTGCCGAAGACGGCGTTACCCGACTTGCGGGTTCTTGTCATTTGGATCGTTAGCATGGTCGTTGTTTGGGGCTTGAGAGTTTAATCTTTGTTTATAGTGATAGTCGATGCCAAAGAGCGCACCGGCGAAAGTGGCGACCTCTCCAAAACCGATAAGGAGCGATTCGTGGATCTGTCCTTGCGGGTCGATAAAGACTCCACAAAAGAGCATTATCAATCCACCGATAGAGAGGGTTGCGGCGGTAGCGAGTTGGGCGATATTTTCAGGTGTTTTGTTCATAAGCGATTTTTAAATTCGGTGCAAAGGTACAACAAAAAAACGAAGCCACCAAATAATGGGGCTCCGTTCGAGAGTAATTGCGCTTTTTACTCCATCACGTAGTCTCTAAAGCGCACAAAATCGGCTTGCGGCAACCATCCTCGTCGCCACGAGAGGGTATAGAAAGACGCGGCATGAACCTTAGCCCGCAGTTCTTTCTGACGCCAATCGTCGTAGACGGTTTTGAATTTCTTAATCATCGCCGGCTGTTTCCAATCCGGGTCGCGTAACTGAAGGGCATTCAGGGCGCTAATAATCAATACTTTTTTTTCAGATTTCATAAAATAGGCAAATTTAGGCCGGATTAAGCCTGATTAGGCAGGTATTCCCGGCGATAATTGATAATATCGGAAGCGGAGAAGATCTTGGGAAATTTGCCCGGTTCCGTATAGACATAATCACCAGCCGTTTCGTAATCAGCTTCCCAGAGCGCATATATGAGTTCTTTGCGAGAGACGCGGATGTCGGCGATATGGGTTTTGAGTTGGGCAAGTTCGGCACAAGCGAAGATGAAACGAAGGTGCCCGTCGGCAGGTACGTCCCATTTGGAGCGCTGTGAGAAGAAATGGACGGATCCGTTCTCATCCGTGGCTCTGCGGATGTAATATCCGTAGCCTTTACCGAGAGAGCCGGTGAGGGCTGCACATTGTTTTGTTAAGATGATTTCCATAATAGTGTACTCGTAATTAGACTTATTTACTACTGATTTACTACTGACGTAGTACCGTTTTCGTTCGAAGGGCGTTCGGCGTAGAAACGCGCCATGATATAGCCTTTGAGGGTGGCATATCGCTTGCCGTTGAAGAGATAGTCAGAGCGTTTCCACTCGTCGTAGTACTGCCGTGCTTGCTCGTCGGAGAGGTTGGCAGCATAAGTTCTTGCCGCGGAGAACCACTCCCGACAAGCTATCTCGTTTTCGGAGAGGGGCTTTGTGCGCTTCTTCTTCTGCGAGAGATACACGCGCGTTTCGGTTTTGTTCGGACGATTGACCGATGGTCTTTTGTAGGTCTTGAAGATAAGACGCGAGCCGTTTTCACCTTTGACAGATCCGGAAATAGACTCAATACCAGGCATTAAAGTACATTTCATATCGCGCGAGGTTTTAAGAGTTAATATGATCAATGGGGGCGAAGGTGGCTTCTCCGTCGTAGTCAAAATCGAAGTCGGAGTAGGACGCCCAGTAATGGTCGTCGGTCTCGGGCAGGGATTTCTGGTAGATCTCGTCAAACTTCTTGTCCGCAATTTTGTCATCGATCATGCAATCGAACGAGGTAGAGATAGCGGAGAAAGCGGCAGCGGTCGTCGGGTTTTCGAGGATGGCGGCGGCTCCCTCGCAGGAGAGTCCCATCGAGTTGGCGAAGGCGACATCAGCTTGGTGCTCGTTGCCGATGACGAGGAAGAAGAACGTACCGCGGTTGGCGGCTACAGCCTCCATAAGAGGGATAACGATGAATTTCGCCAAGATTTCTACGGCGAAGGTTTTCATTTGGGAAGTGATTTTAGTTTTTTTCATAATGTTTTTGGGGTTTTGTGGCGTGCATAAATGACACGCCGCGGTTAACAATAAAATAGGGTTTCAGTATGCGCTTTCTCAAAGCGCGTAATTAACTTAATCTCGCTTGGGGAGCCAATCGCGGACCCATTCAAGTCCGAAAAGCTCCATAGTGTCACGGGTGCAGACGAGGAACTCGCCGTTATACTTGACCATCACAAGGGGGATGCCTCGCTCGCCCAGCCGGTCTTGCTCTTGCCCGGAAAGGAAGGCGGGTTTCGGCTCTTCGTGATTGTTGAGATAGAAGAACGGATTTCTCTCCTCGGTAAAGGTTCCGTTCATCTGGTGGTCGTTTAGCTCTTTCATGATTGCTTGTTTCTTTGCGCGCGAGAAAGTCTGACTCTCCCAAAGTCGGCGGCAGGCATTCTCTCGATTCAACATTTCATTCGGAGCGGAAAACAAGAACCAAAAATCCATAAAATCCAAATTTTCCTCCGTCTTCTTTTCTTCTGCACGCGCGTCCTGCGCGGGAGAAGATAGTTGATTTTCGTTCATATTATTATTTATAGGGGGGTTATTAGGGGGGAGTGCATTTTGCAACAACTCTGTTTCATTTTGCACACTTTCGTGTTCATTTTGCACACTCTCTTGTGCAATTTGCACAGCGAACAATGTTTTATTCTCGCTTTCCTCTATTAACCCTAAATTCAATAATTTTTGTATAGCCCGATATACGGTAGTACGGTTAATAACGAAAGGCATAGCGGCGGCGAGTTCGCGATAGTTGCCGTACCATCCACGTCCTGCACGGGTGCATTTGAGGATAGCGGCAAAGATGCAAGCCTCGTTGGCATTGAGGTTGTAACCGCGGTGTTGCTTATCGTCGAGAAGGAGTTTCATTTGAAGCGTTATCCATACATTTTTCGGTTTAACTCATTTCGTAGATTTTCGAAGGTAGAGAATAAATCCCAATCCCCGATAGACTCTGCCAGATCTTGGCAGTCGCAACAATGTTGATACATCTTGCGGAGGGTTTCTAATTTGTCCATAAGGGTTAAAAAAGTTTAATAGTTAAATCAGCCGAATAGATCATCGTAGCAGCACTCGCATAGGCGACCGTATGCAGATGGGCTAGAATCTTCAATTGAGATCATTTCTCCGCACCGTGAGCAGTATGTAAGTTCTACTTCTGCGCAGTCCGGGCAGGCGTATATATCGGCGGCTTCGTAGTAGGTCGCTTCATCTTTCGGCAGGGTCTTGCCGCAATACTCACATTGAACGGTTTCCATAGGGCTAATCGGTTAGTTTGAGAGCTCGGGAATATGACCAAAGGGTGTCGATGCGCATGGATCGCCAGGCCTTTTTGTCGATGTCGTAGAAGGTGACGGTCTGACGCTCGTAGGCGGCTTGTTGCTCTGGGGTGCGGGTACCTTTGGGGGTGTCGGGCGTGGGTACGAGGTCGGGGCAGGTGGTGCCTCGGGCGGGACGGAGCGAGCCGTCGATCTTCTGAAACTGAAAGAGCACGATACCCTCGTGCAGGGCTTTTCTTAAATCTTGAATGTCCATAATTGTAGGGGGTTGGGTGTCGGATAACATCCGACCTAATAAACAAAATAATTAACACTCGCGGGGAACTCGCTCGCGGAACTCGCGAGCACAGGACACCGTGGGACGGGGGGCTATAGCTCGCGGTGGCGGGAGATGTCGAGATCCATGAGGGCGTTGGGGTCGGCGATGGTGAAGGTCGGACCGATGAAGATACGGAGGAGCTCGTCGCGGGTGAGACGCTCGTACTGCCACTCCTTATGCGAGGCTTTCCATTCTGCCATCCGCTCGTAGCCGTCGAGGATGATGCCGGGGTACATGGCAACGTTGATGCCGTGGTTGCGGAGCTTGCGGAGGAAGCCGCCATCGCGACGGTTGATGGCACTCGGAACGGCACGGAGGTTGCGGATGTCGTTGTTGAGGGGGTTGCCGTCGATGTGGTCGATGGTATAGCCGGGTGGGATCAAACCTTTGAAGACCATGTACTTTAGGCGGGCGAGTAAAATACTACCAAATTCCCTTGGTACATACAAGTATTGCGCAGATGTCTTTAAGTGCTTTTTTTTCGGCAGGAGATTAAGCTTAATCTTTCTGTAGGCGGAAAAGACATCGTTGGTGCGCGGATGTAGCCAGATGGCGTGACCATTAGTGTAGCGGGTGTCGGCTTTGGTGTAGCCGTGGGATAGGAACCACGTTCGTGGGATGGGTTCGCGTTTGGGCTTGTTAGTTGACAATTTAGAATTGACAATTGACAGTTTTTTTTTCATAATGCATCGGACTCGGGGATGTTATCCGAAATCCGATGCAAAGGTAGAGGTATTTTTGTCGCCTGCGAGGGACAAATGTCGCATAATTTGTCGCCTGTGTCGCATAATTGTCGCCTGAGGTATTTTTGAAGAAAAAAACACATAAAACCCCTCATTGAGAAGGGTTTTGTAGGGGTACAAAACAAAAATCCGCCCCGCCAGCCTACCAATAAATAAATTTACCGTAGTCCGTCAGGACGGATCTTCACCGCAGCGCGGTACCCCTCTCAATGAGGCAATAAACCTAAAAAAAATTATATATTTCTCTGGATGTTTCTGCCGAGGGATTTGTCGTCCACAAACCAGCCGAACTCCTTGGTGAGATAGGTGCAGAGTTCTTTGCGGTTGTGGTGTGAGCAATAGTCTTTGAAAGACTCGTCGTATCTCTTGCGTTCGTCGATATAAAGCCGTACGCCGTTGTAGTCGCCTTCGCGGGGGACAGGTGGCGTATAAGGTTTTTCTTTGGGCGATTCTTCACGGGTGGTGATGTCCGAATCAAATTCGGACGAAACAGACGAAGGCGATGCCGGGTATTGGTTGATCGTTACCGGACCATTATAGATAGTGCCTTGATTATTATCTTGCTTATACTGCGTGCCGATAATTTGTGTATATTTTTCTTCCATAGCAGTGATGGCGTTTTCGAGTGTTGCTATTTGTTGGGATTGTTGCGCGATGAGTTCGTCTTTCTCGCGGAGTTGGGTAGCGAGATCGGGGATGTCGATGAGGAAATCCTCCTCGGCAAAGCGTTCTTCGGCGGATCGAAGGAAGCGTTCGTAGAGGGTCACTCCTTCTTCAAAATCCTCACTGCGCTCCTCGAGGATGAGGTTTCGGCAGTTTCTTGCCCGGAAGCCGTCGGTGCGTTTGAGCATGGCAGCGAGGACGATGATAGTGAGGGCGGCGAGTTGTTGGTCCTTACCGACGGAACAATATGCCATCGTATCGTACTCCCATTGGTCTCCGGAGCATGAGGTCTGGAGCATATAGGCGGCGATGAAGTGCGCCGCGTTCATGACGCGTACCACGGGGATGTCGATATTGCGGTTGTTGCTCCAGAAATGCATCTGCATAGCGTGTAGTCCGTCGATGAAAATATCATCGACGGGGAAATCGTAACAGAGTTCGGATTCGGAACACCTGTCGCGGTAGTAGTCGCTATGTGTCAGACGCGGGTGTGGACGCATTTAAGGGGGGTTATTTGATTCGTCCTAATAATTCTTCAGCCGATATATCATTCATCTTAGTAAAAGCGAACCATGCTTTCCCAAGGTCTTTGAGAGATGCTCCTATATGATAGACAATATCATCAATGATCATAAATCGATCATGAGAAAGGTTAAATGGCTCCACATCAATAGGTGCAAACTGCTTGTTGTGTTGTGCTATATCCAGCGATAATTGTCTGGTAAAATTTTTGGTGTAGATGGTTGCTTTGACACCATCATTTCGCTTATCAAGCATAGTTAAAACCCGGTCGTCGATATAGTTGTCTATCAGCACAATTCGCGTTTTAGCTGAACGAATGAGATCGGACACAAACGAATACGCCTCATAAATCTCTCCATCATAGAAAATTCCTTCTACCGGCGGCAAAGAGGTACGTACGAAAAAGTCAATCTTTTCCTCGTGAGTAGCTAAAATTGCTCGCTGTTCGTCCATTTGGTGTTCGATATTGGCGAGACGCTGATTGAATGCGTACCCGCGCAGGAGGTAGTCTTTGAGGATGCGATTCGCCCATTGACGGAAACGAGTTGCATTCGTACTATTGACTCTATAACCTACGGATAAAATCATGTCCAGATTATATGCTTTAGCGGTATAGAGTTGCTTACCGTCATGCCCCATATATTCCAAAATGGAATACGTGCCCTCTTCTTCTAATTCACCTGATTTATAGATGTTTGCGATGTGTTTTGAAATCGCAGGCTGCTTAACACCAAATAAATCAGCTATTTGTTGCTGAGTAAGCCACACGGTTTCATCCTTCAAATGAACTTCTAATTTGATCGTTTCATTCGGCTGGTATAAAACTATTTCGTCTTTCATTGTTGATTCGATTTAATAGCCAATTAATAAAACCCCTTTAAGTGGAAGGTGAAGTCTGTTAGAAATGTATAGCGTTTCTAAGAAACTATATACTCTGTCGAAATCATAATGGGTGCGATACACATTGCGCACAGCAAGTACTAAATATTCCACATCAAACATCATACAAGCTTCGAAAAGATCTTTAAGAAATTGATTGTTTTCTGTAGCACGTCCGGCCTCGACCTCGACAACGATGCGACCATCAGCACTTAACGCATCGGCATAGAAAGACTTATCAATCTTGTTATCCTGACCAAAAAGTACCGGCACGTCTATTTTCTCATTGACACCTTTCCCCGTTTCTACAATGTATTGCAACTTCTCCAAATGTGGACGTACAATTTGGAGGACTTCATTGGATTTAAGTTCACTTGTTTCGGAATCAATTTGGGTTTCAATAGCCTTGAAACTATTGATAATATCTTGAATTTCCTGTGTCACGCCTCGCGAACGAGGAAAAAATTGGTACTTAATCATAAATTTCTGCTAATATATCTTTTGAAGAACGTTCTAAATCTTTCGCTGTTTGCACGAAATAGGTTATTTTTTCATCAATCCATTCTGCATCTTTAGACTTATAGCCCCCTTTATCATTATCAAATAGTTGCTCACTCAAATCCTCTGTGCTTATTATATGGTCTATGCCAGTTTGCGGCTCACGAATAACCACAAAGGGAAAAGCCATACCATTAAAATGGATTAGTTGTTGTTGATAATCAAATGTTTCCATTATGTTGCGTTATAGCGGGTTGTCGATGTACTCTTGTACAGCGTCGTAGGGTTAAAGGTTGAAACCTTTGCGGGTGCAAAGGTACAACAAAAAAACGAGATACGCAAGAAAAAAAGAAAAAAAAATCACAGGGGGGCACGCGGTAAATAGCACGGAGGTTCGCGCAAAGATGCGCGAAAAATGCACAGAGAAAGGCCGGCATTCAATGCCGGGGAACATAAGAAAGAATCCCGCATACAATGCGGGGCTTCGCGTTCGGCAAATAGATCGCAAGAACGATACCGCTCCGCTAAATCGTAAGTGCGACTATTGCCTCCGCTCTCCCCACCGGATGTAAAACATCCGTCGGGGACCCCAGGAGGACGAACAAGAAGGACGCGAGGGCAAAAGAAAAACACAAAAGTTTCCAAAAATTTGCATATCTCGAAAAAAAGCAGTATCTTTGCACGCTAATTTGTTAAATCATAAATTTGAAATCATAAATCATACATGTCTTTACAATGTGGAATAGTGGGTCTGCCGAACGTGGGCAAGAGTACCCTTTTTAACTGTCTGAGTAATGCAAAGGCGCAGAGCGCCAATTTTCCTTTCTGTACGATTGAGCCGAATGTAGGTGTGATCACGGTGCCGGACGAGCGGTTGATCAAGCTCGGCGAGATATGTCACCCCGAGCGCGGCGTGATCCCCACGACCGTGGAGATAGTCGATATAGCGGGTCTGGTGAAGGGCGCGAGCAAAGGTGAAGGATTAGGCAATAAGTTCCTGGCGAACATCCGCGAGACGGACGCCATCATCCATGTACTGCGTTGTTTCGACGACGAGAACGTGGTGCATGTCGATGGGACGGTGAACCCCGTGCGCGACAAAGAGATCATCGACGCGGAGTTGCAGCTGAAGGACCTGGAGACGGTGGAGAGCCGTATCCAGAAATGCGAGAAAGCCGCCAAAGCCGGAGGGGATAAGTTCGCGAAGTTGCAGTTAGAGGTGCTGGTTAAGTACCGCGAGGCGCTAAGTCAAGGCAAGAACGCCCGGACGGTGGAGCTGGAGAACAAAGAGCAGGAGGCGGCAGCGAAAGACCTCTTCCTGCTGACGAACAAACCCGTGATGTACGTCTGCAACGTCGATGAGGGTTCCGCCGTCACCGGCAACGCGTACGTGGAGCAGGTCCGTGAGGCGGTCAAAGACGAAGACGCGCAAGTGCTTGTTCTCGCCGCGAAGATAGAGAGCGAGATAGCGGAGTTAGAGAGTTACGAGGAGCGGCAGATGTTCCTCGAGGAGATCGGTCTGGAGGAGAGCGGAGTGAACCGTTTGATCAAGGCTGCTTACGCGCTACTCAAACTGCGTACGTTCCTCACTGCGGGTTCGGACGAGGTACGCGCGTGGACGTTCCGCGAGGGCATGAAAGCGCCGCAATGCGCCGGGGTCATCCACACGGATTTTGAGCGCGGGTTCATCCGTGCGGAGGTGATCAAATACGAGGACTTCGTGGCGCTCGGCGGCGAGGCGCAATGCCGCGCAGCCGGCAAACTTGGCATCGAAGGCAAGGACTACCTCGTGCAAGACGGAGACATAATGCATTTTTTGTTTAATGTATGATAGAGATGTAAATCGAAAATGCGCAGTCATTTTGGCCTACGCGGCCTGAGCGTAAACGACTACTAACCCGCGCTCACAAGCGAGCTTGCAGCGCGTCTTACTACTCCTTAAATACGGGCTTGCAGCCCTCACAAAAATAAAGAAAATATAATAACACCCGCATGGATTTTTGGAATTTTTGTAAGCGTTAGCGCATTTTTGTAAGGCGGTAGGGCGGCACTATCGAGTGCCGGACGGAGGCTAAACGGACAAAGGCGGGCGTTGGGCTTGCACAAAAGAACGAATTTGGGCGATTAGACTAAGGCGCATCAAGCGCCGACCGCCGCATTTTCGATTAAAATAATAGATTCAAATATGGATATGATAGAGTCATTATTAGCTTACGGATGGTGGGTGGCGGCGATATGTATCGTCGCGGGATTTGTGGCGCTGGTGAAAGGCGCAGACTGGTTAGTGGATGGTGCGAGTGCGATTGCCAAACGGTCCGGTATCAGCGATCTCGTGATCGGTCTGACGGTGGTGGCTTTCGGTACGAGTATGCCGGAGTTTGTAGTGAACATGGTCTCCGTAGCGGAAGGCAGTACGGATCTGGCGATCACGAATATCGTAGGTTCGAACATCATCAACACGTTTGTCATCCTCGGTCTGACGGCGTTGGTTTATCCGATCGTGTCGCAGAAACGCAGCCGGGACTTTGATATCCCGATGTCCATCATCGCCGGGGTGTTGGTACTGATCCTCGTGGCTGTACAACTGCCTTTCGGCGAAGCCGGTAAGGGTATCGGTCACCTCGGCGGCGGAGTATTGTTAGCGTTCTTCTGCTACTTCCTTTATAACACGTTCCGTCACGCCAAAGACCACCCGGAGGAAGGACCAAGTGACGAAGTACCCAGTACAAAGGAGATTCCTGTCCGGCGTGCCGTCGCGCTGATTCTCGGCGGATTGGCAGGACTGGTGGTCGGCGGAGAGCTGATTGTCAAGAGCGCCGTCGATCTGGCGACACGCATGGGTGTGAGCGAAGCGATCATCGGTCTGACGATCGTGGCTTTAGGAACGTCCCTGCCGGAGCTGGCGACCTCCGTCATCGCGGCGGCAAAGCATAACTCCGACATAGCGATAGGCAATGTCTTCGGCTCGAACATCTTCAACGTCTTCTTCGTCCTCGGTACGAGTGCGGCGATACGTCCCCTGCCGGCATACGAAGGGATCGAGTTAGACGCCTGCATGGCGGCGATGGGAAGCATCATCGTCTGGCTTGCCGTGAAGACCAACAAGGCGCGGAAGGTACAACGATGGGCAGGCGCGTTGCTGCTGATTGTATATGGCGCGTATTTAGCCTATCGGCTGTGGACGGTGTAAGGATTAGGGATTAGAGGTTAAAATTTAATGATATGAAAACAAAAATCTTACTTGCTTTATGCGCGGTAGTCAGTATGAGCGCGCATGGTGTACCCCGTAGTGAGAAAGAGGCGCTTCAAGAAGCCGTTTCCTTCTTCCGTAACAACCCTTCCGTTCGCCGCGCTGCCGCCGGTACGGGAACTGCGATGGAGTATGCTTACTCTGCCGTTCAGGCGAACGGCGAAGTGGCCTTCTATGTCTTTAACCGCGGGGAGAGCGAAGGTTTTGTGATGGTCTCTGCAGAGAGCAACACGCCGACGATCATCGGCTACTCGACGACCGGCCGTTTCGATCCGGCAGACCTGCCGACGGGACTACAGGCATGGATGGAGAGTTATAAAGAGGATATCGCACGCGCGTCAGAGAGCGCCCACGCGTACAGGGGTGAGGAGGGCGGATACACGCCGGTAGCACCGCTGTGCACGACGCAGTGGGGACAAGGAACGCCGTATAACAACCTCTGCCCATACTACAACGGCAAGAGATGCGTGACCGGCTGCGTAGCGACCGCTGCATCGCAGATCATGAAGCACTATAACTATCCCGTTCATGGTATCGGTTCCAACAACTATAAATGGGCGAACGCCAACGGTGACTCCGTGGTGATCTCTGCGGATTTCGGGTCAACGACCTACGACTGGGCGAACATGATCGATGTCTATGACGCGAACGCTACGGAGACGCAGACGAATGCCGTTGCTACGCTGATGTCGCATTGCGGTATCGCGAGCGAGATGGACTACGGCGAATCGAGCAGTAGTGCCGGCTCCGACGACATGATGCAAGCCCTCATCGAGCGTTTCGGTTACGACAAGGGCATTCGGAACTTATACAAAGACTACATGGGTGCCAGCATGCTGATGAGCGCCATCGCGAAAGACCTGCAGCAAGGGAGAGTGGTTTATTTCAGCGCCAAGACGATTGAGAACGGCGGTCACGCCTTCGTCTGCGACGGCATCGACAGCGACGGCTTGCTGCATATCAACTGGGGATGGAAAGGTAAGAACGACGGATATTTCCAACTCTCGCTTTTCAATCCCAAAGACCAGGGCACAGGCGGTTCGGCGAGCAACAAAGCTTATACGGAGAAGATCCATGCCTTTACGAACATCCAACCTGATGCGGACGGTCAGTACGTCCTCTCGCTCACGTGCGAAAACATCCGCCCGGGGCAACAAGCCTACCACCGCGATTCAGCTGTCGTTATCTATATCGACACCCTGCACAACCAGAGTTTCAAGCCGTGGGAAGGCAACCTGGCGATGAGGGTATATAAAGACCAGCAACCCTATAAGAGCGGGCGAATTAGTACGGCCGCTAATCCGCTGAAGGTCGGATATTACCGCCGTCTGCTGAGCTATAAAGCCTCCTTTGCTGACCGTGAGAAATATCCCGAAGGCGAATATACGATTCTGTTGGGCGTATGGGACGTGGCTGACGAGAATACTTTTGTACACATCTACCGCAAATGGGTAGGCCAATGGAGATGTAATATGACCATCACTTCGGACTCCATCTACTTCACGCCTCCGACTATTCCTGCACCCGGAGAAGAACAAGGCATCGACGCACCGATCGTCAAACCGGCTGATCCTGCGGCGCAGAAGTATCTCCGTGACGGGCAGTTGTTTATCCTGAGGGGGAAAGATCTATACGATTCCAAGGGGCAAAGGTTATAAAAACAAAGAAGGATGTCTCCCGACATCCCAATCTTTTTACTTAACCTTAAATCTAATACCATGAAAAACACGGTGCAAAAGTACTGCTTTTTTGCGATATGACCAAATATTTTTGCAAAAAAATGTTATAAAACATAAAATTGCAATATCCAGTTTACAAAAACCGTGCTTCTCGCGATATACATCATTTTACTGCTCATCCAATAAGTCCGGTCTGCGCTCGCGTGTGTGGGCGACGGACTGCTCGTATTGCCATTCCTCAATCTTCGCCTGATACCCCGAGAGAAGGATCTCCGGCACTTTCCATCCCTTATAGTCCGCCGGGCGGGTATAGACGCCTGCTTCGAGCAAGCCGTCCTGGAAGGAGTCATTGAGGGCAGACTCGACATCGCCGAGCGCTCCGGGCAGAAGACGCACGATAGCGTCCGTCATCATCGCCGCCGGCATCTCTCCGCCGGTGAGAACAAAATCTCCGATACTATACTCCTTGGTAATCAGATGGTCGCGCACGCGCTGGTCCACGCCCTTATAATGGCCGCAGAGGATGATGAGGTTTTGTTTGAGCGAGAGCGCGTTAGCTGCTTTCTGGTCAAAACGCTCGCCGTCCGGGGCGGTGAAGATGATCTCGTCGTAGTCCCGCTCGGATTTCAGATGGGAGATGAGGCGGTCGATAGGCTCGATCTGCAGGACCATGCCGGCACCGAAGCCAAAAGCATAATCGTCCACCTTGCGGTGCTTGTCGAGGGTCCAGTCACGTAAGTTATGCACGTAGATCTCGCAAAGGCCTTTGTCCTTCGCGCGTTGGATGATAGAGTGATTGAGCGGCGAGTCCAATAACTCCGGGCAACAAGTGATGATATCGATACGCATAGCGGTTTTTCTCCGAAAAACGTTAAATAGTTAAAAAGTTAAAATGGTTTTGTTTGACAACAAAACGTTAAGCTATTAGGGGACGGGATCATAGCCGGAGCCACCCCAAGGATGGCAACGGAGGATACGTTTGATGCCGAGCCATCCGCCTTTGAAGGGTCCGTACTTGAGGACCGCCTCCACCATGTACTGGCTGCAGGTCGGTGTATAACGGCACGACGGCGGCGTCAAAGGCGAGATAAACACCCGGTAGAAATAGACGGGGAAAAGGAAAAACTTTCGGATGAAAGTTTTCCATTTAGGGGTTGATATTTGGAATTGATTATTTTCCATTGATCTTACGCAGCGCCTTCTGCACGGCTTTCTCGATGACGGGGAAGGGTTGTTCTTCTTTGTCCATATAATTGAAGGCAAGGAGTACTTTTTTCTCCCCTAAGAGCGACTGATTGAGGCGATATGCTTCGCGCATGAGGCGACGCAGATGATTGCGTTTGACGGCACGCTTGAAGAGCGATTTGGGCGCCCAGACGAGGACGCGGGTTTGTTCCTCGGGAATCTCCTGAAAGGTCACGCGAAGAGGCCACGACGTAAATCGCTTGCCGGACTTATAGAGCGCCGCTATCTCCTGCGCTCCGCATAACTTCGCTTCCTTCGGAAAACTATACCCCATACCCCTTCGCCTATAACCTTTCGCCTTTATTACTGATTCTTATCCAGATAATCTGCGATTGCCATGGGCAGGGACGCAAAAGGTTTGCCTTGTCCTGCCTCTATATCCACGCGATAACCGGCTTCCTCGAGGGCACGGATGGTACCTTCGCCGAAAGCAGCGATGATGGTCTTGCCTTGTTTCCAATCAGGGAAATTCTCCTTAAGCGAAGTGACGCCGGCAGGAGTGAAGAGAGCGATGAGGTCGTAGTTGAAGTCCTTATCCTTGGGCCAGGGGGTGCTGACCGTGCGGTACATGATCGCCGGGGTGACCTCGATAGAGTTCTCGGCGAACATATTGATCTGGTCGTCCGTGTGGATATCGGAGAGCACCATGAGGTATTTCTCATTCGGCCGGCGGTGCATCGCCGGCAGCAGGTCCTCGAACTTATTTCCTTGCTCGGGGAAGAAGACCTTACGCTTGCGATAGTTGATAAATTTCTGGAGGTAGAGTCCTACCTGCTCGGAGTTGCAGTAGTAATGCATCGAATCCGGCACATTGAGGCGCATCTCTTCGCAAAGACGGAAGTAATGCTCTGCACCCAGACGGGAGTTGAGGATGACGGCCGTGTAGTCCAGCGGGTTGATATGTTGCTGGCGAAACTCCCTCGCCGTCAGTCCTTCGATATGAATAAACTGATAGAAATCACACTGCACTCCGTACAACTCTTCCAAACGAGAGTACGGCGTATGCGCAGCCTCCGGACGGGGTTGAGAAAAAAGAATTCGTTTTATCATAAAAAAGCTATCATTTTATCAGATAAGTAAAAAAGCGCCATGAGCGGCAAGACCTCTACCGTCGCTATATACAGGACAAGATAGATCAACGCCGCCGGGGAGACGAGATATGTCCTCGCGCAGCGGTATAGCCACACGCCTAAGAAGAGCACCGCCATAATGCCGATCGTCCACATCGTCGCGAGGGTATTATGACAATGCAGGAGGATGAGCAAGACCGGATAAAGAGCGACGGTCGTGACGGTGATGAGGTTGCTGTAGGCCTCATGCGCAGCGCCGAAACGGCGCGAGAGGAGGAAGGTATAATCCAGCAGCGCGCATATCCCCGTCTTCACCAAGCCCACCGCCACAATCAGTCCGGCGGTTACCCAAAATGCCAAGAAAGGCGCATGATTGAGCGTGCAGAAACACAGGCACAGCGCCATCGCAAGCACTCCCAGACGGAAAAGGGAGATGAAGAGCAGCCCGGGGAAATTAGACGGAGAGTTCTTATAGACACGGTCGCCGCGTGAGAAGACCACCGACGGAGACTGCGTCACGATACCCGGCTGGAAGACCTCTGCGAGGAACGCAAAGAGCAGCAGACTGAGCATCATCCATGCGCACCACGGCGCAGAGAGCAAGGTGTATATATGCGTTACTCCGTCCATAAATATAGTTTATCGCCGCGACGCACGATACCGTCCGTCTTGAGCGAGAAGAATTGTCCTTTTTGTATTGTTTGCGCAGGCTTGCCGTGGGTGTCGCGGATGCCCGTCAGCGTCACCTCCATCACGCCGGTCGTCTCACCGGTGATGAGGCAGGGTTGTCCTTCCCCGACCTGCGGAACCGCCTCCACGAGGAACTCCGCCACAGAGAGGTTCTTGAAGAAATTGGTACACTTTCCGGCGTAGATCTTCTTCCGCGTCGCCTTATTGCCATACTCATGAGTCCACTCGCCGAGCCGCTGACCCTGGTAGTAACCGTCCCAGAAACCGCGGTTGAAGACCCTGCTGAGCCGCTCGTCCCAAGCGGCTATCTTCGGTTCGATAACCGCATTATCCGCATACTCGCCTGCCTGCCAGGCCTCCACGGCTTCCTTATAGCACCGCACGACCGTATCGACGTACTCCGCCCCGCGGGCACGACCTTCGATCTTCAGCACCCGAACCCCGGCATCCAGCATCTTATTGAGAAAACCGATGGTCTTGAGGTCCTTCGGGGACATGATATACTGGTTGTCTATATCGAGCTCCAGATCAGAGGACTTGTCTTTGACCGTATAACCTCGGCGGCAGACCTGTACACAGGCACCGCGGTTCGCCGAGAGGCCGTAGTTATTGAGACTCAGGTAACACTTGCCGCTAACCGCCATGCAAAGCGCGCCATGGCAGAACATCTCGATGCGCAGCAGTTCGCCTTTAGGGCCTTTGATCTGCTGCTCCACGATGTCCCGGTGGATCGATGCCACCTGCTCCATGTTTAGCTCCCTCGCCAGGACGACGACGTCCGCAAAACGTGCGTAGAACCGCAGCGCCGCAGTGTTAGCTATATTGAGTTGGGTAGATAGGTGCACCTCCACGCCTTGACTCACGGCATACTCCATGACGGCGATGTCCGAAGCGATAATGGCGTCCAGACCGGCGGCCTTGGCGTGATCGACGATCTCCCGCATCAAGGGCAGGTCCTCGGGGTACATGACTGTGTTGAGCGTCAGGTAGGTCTTCACGCCCGCCTCGCGGCAGGTAGCAACGATCGTATGCAGATCCTCCGTCGTGAAATTAACCGAACTGCGAGCCCGCATGTTCAGGTGCTCGATGCCGAAATAGACCGAGGTAGCCCCGGCATGTATCGCCGCAGCCAAAGACTCCCAACACCCAACGGGGGCCATGATATTTACCATTTGATCATTTACCATTTGGTCATTTATTTAGCCATTTGGTCATTGAGGTACTCCGCTATCTGTACGGCATTGAGGGCAGCACCCTTGCGGATCTGGTCGCTGACGCACCAGAAACTCAGTCCGTTCTCGTCCGTGAGATCCTTGCGTACACGGCCGATGAAGACCTCATCCTTGCCGCTCAAGAACAACGGCATCGGGTAGATCTTCTTCTCCGGCTCATCCATCAGCACGCACCCTTCCGCCTTTGCGAATGCCGCTTTAGCTTCCTCTACGGAGATAGGCCGCTCGGTCTCTACCCAGACGCTCTCGCTATGCGCCCTGAGCGACGGCACGCGGACGCAGGTAGCGCTGACTTTCACGTCCGAATGCATGATCTTACGCGTCTCGTTATGCATCTTCATCTCCTCCTTGGTATAGCCGTTGTCGGTGAAGACATCGATATGAGGGATGACGTTATAGGCTAACTGATACGCAAACTTCTCGACCGTCGGCTCCTCGCCGTTGAGGAGCTGGCGGTACTGGTTTTGTAACTCCTTCATCGCCTGTGCGCCTGCACCGGAAGCCGCCTGATAGGTCGATACATGCACACGGCGGATATGACTCAGACGCTCGA
Organism: uncultured Bacteroidales bacterium; assembly: GCA_900316845.1. Classification (GTDB taxonomy): domain Bacteria; phylum Bacteroidota; class Bacteroidia; order Bacteroidales; family Paludibacteraceae; genus Colicola. The sequence continues at coordinate 17,379 of ONEG01000024.1, forward strand.
TGGCCTGCAAAGCCACGACCATCTGAATCGTCGTACAGTTTGGGTTAGCGATGATATTACGCGGCCTTACCAAAGCGTCCGCGGCGTTCACCTCCGGCACCACCAGAGGCACATCGTCGTCCATACGAAAAGCAGAGGAGTTATCTATCATGATGGCTCCGTAACGGGTGATAGTGTCCGCATACGTACGTGACACGCCTGCACCCGCGGAGACAAACGCAATATCGACGCCCTTGAAAGCGTCGTTATCTTGTAGCAGTTGTACTTCGTACTCTTTGCCACAAAAAAGATATTTCTTGCCGGCACTTCGCTCCGAACCAAAAAGTCGCAGTTCGGAGAGAGGAAACTGCCGCTGTGCGAGCACAGCTAACAGTTCCTGTCCGACGGCGCCCGAGGCGCCTACGATTGCAATAACCATACTTAAGCCAGTGCAACAAAGAGGTCTGCCTCTTTCTCCTCGAAGGTCAGTTTGCCTTCGCGAGCCAGCCATCCCAAAGCCAAGAAGAGCTCATCGTTCTTCAGCTTGGTAGCTTTCTTCAGTGCTTTCAGACCCTGTGCACCATTCTGCAATGCGCCCCATACGAGGCCTGCGTTTTCGCCAATTTTCGTAATCATAAGACCTTAATTTTTTAGTGACTAATACAGGGGACAATCAAGGGGTCCCTTCCCTATTATTCTTCCCATTTCTTAAACACCAGGCAGGCGTTATGGCCGCCGAAACCGAAGGTGTTGCTCAGCGCATACTTGATATCGCGTTTCTGGGCTTTACCAAAGGTAAAGTTAATACGATAGTCGATGTTCTCGTCCTCGTCGTCGGGGTCATGGTTGATGGTCGGCGGGATGATGCCGTCCTTGAGCGCCATGACGCAAGCGATAGCCTCCACGGCACCTGTAGCACCGATGAGGTGACCGGTCATGGATTTGGTCGAATCGAGGTTCATGTCGTACACATGCTCGCCGAAGACGCGCTGGATGGCCTTCACCTCCGTCACGTCGCCCAGAGGAGTCGATGTGCCGTGCGTATTGATGAAATCGATCTGCTCGGGTTGCAGTCCGGCATCCTTCAGTGCCAGACGCATCACACGCTCCGCCCCTTTACCTTCAGGATCGGGAGCAGTCATATGGTACGCATCGGAGGTCATTCCTTCGCCTACTATCTCTGCGTAGATCTTCGCTCCGCGTGCCTTGGCATGCTCGTAGTCCTCCAGGATCAGACAGGCAGCTCCTTCACCCAAGACGAATCCGTCGCGGGACTTGGAGAACGGCCGGCTGGCGGTCGTTGCCTGCTCGTTATTGGTCGAGAGCGCGTGCAGCGAGTTGAAGCCGCCGATACCCGTATAGGTCACATCGGCGTCTGCACCGCCGGTAAGCAACACGTCGGCATGCCCCAGACGGATCTGGTCAAATGCCGAACCTACCGCGTGTGACGAAGACGAGCAGGCGGTGCTAACCGAGAAACTCGGGCCTCCCAGGCCGAAACGGATGGATATCTGACCGGCTGCGATAGATGGGATCGCCTTCGGGATCATGAAGGGATTGAAACGAGGTACACCATCGCCTTTGGCGAAATCGATGATCTCCTCTTCGGTAGATTGCAGACCGCCCATGCCGCTACCCCAAACCACGCCGACACGGCTGCGGTCCTCCTTGTCGAGATCCAGCCCGCTGTCCTGAAGCGCTTCGTTCGCCACCCACACAGAGAACTGAGAGTACCGGTCCATTTTACGCGCTTCCTTGCGATCCATCAGAGGAGAGGGATCAAAATTCTTCACTTCACCCGCAAAATGGGTCTTGAACTTCGTGGCATCAAACGCCGTGATGGGCGCTATTCCGCTAACACCGTTAATCAAGGCCTGCCAGGTCTCCGGAGCCGAATTACCCACGGGCGTAAGCGCGCCTAAGCCTGTAATAACTACTCGTTTAAGTTGCATAAATCCTGTACGACTATATATAAAAGCATAACGAGTTTACAGTATTCCCGTAAACTCGCAAACTCAGATGAAAAGAAAATTACTTTCCTGCTTTCTTCTCAACATAAGCGATCGCGTCGCCTACGGTAGCAATCTTCTGGGTGTCCTCGTCCGGAATCTCTATGTTGAACTCCTTCTCAAACTCCATGATCATCTCAACGGTGTCCAGCGAATCAGCGCCCAGATCAGTTTGGAAATTAGCCTCGTTGGTAATTTGAGACTCTTCTACACCAAGTTTATCAGCAATGATTGCTTTTACTTTTGCTTCAATTTCTGCCATAATACTAAACGTTTTAGTTTTATTATTTTGTGTGTTTTTAATAATTTCAGTACACTTTTATTTCCGCCTATTTCGGAAAAACGGCACAAAATTACTGCTTTTTTCTCGAATATGCAAATTTTTTTGCCTTATTTTTCAATTTTGTCACCTAAATATAGCACAATTTTACCTAAAAAGCCCCCAGCCTTGCCCATTTGGCATACAGGAACGCTATCTCCGTCCAAATTAGCGACGCGTAAATTATCATATAATTTATGGGTATGTCCACCGATCACGGCATCAATACCGCGCGTGTTTTGGACGAGTTGCACATCGCAGACATCTTCTGCGGCCTTGCCATACGTACCGAGGTGACTGAGACAAACGACAATGTCGCATTTTTCCGCCCGCAGGGCATCCACTGCTTTCTGGGCGGATTCATATGGGTCAAGGTACTTCGCCGGCAGGAAGTTCTTATCAGAGATCAGGCCTTTCGGGTCACAACCAAGACCCAAGATGCCGATCTTCAGCCCACCTTTACGGACGATAACGAAAGGCTTTGTCTTACCTTCCATCGCTGTGCCGGTGAAATCATAGTTGGCGCATACGATAGGAAACGATGCGGTCTCCAGCACCGCCGCCAAGGTGTCCAGACCATTATCAAACTCATGGTTACCGAGCGTCGCAGCATCATAACCCATATGGTTCATGGCATCAATCTCTACTCGGCCGTGGTAGAAATTGAAGTACGGCGTACCCTGGCAGAAATCGCCGGCATCGACCAGCAACAAGTTCTCATCCGCCTGCCGTTCCCGCTCAATCAACCCCATACGCCGCGCGTAACCTCCTTGACCGTTAGCCTTGGGTTCTACCTGCGAGTGCGTATCATTCGTATGCAGGATCGTCAGATGATCCGCCTTCGGCGTACATGCTATCAAAAAGACAAAAGGACAAAGTACAAGGTACAAAAGAATTCGTTTCATAGTAATTAGAATTTTTTCTCTATCTCCTCGTTGCTCAAAAGCGAGAGAACAGTCTTGCCATCCGGAGTGATGCGATGGGTTGGAATTTGCATAAGAGACGAGACCAACTCGCGCATCTCTTTCTCGTTCAGGCTCTTACCCACAGGTATCGCAGCGCTCTGAGCCAACGAGAGCGCGATCTGCTCCCTCCACTCGGCACGCGTATCTGCACCGCGTTCGCGGACGCAGGAGAGGATCTGCTGCAGTACCGGCACAGGTGACTGAGCGGCGATCTGCGACGGCACGCCCTGTATCGAGTAACTGTCCGGCGATAATTGCTCTAACTCAAAACCTATCGTCCGCAGCTCCTCAGCTATCTGACCGACCAACACCATCTCGTCAGGACTGAGCGAGATCACTTCGGGGAAGAGTAACTGCTGACTCGCACCTTGCGCGTGAGCCATCTGGTCCAGGAACCGATGGTACAATACCGTCACATGCGCGCGGTGCTGGTGAATCATCGTCAGCCCCTCTTCGCCCGGCAGGAGGATATACTTGCCGTTATACTGCCATAGGGGCATTTCGGCATCTCGGAACTCCGGGATGTCGATATTTCGAGATACCGGGATATCGATATTTCGAGAAGACTGCGGGGCTTCATACAGGCTCTCCCAACTCTTCGGAGCCTTATCGGGGTAGATCGTGCCGCGCGTGTGGAAGGGGTTATACGTCGGATCGACGGCCACCTGCGGACGAGAGACCCGGTCCGTCGCCGGCATAGGGATATCAATCGCTCCACGGGTGTCGAAATCAATCGTCGGCGCCAAGGTGAACTTACCTAAAGCCTCACGTACCGCCGCCATCAGGATCTGGAAGATTGCCTGCTCGTCGGCAAACTTAATCTCCGTCTTCGTCGGGTGGATATTCACATCAATCGACTCAGGAGAGATATCGAAATAGATAAAGAACGAAGGCTGATAGTCCGCCGTGAGCATGCCTGAATAAGCGGTCATGACGGCTTTCTGGAAGTACGGATGACGCATGTACCGGCCGTTCACAAAGAAATACTGCTCGGCCTTGCGCGTCGCGTTCTCCGGCTTGATGACGAACCCTCGTATAGAGACCAACTCCGTCTCCGTATGCACATCGACGAAAGCGGAAGTAAAAGCATTCCGTTTGGGATTGCCAAAGACCGCCTCGATGCGCTGTTTCTCCGTGCCGGCCGGCAGTTCTAACAGGATCTCGTCGTTATGAACAAAAGTGAAGTTCACCTTCGGATAAACCAACACGATATGGTAGAACTCCGTCAGGAGATTGCGCAACTCCGTCTGGTCGGTCTTAAGGAACTTACGCCGGACGGGGACGTTAAAAAAGAGGTTGGAGACCTTGATATTCGTGCCCACGGGACATGAACAAGGCTCCTGACGGACGACGTCCGAGCCGTGTATCTCTATCAGCGTACCGGTCTCATCCTCCGCACGGCGGGTCATCATCTCCACCTGCGACACCGCGCATATCGACGGTAAGGCTTCCCCGCGAAAACCCATCGTCCGTAACGTAAACAGATCCTGCGCCTCGCGGATCTTACTCGTCGCGTGGCGTTCAAAAGCCAGACGGGCGTCCATCTCGCTCATGCCGATACCGTTATCTATCACCTGCAGCAACGTCCTACCGGCATCACGAACGATGACTTGGATACGGGTAGCTCCCGCGTCCAAGCTGTTCTCCACCAACTCTTTGAGGCACGATGCAGGCCGTTGAATGACCTCTCCTGCCGCGATCTGGTTGGCTACACTATCCGGTAACAGATGAATGATATCCATACTCCACGCGCGCGAACGTGCGCGCAATTATTAAAGGAATAGATAGATGCCGAACACGAGCAGACCAATCAGCACAAACCAGATCAGCAGTTTCGACTGCCGTTTCTGCTTCATGATCGTCATGTTCTTCTCATGCTCCTCTCTAAACGCCCCACGACGAAGACGCGCAAGTCTTTTATCCTTGCGCGCCTCTTTTTCTTCGTCGAAGTAAATGGGGCGATAGTCCCATTCTCGGGGTTTGTTAATTTTCGGAAATAATACCGACATTACTTAACGATTGCTTGGAACTCAGCGTCCTCTGCGAACTTAGCGAACTCGATGTCCTGCGCAGCGCGAGCCTTGAGTTGGGCATCCTGAGCTACAGCAGCTTTCAGGTTCTCGATCACAGCAGCTTTGTCGTTCGTGCGAGCGCCTACGATAGCTTTCAGATAAGCGGTAGTAGCGTTCGGCTCCTTGATATTAGCCAGCGTCTTTGCAGCAGCTGCATAGTCCTCGTCAAGGATCTGCTGAACAGCAGCGTTGTTGGTAGCGGTCTCGCCGTAAGCTTTCTTTGCTGCAGCGTAGTCACCCTTCTTCGTATAGAGGGTACCGAGAGCCGCATTCAGGTTAGCCTTCGTGCCGGCTGCCTTGCCAAAGAACTCCTCTGCTTTGTCCAGGTCGTTGTCTGCCAGAGCGGCTACACCGGCGTTGAAGTTCACGTCCGGATCGTTCGGCTGGATCTCCAGAGCCTTTGCATAGCAACGGCGAGCCTCAGCGATATTACCCTCCTCGAAGTAGAGTTGTCCGAGGTTGTTATATGCGCGGTAGTCGTTATAGACCTCAGCAGCCTTCTGATAGATGGCTTTCTTCTCTGCCTTGTCGTTGGTCAAAGTAGCAGCGTACAACAACTCCTCAACGCTCAGCTGAGCCGGGTCGTTCTTGGCGATCTCGCGAATCTCGTCGTCGCTCTTACCGATCAGGTCGGTCGTCAGGATCAGGCGGCTGCGACGGAGAGCCGGCAGGATCTCCTCTGCGATAGTGCCATATACAGAACTCAGGTTCTTGATCTGTGCCTCACGCTCCTCCGGATCGCTGTACATCGACAGCACGCGAAGTACGAGGTCCTTATCCTGCATGTTGCTGTTTTCCATTGCTTTCTGGAAGCCTTCCCAGTCCTCTGCGGTGATATTAGCCTCTACATCGTTAGCCACTTTGTTCTTCTTGAGGTCTTTCTTCAGGAAGTTAGCAGCTGCTTTCTGACGGTTCTGAGCCAGTTTCTCGTTCAGATCCATACCACCATCCGGAGATGCGTAACCGGAAACCTCAATCTTGTTGATCTCTTTCTTCTCGTTGTCTTTAGCATCCTTGATAGCAGCCTGCAGAGCCTTTACGCTCTCGTTCTTAGCCTCCGACGAACGGATTTCTGCACTTTGGATGAGGAACTTGATGTCAGCCTCAGTCAACTCTTGGATCACGCGTTGGAACTTATCCGGCGTGCCGGCGGTCTTGTTGTCTTTTGCGTCCGCCAGCTCCGGAGTGGTAACCACGCCGTCTGCGATCTTTACATCAGGAATCTCAATCACTTTCTTTCCTACCTTTGCCTCGAAACGGAGATAGAGCTCCGAAACGCGCATCTCAGGTACATAGTCGAACGAGCAAGTCTGGGTATATTTGCCACCATTACGATAGTTCACGGTCTTACCATTCTCTTTTGCCTTCTCACCTACATAGGTCACAGGCTCGCCAAGAGCTTCCTTTCCGGCGTATTTCAACACCGGAGTAACGGTCAAAACACCCTTCTTTGCAAATTTCTTCTCAGGGAAAGTACCGGTGATTGCAGCGTCCACCTTACCGCCTTTCAGTACCAGCGGACTCGGATTAACGGTGATCTCATCGGGTTTTTGCAACGTCTTGTTGCACGATGCCAACATTACTGCAGCAGCAATGAGGCCAAGAAATAAACCTTTTTTCATATGCATATAAATTAGTTAATTTATGTATGTTTTTCAAAATTCGCTGCAAAATTAATAAAAAAAAATGATATACACAAGAGTGTATACACTTTTTTACGAATTTTTCTTGTATATTTGCCCAAAAAGTTGTAACTTTGCAGCCGATTATGAGACACTATTCCTTATTTATAGTATTAGCGATCGCGATGGTGGGATGCCATCGCCCGTCGCGGGTGGAGCAACATAGGGCCGAGAAACGTGCCCAGGACAGCGTGCGTTTGGAGGAGCAGATACGCAGTCTGGCTTTCTACGAGAGCCAGCTCGAAGTGATGGGTCCGAAAGCCGACAGTCTCATCGCACTCTTTCGATACGAGCGCAATGAGAAATATCAGGACCACGGTTACTACGTCGTCCAAAACGCTTGGGCGCGGGCACGAGACTACCGTATCTTAGTCCGCGATGACGGCAAGGAGATACTGACCTACCATAACGGCAAACGAACGGAGACCGTCTCCGATCCCAAATTCGAGGAGGCGTACCGACAGGCGGAGGAGCTGCAGATCACGATAAAAGACATACGCGAGTTGGAAAATCGTATCCGACGAACCTCTTTGGAGGTACAAAAATACCAAAAAAGGCTACAAAAAGAATAATCTTCTTGCAGGATTCAAAAAAAAGCAGTAAATTTGCAGGCGCAAAAATCAAAAGATACTATGAGCGAATCGAAATACGAAAGTAAAATAACCTCTTCTTCCTGCTCCGCTGCGCAGATATACAAGGTGATCAGCGACATGCAGAACCTGGAGAAAGTGAAGGACCTCATCCCGCAGGATAAGATCCAGGAGATGGAAATCGAACCCGACCGTGTGCGGATGAAAGTGGACGGATTAGGTCAGAAGATCACCATCGCCATCGTGGACCGCATCGAGAACGACACCGTCAAGTTCGGACTCGAAGGCATTCCGATGGACGGTAATTTCTGGATCCAACTCAAAGAGGTGAGCCCGACCGACACGCGAATCAGGCTTACCGTCAAGGCGGACATACCGATGATGTTCAAATTTATGATCGACAAGAAACTCCAACAGGGCCTCGACCAAGCCGCAGAAATGCTGGCACAAATGCCCTTTGCCAACTTTTAACCCAATATGAAAAAACTCAGAATTCACCGTGAAGGACGCGCCCTGATAAGCGGCACCGTTCTTTTGTTATTTATCTTGAATGTAGCGCTCTTCATGGCGCATCCCGCAGAATGGATCCTGGCGCTCTCGCTCATCATCACGGCGCTGCTCTTGGTCTTCGTCACCTATTTCTTCCGTAACCCCGTACGAGTGCTGGAGATAGACGATCCGAACTTCATCATCGCCCCCGCAGACGGTCGCGTAGTGGTCGTCGAGCCTACGGACGAGAACGAGTATTTCCATGAGAAGAAACTGCAGGTCTCCATCTTCATGTCGCCCTTCAACGTCCATGCCAACTGGTACCCCATCGAGGGAAATATCCTCGTCTCCGAGCATCAGAAAGGTCGTCACAAAGGTGCATGGTTGCCTAAGTCCAGCACCGAGAACGAGCGCTCGCTCGTCGTCATCGAGACGCCTTCGAAAATACAAATCGCTGTGCGGCAGATCGCCGGAGCCATGGCACGACGCATCGTCACGTACGCCAAGCCCGGACATCAGGCGCATCGCAACACCCATCTCGGCTTTATCAAACTCGGTAGCCGCGTGGACATGTACCTGCCGCTCGATACGGAGATGTTCGTCGCCGTCGGAGAAGCCGTGCGCGGTAATGAGACCATCATCGGACGCCTCGCAGAGAAATAAATCCCCTAACCCGTTAAACCATTAAATTATCATGAATAAGTTTGAAGAATTATTTGCGCAGTATCCCTGCCCGTTTACCGATGAGCAAGTAAAGGCTCAGGTAGCAGAAATCGAAGCAAAACACTTCGACGAGAACAATAATGTGGAAGTATGGAAAGAGTGCCTCCACCAGATCGATTACACCACCCTCTCCGCTGATGACACCATCGCCAAAGTGGAGAAGATGGCGAACGCGGTCAATAACTTCGAGAAGGACTTCCCCGGTATCCCGAACGTAGCGGCAATCTGCGTGTATCCCGCCATGGCGGAGTATGTTCGCAAAGCCCTCAAGGATCCGAAATTCAATATCGCTTGCGTCAGCGGTGGTTTCCCTGCTTCGCAGACTTTCCTCGAGGTCAAAGTGGCAGAGACCGCGATGGCTATCAAAGCCGGTGCCACGGAGATAGATATCGTGCTCTCCGTCGGCAAGTTCCTCGAAGGTAACTACCAGGAGTGCTTCGACGAGATCAGCGAACTCAAAGCCGTCTGCGGAGACAAGCACCTCAAAGTCATCCTCGAGACAGGACTCCTCAAGACCGCAGAGAACATCTGGAAAGCATCCATCCTCTCCATGGCTGCAGGTGGTGATTTCATCAAGACCTCGACCGGAAAGATCGCCGTTAACGCGACCCCCGAAGCAACTTTCGTCATGTGTCACGCCATCAAGGCTTGGCAGGAGAAGACCGGAGAGAAGAAGTGCTACAAGCCTGCAGGAGGTGTCTCCACAACCGAAGAGGCTGTACAACACTATACCCTCGTCAAAGAGATCCTCGGCGAAGAGTGGCTCAACAACGAGTCCTTCCGCTTTGGTGCTTCACGATTAGCCAATAACTTACTTTCCTCCATCGTAGGAAAAGAGACGAAATATTTCTAATATGAACAAAATCCTTTCTAAGAGATTTTTCTCGGAAAATGTAGCGGAGCTGATTGTTGAGGCTCCGCTCATTGCGCGTAGCCGTAGAGCCGGACATTTTGTCATTATTCGTGTCGACGACCACTCCGAACGGGTTCCTCTGACCATCGCCGGTGCCGATATCGAAAAAGGAACCATCACCCTCGTGGTACAACAGGTGGGCGCTTCGACCCATAAACTCCTCGCCATGAACCCCGGCGATTGTATCCACGACGTAGTCGGTCCGCTCGGCCGCGCGACGCGCATCGAGAATTACGGCACGGTCGTTTGCGCCTGCGGTGGCGTCGGCGCTGCGCCGATGTTACCTATCGCCGAGGCCCTCAAAAAAGCCGGAAACAAAGTCATCACCGTCCTTGCCGCCCGCAACAAAGACCTCATCATCTTAAAAGATGAACTCTCGCAATGGTCGGACGAACTCATCGTCATGACCGACGATGGTTCCGTGGGCAAACAAGGGGTCGTGACCGTCGGCGTCGAAGAAGTGATCAACCGCGAGACCGTCAACAAATGTATCACCATCGGTCCGGCAATCATGATGAAGTTTGTTGCTCTCACCACCGCCAAGTATAACATCCCGACTGAAGCCTCCCTCAACACCATCATGGTAGATGGCACAGGCATGTGCGGCGCTTGCCGCGTCACCGTGGGAGGAAAAACCAAGTTCGTCTGTGTCGATGGACCGGAGTTTGATGCCCATGAGGTGGACTGGACAGAGATGCTGAGCCGCATGAAGTCCTACAAAGCCGAAGAAGCCGAAGCGCTTACTGCATATTTAAACCCCAAAAACGACAGTCGAACGACGGTCAACCGACGGTCAACCGACGGTCAAAGCCTATGTAAGACCGAGGTAAGACCGGTAGAACCTTTCGCCGGAACCCCGAAAGACCGCGTGGCGATTCCCCGAGTACAGATGCCGGAACTCCGTCCGGAGGTACGTGTCAAATCCCTACACGAGGAGGTCAACCAGGGTCTGACCTTCGAACAAGCCATCACGGAGTCCCATCGTTGCCTCAACTGCAAGAATCCTTCTTGCGTACAAGGCTGTCCGGTGAACATCAATATCCCCGGTTTCATCAAGACCCTGGAGAAAGGCGATATCCTCGGTGCTGCAGCGATCATCAAAGAGTCGTCTTCCCTGCCCGCTGTCTGCGGTCGTGTCTGCCCGCAGGAGAAACAATGCGAGGCAAATTGTATCCACCATAAGATGGGGCATCAGCCCGTCGCCATCGGCTATCTCGAGCGCTTCTGCGCCGATTACGCAAATGGTCTGTCAGCGGAGCGGTCTGTCAGCAATAGCGGTCTGTCAGGCGAAGCCGGTCTGTCAGCGCAGCGGTCTAAAATAGCCGTCGTCGGTTCCGGTCCCGCCGGCTTGACCTTCGCAGGCGATGCCGCCAAATACGGTTACGAAGTGCACGTCTTCGAAGCCCTGCATGAGATCGGCGGTGTGCTCAAATACGGCATCCCGGAGTTCCGTCTGCCGAACGCTATCGTCGATAAAGAGATCGACGGCCTGCGTGCCCTCGGCGTACAGTTCCATACGGACACGATCATCGGTAAGACCATCTCTGTCAAGGAACTCGAAGAGCAAGGCTTCAAAGGTATCTTCGTCGGCTCGGGTGCCGGTCTGCCGCGATTTATGAATATCCCCGGAGAGAACCTCAACGGCGTCCTCTCCTGCAACGAATACCTGACCCGCGTCAACCTCATGGACGCTTCCAACCCTGCGACCGACACACCGCTGCTCTACGGCAAGAACGTAGCGGTCATCGGTGGTGGAAACACCGCCATGGATGCCGTTCGTACTGCCAAGCGTCTCGGTGCCGAACGGGCGATGATCATCTACCGCCGCTCCGAAGAAGAGATGCCGGCACGTATCGAAGAGGTGCTTCATGCCAAACAGGAAGGGATCGAGTTCCTGACTCTCCATAACCCCATCGAGTACCACGCCGACGAGAACGGACGTGTCAACGAAGCCGTCCTCCAGGTGATGGAACTCGGCGAACCCGATGAGTCCGGACGTCGCAGCCCCGTGCCCGTAGAGGGCAAGACCGTCACGCTCCCCGTAGACCTCGTCATCGTCGCTGTCGGCGTCTCGCCCAACCCGCTCATCCCTTCGTCCGTCGAAGGACTCGAGATCAGCAAGAAAGGTACGATCGTCGTCAATGAAGGCATGCAATCCGCCATCCCGACAATCTTCGCCGGAGGCGATATAGTCCGCGGTGGAGCCACCGTCATCCTCGCGATGTCCGATGGCCGCAAAGCCGCCAAAGCCATGCATGAGTATCTTTCTTAGTATATTACTCTCCGTCAACTTCCTGACAACCCACCCCATCACGGGGCAGGCGAATATGTCTGTCTTTGTGCAGAACATGACGACCGGGGAAGTGATTGACTCCTACCGCGAGAACCACGTGGTACCGCCGGCGTCGGTAATGAAACTGCTGACGACGGCTGCCGCGCTCGAGACGATGGGACCGGGATTCCGGTTCCCGACGATCATCGAGTACACCGGCACGATCGAGAACGGTACCCTCCACGGCGACTTGTACGTCCGCGGAGGATGCGACCCCTCCTTGGGATGGAAAGGCCGCACGGCATTCCTCGATCAATGGGTCAAGGCGATACAGAAAGCCGGCATCCAACGCATCGACGGCGGTGTGATAGCCGACATGACGATGCTGGACGGAGAAGCGCAGAACCCCAATTGGCTATGCGAGGACGCGGGAAACTACTACGCACCGGGCATCTTCAGCCTCAACTATTTCGGCAACACGATGAATATCGTCCTCAAGAGCGGCGAGGTAGGTTCAACGGCGTCGGTCGTGAAGACCGAACCCGAAGTACGAGGCCTCCGATGGATCAACCATGTACGGTGCGAGAAGATCACCTACGACGGTGCTTTTGTGAGCGGTTTGCCGTACAGCAACGAGCGCTACCTTACCGGCGCGGTGCCGTCTAACTTAGGCACTTTCGGCATCAAGGGCGACTTGCCGAACCCCGGACTCTTGTTGGTCCGACACCTGCAAGCGCGCTTAGCCGCAGCAGGCATCTCCGTCAAACGGGAAGCGACCTACATCGCAGATTATAACCCTCTGACACCGCCCAGGACGGAACTATACACCCATTATTCCGAACCCCTGTCGGAGATCATCAAGGAGACGAATATCAACTCGAACAACCTCTACGCCGAGGCGCTCTTCCGCTACTTGGGCACGCGTTATACCCTGCCCGGCACCATCCATAACAGTCAGGACCTGCTCCGCGACTACTGGCGTCGGCGTGGCGTCGCAGTCCAGAACGCTATCATCAAAGATGGTTGCGGACTCGCACCGCAGGATGCCGTCAGCGCCAAAGCCTTCGTGCAGCTGCTCAGCATCATGTCCAAGAGCCCGAACAAAGAGGCATGGATTGCTTCGCTGCCCATAAGCGGCAAGACCGGCACCCTGAAATCCCTTTGTCCCGACACGCCGCTCGAAGGACGTATCCATGCCAAGAGCGGTACCATCGCCGGAACGAAGAATTTCGCAGGCTACATCAACATGCCCAACGGCGATACCTGGGTCTTTGCGATCCTCATCAACTCCGCGCCCGGCAAGGCTCGTAACATCCAAACGGTCATCCAACAATACCTGCTCGATGTATATAAGCACCACCAATAGTACGAACACCCTGATGAAGGAACTGCTGGCGAAGGGCGAATGGCGGGAAGGCGAGCGCTTTCTGTACACCGCCTTCCAGACCGCAGGACGCGGACAGGCCGGCAACGGATGGGAGAGCGAAGAAGGAAAGAACCTGCTCTGCTCCATCTTGCTTCCCCCCAACAAGAACCTCTACTTCCTCAATATAGCAATTGGTGTGGCGTTACTGCGGGTGATAGGGGAAGATTTTACGATCAAATGGCCTAATGACATTTATTTCGGGGACAAGAAAGTAGCAGGTATATTGATAGAAAATGCCATAATAGGCAATGAGATCAAGTATTCGATAGCAGGCATCGGGCTGAACGTCAATCAGACGACCTTCGTCTCAGACGCGCCGAATCCCGTTTCGCTCAAACAGATTCGCGGGCAAGAATACGACATCGAGCGTTTGATGAACCATCTGTTCGAAACAGTACAGCGCGTACTCAACGAATCCGAACAGGAGGTCTGGGCGTACTATAAGTCACATCTCTATCGAAGGGAAGGTTTCTGGCCATTCGAAGATAAAGACGGCCCGTTTGAGGCCGCGATAAAAGACGTCTTGCCGACCGGCGAGATCGTATTGGAAGACAAAAAAGGACAAGAACGAATATATCATTTCAAACAAGTAAGGTACGTAATATGAGTAAAAGTATCATCATCACCGGCGGAGCCGGATTTATCGGAAGCCATGTAGTACGGCTCTTCGTCAACAAATACCCGGACTACCGGATCATCAACGTGGACAAACTGACCTACGCAGGCAACCTCGCTAACCTCAAGGACATCGAGGACAAACCCAACTACCGTTTTGTGCGCGCAGACATCTGCGATTTTGACACCATCTACGCCCTCATGCAGGAGGAGCACGTCACCGGCGTCATCCATCTGGCGGCAGAGAGCCACGTGGACCGCTCCATCAAGGATCCCTTCACTTTCGCCAAGACCAACGTCTTGGGCACCCTCTCCATGCTCCAGGCTGCCAAACTGTACTGGGAGTCCCTGCCGGAGAGATACGAAGGCAAGCGCTTCTACCACATCTCTACGGACGAGGTCTATGGTGCCTTGCAGATGACCCACCCGGAGGGCATCCAACCGCCGTTCACCACGAAGGCTTCCTCCTCCGAGCACCATCTGGCGTACGGTGAGGACTTCTTCTATGAGACGACGAAATACAACCCCCACTCGCCTTATTCGGCATCGAAAGCATCGTCGGATCACTTCGTCCGCGCTTTCCACGACACCTACGGCATGCCGACGATCGTGACGAACTGCTCGAACAACTACGGCCCCTATCAGTTCCCCGAGAAGCTCATCCCGCTCTTCATCAATAATATCCGCCACCGCAAACCCCTGCCGGTCTATGGCAAGGGCGAGAACGTGCGCGACTGGTTATATGTAGAGGATCACGCACGCGCGATAGACCTTATCTTCCATAAGGGTACCATCGCCGAGACCTATAACATCGGCGGCTTCAACGAGTGGAAGAATATCGACATCATCCGGACCGTCATCAAGACCGTCGATCGCCTCCTGGGTCGTCCCGAAGGAGCAGACCTCGATCTCATCACCTACGTCACCGACCGCGCAGGGCACGACATGCGCTACGCCATCGACTCGACGAAATTGCAGAAAGAGTTGGGTTGGGAACCCTCCTTGCAGTTTGAGGAAGGTATAGAGAAAACCGTCCGCTGGTACTTGGACAACCAGCCCTGGTTGGATAACATCACCTCCGGCGAGTACGAGAAATACTACGAGGAGATGTATAAAGGTCGGTGAAAAACGATAATCAGAGGGAGAACAGATATTCCCATGCCTCATCGGCTTCGTCAGCAGTGATCGTCTGATTGACTACCGGCGAACCGACAGCCCGAAGGAGCGTGACGTTGATCTCAGCGGCACGCTCGTTCTTTTTATCCTGCTTCATGAGCGCTATCAGCCGCTCGCGGTCCGAACATTTGCAGGCAGGCTTACCGTACGTATGTATCATGATCTGACTCAGCTGTTGCAACGCCTCACGCTCGCAGCCGAGTTTGGTTACCGACAGGTACAGCTCCGCAATCATGCCGTACAGCACCGCGTAGCCGTGGTCGAGCGGCTCGACCCCCGGATGGGCTTGCGCGTGACTCAACTCCTCTAACGCGTGACCGAACGTATGGCCGAAATTCAGCACCTTGCGCAGCCCTTCTTCTTTGGGGTCAGCCGCAACGATCGCCTCTTTGACCTCCACGCACCGCCGGATCAGCAGCGTCAACTCCTCAATCGGCATCGCCTCCAAATCGTACCGTAATAACGCCTCCCACAACCCGTCTGAATACTGACTTCTGACATCTGACGGCTCTATCAGCCCCGTCTTCAGCATCTCCGCAAAACCGTTCAGCATCTCTTTCGCCGGCAGCGTCTGCAGCCATCCCGGCCAGATAAGGGTCTCCACCGGTGAAGCAAAAACACCGATACTGTTTTTGAGACCGTGGTAGTTAAAGCCCGTCTTGCCGCCCGTCGAAGCATCGACCATCGCAAGGAGCGTCGTCGGGACATTGATACAATCCACGCCGCGTTTATAAGTGGCTGCAGCAAAACCTACCATATCCGTCAGTACTCCTCCGCCGATAGCGATTACCACGCCGCGACGCGTGAGGCCGATAGAGAAGAAGAAATCCCAAATCTTCTGCACCGTCTCAAGGGTCTTTCCCGATTCAGACACCGATAGTGTACAGCACTTGAGTCCGATGAGCCCCTTATTTGCCTCAATGATGCCCCTTACTTGCTCATCAATGACAAAACAGACCTGATCGGGCTCATACGAGCTCAAAATATTCGATAAGGCACTATGTAAATCGTCACAAATCATAAAATCCGCTGCAAAGTTACACTTTTTTTTGCGTATGTGCAAATTTTGTTGTAATTTTGTAGCGATTATGGAATTTTTAGATCAACTCAATACTACCCAACGCGCTGCGGTCACGGCTACGGAAGGGCCGTCGCTCATCGTCGCAGGTGCCGGTTCGGGCAAGACCAGAGTCTTGACCTACCGCATCGCTTATCTCTTGTCACAAGGCGTTCCCGCAGGGAATATCTTAGCCCTGACGTTCACCAACAAAGCCGCGCGGGAGATGAAGGAGCGCATCCAGAAACTCGTCGGCAACGACGCACGTTACCTCTGGATGGGTACCTTCCATAGTATCTGCGCGAAGCTGCTGAGACACGACGCAGAGAAACTCGGCTTCACCCGCGATTTCACTATCTACGACACCTCCGACAGCAAGTCCGTCATCAAAGCTATCTGCAAGGAACGCGGGCTGGACGAGAAGATATACAAACCGACAGTCGTCTTGGGACGGATCTCCATGGCGAAGAACAACCTGATCTCTCCTTCCCAGTACGGCCAGAACCGCGACTTGCTGCAGGCCGACCGCGAGGCACGGCTGTACGACATCACCACCGTCTATGCCCTCTACGAGGCGCGACTCAAAGCAGCCAACGCCATGGATTTTGACGACCTTCTGATCAACATGCTACGCCTCATGGACCAGTACCCCGACGTGCGCGAGCAGCTACAACTGATGTTCCGATACGTGCTCGTCGATGAGTACCAAGATACGAACTACGTCCAGTATCTCCTTGTCGGCAGACTCGCGGCACCCCAGGATAATATCTGCGTCGTCGGGGATGATGCGCAGAGTATATACTCCTTCCGCGGAGCGGACATACGCAACATCCTCAATTTCCGTCAGCAGTACCCCCGGGCGCAACTCTTCAAACTCGAGCGCAACTACCGCTCGACCCGCAATATCGTCAACGCGGCGAACTCCCTCATCCATAAGAACATCCACCAGATCGAGAAGACCGTCTTCTCCGAGAAAGAAGAAGGACAACCCCTGCGGCTCAATGCCTATATGGACGACCGCTCCGAAGCCAACGGCGTAGCGGAGCAAATCGCCAAAGCTCATACCCAGTACGGCTACGACGACATCGCCATCCTCTATCGAACGAACGCGCAGAGCCGTGTCTTCGAGAACGAACTGCGCAAACGCAATATACCCTACCGCATCTATGGCGGCACCTCCTTCTACCAGCGCAAGGAGATCAAAGACGCTCTCGGCTACTTCCGCCTGGCGGTCAACCCCCGCGATAACGAAGCTCTGCTCCGTATCGTCGGCTTTCCCGGTCGTGGGATAGGCGATACGACGATGAAGAAAGTGTCGGCAAATGCCATCGCTCACCACCTGTCCTACCTCGAGGTCATGCGCCTGCCCGAAGAGTCCGGGCTGGACGTCGCGGCCGCTACGAAGAAACGACTGCAGGCTTTTGCCCTCCTCATGGACCAACTCGCCCAACTCAGCGAAGAGACCGACGCTTATACTTTTGCCGAACAAACGCTCCGCACGACAGGTGTCATGACCGCCCTCGCTATCGACACGACGCCTGAAGGCATCGACCGCGCGCAGAACGTCCAGGAGCTCCTCAACGCCATCCGTGAGTTCGTCGCCCAGCGGCAGGAGGAAGGCATCGATTTCACCCCCATCACCGACTTCCTCAGCGAAGTCAGCCTCCAGACCGACCAGGACGAGAACCTCTCTGACACCACCGAACGCGTGACGCTGATGACGGTGCACGCCGCGAAGGGTCTGGAGTTCCCCGTCGTCTTCATCGGGGGCATGGAGGAGAACCTCTTCCCGAGTCAGTTCTGCGTCAAGCCAAGCGAGATAGAGGAAGAGCGGCGGTTGCTATACGTAGCTATCACGAGGGCTATGGAGCGGTGCTATCTCTCTTACGCCCGCCAGCGTTTCCGTAACGGCCAGATGGTGTTCAACAGTCCCTCCCGTTTCCTCAACGACATCGACCGACAGTACCTCGACCTTGCCCGACCGGCCTTCGGCCTGACAGAACACAGACCGGCTACGCCTGACAGAACACAGACCTATCATCCCTTAGTGAATCAGTCTGTCAGCCCGCAGGGCGGTCTGTCAGTGAAACGGTCCGTCAGCGCAGCGGTCTGTCAGCAAAGCGGTCTATATTCTCCCGGCGATCGCGTCACCCACCGCGTCTTCGGAGACGGCACCGTCGTCCGCGTCTATCGGGACGAGGTCACGGAGAATGATAAGATTGAGATTAACTTCGATACCCAGGGCACCAAAACCCTGCTCCTTACCCACGCGAAATTAGAGAAGATCTAAGCGTAAATAATGTACCCGGCTACGCCGGCAAGAACGATCAATAAGATAGGATGACTGAGAACCTCGGTCATCTTATTTTTATATACCTGCGGCAAGATGGTGAAGAGCGCCACAACCGCGAAAATAACCCATGATATCGGGTCGATGAAGGTCTCCGGTCTGACGAGCATCAGGGCGGCCGCAGCGATCAGACCGATCACCGTGAAACGCAGCATCCGAAGTGTCCGGGTAAAATACGGGTTGTCGTGAAACCGTTTGTCAATCCAGAAATACGCCCTGCATATCGATAGCATGATGATGAGACTCGGCAGAACGATCGCCGTCGTCGTCAGGACTGCTCCCCAGACAGAGCCCGTGGCGGTGTAACCGACGTACGTCGCGCAGTTGATGCCTATCGGACCCGGAGTCACCTGACTCACCGCCACGATATCCACGAACTCCTGCGGACTCATCCATCCGTACCGCTCCACCTCCATCTGGATAAGCGACATGATCGCCAAGCCTCCCCCGAAACCGAAGAGACCTATCTTAAAGAACGAAAGAAACAACTGCAGATAGAGCATACGATAGTAATTAAAATCACCCATACGGGATTAACATGACCGAGCCAGATAGCCAGCGCGGCGGCTAACGAAATCAGCAAGGGCGCTGCGTTGCGTAACTCCCCTCCTTTTACGGGGGTAGGCCTCTTCATGGCGTTTCTCGCCAACTTGACCAGCGGCGCCGCGATCAGCGCTACCACGGCAGGACGGATACCCTTGAAGGCGGCTTCCACCGCCGGCAACTCTTTCCATTCGCTGAAAACCATAGCGATCAGCAGGATGATGACGAAGGACGGCAGTACCGCCCCTAAGACCGCTCCTGCTACGCCTCTCCATCCGCCTATACGCCAACCGATGAAGATAGCGCTATTGACTGCGATGATACCCGGAGCAGCTTGCGCCAAGGCGATCATGTTCAGAAACTCCTCCTCGTCGATCCATCCTCTCCGGTCCACCACCTCACGCTGGATAAGGGGTAACATCGCGTAACCTCCACCAAGGGTGAAGGTCCCGATCTTCAAATATGTCCAAAATAGTTGGAAGAACAAATTCTTAATCCCTCTCCCTCAGCTGCTGCTTGACGAATTTCGCCAGCATGTTGATCGCTGCGTTGTTATGTCCGCCTTGCGGTACGATGACGTCCGCAAAACGCTTGCACGGCTCGATGAACTGCTCGTGCATGGGTTTGAGCACGCGCTGGTAACGCTCGATCACCTGCTCGGCACTTCGTCCGCGCTCTACTACGTCGCGTTTCATCACGCGGATCAGACGGTCATCGGCGTCGGCATCAACGAATATCTTCAGATCCATCTGCGCGCGCATCTTCGGCTCACGCAGCGCCATGATCCCTTCTACGACAATCACGTCCTTCGGCTCGATATGCACCGTCTCCTCCTGCCTGGTACAGGTGATATACGAGTATATCGGCTGCTCGATGGGCTGACCCTCTTTGAGCATGGCGATATGCTTCGTCAGCAGCGCCCAATCGAACGCGTCGGGGTGGTCGAAGTTGATGTTCTGACGCTCCTCCACGGGCACGTTACTGCTGTCCTTGTAATACGAGTCCTGAGGGATGACTACTACCTCGTTCTTAGGGAGGCGCTCGATGAGCTTCTTGACTACCGTTGTTTTACCCGAGCCGGTACCGCCCGCAATGCCGATGATAAACATAAAGTAGAATTGTTTGTCTTTCCGGCTGCAAAGGTACAACAAAAATTGCACATACGCAAATAAAAATGTATTTTTCCGCAAAAAATAGAATTTATTCTATTATTGGCTATACCTATACGGGCTTGGATGCTTGGAAAATACTTTTATTTGCGTATGCCCCGCAGGACGCGAACGTAGCTACGGGGGAATGCCGAAGGCAGGCAGATGTCCGAAGTACTACTTTTTTTTGACATACGCAAGCGCTCACGCGTATTTTTTCTTTTTTTTCTTGCGTATCTCGTTTTTTTGTTGTACCTTTGCACCCGAAATGTAAATCATAAATCATAAACCATAAATCATAAATATTAGAATGTTTAATTTTACCCCCCCCATGTTGCGAATGGGCATTGTTTAGAGAGTATAAAGATAATAGCAACGCGTAAGTAAGCGGTGTACACGGATTGTGTGCGCCGCTTGCGCGTTTATGTATATATTGATCATTCTTTAAAAACACAAAACAATATGAGAAAACTTATCCTATTTATTGCCTTGGTGCTGATGAGTATTAGTGCCACGGCGACGGATTTCGGTACTTCGAAAACAACGAAGTTGTCAGAAAGCACAATTAATGGTGTTTCTCCAACTTTCATGGCTACCGATGAAACTCCGCGGTTGTCCCAGTTCGAAAAGCCTGTTTTAAAATCAATGAAGCTCTCAGGAACAGACATTCCCGACGGAATTGAGAACGGACAAAGAACCGGCATTAGAAAAGCCCCTTTGGCAGCAACCGTCAAAATATCGGGCTTGGTTGATGCGAGTACAATTGCTGACAATTCTGCAATTGAGTTGGTGGGCAATGCAAATTTGTTCATGGATGCCAACAAAACATTTAAGTGTATTACAGGTAACTATGCCTTGACGCTTAGCGGTGGCAATATCCTCACGCTTAGCAATGCAGGAGGGTATGCGATAGATGCTTTATCTGTTACAATCAGTTGCCCCTTGGTAGTGCAGACTTCAAATGTCGCTGTGAGTGCAAAATCCGGGATAACCATTAATAGTTCGGTAAATGCTACTTCTACAAACACTTGTATTGGAACCGTGAACGGAACTATTACCATCAATGCCGATGTTACAGCGACCACCAGCAGTTCGGCTGCTATTCTAAATCGCGGTCTTGAAAATGGCGGAGATATTGTTATCAACAAAGGAACCGTCACTGCTATCGGAGGTAATACCGGCATATGGGCTTATGGTATCGCAGCTATGGGACATATCACAGCAAAGGAAGGTACAGTTATACATACTTCCGGCGGTACAGGCATTTGTGCGGAGACCGGAAATATCCATTTGGCGGGAGAGGTTACCGCCAATGCAAATGGAGATGACGGATCTGGTGTGTATACAATGGCAGGAGAAGTGTCTCTTTCTACCATCAGTATTTCCAGTTCAGGTGTCGGTATATCTGCCTATAACGGATTAACTCTCAATGGTGTTACGGAAACCAACACGGCAGATACAGGTCTTGGAACTGTGAATGGAACTCTTACTATCAATGCCGATGTTACGGCGACAACAGCCAAGTCTGCTGCTATTCTCAGCCGTGGTCGTGACCAAGGCGGAGATATTATTATCAATAGCGGAACCATAACCGCTATCGGAGGTAATACCGGCAGATGGGCTTATGGTATCGCAGAAATATCACAGCAGAGGCAGGGACCGTCATACATGCTTCCGGCGGTACTGGCATTTATGCAGAAACCGGAAACATTCATCTGGCAGGAGAGGTTACCGCCAATGCAAATGGAGATGACGGATCTGGTGTGTATGCACAGGCAGGAGAAGTGTCTCTTTCTACCATCAGTATTTCCAGTTCAGGTGTCGGTATATCTGCCTATAACGGATTAACTCTCAATGGTGTTACGGAAACCAATACGGCAGATACAGGTCTTGGAACTGTGAATGGAACTCTTACTATCAATGCCGATGTTACGGCGACCATATGGGCTTATGGTATCGCAGCTATGGGACATATCACAGCAAAGGAAGGCACTATCATACATGCGTCCGGCGGCACAGGCATTTTTGCAGAAACCGGAAACATCAACCTTGCCGGCAGTGTAACAGCCACTGCCAAACATTCCGAAGGTTACGGTATTTATGCAAAAGCAGGTTCAGCAACCCTGTCACAAGTTACCGTACCTCAATCCTTCATTGCCATCGGAGCTGCTAACGGATTGACACTCAATGGCATAGTGGATGCCAAGTCAACCAACACATGTATTGGCGCATATGAAGGTACGTTAACTATCAATGCAGACGTTACAGCCACGACAACATCTTCAACTGCAATTCTCAACCGTAATGGAGACATTATCATCAATAGCGGTAATGTTACTGCTACCGGTGGCACTTCCGGAGACTGGCCTTTTGGTATAGCGGCATTAGGTAATATTGAAGTTAAGGATGGCGTAGTCATTGCCAAAGGTGGCTCTAAAGGAATTCTCGCTCAGAACGGCACAATCTCCATCACTCCTCCGCTGATTGTTATCACAGCAGCGGGTGGTGGCATCAGCACAGACGGGCACACCGTAGTGTATGATAATGGTGATCCGGCATTACGCGTCGTTATAATGGATCCGCCTGTGGGTGGCGTAGTGTCACTGAGCTCCGCACCGTCACCGGGAAATGCGGTTGGTTTCACTTTGTCGGGCGAGATTGCTTCGGCGCAGACCGAGAATACATGGCAAATCAGCGATGATGATGTTAATTGGCAGGATATACAGGATATAGTGGAATCGCCTGCCGGCGCGCCTGCGCACGACGGCGTGCATCAGCAACGCCGTGCTGTAACCACTCTAACATACACTCCGAAAGAATCTGAGATGGGCAAGTATCTCCGCGTCAAAGTGGCAGCGGCTGGCCATACCGGCTATATCTACAGCCCGAGTCGTCAGATAGCCAAGAAAATATGTACGGATGTACCGGTTGTTCCAACGCTGACTAACATCAACGACAAGGTGTACTTGTCCAATGCAAAGACGACGCAGGAGTATATCATCTTCAACTACTCCAAAGAAGCCTCGTCTCTTACCGCAAGCGATTGGAACAATGCCGTGACACCGGAAAGCGAAGTAGGGTTCTTTGAATTGGGAGGTTCCTCTAATGCGAATAACACCGTCTTTACCCGTGTCAAAGAGACCCCCTCGACATTGGTCGGTGAGCAGATAGCGGAAGCAAGACTATATATAGGCACATCGGTTTACATGACAGATGTAGAATTGTCTGTGAGCAAAACGGTAGGCCATTTCCAGAACTTTAACAACGAACTGAATTGCAAAAAGGGTGATGTTATCCGCTGTGACGCTTCGCCTGTACCATCTAATGCCACTAACTGGTATGGTGTATCGGGCAGCAACTGGACGGTAGATTTCCACAATACCGGTTCTCAATACGGCACATTCTACGAAGATGTTGAGTGTACGAGACCCATCAGTTCTTCAAGCAACTACACAACTGTTTATCTGAAAACACTTCAAGAAAAGAACTATCTGGATGTTCGCATTTTGGTTTATAACAGTGCTATCGGTTACAAGACACGATATGTGCAGTTCAATGTTACTCCGGACGGCTATTTCCCGCTGTTAGACTATATCAACGGTTGCGACCACACCATCGCTGCCGGAGAGAAGATAACAGGTATCGAAGTCAGCCGCCGCCCGTTCTCCGGTTCGGTGTACGGTCTGACCACCGAAGTGAGCGGCGAAGGAACCGCCCCGATAGTGTCGTTCTCACTCTATGAGACGATGACTATCAATGCCATAAACGCTACGCCGGGTGTATATGTCTATACTCCGCTGCAAAACGGTCATCCGCTGAATAACAACACGACCTTTACCATCACCGTCACCGATGGCAAATATGCTGTTGATTCCCTAATCTTACGAGAGAATGCGATTACCGCCGACCCCAATGAGGAGCTCGAACTGGTGGCTCAACTGATGCCGTCTAACTCCGAAGCGGCAATAACATGGACCAGTTCCAACACAAGTGTAGCCACCGTAACAAACGGTATCGTGACGATAGCCGCCAACGCGCCGATAGGTGCGAAAGCTACCATCACCGCTACCGCTAATGGCAAATCGGATGAGTGTCAGATAACCGTCAGCGGTGAGGAGTATGACTTGTATGTCGCCTCTACGCGTGTTACCAGCCGCAACCGTGACGACATCCTCGGCGACGGCAGGTTTGCGTTCGATGGTATGAACACGCTGGCGATAAAGGGTAACTATACAATCAGCAACTCGGCCAATCTGGTGCGCAACACTGGCATTGACGGTCTCATCATAGATGTAGCACAGGCTTGCACGATATCACAGGGTTCGGAATCATACAGCACCTTGTTCGACCTTAGAAAGAACACCACTATTCGTGGCAAACAGATGACGGTCAACGGCAACGGAGTGGCATTTGGCACACAAAAAGGAATGATACTGACACTTGACAGCGCAAACCTCGTTGTTAACGCAATCATGCCGTTTAAGGGTAGCGGTATAGCAGATGACTGCATGAACATCATTAACTCGCGCGTAGAGGTCAATGCCTCGGGTTCTGCGGCAATATTCAGTTTCACAGGCGGTATATCGCTTACAGACTGCTATATCCAAACGCCTGCCGGCGGTGAAGTTGTAAACGGTGCTATCGAGGACGGTAAAGGTTCGCAAGTACGCAATTTGCTGATTGTGCCGAGTCCCGAAAAGGTAGATCCCGCACTCGCTTTTGCGTCGTCAGAAGCAACTGCTACCATCAACGAAGCGTTTGTGGCTCCTGTGCTCAATAATCCGAATGGGCTGGCAGTAAGTTATTACTCGGAAGACCCGATGGTGGCTATCGTGAACGAAGAGACGGGTGAAGTAACGCCTGTAGCAGCCGGAACGACCACTATTAATGCCTATACTAATGGCGATTTGTTCCATGAAGCAGGTGAGGTTTCTTACACCCTGACCGTGCTCAAAGGCACCGTCTCGCTCGCATTCTCTGCGCCAACAGCTTCTGCGAAGGTCGATGCTACGGAGTTTGTACTACCGATATTGAGCAATCCGCAGGATGTGGAGGTAACCTACAGCAGTAGTAATCCTGCTGTGGCAACTATGTTCGCGTTCACCGGTGATGTGACACTTGTGGCGGCCGGTACAACTACTATTACTGCTACGTTTGCCGGCGATGAGAAATACCTGCCAAGCGAAGCATCGTATGTACTAACCGTAGAGCCTTCCGGTGATCCTACCGCTATTGAGGATGTCCGCTTTGAATCCGGATGGCAAGGTATATACCGCGCAAGGCGCAGAGGTGCGCTGATGCGCACGTTAAAATGTGCCTGCGGCACGTTAAATAGTTAAAATGGTTTTGCAGTACGCAAAACGTTAAGCTGTTAAACCGTTAAATTGTTGAAAGACAGACTTACAAATAAAAAATGTAGGTCTGTCTTTTTTTTACCTAATACAATAATTAACATTATGACCAAGTATCAATTTCTGCTCAAAAAAAAGAAGAAGGAGAACTGAGCATTCTCTTCAACGATTTCGAGCTTCCGCTCAAGTACGCCCAATGGATGGACATCTACGAGTACCATCTGGAGCATCCGGGGCTGAATTACATCCAACTTTCCAACGACAAAAAATGTGGCACGGCAACAATTAGCCGTGCCTTATCATTTATGAATCAGCAAGTTAGGTGACGTTCCCGATTTCTGGAACGGATATGTCAAAAAAAAGCAGTACCTTTGCACTCGCTTACGTTAAGGCTCGTTACGACTCGCGGCACAGCCGCTCAATAGAAACTCGCCTTACGCTACGCTCTCCCCATCGGACGCACTGCGTTAGCGCCCGTCGGGGACCCCAATGGGTAAATGACTAAATCGTAAATGATATGGCAAATAGACAAGAAATCGTATGTACCTACATCTATGAGAACTACGTGACATCGGGACGGCTGCGGCACGATGTGGTGAGTAACAAAGTTCAGATCGCGGTGATGGGGGACGGGTTACAGGTTACGGGCTGGCGGGATATCACGACGGCGGATGTGAATGACATTGTCTGTGACTGCTCGGCGGAGAGCGGGCTGAGCATCGCGGCGAAAGAGGTGCTGGCGGTGCTGCAGTCCCATCGCATCCCCGACGTCCATCCGCTGCGTGAGTACGTGCTTAACTGCCGTCCGTACACCACCGACCAACCCGACTGGATCGCCTGGCTCGCGAGCCGGGTGACCGTCGCCGGCGGCGAGGAGGAGCAGAAACTCTGGGTGAACTGTTTCCGCAAGTGGTTCGTGGCGATGGTGGCGAGTTGGCTCAGCGACGAGGTCGTCAACCAGCAGGTGCTCGTCCTCGTCGGCAAGCAG
>ONEG01000008.1 GCA_900316845.1 uncultured Bacteroidales bacterium
AAAGAAAGCAAGCTTCCTTCGTGCTGCCCCTCGACTTGCATGTGTTAGGCCTGTCGCTAGCGTTCATCCTGAGCCAGGATCAAACTCTTCGTTGTAAAAAGAAATTTATAAGATAGCTCAGAATAATCGAATTTATCAAGTGTAGAAATTTTAGGGAACCTTGATCGACCATGAATGGTCGATACTTTATTTCTGTTCTTGTACTACATCTTGTTATGAATAGACATTCTTTCAAAGATCACTGTTTTGCTTGGGCTCGTTTGGAAGTGTTCCATTTTTGAGCGAAAGCGGATGCAAAGGTACAACAAATTTTTGAATTGACCAAATATTTTTGCATTTTTTTTTATTTTTTTTTTCACTTTTTTTGAGGCCATTTTATAAAGTACTGAAAATAAGCGATTTATGATTTTGCGTATTTTTGACGATTTTGGAAGATTAGAGGCAATTGTCGATTTTTGGCATAAAAAAAGCCCCCTTCGAGAGGAAGGAGACTCTACGCACGTATGTATAATAAGGAACGCGCGCGGGCGCGCTACACGCGAGACTAATCGAGTTCGCCAGAAAGGATGCATTTATTCATTCGGCGAACAGGAGCGGCACTTTGCGGAATGGTCAACGGCGCACCGGAAAGATGAATTTCCGAGCCATTGTATGTTTTTCCATCGATTGTCCATCCTTCTTTATTGATAATCATGGAACCGGTATTGATCAGCCATTGCGCCTGGGGGTTGAGATAGCCTTGGTTGAAATAGGACTTATCGGTAAAATAGAACTGGCTACCAGATATCTGCGCTTCCTCGTCATTGCGTATACCGGCAATCACGGTATTCGGTTCTTCAGAGGCGTTGATCTGGAAAGTACCGGTAGGCAAAGCAGGTTTATCCTCATAGGGCATAACCAGATAGAGTTGTACAAAGGGGATGCAAGGCGTTTTACCGACCGCAACGGAGTAAGAGGTGTTGTATGCCTGGATGGTCCACAAAACAAGTCCATCGGACGGATACGATTCGCTGTAGGCATAAGAAACGGCGAGTGTATCACGCTCTCTTTTGGAGAAGTCTTGAGGCGAAGAAGTAGCGTCCGGTTCGGGATAATAATCCGGAACGGGAACAGGTGTGATTCCGCCGTGACGGATGTCAGCCCCACCCTTTGTGCCTTCTACGACAGGCTTCTGAGCCGCCTGAACGACAGGTTGGAACTCTTCGGAAAGGAAAGCGACAACCATACAATTCTCCGGTACCCAAGCATCTTTGAGGGTGATGGTATATTCCATGGAATAACGCCGGTTAGCGCCCACCTTAAGCGGGTCCCCTTCTGCGGCTGACAGGAAAGCACGGACGGCATTCGTATGGCGGAACTCTTTCCAACCTTCAAAAGAATAATAGTAGTCGGCCTGGGAATCAATCATGCCGGATTCCTTGACCATAACCGTGAGATTAAGGAAAGGATAGTCCTTTTTGGATAAAGCGCCGGAGACCTTTATTTTCAGTTCGCGCGAAGAGGGATCGTAGGTGTTTTGGATATTCACAGACGCGTAGGTCGTTTTTTCAAACTGCGCCTTGTCCACGTCGGGAAGATAGCCCGGATGGAAGGTTGTGGCACTACGTTTGATGCCCTCCTCCAGGTAGGACGTCTTTGCGCGGTTGATAGTCATAGTGGGTGCTCCGCTGACCTTGAGAGTATTCGTTATGGTCTTACTGCCAGCAACGGTAAAGTGGTCTTGGCTATAGCCGTAGTGATGGAGGACGAGGATGAAATTAGTGTCATTCTCCATGAAGTCATGGATACAATTCATGCCGTAAGGACAATAACCACAAGTTTGTCCGGTAAACTCCTCGATGAGGTGTTTCTTAGGGAAGGAATCGGGGATGGGTTCATCCTTGGGTCCGCAAGCGGTGAGCGCCACAAAAGCCAAACTCAGCGGGAGGAAGGAAAAGAAATGTTTCATAAGATTGTATAAGTTTTTGAATCATTAACGATATATAAGATGCCGTTTTTCAGCACTTTACGGAAGGAGTTATCGGAAGAAGGAAGGTTTTCGATACCTTCGGCTGAATAGACATAACGAACGCGGATGACGCGTGTATCGGAGCCATCGGAAAAGGTATAAGTGATGGTGATGTCGGAGTTAGGCGCCGGATAATAATGGGCGTACCAGGAAGAGGGACCTGAAGGAGAAAAGTTCATGATTTGTTGCTTTTCGCTGTTTCCGTTCAGACACTGGCCGCAACAAAACTGATCAGAGAGCCCTGCGTAAGGACGATCAATAGTGACCGTAAGCGGGCCAGAAGCCAACAAGTCACCCTCCAAAGTCATGGTGGGTTCGCCGGTAAGGATATCTATCTCCGCCTCCGTAACGGTGATATCCAGACCTTCCTCCGGCACATTGCCGTAGCCGTTAACAGAAAGGATGAGCGCGTGTGCGTTAAGGCACAGCAGGAGAAGGGGTAAAAGTAGAAATTTTCGTTTCATAAGCATTCCAAATATAGTTATTTTGTGCATCGATGGCAATAGCCACGACGCTGTAGTTAGCGGGATCAGCTGTTTCGGGCAATACGAAGGTCGCACTATCACGGCCGTCCACCAGATAGCGCCCAAGAGGTTCGTCGTGCGCTGCGTCGCGCAGGAGATGGCGGTGCACATAATGGGTACTAACCGAGCCATCCGGCATGGCTTGGACGCCGATGAGGCTGTCCTCTATGAGCCAGATTGCCAGCCGCGGAAGGAGGAGATCAAAATCCGAGATGGTACAATGCGCCTTGAGCGAATGGGTCTGCGAGTCGTACGTCAGTTCCGCCGTGATATCCGGTGCATAAAGGGTGTCCGCCATTGCCTGTCCAACAAGGTATGGCCAATCGGAAGGATCTGACAGATAGCCTTCCGGGGTCAAACGGAGGTCTATATTGCCTATCGGAAAAGGCGTAGAAGGGGTTCCTCCGAGGAAGAGATAGACGGAATCCGAAGCCGGGCAGGTGTAGTCGTAAAGGCCATGTGTAAAGGGGTTTGAGGCCGGATGGAGCGAGACGAGGATGAGCTGGTCGCCGTAGAGCGATTGCAGCGAAGCGGCAGTAGAGGCTGCTTGGGGACAATTGACGCAACGGAATCCCGTGAAGTCCAGCAAGACATGCCTGCGGGTGGAGCCAATCGGCGCTGGGACGGGGATGAGTTGCTCCTGCTCGGGGATGATCTCACAACCCGTGAAGAGCAGCGAGAGGGTTAAGATATATGTACAGAAACGCTTTACCATGAGAAGTTATAACTTAGAGTTAGTCCCTGCTGGCGGGGAATAAAACGACAGACGCCTCCTGCGCAATGGAATCCTTCGCGGGTCTTGGTATAACCGAGGGAAAGGCGGTGCGCTCCGTTGGTATAAGTAGCGGAGACTGAGTAGAAATGCTCGTTCGTTGCTTCGGGCGCATGGCCGATATTATAGAGCCAATCAGCAGAGAGAGTGAGACAGCGGTAGAGCGTGAGCTCATAGAGGGCGAAGAGCCACTGGCCATTGAAATGCGGGGTATAGAGGTACTGGAGTTCGCCTCGCATGGAGACGTTGGAGTTGACCTGAAAACGCGCATCGAGGACCGCTATTCCTGAGCGGACAAGGCCACCATGCCCTTGTACGACGGTGAGATTGATGGTCTGGTACATAAGCATCGCATTGAGCCACCAGCGTTTGGAGAGACGTTTATTGAGTTCGATATTGATGTCCGTGTAGTATTCGCCGTCGCGGGAAGTATCCATCGCCCAACTGCCGGGACTCGCGAGGCCGCGGATATGTGAGGCGGCGAAGGCCAGAGTCGTACCATACTTACCGCCGAAACGGGACTTACGGGGCCATGTATAGCGCAACTCGGTCTGGAAAGCCCATTCGCCATCGGCATAGCGCGTGGCGTAGCCGTTGAGCGCCGGGAGATGGTAGGTATGCTGCTTATCGAACGCCGGCAGGAGGTTGAGTCGTCCGGCAACGCCGTAACACTCGCTTTGCGAGCGGAAAGACATGTTATCCGAGCGCTTCATCTGCGCCAGGAAAGAGAGTCCGCGGCGGGAATACGAGAGCGAAGCCAGGAGTGCGTCTCCGTGGCGGTAGGAGAAGTCATTCTCGGTTGCGGGGTTATTGGCCTTATAGGCATATTCGACGAGGACGTCCCACCCTTTCCATTGCCACTCCGTGCGGACATCCCCTGCCCCCACCCACTGCGGGAGGTTATAGCGGTATAGATGTCCGTCAGAGACCGTGAGGATGGTGTCCGGACGTTCGTAGCGAGAGACATAAGAGCCGCCGATCATGAAATTCATGCCCAGATCCTGCATTTTAGGAGACCAAGACTCGAAATGCAACTCGAGGTCGGCACCAAGGACGGCGTCTTGGGTATAGTTCCAACCGAAGGCATGGTCCTTATAGCAGTTCCAATAGCGGCGTTGCTTGCCACCGAGGAGCGTCAGGTGTACGCCGCGGTCGGGCATAAGGTCGAATTTTGCCCCGCGGAGAGCGCCATCGATACCGAGCGAGCGGTCCTCGTAGAGGTTGAGAATGAGTCCCGAACCAAACTGCGCGTAGATGTCGCCGATGGTGAAATCGCCGAAATCGAAGTTCGCTTCGAGGCTGATATGGCTGATGCCATAGCCCTTGAAATCAGGGTCGTAGCCGGGCAAAGGCCACTGCGTCAGCTCTGCGCGGGTCGAGGCCCGAAGACTGTGAAAGTGCGCAGAGTTGGAATCATTGAGGTAATGGACGGAGAAATCCACGTACGAGTTCGAGCCGTAGTACCAGGGCTTGTGCTCCAAGAGACCGTCATGCTGGATGGCACCGGAGACATAGACGGTGTCATTCGCCTTTAGTGTACAAAGTACAAGGTACAATGTACAAAGGAGGAGTATGGAGCGTAGAGAGGATTTCAAATTTAGGATTTATGATTTATTTGAGGTATTTGCGGATCTCGAGTTCTTCGCCGTCCATGTATCCGGCATGGTTATAAACGATCTCTCCTTTGGAATTGAGGACAAAGAGATGCGGGACGTTCTGGACGTTCATCGCCCTTTTAAGCGTACCATTGGGGTCGAGCAGGACGTGATATTCCCATCCGTTGCCGTCCACCAGAGGCATCACTTTCTGGGCATCCTGCGCCTGATCGATAGAGACGATGTACATCTCCACGCCCGTCTCATCCTGCCAGTCGGGATAGAGGTCTTCGATGGCGTTGAGTTCGCGCATACAGGGCTTACACCAGGTCGCGAAGAAAGAGATGATCACCGGCTTGCCGGTTTTGGCGAGGTCTTCAATATTGACAGAACGTCCCTTCGGGTCCCGCAACGTGACATCCGGAAGGACGGCATTGGCGGTTACCGCGCAGAGGACAAAGAAGAGACTAAGAAAGAGTTTTTTCATATACGAATATTTTTTGAGGACGGATTACAGGCTGAGAACCTGAAGGGCCTGCCATTTATCGTCCTTGATATCTTTTTTCTCTTTGATGGCCTTGGAGAGAGGGACATAGATGACCTCGCCATTCTGGAGTCCGACCATGATCGAGCGCTGTTCCTCAAGGAGGGCTTGTACTGCGGCACAGCCGAAACGGGAAGCGAGGATACGGTCAAAAGCCGTTGGCGAGCCGCCTCGTTGGAGGTGTCCCAGGATGGTGACACGCGTGCCGTACTCGGGATGGCTCTGCTCGATGACCTTCGCCACCGCTTGTGCTCCGCCGGGGATAGCGTGCTCCTGAACGAGGACGATTCCGCTGTTTTTATGTTTGCGGCGTCCCTGTCCGATGGCCGCCTCTAACTGTTCCTCGAGGGTTGCTCGTTCGGGAATGATGGCCGCTTCGGCTCCTGCGGCGATGGCGGCATTGAGGGTAAGGAATCCGGCATCGCGTCCCATGACCTCGACGAGGAAGAGGCGTTCATGGCTGGTACCGGTGTCACGGAGTTTGTCCACACATTCGACGATGGTGTTGAGAGCCGTGTCGTAACCGATGGTGGAGTCCGTTCCCCAGAGGTCGTTGTCAATCGTACCGGGGATGCCGATAATAGGGATATTATACTCCTGCGCGAGCAGGCGAGCGCCAGTAAAAGAGCCATCTCCACCGATGACGATCAGGGCATCAATCTGCTCTTTTTGAAGTGTTTCGTAGGCACGCTGACGCCCTTCAGGAGTCTTAAACTCCTCGCTGCGAGCGGTTTTGAGAATCGTACCTCCGCGCTGGATAATACCGCTCACATCCTGGGTAGTAAACTCCTGTACTTCGTCGTCCATGAGGCCTTTGTAGCCGCGGAAAATAGCTTTGACGCGGATGTTGTTAGCGATAGCAGCGCGGGTGACGGCGCGCACTGCTGCATTCATTCCCGGAGCATCGCCGCCTGAGGTGAGTACTCCGATTGTTTTGATTTTATATTCCATAATGATATGTTTTTAATCGACCATGCATGGTCGATGCGTTAATTTTGTGCAAAGGTACTACTTTTTTTTGATTTATGCAAGAAATATGCCTCAATTTGTTCTTTTTTTTTCGGATAGAGTTCGAGAAGCTGCTCCTTGGAGAGGCGGTAAGAGATGGTTATATGTCGGTTGCCATCGGCATTGATGCGCGCCATCTCGCGGCGGAAGAGCCGGCCGTGGGAGGAGGTGTCGCGAAGCTGATTGACCGCGATATAATAATGGATCATCTCATGGAGGATGGTGTCCTGGATGAGGTCTTCGGGGAGGTCGATGCGCGTGTTGATGCGGAGGACGAAGTTCTCGTTTCGGACCGGTCCGAAGAGCCATGAGCGACGGCGAGTGAAGGTCACCTTGCCGAGGAAAGTGCGGGCGTTCGAGAGTTTGATCGGAATCGGCGGCAGGGACGAAGCAAAGAAACGGGCGTTGAACTCGTCAAAGCAGGATTGTATGTACGGGATCGTCGGGGTCACGTAAATGGATGCGCTACTTTGTATTCGTGTATAAGAGAGTTAAATTTCCAGGCACGCGAGGTGGCGTATGTCTTGCCGTTGGAGGCGACGTGTTTTGCGGCCTCGAAATCGGATTTCAGTTGGGCTTTGTCCTCGGGAGAGGTCAAGAGTTTGAGTTGGGAGTTAGCATACTTGAAGGCAGCGGAGTTCCATTGCTGGCGAGGAGATTGATTTTTCTGGTAGTTTTCCTCGCGTGTACGGTAAAATTGCTTGCCGTTTCGCATGTAAAAATAGCCACTATCAAGGCCGTTAGTCTTGCCGTGGATTTGTTCGATGCCGGATGATGTTTTAATTTCTGACATAAAAGAGGATTTTTTTAATGTATATTATATATAAGTATATAATATAGTATTATACATAAATTTGGGCTCGTTTGGGGCGTAACAGGTAAGTTACGTTGGCTTTGACCGTCGCTTGACCGTCGTTTAACCGTCGTTCCAAGTCTTGAAATCGGGTGCAAAGGTACAACAAATTTTTGATATATGCAAGAGAAATGGGGATTTTTTATGAAAAATAGGCCACTTTATGCCGGAATAGGCAGATTTAGGCAAATTTTGGGCGGAATAGCAGATTTAGGGCGGAATAGGCAGATTTAGGGAAGGGAGGCATCGCAAGTAAACCGCCCTAAGCCGGATGACATCCGGCATAATGGACGACGGAGAAGGCCGGCATTCAATGCCGGGAAATGGACATACGGAGAGGCCGGATATAATCCGGGGAAATGGACGGAGAACATACCGGCACTAAATGCCGGGGATAGGAAGGAAGAAAAAACGCGCCAACGGAGGTGGCGCGCACAGGACAACGAGGGGAAGGACCGCTCGCGGAACTCGCGAGCACAGGACATCGTGGACGCGCGCAGGACATCGAAGATTCCGAGATAACGATATACGATATATCGAGATATCGAAGGAAAGAAAAGGGGAAAAAAAAGAACTCGGCGGAGTAGCGCCGAGAGTTAGACCAGCGGGCGTAGGGGGATCGGGCGTAGGGGGAAATGCGGGATAGTATCCCGCAAAAGAAACGAAGTCAAATGCCGGATGACATCCGGCACAATGGACACAGAAAAAACGCGCTAACGGGGGTTAGCGCGTTTAGGGGAGAGGGAGCCGTTACTCAGCTGCGGGAGCTTCGGCAGGTTGCGGAGCGGAAGCAGGAGCTGGGCTCGGAGCGGAAGCAGGAGCTTCGGCAGGGGTGTCGGCGAGGAAGGCGCCGGAGGTGAGTTGTTTATAGATAGATGCCTCAACACCTAAGATAGCCGGAACGGCGAAAATAGTAAGGATAAAGATGAGGATCTTACCGATCGTTTCGAGCCAAGACACTTCTCCTATACCAAAGATACATTGGATGATTACAATCACCAGCTCAAGACAGAAGACAAGCAGGAACTCAGCACCGAAAATACGCCATTTATGGCCGTACGTCAGGCGGTTAGACTCATGCAACGCGTCCATGGCCGACATGTCTTTGTCCACAAAAAGTACGACTGCAAACGACCAAGCCACGGAAATAACGAATCCCGGAATGATACCGAAAAGGAAACCGACCAAGATAGCGCCCGTCATGAGAGCAGAGAGGATGAAGTACTCGCCCATGTTGCGGCGGTATTTGCCGTCAAAAATGAAGAGCGGGTTGATGACTGTGCCTTTTGCCATCTCCGCGGGGAGCGAGCTGACCGCGATGGTGGTACCGACATTGAGGTACGGGATCCAGATAGTAACGAAGTAGAGAACTACTGTTAGAATGAGGCTCAGATAGTTGACCAGAGCGATGGCGAGACCATCCTTGATGGTTGCCATAATGGCGAGTTTTTTATCCATAATATGAAGTTTTTTAGATCGACCATCCATGGTCGATGCGTTAATTCGACGCAAAGGTACAACAAAAAAATGACATACGCAAGAGCAATGGAGATTTTTTTAAGAAAAATAGGCCGCTTTATGCCGGAATAGGCATATTTAGGGAAGGGAAGCCAGCAGGTAAATAAAAAAAACGAAGAGAGGAAAAAAGAGAGGGGGCACCGCAGGTAAACCGCCCTAAGCCGGATGACATCCGGCATAATGGACGACGGAGATGCCGGCATTCAATGCCGGGAAATGGACATACGGAGAGGCCGGATGACATCCGGCGGAAAAGAAGAAGCAAATGCCGGATTCAATCCGGCGGAAAAGAAGAAAGGGGAAATAGAAAATCCCCCACTCTACGGGAGAGAGGGGGAATTTTCGAGATTTCGAGAGATCGATATATCGAGATATCGAAAGTATTCCGAGAAATCAAAAGATCGGGGTTATTTGACTTCTTCGAAGTCGACGTCCTCAGCGGTAGGGCCGTTGGAGCCGTTGTTGTCAGTCGGGCCTGCTTGCGGACCTTGCGGGCCGGCTTGAGATTGTTGCGCTTGCTGTTGGGCAGCGTACATCTCTGCGGAGGCCGCTTGGAAAGCTGTCATGAGGGCGTTGTTGGCTGCTTCGCAGGCATCGGCGTCACGTTTAGCGTACGCGTCTTTGAGGTCTGCGAGGGCTTTCTCGATCGGCGCTTTCTTGTCAGCCGGGATCTTATCGCCGAACTCAGCGAGTTGTTTCTCGGTCTGGAAGATCGTAGCGTCGGCCTTGTTGAGTTTGTCAGCTTGCTCTTTGGCCTTCTTATCGGCTTCGGCGTTGGCTTCCGCCTCGGCTTTCATTCGCTTGATCTCTTCATCGGAGAGACCGGACGAAGCCTCGATACGGATCTTCGCGTCCTTGCCGGTAGCTTTATCTTTGGCGGTTACATTCAAGATACCGTTGGCATCGATATCGAAGGTTACCTCGATCTGCGGTTCTCCACGACGTGCCGGCATGATACCATCCAAGTGGAAGCGACCGAGCAGTTTGTTCTGCGCTGCCATAGGACGTTCGCCCTGATAGATGACGATCTCCACAGAAGGCTGGTTATCGACCGCGGTAGTGAAGGTCTCGGTCTTCTTGGTCGGGATGGTAGTGTTGGCCTCAATCATCTTGGTCATGACACCGCCCATGGTCTCGATACCGAGGGACAGCGGGGTTACATCGAGCAGGAGGACGTCTTTCACATCGCCAGTGAGGACACCACCCTGGATCGCTGCGCCGACTGCTACTACTTCGTCCGGGTTAACGCCCTTGGACGGAGCTTTGCCGAAGAATTTCTGTACGGCATCCTGGATAGCCGGGATACGTGTCGAACCACCTACGAGGATGATCTCGTCGATATCGGAGGTCTTCAATCCGGCATGCTCGAGGGCCGTGCGGCACGGAGCGATGGTACGCTGGATCAAGTCGTCGATAAGTTGCTCGAATTTAGCACGGGTCAGCGTCTTAACCAAGTGTGCCGGAACGCCGTTGACCGGCATGATATACGGCAGGTTGATTTCCGTAGAAGTCGAAGAGGACAGCTCGATCTTCGCTTTCTCGGCAGCCTCTTTCAGACGCTGCATCGCCATCGGGTCTTTGGAGAGGTCCGCTCCACCGTTCTCGTTCTTGAACTCCTGAACGAGCCAGTCAATGATACGATGGTCGAAATCATCACCTCCGAGGTGGGTATCACCATCGGTTGCTTTTACCTCGAAGACACCGTCACCGAGCTCGAGCACGGACACATCGTGGGTACCACCACCGCAGTCGAAGACCACAATCTTCATATCCTTGTTAGACTTGTCAAGGCCATAAGCCAAGGCAGCAGCGGTCGGTTCGTTGACGATACGGCGTACGTTCAGACCTGCGATCTCGCCGGCTTCCTTAGTAGCCTGACGCTGCGAGTCGTTGAAGTATGCCGGCACGGTGATGACAGCTTCGGTAACCTCTTGTCCGAGGTAGTCCTCAGCGGTTTTCTTCATCTTCTGGAGGATGATAGCCGAGATCTCCTGCGGGGTGTAGAGACGTCCGTCAATGTCCACACGGGGAGTGTTGTTATCGCCCTTTGTTACTTTATAAGGAACACGCGCGATTTCAGACTGCAAGCGATCGTAGGTCTCGCCCATGAAACGCTTGATAGAATAGATAGTTTTGGTCGGGTTTGTGATGGCTTGACGTTTAGCAGGGTCGCCCACTTTGCGCTCGCCACCCTCAACAAATCCAACTACAGAAGGAGTAGTACGCTTACCTTCCGCGTTAGCAATGACGATAGGTTCGTTACCCTCCATTACGGCTACACACGAGTTTGTGGTACCGAGGTCAATTCCAATAATTTTAGACATAGTATTTTTCCTTTCTTTAATTAATTTCGTATTTTTTTCCGAGATTTCGACATATCGGGATATCGAGATATCGAAATCGTTCGCTATGAATAAGACAAAACGTGTGCCAAAGGGGATTTGGCAGGAAAAGGCTGACAAAATGGCAGAGATAGACGGAGAATGACATATATCCAGCGGAATAGCGCAGGGAAAAGGACAAAAAAAATCCGCCATGCATGGCGGATACTTTATTAAGAGAGGTCGTAGCCGTAGTGCTTGAGGCGGGAGATGTTGGACCGCCAGTCTTTGTCCACTTTGACGAAGAGCTGGAGGAAGACCTGCTTCTGGAAGAAGTCCTCGATATCCTTACGAGCCTGGGAGCCGACGCGCTTGAGAGCCGAACCGGCTTTGCCGATGATGATACCCTTCTGGGAATCGCGCTCGCAGTAGATGACGGCGTCGATGCGGATGAGTTTGTCCTCTTCCTTGAAGGACTCCACTTCAACCTCGACAGAATACGGGATCTCCTTGTCGTAGTTAAGGAGGATCTTCTCGCGGATGATCTCATCGACGAAGAAACGTGCGGGTTTGTCGGTCAGCTGGTCCTTTGGGAAGAACGGCGGTCCGACGGGCAGGGCTTCTTTGATAGCATCGAAGAGCTGGGATACACCGAAACGCTCTTGTGCGGAGATGGGGAAGATCTCTGCCTCGGGGAGCTGGGTATGCCAGAAAGCTACTAACCGCTCCAATGTATCCTGCGTAGTCAGATCAATCTTATTAATAATAAGGAACACGCGTGCGCCTGAAGATGCCATGCGGCGTACTTTCTCGATGAAGTCGGGGTTGCGGTCGATGGTGTCCTGGGGCTCCGTGACATAGAGAAGGACGTCAGCATCGACGAGTGCCGAGCGGCTGAACTCCAGCATCTTCTCCTGGAGACGGTAGTTCGGCGAGAGGACTCCGGGTGTGTCCGAATAGACCATCTGGAAGTCCTCGCCGTTGACGATACCAAGAATGCGATGGCGGGTCGTCTGCGCTTTCGAAGTGATGATCGAGAGGCGCTCGCCCACCAAGGCGTTCATCAACGTAGATTTGCCAACATTGGGATTACCAACAATGTTCACAAACCCACTTCGGTGGGCCTGTGAACATTGTTTATTTGTCATTTGTAATTGGTTATTTGCCATATTACATTACAGCATCCATTAACTCTTGGGTCGAGTTGAAGAGCTTAGCCGGCGAGAGTTTGGTTACTTTGCAGCCGATTTTCTTCTCGATGGCCTTCACGTCAATCTTCTTCGGGTCGCCCATGAGGATGATAGTAACGGGTTTGCCCTTGATATTCTCCTCGTAGAACTTCTCGATATCGTTGAAAGTGAGGGCGTCGATTGCTGCAGCGTTGACTTTCGACGGGTCGTCATTGTAACCCAGACGCTGCCAGTACTCATAAGCAGCAGCTTTGGAGCGCATCGACGGTTTGGAAGTCTGCGCAGCCTGCTTGAGGGCGGCTTTGAGGGCAACTAACTGTGTCGAGTCCTTCGGCATGTCGGTCAGGATATCCATATATACGGAGATGGCGTCGTTGACCTTATCCGACTGGGTACCCACGTAACCGATGAAGTAGCAGTCCTTACCCGGGAGTTCCGGCGTAGCGTTCACACCATAAGCCGAGTATGCCATGGAGCGTTTTACACGGATCTCGTTCATGATCACACCCGTGAAACCGCCGGACATGTACTGGTTGAAGGCGTCAGATTGTACATCCGAAGCGATGTCGTACGGACGGCCGTTGATGTAGAAATAGAGGTCCGCCTGCTGTACGTTACTGTTCGGAAGGAAGAGTACGGTCGGTTTGTCGTAGGTCACGCGGTCCTGCACGAACGGCGACTTGGAAGGCTGCATACCTTCGGTCAGAGGCAACTCAGGCACGAGTTTGTCCTCGGGGAGCGTACCGCAGTAGAAGACGTCAAGCGCGTAGGTACGGGCCGAAGCGATGAGACGCTGAACCTGTACACCATCCATATTCCAGATATCAATGAACTTCACCTCGTCGAGGTAAGAGGACTTCTTACCGTAGAGGGCATACTGCATAAGGGCAGACTTCTGCACGGCTGTACGTTTCTGACGGCTGTAGCGCGAGAAGAACTCGTTACCCTTGACCGCATCGAGCTGTTTCTTCTCGAGATACGGCATGAGGAGCTGGCGGTTGACGAGATTCATGATCTTATTCATATTCCCATCCTCACCGGAGATGGAGATGTAGAAATACGAGTCGTTACAACCGTAGGAAACCGCAGCGCCGAGTTGCGCAATCTGCTGGTCGAAGTCCTTACCCTCGATAGCCGGGTTGCCCATGATACCTGCATTCTCCATGAGCATCGCAGCGTACGGCAGCAACGGCATCTCGTGCTCACCCACTCCATAACGGAGGATGAGAGTGAAGATATCATTCTTGGTGTTCGGCGTATAGTGGAGTTTCACGTTCTCGCCCAGCGAAGAGATCTTCACATCGTTGAAGTCATTGAAGGTCTGTTTGAGTTCGCCCTTCGGCAGTTTCTGGAACTCCTCTGCGTACTCGGTCTTCGCATTCTTCACCGGATCAAGCGGTTTGATATTCGGTTTCGGGAGCGTTTTCGGCTTCATATTCTTGGTATCCTCGTCAAAGGAGATGGTCATGTGGTCGGCATTGAAATATTTCTTTGCGACGCGTGCGATCTCCTCTTTGGTGAGGGATTGAATCTTCTCGTTAGCCGTGAAGATATCGTCAACCGGTTTGCCATAGGTGAAGGCGTCCACGAGGACGGACATCTTGGTCGAAGGCGACTCGTTGAAGGCCTTGTACTGCTGCGCGTACATGTGCTTTACGTTCGCGATGAGGTCGTCGGAGATATCGCCCCGTTTGATCTTGTCGATCTCCTTCATGACGATGGCCTCGGTAGCCTTGTCGGACTCGAACATCTGCTGGTTGGCGTCATAATAAGGCACCGCCATGACGATCAGACGACCGTCGTTACGACGTGCGTCGAGGAACGCATACGAAGCCGAGACATCACCCTTGGTGTTGACCTGGTCGAGGAGACCTGTCTGTCCGTTGTAGAGAAGGTTGCAAACGAACTCCAGGACATCCTGGTCTGCATCGCCTTCTTTCACACCCTGATACACCCAAGCGACCTGCGGGTTGTAACCGAGGTTGTAGTGCTTCTTTCCGGTCAGTTTGACAGCCGGATAGGAAGGACGCGAAGGCAGTTCTTTCGGCTGCAAGCGGCCAAACGTCTGAGCGATCATCGGCTTGGTGGACTCGGAATCGAAGTCTCCGACGATGATGAGCGCCATGTTGTTCGGCACGTACCATGTGTTGTAGAACTCAATCAGACGCGAGAGACGCGGGTTCTTGAGGTGCTCGGGCAGACCGATCACGTCACGCTCGTACGGAGAACCTTTGTAGATATCCTCCATGAGCTGTTTCTGTGCCTGGGAAGAGGGTTCGTTGGCGTACATGTTGTACTCCTCGAACACGTTCTCCAACTCCGCCTGGAAAGTACGGAAGACAGGGTTGATGAGACGGTCGGAGAAGATCGTCAGCCAGCGGTACATCTC
The DNA here is from genome assembly GCA_900316845.1 of uncultured Bacteroidales bacterium. Lineage (GTDB taxonomy): Bacteria > Bacteroidota > Bacteroidia > Bacteroidales > Paludibacteraceae > Colicola. The sequence goes on from ONEG01000008.1 coordinate 14,723, forward strand.
TGCAGCCGGGAAGGAGTTGTGGTACGCCGTAAGGTCGTAAGACGTATAAGCGTTCACACCCTCGGCACCGATGAGATCGAGCATGTTGAAGAAATCCTCGGTCGAAGAGATCTTCGCTTCACGCATGGAGCACTCGTTGATTTGGGTGGCGAGTTGCTCACGGATTTTCGGATCGGTGGCATCGCTGTACTGGTCGTACAAAGCGATGATCGAGTCATAGATCGGTTTCTCTTTCTCCCAGTCGAGTGCGCCGATGCGTTGCGTACCCTTGAAGAGCATGTGCTCGAGGTAGTGCGCAAGTCCGGTGTACTCCTTCGGTTCGTCCACAGCTCCGGCGCGAACTACTACGTAGCCCGTTACGTCCGGTGCGTCATGATCTTCCCAGAGAAGAACAGTGAGACCATTTTCCAACTTGTACTCCGTCAGGCCCTCACGGGATTGAGCAGAGAGAAATGCGGTGCCGCAGATGAGCAGCAGAGCGCTAAGTAAAAGTTTTCTCATTGTTGTTAATATTTGTTGTTAGTTATTTTTCGATAGATCGAGATATCGAAATTTCGACATATCGAGGTGATTTACCATTCAAGAAGGACTTTTCCGCATTGTCCGGAGACCATGACGTCGAAGCCTTTTTGGAAGTCGTCGAACTTAAAGCGATGGGTGATCACCGGGCTGAGGTCGAGTCCTCCGAGGAGCATCTGCTCCATCTGGTACCATGTCTCCCACATGCGGCGGCCGGTGATACCTTTGATGGTCAGGGCATTGAAGATGACGTCTGACCAGTTGACCTGGGTGTTCGAGGGCAGGATACCGAGTTGGGCGATGTTGGCACCCTTATACATGTGCGCGATCATCTCATTGAAGGCCGCGGGGGCACCGCTCATCTCCAGTCCCACGTCGAAGCCTCGGATACCGAGTTTAGTCATTGCGTCCTGCACGGTCTCGCCCTTGGAACCATCGACGGTAAGGGTTGCGCCCATCTTCTTCGCAATCTCCAGACGCAGCGGGTTGATGTCCGTCACGACGATATTCTTTGCTCCGGCATAGCGGCATATTCCTGCCGCCATCGTACCGATGAGTCCGGCTCCGGTGATGAGTACATCTTCACCCAGGAGCGGGAAAGCGAGGGCTGTGTGGGTAGCGTTGCCGAAGGGATCCATGATCGCTGCGAAGTCATCGGGTATCTCCGGCCGCAGTTTGACCACATTGGACTCCGGAATGGTGACGTACTCCGCAAAACAACCATCTTTGCCCATGATTCCGACGGAGATGGTGTTCTCACAGACGTGTCCCATGCCCCGGCGGCAGTTTCGGCAATGTCCGCAGACGATATGTCCTTCCGCCGTGACGCGTTCGCCGATTGAGAAGTTCCGTACTCCTTCGCCCACTTCGGCCACCACTCCGACAAACTCATGGCCCATCGTATAAGGCGGTTTGCAATGAGCCTGCGACCACTCGTCCCATTTATACATGTGCAGGTCGGTGCCGCAGATAGCGGCTTTGGTGACCCTGATCAGGACGTCGTTGACACCCACTTCCGGCATCGGCACTTCTTCCATCCAGATACCGGGTTTCGCATATTTTTTGACTAAAGCTTTCATAATTTACTTCAATACACCAAGAACCGTGCCAATCTTTGTGAAGGCGGCAATACATTTATCTAATTGCTCGCGCGTGTGGGCTGCGGAAACCTGCACACGGATACGCGCCTGACCTTTCGGCACCACCGGATAGTAGAAGCCGGTAACGTATATTCCTTCGTCTTGCAGTTTGGCAGCAAACTCCTGCGAGAGGCGTGCGTCGTAGAGCATCACTGCGCAGATAGCCGATTGCGTGGGTTTGATATCGAAACCCGCCGCTTTCATTTGGGCAACGAAGTACGCCGTGTTCTCGTGCAGACGGTCTTGCAGTTCGTTGGAGCGTGTGAGGATCTCGAAGGTCTTGATACCAGCCGCAGCAATCATCGGCGGGATAGAGTTTGAGAAGAGATACGGACGGCTGCGCTGACGCAGGAGGTCGATGATCTCTTTCTTACCGGTTGTGAAACCACCTACCGAACCGCCAAAGGCTTTGCCGAGCGTGCCGGTGATGATTTCTATTTTGCCGCGCATGTTATAGAGCTCCGTAACGCCATGTCCTGTCTTACCGACCACTCCGGCGGAGTGCGACTCATCGACCATGACGAGGGCGTTGTATTTCTGCGCCAGCTCGTAGATCTTATCAAGCGGGCAGACATTGCCGTCCATAGAGAAGACGCCGTCCGTCGCGATGATGCGGAAGCGTTGTGCCTGGGCTTTCTTGAGTTGCTCCTCCAGATCCGCCATATCGCCGTTGGCATAGCGGTAACGCACCGCCTTGCAAAGACGCACGCCGTCGATGATCGACGCATGGTTGAGGGCATCGGAGATGATGGCATCCTCTTCGGTCAAGAGCGGCTCGAAGAGACCACCGTTGGCATCAAAACAAGCCGCGTAAAGGATGGTATCTTCGGTACCGAAGAAATCCGAGATGACGCGCTCCAACTCTTTGTGCGTATCCTGCGTACCGCAGATAAAACGTACCGACGCCATGCCGTAACCGCGCGCATCCATGCGGGCTTTGGCGGCTTCGATGAGTTCTTTGTTATCGGCGAGGCCGAGGTAGTTGTTCGCGCAGAAGTTGATTACCTCCTGTCCGCCTTCTACGGCAATGCCGGAAGACTGCGGGGTGATGATCACGCGCTCGTTCTTATAGAGACCTGCATCGCGAATCTCATTCAGCGTTTTTTGCAGGTGTTGTTGAAAATCTTGATACATAGTTTTTTCGATATTTCGATATTTCGATATTTCGACATTTCGAGGTTATTTTTTTTAGATGATGCCCTGTTCCATGATAAATCACCTTGAACAGTTGCATCAGATGATGCCCTGTTCGAGCATCGCAGTAGCGACCTTCATAAATCCGGCGATGTTAGCGCCCTTGACGTAGTCAATCGTGCCATCCGGTTGCGTGCCGTAACGGACACATTGCTCGTGGATGGACTCCATGATATGATGCAGACGGTCGTCCACTTCTTCAGCCTTCCAAGAGAGGTGCTCGGCGTTCTGTGTCATCTCCAGACCGGAAGTCGCTACTCCACCCGCGTTCACCGCTTTACCCGGTGCAAAGAGTACGCCGTTATGCTGGAAGAAATGGATAGCACCCGGTTGGCAGCCCATATTCGATACCTCGCAGCAACACCAGCAGCCGTTAGCTTTGAGTTCCTTGGCGTCTTCTTCGGAAAGCTCGTTCTGGAACGCACACGGCAGGGCGATGTCGCATGGGATGGACCAAGCCTTCTTACCTGCCGTAAAGACGCACTCTTTCGGGAACTTATCCGCCATGTCTTGTACTTTGTTGCGGTTCGACGCACGCATGACGAGCATGTAGTCGATCATTGCTTTGGTGATACCATCCTTGATAGCCACCACACCGTCGGGTCCGGAGATAGCTACTACCTTAGCGCCCAGTTCAACCGCTTTGGTCGCTGCGCCCCATGCTACGTTTCCGAATCCGGAGATAGCCACTTTCTTGCCCTTAATATCTTTGCCGGCCTTGTGCAGCAGGTGTTGCGTGAAATAAAGTGCGCCGAAACCGGTAGCTTCCGGACGGAGAATCGAACCGCCCCAGGTCATGCCCTTTCCGGTGAGGACACCTGTATGATATTCGCGCGCGAGTTTCTGGTACATGCCGTTGAGGAAGCCTATCTCGCGTCCACCAACGCCCACGTCACCAGCGGGTATATCCTGATCCGGACCGATGCAGCGCCATAGTTCCAACATAAAGGCCTGACAGAAACGCATGATCTCTGCGTCCGATTTGCCAACCGGATCAAAATCCGAACCGCCCTTTGCGCCGCCCATCGGAAGGGTCGTCAGCGCGTTTTTAAAGGTCTGCTCAAAACCGAGGAACTTCAACATCGAAGGAGTAACGGCTCTGTGGAAACGCAAACCGCCTTTGTACGGACCGATGGCGGAGTTGAACTGAACGCGGTAACCGAGGTTCGTCTGCACTTCGCCTTGGTCATCAATCCACGTCACGCGGAAGGTGAAGATACGGTCGGGCTCGACCATGCGCTCCACGATCTTCGCTTGCTCAAACTCGGGGTGCTGATTGTACACCTCTTCAATCGACTCAAGTACCTCTTGCACTGCCTGCAGGTACTCTGCCTCACCCGGATGTTTCGCAGCCAAACGCTGCATAATGTCTTGTACTTTCATTGTTTTATGTGTTTTAAATGGTATGTTATAAATATTGTTTTCAATTTTGCTTGCAAAATTACAAAAAAAAAATGACATACACAATAGTGTATGCCACTTTTCGAGATTTTTTTCTTTTTATTGGCCTACACCGCCACCTCCGCCAAGACGTGAAGACTCATCGAGTTCACCGACTTTACGGTGCTTATGTTGCTGATACTGACCGAACATCCAAGTGAGCGAGAACATCACACGTTGCTGGCGGATGGTGTTTTTATACCACGAGCGGTTACCCGGTTCCTGGCCCATATCTTCGTTATTGAAACTAAGCGAGCGCAGCAGGTCTTGGACGTTGAGGTTGAAAATCAGGCCTTTTTTCATGTACATCTTCCGGATTCCGAAAGAAGCGAAATAGGTGCTGCCGGATTTATTATAGCCGGTGAGCATGGGCGATGACCAGTTCGCATCAAAGGTAAGCGTCCAATCCTTTGGCAAATAAGCAGAGAGTGTTCCGCCGACGTAGCCGTAGTGGCTCTTCATGATATAATCCGGCGTGCCATCTTCTTGTTTGTCGTAGGATTTGTTGATAAAATGCAGCCATCCGGCATTCACCGTGAGCGCGAGCCAAGCACCGGATAATTTACGATTTGGACATTTACCATTTACCATTTGGCTTTCGTCACTTTTTTCATACTTCGGAACAAGCGGCAGCTCAGTCAGAGAGACGTTCACACCGTGCGTGGTACAGGTACCGAAATTGGTCCACTGTGCAAATCCGATACCACTCGGAAGGATCGTAGTCTTAGAAGAGAACATATCCTGCGTATGGGCGAAATTAAAGGTCATGTTCCAATACTGGGTCCAGGAGAAATGCAGTTCTACATCGTTGTTGAACTCCGGCGTGAGGTTGGTGTTTCCTTTCTGGATTGAATAGGCATCGACGTACGAAGTGAAGGGATTGAGCATCCAGTAATTCGGTCGTTTGATACGGCGTGTATAGGAAGCCGAAACGGATATCGGTTGTTGGATTTTGCCCAGCGGTTTGGAGGTATAGCCGACATACGCCGTGGGGAAGGGATCGAAATAGGACTTGTTGATGATTGAATCCAAGCCGTCATCCTTCCAGTCGCCGTGCGAGAAGGTATATTCGCCGCGGAGACCAAGTTTGACCGACCAGTGTTCTCCAAACTGTTTGCCAACGGAGATATACGCTGCAGTGACATGCTCGTCATAGCGGAAAGCATTGTGATCCGTGGGTCGCACGCCGCCATTCCGCGTCGAGTCGGTCGTCATGTCGTTGTCCGTCGAAGAGAGCGCATACTTGACACCGGCTTCAATCATACCAGTCTTCCAGAACTTGGTCTGAAAATCCATTTTGGCAGAGTAGATATTGACAATCTGCTTGCCGCGAATATCAATACCGAGCGATTGGATGCCGCCCAAAGGCTTGTCGTAGTTCGTCTCCTGAAAATTGACAGAAGAGTTATTATAACGGTTGTAGTCGATATTCACCGTCAGTTCGCGCTCGAGAGCTTCAGAGAAAGTGTGGGTGTAGTTGAGGTTCGCTGTGTGCTGCGGAGCTTTGAGACGATTTTGAGAATTGGTCGTACTGTTCGTCGTATCCGTGCCTTGAATCAGATAAGCAGAGTTGCGTCCGGGCACAATATGCTGATCGACATCCATGAAAGGCACCTGAAGGATGAATCCGAAGGTATTGAGCGAGTCGATATACCAATCGTTGCCGACCTTGAGCATGTAGTACTGGAAATTGATGTTGTAGTCCGAATAGGAGTAATTCTTCAGAGCCGGCGTCTCGCGGTAGGACTCAAAGTCAATGTCATTCTGCGCGAAGACCTGCGTGAACTGGCCGAACGTATAGGTTTTCTCGCCGCGATAATTGAGGTTGAGTGAGAACATCTCATTGTTCAGCCAGCGCTTCACATCGCCAAAATACATACCTCCGTAGGCGGCAGAGAGCATTCCGTTGAGGCCTTTCATCATATTGCGCTTGGTCTTGATATTGATGATACCGCCTTGTCCCGAGGCATCGTATTTGGCGGAAGGATTGGAGATGATTTCGATTTTCTCAATCGTGTTTCCGTCCGTACCGTCGAGCATGGCTTTGAGTTGCTGACCGGAGAGGTAGGAAGGCTTGCCGTCCACCCAAATTTCCACGGATTTACCGTTTACGGTAATATTACCGTCCTTGTCGATGCGGACACCCGGTGCACGACGGAGGATATCGTTTCCGTTGGAGCCTGCCGAGAGCGGTGAAGCGGAGACGTTCACCACCAGTTTGTCCATCTGACGCTCTACGAGCGGTTTCTTGGCCTTCACTTCAACCTCTTTCAGTCTCTCCGTCTCTTCACGCAGCACAAAATCCGGTCCGCCAAACGTTGTTTGGTAACCTACGTAGGAGGCTTGGATAAGAAACCCCTCCCCGACCCTCCCCACAAGGGCGGGAGCAGAAATCTCATATTTGCCTTCTTCGTCGGTGATGGTGCCGGTGAGGAGGGATGAGTCTTTGGCAAGGACAGAGATGGTCACAAAGGGCATCGGAGTACCTTTCGCATCGATGACAGAACCATGAATGGTTTCCGCGCTAACCCCAAATGAGCAAAGCAGGAATATTCCTAAAAAGAACTTTTTCATATAAACAAGTTTTAAAATTCGGTGCAAAAGTACTGCTTTTTGCGGATTTGGTATATGAAAAAACGGACATTCTAATTTTTTAAGCAAAAAAGACGGAGAAATCTTCCGATAAAGGAATACCAAACATTCTAAATTGTCCCGGTGAGACGCAGCCCATCTGTTGAAACTCCAGCGCAGCATGACTCAAGTCATAATATCCGTGCCGCAAAACCGTAGCCAACAAATCTATGGATCGGCCTTGAACCGCCTGTTGTTGCATGTCCTGGATGGTTCGGTGAAAACGTCTCAAACGGACAAATTGTTTAGGCGGAATTCCCACATAATTGCGGAAGACACGCAGAAACTGCCGCTCGCCTAAACAGGCAATAGATGCCATCTCTGCCGCCGATATATTTCCTTTGACCTCATCGCAGGCCGCGATCACTTTTCTAATACGCGCGTAGTTGGCATCCTCCTTTGTCGGAATGCGCCCCATAAAGAACGAATCGATTAACGGCGCAATCTGTTCTGCTTGCGGAGCGGACTTGAAGATCCTGTCTAACTGCAGCAAGCCCTCATCGCCGTACTCAGCAGCTGTTAACACTTTGCCGGATAGCTGCTGCAGGTCGATACATGTCAAGACATGCATGCCTCCCGGTTCAAAATCCAACATCATTCCTTCAAACCATCCACGGAGAGTGGTTAAACCCAAGGTTTTCTGATTCGCTCCAAGTAGCGTCAGGCCATCTGCTTTAGTGCCGGCAATTTCTATCTCTACATTTCTGACAAAGACGAAACTGCCGTAGTTGGGTAACAACGGCTGCACATGCTTCCCGTTCACAAAACGAGGATCATCCGCCGGCGGCGTCATGGTATCGGTCGAACCCTCCGCTCGTACAAACACATAACGGGAGATATAGGGTCGCAAGACCTCCGCTGGATAGATAATCTGGAAATACATTAGCTTGTTTTTTTACGCAGATAGATATAGAAAGTCGTACCTTTGGACGAAGTCTCAAACTCTATACGGCCGCCTGAGCCTTCCACTATATGCTTGGATATAGCCAATCCTAGACCATTCCCGTTGGACTTAGTTGTGAAGTTCGGCTGGAAGATACGCGCCTGGATATTCTCCGGAATGCCGGTTCCATCGTCGGAGATGGATATCTGCACTTCGCGGTCCGAAAAAGCGGTATTGAGCACGACGATAATATCCGTCGGCGAAGCCTGCAAGGCGTTGCGGATGATGTTCACAAAAACCTGGGATATCTGCTCTTTGTCGGCACGAACGACGACGCCGGAGTCGGGACCCACATAACGAACGGGAATCTGCTCGTCGTTCTCGCGCTGAAGGGTAATGACATTCGACAGTTTCTGAGCGACATCCACTTCGGTCGTAACGACCTCCGGCTGTTTGGCAAACGCAGAGAATGACTGCGCTATATGTGCCAGGTTGTCGATCTCATCAATGAGCATCTTCGTCGTTTTGTCAAAATACGCATCAAACTGATCCGTGCCGCGCTTGAGTTGGAGCTTCTGAACCGACAGTTTCATCGGCGTCAAGGGGTTGTTGATCTCATGGGCAATCTGCCGTGCCATCGTTCGCCATGCGCCTTCACGCTCGGAGTTAGCCAGTTTTTCCGCGCTCTCCTCTACCCGATCGACCAACATATTATACCTTTCCACCAGCGCACCCAACTCGTCATGATACGGGTAATCAATGTGATTCTCCTTCGCACCGATCTCGAAATGCCGCATCTTCTCCGTCAGCAGTAACAAAGGCGAAGTAATCGATTTGGTTGCCATATAGGAGATGAAGAGCGAGAGGATCAAGGCCAAGAGATACACCGGTATCAAGCGCGAAAGCAAGGCTCGAAGTTGTTCGTTACGCGTCTGCTCGCTCAAGAAATACGGCACGCCGATATAACCAATCGGCACAAAAGCACCGTTATGGAACGGCAGATACGCAATCAGATACGGCTGACCGTTGATCTGCTCATAGCAAAGGGCTATATCGTCATCCGAGAAGAAGGGCTTGTCCACACTCATGCTGCGCGACAACACTCCGCCTTCGAACAACTGCGGAGAAGACGACGCCAGCAACTCGCCGTTTAACGTATAGACATGCAGATCCTGGTGCATATCGATACTCAGATCCCGCAAGTCAATCGAGAGCCCCTCCGCCTGATTCGGCACCAGCATGACGTCCCAATAATACAGGTTTCGCAGATACGACTGAATATACTCCGCGCGGGTGATGAGTTCATGCCGTTGCTGACGCGCCACGCTCCAATACACATAGCGAATCGACATCGCCAGCATGAAAACGAAGATGACCGTCACGCACGCAAAAACCACGTACATGATACGCGTGGAGATGGGCTGGTTACGAAGCGATATTTTGAATTTTTCTGCCATACGCACGTTTTGCGACGCAAAGATACTAAAAAATTTGCATATGTGCAAAAAAATCTGTACCTTTGCACGTTTTTTCGAAAAATAACACAAAAATGGTACAAATTTTTACAGCTTTTCTCTTAGGATTGCTCACCATACTGGACCCTTGCACGCTGATGACCAGTATCACCGCCATCAGTTATATCGACAAGGAGATCAATAACCGCCGCAAAGTGCTGACGAACGGTTTGATGTTCGTTCTCGGCAAATTAGCGACATACGTGTTACTGAGTATTCCGTTCCTCATGGGCGCGCAGACCGAAGGCATTCAAGCCATCTTGAGTCATTGGGGCGAACCGATTTTGGCAGGATTCATGCTTATCTGCGGTATCGTGTTGCTCTTCAGCGGTCACCATCACCACGAGCATGACCACGGCATCAGCAAATGGCTCAAAGATACGGACAGCAAGGAGAGTTGGCTTTGGTCCTTCATCCTCGGTATCTTCTTTGCCATCGCTTTCTGCCCCCATCGTCTCGTCTATTTCCTGACGATGATCGATATCACGCTGACTCTGCCGACCACGTGGAGTTGGCTCATGCCGGTGGTATTCAGCCTTGGAACGGGTCTGCCGATTATGCTCATTGCATGGCTGGTAAGTTACAGTGCGGTCAGCATCGGAAACCTGACCAGCAAGATGAGTTCGTTCGAGAAATGGTTTCGGCACATCTGCGCCGTACTGTTTATCATCTTAGGATGCTATCTGGCGGTACATTGTATTATCGAGGCACACGAACACGAAGGATGCTGTCACCATGAGCACGCCGTACTTTCGTTTTAAGCAATTCACCATCTACCACGACCGTTGTGCCATGAAAGTAGGCACCGACGGTGTGTTATTAGGGTGTTGGGCAGGAGCTAATCATGTACCATTGGGGCATTTACCATGTACCATTTTAGATGTCGGCACGGGTTCCGGGCTGATAGCCCGGATGTTGATGCAACGTTTTCCTGAAGCAGAAGTAGAAGGTATAGACATCGACGAGGCAGCCGTAGAACAAGCCCGCGGAAATGGTGTGAACGCCTATTTGAGCAGCCTGCAGGAATGGCCAAATCATAAACCACAAATCACAAATCACAAATACGACCTCATCGTCTCCAACCCTCCGTATTTTCAAAACAGTCTCAAGAACCCCGACAAAGGGCGGGAATTAGCGCGGCACACGGATAGTTTGAGTTACGAAGAGCTGCTGGCTCATAGCGCAAGGTTATTGACCATGCATGGTCAATTAGCCATCATCTTACCTGCCGACGCAGAGCAAGAGATCTGCAATCTCGCGGCCCGACACTCCTTATATCTCACGCACGTTACGCGCGTATATAGTAAGGAGTCAAAACCACCCCGTCGGGTCTTATTACAATTCGAGAAATCGGAATCACAGAATCACGGAATCACGGAATCACGCCCGCTCGAAGACACACTCGTTCTCGAAGACGACAAAGGAGGTCGCTCCACGGCGTACCAGGAATTAGCAAAGGACTTCTACCTCTAAGGCAGAAGTCCTTTTGGTATCAGCCATGCATGGCTGATTACTTAGCTACATTGACGGCGCGTACCTCGCGGATGACGGTCACCTTAACCTGACCGGGATACGTCATCTCGTCCTGGATGCGTTTGGCCAGATCGAACGAGAGCAACTCCGTATCCTTGTCGGAGATCTTGTCGGCACCAACGATGACACGCAGCTCGCGGCCGGCCTGAAGAGCGTACGTCTTCACCACACCCGGGAACGACATAGCGAGGTTCTCAAGGTCGTTGAGACGCTTCACATAACTCTCCACAATCTCTCTACGAGCACCCGGACGGGCACCTGAGATAGCATCGCAAGCTTGTACGATCGGCGCAATCAGGGTCTTCATCTCGCACTCATCGTGGTGCGCACCGACCGCATTGCAGATATCCGGTTTCTCGCCGTACTTCTCGCACAACTTCATACCGAGTTCTGCGTGCGGCAGCTCGACATCTTCGTCGGACACTTTACCTATATCGTGCAACAATCCGGCACGTTTGGCTGCCTTCACGTTGAGTCCTAACTCACCTGCCATAGCGGCACAAAGGTTCGCCGTCTCGCGGCTGTGTTGCAGCAGGTTCTGACCATACGAAGAGCGGTATTTCATCTTTCCTACCAGACGAATCAGCTCCGGATGGAGGCCATGGATACCCAAGTCGATGGTCGTACGTTTACCGGTCTCGATGATCTCCTCCTCCACCTGTTTGGTCACTTTCGCAACCACTTCCTCGATGCGCGCAGGGTGAATACGGCCGTCTTGTACCAGCTGGTGCAACGACAGACGCGCTATCTCGCGGCGCACGGGGTCAAAAGCAGAGAGAGTGATTGCTCCCGGAGTGTCATCTACGACGATCTCCACACCCGTAGCAGCCTCCAGCGCACGGATATTTCGTCCCTCACGGCCGATGATACGTGCCTTGACGTCGTCATTCTCTATATGGAAAACCGAAACGGTGCTTTCTGCAGCCGTCTCCGAAGCCACACGTTGAATGGTCTGGATGATGATTTTCTTAGCCTCTTTGTTCGCCTCCAGACGGGCATTGTCCATGATCTCGTTGATGTACAACATAGCCGCAGTCTTTGCCTCATCCTTGAGGGCCTCTACCAACTGCTTCTTCGCCTCCTCAGCGCTCATTCCGGAAAGTTGTTCCAGCTGCTTCTCTGCCTCGTGGTGCATCTTCTCGATCTCCTGCTGACGGTAGTCCAAAGCCTGCTGGCGTTGCTCTGCCGCTTGCACTTTTTGATTTGCTTCGTTGAGACTTCTCTGGATCTCTCCCTGACGCTGGTTCAACTGCTGCTCACGTTGCTGCAAACGCTGTTCTTGTTGTTGTATGCGTTTGTCCTGCTCACGCACGGCATTGTCATGCTCCAGCTTGAGGGCGATAAATTTCTCCTTAGCCTCAACAATCTTGTTTTTCTTCACTACCTCCGCTTCCTCGGCTGCCTTCTTAACGATTCCGGCGCCAACAATGCGAGCAATGAAGTAGTAGCCGCCGGCTCCCACCAGGAGTCCTGCAACTACACAAATGACAATTAGGATTGCTGTGTTCATTGTTTATTGTTTATCGTTGTTATTAATAGTGGTTAGGATCTTCTTATTGAGTTCCTGCAACTCTTTCTCTATCGGCTCCAGGCTCTTCTCCCGTGCATCGGATTGCAGCGAGACCGCCATTTCCAAAGCCGTATACATCCATAACTGCTCTGCCGATGCGTTAGGACGCAGTTTCAGGTAATACTGATAGCGGTTATTCAACAAATCTGCCGCATACCGGTAGTTCGGCTCCTGCTCACGCGGGACATCCAAGCCCACCGAGTGTGCATCTAACTGCAGGTTTATATGTTGCTTGTCCGATATCAAAATCTCAAATTTCCAATCTCAAATATTCAATCAGCGCTTTAGCGCTTCCATCGCTCTGTCTATCTGCGCTATAAGTGCACTAAGACGCTTATACGCTTCTTCACTTCCTTCTGCAGAACTCATGGCATTTGCCGTAGCTATCCGGCGATTTTGTTGCTGCAGAGCCGCCAACTCGCTATGCGTCCGTATCAACTCTTCACGCTGCTTCTCTATATCCCCGCGAAGTCGCACATTCTCCTCCCGGAGCGCCTCATAACGCTCCAAGAGAAGTTGTACGTTTTGCGAGAGGTCGGAAAGAGCTTTCATCAATCCATCATTTAGCGAAGCGGCTCAATCCATCATTAAAAGGAGTATCCTACACCAAGACCGATCACGCCCTTGAACTGGCAACGCTCAGAAAGCACATTCTCTTTGTTCGCAATCAGCGTTCCCGGGTAGTATTTCAAACTAGTCTGAAGCGTTACCTGCAGACATTTGAGGAACTGATAGCTCAGCGCGCAATCCCAGTCCACATCGAAATGGCCGAAATAACGGTTATTGTTCGAATAATCGAAGTAATAAGCGTTCTTGTCGCGTGTCTCCCACGAACCTGCGCCGTTGTTCGCCTCATAGAGGTCTTTCAGGCTGAAACCTCTGCCCTGATACGGAGAGAAGAGAGCCAGCGTAGTGCTCAGTTTCAAGTCTTTGTACGTATAGGCAATACCTCCCTTGAAGCTCAAACCGAACTCAGCACGCGCATTGCGATACGTTTTGTTTCCCGCCGCGTCATACACATACGTGCCGTACGCCTGCTGCAACTGGGTGCGGATATCCGTGCCTGCTGCTTGCTCTGCCTCATAACCGCCCGTATTGTCATACGCCGTTGCTGCTGCATCGTAAGCCGCCTGGGCTGCTGCTTTGGCAGAGGCATCGGCTGCGTGGTCGATATTGTACTGCAAAGCACCCAGCGCATTCTCACGGGTGTATCTGCGGTTCCAGTTCTCGCCGATATAGGCGCTTGTGATACGGCCGGCAATCGGAGACAGATAGATAGAGAAATCTGCGCCCTTGTAGCTCTTCTTCCAATCAATACCGACAGAAATATCGGTGTAAGAAGGAGCCAGCCATTTGGAAATGATGTTGTTGTAGCCATCTACGTAATTGCGGCCCAGCGCATACTGGCTCTGGAAACTTCCGAGGACGGTCAGATACCAATTCTCTTTGAACTCCCAACCGAACTTGGTAGCCAGTTTGATATTATCGCTCGATTTCTGGAAAGCATCTTCCTTCTGGTCAATCCAAGTCATACCGAAATCCGTATCGAAATTCGTCTCCCAAGCGATTGCATTCTTGTGATACAGGAGGTGCAACTTGGCATATATGATACCGTTCACGTTGTTCTTACCACCGGCAGCCCAGTTTACCAAACCGGTTGCAGCGGCATTCAAGCCCACTGTACCATCAAACTTCCAGGCCTTCTCGCTGTCCTCTAACTTCTGGAGATCCGCTCCTGCTTTTGCGGCAGCATCAGCATTCGTAGTTACTTTTTCTTTGTCCACTGTCTGGGCATTCATCGTCAGCGCGGCCATGAGGCAGAGCGCTACAGATAAAATTGATTTTTTCATTTATTCAAAAATTGTTTGTTAGACGTTTATTAAAATATATTGAGTTTTTGTTGCTTCTACCAAAACTGACTGCAAAATTACAAAAAAAATTCCACATATGCAAATAAATAATGTACGCGCGCGACTTTTTCTGTCAAAAACGTCAATTTTTACACATTTTTTCTAAATATATGCACACGTATATGCAAAAAAAGCAGTAATTTTGCAGCGTGAATTATTATGTAGGTATTGAGTAAGTATTGAGTAAGGACTAAATAAGACTTTTAACGTATCCTGCACCACCCCATATATATTATAATAATATATATCCCGTGATTTTAACAAACAACCACAAAAACGTTGAACATTAAAACAAAAAAATCAATATGAAAAACGAAATTAATCGTACCCTCGTGGTTAAGAAGAACAAGAAGATTATTCTAATCGCTATTGCTTGCTTGCTGGCGACAAATTTATTTGCGCAAAAGACGTACACCTTTGATGATGGTGTCGCATTAACGACCGATTGGACGGTTGTGGACAATACTGCTTCTGTGGGTGGTACAGCCAAATGTGAAATTGCTGCTCCTAGCAGGTTCTCCGAAAAAAACGGTAATTACTTACAATTCAGTTTCGAAAACAAGAGCGGTATTACGATTTCTATTACCAGTACTGCTTCTTTTAGCAACATCAGTAATATCACATTCGATGCTGTAGCAAACGACAATAGCAAGCCGAATTTTACCTTGGATATAGTAGATGACAGCGGAAATGTAGTTAAGAATATATACAGCAACAAGACTTCGAAAACCGATTTCAACACCGGAGGTACCAATAAATGGGGTGTATCGAATAGTGACATCAGTCCGGTGGTTACGGGTCATATAAAATTGACGTTGACGGCTTCTTCGTCCGGTAAATATGCTGCTATTGATAATTTAGCGGTAACCTACCAAGCAGGTCCTCCTCCTGCTTCGACAGATGCCACCCTTTCGTCTTTGACGTATAATGGAACTTCGGTGCCGGGTTTTGATCCCAACACCACGACTTATGACGTAGAACTACCGACTGGAACAACTGCTGCTCCGACGGTTACTGCTACCCCTAACGACGCAAACGCCAATGCCGTAGTAACACAAGCTACAAGCCCCACGGGTTCTGCTTCTGTCTTAGTTACCGCTGAAGATGGTACGACAACAAAGACTTATACCATCAATTTCTCGGTGGCTTCTGCGTATCCGAAAGTACAGACCGCTTCTTGGACGAATATAGCCGGACAAGCCGTTATCGATCAGGCCAATAAGACCATCACCGGTAAAGTAGCGCAAGGTACTGGTTTGACCGCTATCACACCTTCCTTCACGGGAAACAACATTGCTTCTTGGACTCCGCAAGGCGCACAAAACTTCTCCAACGGAGCAGTTGAATATACCTTTAGCGCCCCAACAGGCGAAGTGACCGTATATAATGTCACGATCACAGAAGTACCTGTTGTTCATCCGAGCAGCGTAAGTCTGGATAAGACATCTCTAAACCTTCAATTAGGCGGTTCTGCAGACTTGCACGCTACCGTTTTGCCGGCGGACGCTACCGACCCCAGCGTCTCATGGACCAGTTCCGATCCTTCAGTAGCCAAGGTGAACAATGGTCATGTAACAGCTATTGCTGCCGGAACGGCAACAATCACCGTCACCACAACGGATGGCAATAAAACGGCTACATGCTCGGTAACCGTTACGGCCGGCCCTCCTGTGCCTTCTACAACACTGACTCTGCACGGGCCGGAGGTGTACGAAGCCAAAGAGATTGCAGGCGGCTATGGAGGCGAGCTATCAGTTATTGGCGGACGCGAATACGAGGTGTTCTATGCCGGACGATATGACAATGGAGGTACCAAACTCACTATACATGTCAACCCTATTGATAAATCACATGGTGTTACCAAGAACGAAACCTCCAATGCCTATGAAGCGATAGATGGGTGGTTTAAGGGTACAGGTAATGACAAAGGAACGGGGTTTGCTATCCAAGATGAGTTTAATAAAAGCACGGATAGATGCCACAACATGAAAAGTAGCAATTCCGTTGAGATACACATTCAAGGTTACGACCAGTTCTCTTTGTATGGAATGGACAAAAAAATCAATCCTTCTAAACCGTCAGAACATAAAGTATTCAAAGTCCTGATTGATGATGTAGAACAAACGATGGTGCCTTCGACAAGTGCCACTATCCGTCGTTTTGACATTACCACAGGTGAACATGTTATTAAGATTCAGTGTGGAGACGATTGTCTCTTTGGCGGTTTCTCGCTTCGTGTAGCCCAAGAGCCGCGTGTCAAACGAGAGAAGGGTAATGACTCGGCACAAGTCGTTTTAGCAACAACCGCGATTCAACCAATTGTTTATTCCACTAAATACAATAATATTCCAGGCGCTGAGACAAGATTGACATGGATTGGTGCTCAACCAGCAGGTATTGACACCACGATGAGACTTGGTGAACTTAAAGATACTATCATCATTGGAGGTATTGCTAACTGCGAAGCGGGTGAATACAACTATGAAATAGCAGCATACTACAATGACGTTAAGAAAAACAGTTTGACCGGTAAGTTCTTTGTCAAAACAGATATCAAGAGTGTTACATCAACCAATGCTACTGTTTATCAGAACGAGGAGATGGATCAAATCGAGTTCAAATACTACGCACTCTCTGCTGATAGTGTTATTTTGACTTGGACCGGTACAACACCTGCGGGTATAATAGGAAACGGAAATAACGGTACGTACCTCATCGGCGGTACACCGACGCAAACAGGCGAGTACCCTTATTCGATCACCGTACAAGGTACAGACACCACCATTACCGGCAAAATAACCGTCCGCGAGTTGGATTACGGCACTAATCCTGTTCTATACCTCTACAAGAATGAGAACGCGTACGAGTCTGACGGTGTGCGCAATTATCTAAAGGACAATGGATGGAACCCCATTGAACGAAAGGCGAAAAAGGATGGCCTGCGCCCCGACGATCAGTATGCCGTTTATAAGTTGGTGGTGATCTCAGAAGACGTTGATGCAAACAACCCGGAAGTACAGCGGATTATCCAAGAGAATGGCGCTAAACAATCGGTATTAAACCTGAAAGGCTTTACATACGCAAAGGGCGAAGGACTGCTTGGTTGGGGAGATCCCAGCAACGGCGCTATTGACTCTACTAAAAACTCCAAAGCTAAAGGTACCAAGATTAAAATCCAGCATGCTGATCACCCGATTTTCAAGAACATTAGCAATATAAAAGAAGGTGATGAGATTTCTATCCTGAGCAACTACGCGCTACAGGGTGTTATGCCGATTGCTATCGACATGCAATACATCACAGACCAGACGCTTTGTATGGGTACTGCGCCTATTCGTAAGAATACGCTGAATGGTTATTATGACGAAGGAGAATGGGTGGCTGCCATCCATGAGATACTTCCCTCGGCACGAGGCGGAAAGAAATATATCTGCTTGCCTCTTGCACGCAACGTCACCCTTACTACTACCGGCGAGCGTCTGATTAAGGGCATTGTAGATTACCTGGTTAGTCCAACGCCGACCACGATCACTGCCCCGGATCTGCTCATTACCGGATTCTCAGTGAAGGATAGTAAGAACAACGAGTATGCGGCAACGATAGACCAGACCGAACACACAATCAAGCTGCGTCTGACGCCGGAAGAGTACCAGGCGCTGGATAGCTTAAAAGAAGCTAAGCCAATAATCACTCATCCGGACTACACAAGTGTTGATCCTGCTTCAGGCGAGGAGGTGAAATTGACGTACGCTTATCTCAGACCGCAGAAGTACATCATTACGGACTTCATCAACAAGAACGTTTATGACTTCATTCTCGAGCTCTATAACCCGCAAGGCATAGAGGAAGTATATGAGGCCGGACAATGGGTAAATATCTTCGATATCTACGGCCGCAAAGTGGCTACTACCAACGAAGATATCTATACCATGGAGCTGCCGCACGGAATGTATATCATCGTGACCGAGAGCGGTGAGACGATGAAAATAATGAAGTAAGTATGCGCACAGAGAACGAATTAGAGGGGGTAACGCTGCTCGGAAACCAACACGTCCAATATAGCGATAACTATAACCCCGGCGTATTGGAGACTTTCCCGAACAAACACCCCGAGAACGAATATCTGGTAACATTCGATTGTCCGGAGTTTACGACCTTGTGTCCTAAAACCGGGCAACCGGATTTCGGACATATCTTCATCAGTTATATCCCGCGTGAGCGGATGGTCGAGAGCAAGAGTCTCAAACTCTACCTCTTCTCCTTCCGTAACCACGGAGATTTTCATGAGGATTGCGTCAACATCATTATGAAAGATCTCGTCAAACTGATGGATCCGAAATACCTGGAGGTCATCGGCTATTTCATGCCCCGCGGCGGAATAAGCATCTTCCCCTTTGCTAACTACGCCGATGAAGATCATCAGGAACTCAAAGCACAACGCCTCCGCGAACAGTTCACTAATAATACTAGAGCGACTAGATAGACTAGAACAACTAGAAAAACGTATGAAAGATACACTTATCGTTTTGTCCGGTGGATTAGACTCCACCACGATGCTTTATGAATATCAATACCGCATCGGGATGGCGGTCTCCTTCCATTACGGCAGCAATCATAATGACCGTGAGTTAGAGTTTGCCAAGCTGCATTGTGAACGCTTGGGCATCCCTCATCTGGTAATCCGTTTGCCGTTCATCAAACAGTTCTTCAAGAGCTCGTTACTCGAAGGAGCGGACGCTATTCCTGAAGGAAACTACGACGAAGAGAATATGAAATCCACCGTCGTTCCCTTCCGCAACGGGATCATGCTCTCCATCGCTGCCGGCATTGCTGAGAACAACAAGATGCAGTACGTCATGCTCGCTAACCACGCCGGCGACCACGCTATTTATCCGGATTGTCGGCCGGAATTTGTGGAGGCGATGAATAATGCGATTCATTTTGGTACTTGGAACGGCGTTCAACTGCTGACGCCCTATACCAAACTGACTAAAGCAGAGATAGCCAGCAAAGGCAAAGAACTGAATATCGATTATTCGGAGACCTGGAGTTGCTACAAAGGCGGCGAACATCATTGTGGCGTGTGCGGTACTTGTCGCGAGCGCAAGGAAGCACTTGCGCAAGCAGGTATTGAAGATAAAACAATATACGAAAATTAATTAAAAACCTCTTCGGCAAAGAGGGGTCCCCGACGGGCGCTAACGGAGTGCACCCGGTGGGGAGAGCGGAGGCATCGGTTGCCCGTTTATTTAGCGGAGCGGTATAAACCAATGCACACCGCGGCACATAACTTAATGTTGTCGTACGAAAGCAAATGCGAGGACCTGCATGGTCATAATTGGATTATTGTGGTATATTGCAAAGCCAAAGAGCTCAACCAAGATGGTATGGTAACCGACTTCACGCATATAAAGAAAGTCGTTAAAGAGACTTTTGACCATAAATATATCAACGAAGTGCTGGACGTCAATCCTTCGGCAGAAAACATGGCTCGCTGGATCTGCGACCACGTGGAGAACTGCTACAAGGTCTCTGTCCAAGAGAGCGAAGGCAACACCGCCATCTATGAGAGAGATTAGGATTACCTAGGACTACCTAAGATTACCTAGGATTACCTAGGACTACCTAGGTTGACCTATGACTACCTATGCTATACAAAGTTAACGAAATATTCTACACCTTACAAGGCGAAGGAGCGCACAGCGGTATTCCCGCTGTGTTTGTTCGCTTTAGCGGCTGTAATCTCCGCTGCCCTTGGTGCGACACAGAGTTTGCAGAATATTCCGAAATGACGGCAGAGGAGATTGTCAAAGAGGTCCAAGATCTGTACGACATCCCCAATGAGCGGCATAAGATGTGCGTACTCACCGGCGGTGAACCATCTCTGCAGGTGGACGAAGCTTTGATAGAAGCCTTGCACCAAGCGGGATTCTATATCTGTATAGAGACAAACGGCACACGTCCTTTACCTAAAGGCATCGATTGGATTACCTGCTCGCCAAAGATGAAGGCCTCCCCCCACCCCCTCCCTAAAGGCGGGGGAGATATTCCAACACATTTGGCGTTAAAACAAGTGAACGAGGTGAAAGTAGTCTTTACCGGCACGTATGACCCGGAGATATGGAGGACACAACTCAAAGCGGAACATTGGCTACTTCAACCGCTGCGATATAACGGTGAGATGCTGATAGAAGGCGGTATTGACGAATGGGAAGACGATAGAAACGACAATTTGGATGAGACCGTGCGATATATCTTAGCGCATCCTTTCTGGCGGCTCAGCGTCCAGTTACATAAAATAGTCGGCCTGCGATAGAAAAAGTCGATCTCTTTTGGAGATCGGCTTTTTCTTTGTTTGAACGTTTGGGACTTTGTCCTTGTTTGAGGGTTTAATACTGCGCAGCGTCATAGACGGCGTCAGCAGCTTCTGAGCCTGCAAGACGCTCGATGAGACAGAAGGCGAAATCTGAACTCAGTCCAGGTCCCTTCGCAGTAATTACATTCTTCGATTCTACTACCAGACCACCAACATAACTCTCTCCCAGAGCATCCTGGAAGCCCGGGTAACAAGTAGCTTGCTTTCCTTCGAGGATACCAAGCTTACCTAATACAGCCGGTGCAGCGCAGATAGCAGCAATCAGCTTGTTCTCTTTGTTGTGTGCGAGAAGAAGTTCGCACAAAGCAGAACACTCTCCCAACTTGGTCTGCCCACCGGGGAGAATGAGCATCTCTGCATCGGAGAAATCAATGCGCTCAATAAGTCCGTCAGCTTCCACGGCAATATTGTGCGCTCCGAGTACCATCGGATTTCCTGTGATAGAAACCGTTGTTACCGCGATATTTGCGCGGCGCAACAAATCAATAGTGGTGATTGCTTCGATTTCCTCGAAACCATTGTCAAGAAACAAATAATTCATAAATTCATTTACGATTTAGACATTTACCATTTGGTCATCTAATGAACCATTTAGTTAAACTTGAAATTATAGGTGATTGTTCCGATCTGATCATGATCTCCCTCTGTGAATTTGGCTTTACGAGCCGCATCGAGAGCGAGTTGGATAGTTTGTTTATCCGATATAGTACCGCCTTTATGCGTGGCGGCTATCACATTTCCGGCCGCGTTGACACGAATCTCAATGATGACGCGCCCCTCTTGGTTAAAGGTGTTGTCAGGTTTCGGCAATGTACCTTTGATACCACGTCCGGAGAGATTCCAAGAGTTACCACCGGACGAACCGTGTCCTACGGGGTTGCCTTTCTGTCCGGCGCCTTGCGAGCCGCTTCCTACATTCTCATTATTACCGGTATTGCCAAAGAGCGAACTCATGGCATTGGCTTTGGCGATTGCTTCCGCTTCTTTCTGCTTACGCGCGCGCTCGGCCGCCTCGCGTTCCTCTTTTTCTTTGCGCGCGCGCTCGATGGCTAAGGTCTCTTCCTCAGACACGATGTGCTCAGGCGGCGTAGCCGGTGTGGGCTGCGACACGGCAGGCGCAGCAGGAGCTGCCGGTGCATCTTCCGGGACAGGAGAAGGATCCGGTGCATCGGAAGGATAACCTCCCGTATCCGGCATCTCTTCTTCCAGGAAGGCTAATTCTATTCCTTCCTCCTGTTCCGGTGCTACTGCGTACAAGCGTACGAACCAAAGCAGCAACAGAACCAGAATCAGGAAAAGCAATGTTCCTATAGCAGCAATTGTATGTCGTTCTTGTTTTCTTGTCATGAGATGATCCGCCAAACTTGGCGGATGGATTAGCGTTTAGTTGCTACAACAAGCTTCATATGGTGTTCATTCGCGATGTCGAGTACGCGCACTACTTCCTTGTACGCTACGTCTTCATCGGCATGAAGCGCGATATACATGGTCGTATCCGAGGCTTGGATGTTAGCCAGATAGTTCTCTAAGTTATCCGGGTCGATAGCAACAGGTTTGGCCTTTCCTATAGCTACGAAATAGTTACCTAAGTTATCAATCGACACCTTAGCCACCTGCGGTCTCGTCACTTTCTGTGCGCGGGAGGTCGGCAGGTTGATCTTAATATCATTAGGCGACGACATCGTCGATGCCATCACAAAGAATAGAAGCAACAAGAACACCAAGTCCGTCATAGAACTCATGGCGAAGGAAGCCTCTACCCTATTTCTGCGTTTGAGAGCCATTATGCGGGTTCATTTAGAAGATCCATAAACTCGAGCGTACGGGATTCGAGCAAGCGAACCACTCGGTCGATGCGTGCCACGAGATAGTTATACGCGAACATCGCCAGAATGCCGACAATCAGACCGCCGATGGTCGTCACCATCGCTTGGTACATACCGGTTGAGAGCGCCGACATCTCAATGATGCCCCCCGATGTCTGCGCCATGTTATAGAAGGTCTGGACCATACCAAGCACTGTACCCAAGAAACCGAGCATCGGAGCACCGGCAGCGATAGTAGCCATGATCACCAAGCCTTTCTCGAGATTGCCGACCTCGAGGTTACCGACATTCTCCACAGCTACCTGCACGTCCTGCATCGGACGGCCGATACGACTGATACCTTTCTCGATCATGTGCGCCGAAGGGGTGTCGGTCTGCTTGCAGAGGTTGATCGCGGAGTCAATCTTACCCTCATGGATGTAATCACGGATGCGGTCCATGAAGGACTTGTCTTCGCGCGTAGCCTGCTTGATAACCACCAAACGGGCGATGAAGATATAACAAGCGACCGCCAGCAGGATAGCAAGGATCACCATGATCCATCCGCCGTACTGCGCCATTTCAAACAGATTAATGGACTCCTGAGCGGGCTCAGCCGCTTCGATGATCGCCTCTTCAGCGAGCGCGATTGTGTCAATTTGCAACAACATATTTGTTAATTTTTATATTCGTTTTTAGATGTGATTTCAAAAATTGGGATCCTTATTTACCCCTTATTTAAGTCTTATAAAAGTCTTATAAAACCCTTACAAAACCCTTACAAAACCCTTACTAAAGTCTTATTTCATTTCAGCAGGTCCAAGTACTCCTGAATCGTCTCCTGGATTCCGAGGTAAAGTGCGTCACTAATGATGGCATGTCCGATGGAAACTTCTGCGGTCCAAGGGAAGGCCTGGATGAAGGGTTTGAGATTCTTGAGGTTCAAGTCGTGCCCTGCGTTCATGCCAAGTCCCAACTCGTGCGCCTTCTCCGCCGCCGGACGATATTTCTCTATTGCCTTTTGGGGGTTCTCGGCAAACATCTCTGCATACGGGCCGGTATATAACTCCACACGGTCAGCGCCGGTTCGCAGCGCATACTCGACCATCAGCGGATCCGGATCTACGAAGATGCTGACACGAATCCGATAAGCGTGCAACTGGTTCACCACGCCTTTGAGAAAATCCAGATGACGCCGGGTATCCCAGCCGTGGTTAGAGGTCAACTGCGAAGGATCATCGGGCACCAAAGTCACCTGGGTCGGCCGTATATCCGTAACCAAGGCGAGAAACTCCTCCGTGGGATTACCCTCGACGTTCAACTCCGTAGAAACCATCGACTTGAGCTGGTACACATCCTCCTTGCGTATATGACGCTCATCCGGGCGCGGATGAACCGTAATTCCCTGGGCTCCAAAGAGCTCGCAATCCACCGCAAACCGCTCTACATCCGGCACATTTCCGCCTCGCGCATTACGCAACGTAGCGACCTTATTAATATTCACACTCAGCTTCGTCATAACCCTCGTTCTATAAAGAGATTTCAAATTTTCGGCAAAGATACAACAAAAAATTGATATATGCAAGAAAATTCAGCAAAAACACTAAAAAAATTGGCTTAGGTCTTGCATATATGAAAAAATTGTTGTAATTTTGCAGACTATTTTGGGAAAATGCGCATAAAAGGATTAATTATATTACTATTTGTGACGGTTGTTTTTTCCGCCTGCGGCGACTATCAGCGTCTGCTGAAATCGCGCGATCCGGAGGAGAAATATCAGGCTGCTTTGCGCTATTTTAACAACAAACAGTACGTCAAATCGCAGACCCTTCTGGACGATGTGAGTTCGTACTATAAGGGAACGGAGCGGTCGGAGGATATTTTGGCATACCTGGCGCGGAGTTATATGGGTCAGAAGAGTTATGAGTCCGCCACGGATTATTACCAGGCCTATATCCGCAATTATCCGAAAGGCAAATATGCTGCAGAGGCGTACTTCCAGGTGGGTCACTGTCAGTACCTCGATTCGCCGGATGCCCGTCTGGACCAGGGCATAACCCGGAAAGCCATCGATGCGTTCACACAATTCGTAGAGTTGTATCCGGAGAGTCCTTACGCCGAGCAGGCATACCAGGAGATGAGCGAGATGTACGACAAACTGGCGTTGAAGGAGTTAAAAAGCGCACAGTTGTACTACAATTTGGGATCGTACTTAGGGAATAACTATCTCAGCTGTGAGATCGTTGCGAAGAACGCCTTGCGTAACTATCCGAGCAATAAATATCAGGAGGATTTCAGTTGGCTGATACTTCAAGCCAAGTACCAACAGATGGTCAACTCCTTTGAGGACAAGAAATTAGAACGCGCCCGGGATGCGCAAGACGAATATTATAATTTCACCACCGAATACCCGACCTCAAAGCACCGCAAAGAGGCGGACAAGATGATGGTACAAATACGAAAAATAACAAAAGAATAAGATATGGATTACAAAAATTCTAAAGCCCCAAAGAACACGGTAACCCGCGACGTAAACCAGCTTATGGAGCCGGTTGGCAACGTGTATGAGACCGTGGCAATCATTGCAAAACGCGCGAACCAGATCAGTGCCGGTATCAAGCGTGAGTTGGACGCCAAACTGCAGGATTTCTCTATTCCTCAAGACAACCTGGAGGAGACTTTTGAGAACCGCGAGCAGATTGAGATCAGCCGCCAGTACGAGCGTCTGCCGAAACCATCGTTGATGGCTACTCAGGAGTTTATCGACGGCGAGTTGGTTTACCGCATCGGTAACCGCGACGAGGCGCTGAAATAAGGCGAAAGGTTAGAGGCTAATGCTGAAAGGCAAGCACATCTTAGTGGGGATCAGCGGCGGTATAGCAGCCTACAAGATCCCGGAACTCATTCGTTTGCTCGTCAAAGCCGGCGCAGAAGTGCGGGTAGCCACGACGAAAAACGCTCTGGAGTTCGTGACAGAACTCACCCTGCAGACCGTATCGGGAAGCAGGGTGTATTCGGATGTGTTCGCCGCTATCAACGAGCACTCGACCGAGCATATTTCCCTGCCCGACTGGTGCGACGCGATGATCGTGGCGCCGGCGACCGCAAACGTCATCGGTAAGATGGCAGCCGGTATAGCCGATGATGCGTTGACCACCACCATCTGTTCCTGCACAGCGCGCAAACCCATTGTGGTAGCACCGGCTATGAACGACAAGATGTGGGAGAGTCCGGCTACCCGACATGCCATCGAGACTATCAAAAGTTGGAACAACGTGACGGTCATTGAACCCGCATGCGGACCCTTAGCTTGCGGCACGGAAGGCAAAGGCCGGATGCCGGAGGTGGAGGTGCTGCAAGAGGCACTTGAATATGCGCTGGCAAAGAAAGATCTCACCGGCAGACACATTCTCATCACCGCCGGCGGTACACGCGAAGCGATTGATCCCGTTCGGTTTGTGAGCAATTACTCCACCGGAAAAATGGGATTTGCGCTTGCTCAGGCGTGTGCACGGAGAGGCGCCGATGTGACATTAGTGTGCGGAGCCGTAAGTACAACCCTCGTCAATCCTCTAGGATTCATCCGACGTATAGACGCAATTAGTGCGCAATCGATGTATGAAGCCTGCCAGGCTGAATGGCCGAAAGCCGACACCGCTATCTTATGCGCAGCGGTAGCGGATTTCACACCGGCGGAGCAAGCCAATGAGAAGATCAAGAAGCAACCGGGCCAGACGGAGATGAGCCTCCGTATGGTGCTGACGCCCGACATAGCACGGTCATTAGGCGAAAGCAAAAAAGACGGTCAGCGATTGATCGGTTTTGCGCTGGAGACCCACGATGAAAAAAAGAATGCGCTCCTCAAGTTGAAGCGCAAACGAATGGACGCTATCGTCCTCAATTCTCTCCGCGACAAAGGAGCCGGCTTTGGAACCGACACCAACCGCGTGACAATCCTCTCCGCAGACGGAAACTCGGTTGAGTTACCGCTGCAGAGCAAAGCGGACATAGCCGATAAAATAATCGAAGCAGTTATTATTTGAAGATTCCGAAGAGACCTTTCTTCTTAGGCTCCTCGTTCTCCGATGCAGTTTCTTCCTTTTCAGGAGTCCATTCCGGACGCTCCTCGATCGTACCTAATTGGTTTTGAACGAATGCAATGACATCTTGAAGTCCTTCTATAAAGTGAGCAAAGTCTTCTTTGTACAGAAACACCTTGTGTTTCTCAAACGAAGGAGCTTCTCCTTCCTCGGCCTGGCGGCGTTTGCTCTCGGTGATTGAGAGATACAAATCGTTGTTGCGAGCTTTGCGTACATCTAAGTAATAAATACGCTTACCTGCTTTGACGGAACGGCTGTAAACAATCTCCTGTTCGCGTCTCTCATCCTTTTGATTTTCCATCTTTTTTGTAGTTAATAAGAAAAAACTGCGCAAAATTACACTTTTTTTTGCACATGTGCAAATTTTTTTGTATCTTTGCGCGATTTTTTTGTTGCGCGCATGGTGCGCGCACATACACGAACAATAATAAATATAATATATGATCAACAGAACAATGGTCCGAACGCGTGTTGTCCAAACGCTTTTTGCCTTCTATGAAGACGGCGATAAAACGGTAACGAGCGCACGCAAAGAGTTGACAAAGAGTTTCGCCGACACGTACGATTTGTATTTCGTACTGTTGGATTTCGTGAACGAGCTGACGGCTTATGCGCAACAGCAGTTGGAAGAGCAGATCAATCGCGCTCGTGCTACTCACTCGGGATGGCAGCCTAATCGCCGATTTATTCAAAACCGTTTTGCGCAGCAGGTTTTCGACAACCGCGCTTTGCGCAGCCGTATTCAGGAGGAGCGGCTGAGTTGGGACAGCGGCATGAACGTCGTGGCGGAGACTTATCGGAGGCTGACGGAGAGTGATTTTTACCGTCAGTACATGAGTGCAGAGGAATGCTCGTACGAGGATGACAAGTATATTTGGCGGCAGATATTTCAAAATATACTTGCCAACGACGAGGTCTTGGAAGAGGGACTGGACGAGATGGAGCTGACTCTGGACAAATCCAATTGGACGACCGACGCCGATGTAGTCATCAGTTACGTCATCAAGACAATCAAACGCTTCAAAGAAGACAGCACGCCGGATACTCCGTTATTGGAGATGTTCGACAGCGAGGACGAGCTGCGGTTTGCCACCAAGTTGCTGGAGAAAGCCATCGACGGCCACGACTCCTACGAAGAGATGATCAACTCGCACTTGAGAAACTGGGACGCAGACCGAATTGCGTACATGGACCGAATCATCTTAGAGACCGCCCTGGCTGAGATCCTGGAGTTCGAAGAGATAGCGCTGACGGTTTCGCTCAACGAGTATATCGAGTTGGCTAAGACCTATTCGGGTGACAAGAGCTATATGTTCATCAACGGAATCCTGACGGAGATCCTGAGGGATCTGAAGAACAGCGGAGAATGTTTCAAGATCCTCAGTCTCAAGTAAATCCTATTTAGAAACAAAATAAAAAACTATACATTATGCTTAATTTAATTCTTTTACAAGCCGAAGCAGGCGCAGCCGCTCAAGGCAATCAATGGTCCTTCTGGATCATGATGATTCTGATTTTCGTAGTATTCTATTTCTTTATGATCCGTCCTCAGACGAAGAAGCAGAAAGAGCTTCAGGCACAACGTGAGGCGATGAAGAAGGGTGATAAAGTAGTGACCGCCGGCGGTATCTACGGCGAGATCAAGGAGGTTCAGGAGACCACTTTCATCATCACCATTGCCAAGGACGTAACAATCAAAGTGAGCAAAGACAGCGTCTTCGCAGATGTTGCTGACGCGCAACAAGCAGCTAAAGAGGAAAAGAAATAAATCGTGAGAAGGGACGTTCTGACATTTCTGCTTTTTGTGGTCATAGCAACGCTGGTCTGGTATG
Source organism: uncultured Bacteroidales bacterium (assembly GCA_900316845.1). Taxonomy (GTDB): domain Bacteria; phylum Bacteroidota; class Bacteroidia; order Bacteroidales; family Paludibacteraceae; genus Colicola. Next base: position 43,169 of record ONEG01000008.1, read on the forward strand.
GTCACGCGATGCAATCGGTGCGCAACACCCGCGTGCCGGTACTGATTCAATATACCGGTAAGCCGGACGCCATCGGATTAAAAGCTCCGGGGCTGCCGGACACGGTGATGATTGAGGTACGCGACGCCGGCGCACGGCTCAACACGTACCATCGCGACCCCTTGCACCTGACCATCGATCTGCATTCGTATATCCACGGAGAGAAAGGACGGATATATATTCCTTCGGATGCCTTAAGGCGCAGTATCAGCGATATTTTGCAAGGTACGAGCCGCCTGATTGAGACGCAGCCGGAGGACATCACCTGTGATTTCTTCACCGAACAGGAGAAGAGCGTGCTTCTGGTGTTCAGAGGCGACCTGAAAACCGCCAATGAGTACCAGATCATCGGTCAACCGACTCTGGCTCGCAAACGAATGAAGATCTTCGGCGACGAGAAAACCCTCTCCGCCATCGACACGCTCTACACGGAGCCACAAGACCTCAGCGAAGTCAGCGACACCATGCGTGTGCGCTGCGCCCTCGAGGTGCCACAAGGCATCCGCGCAGAGGAAGACAGCGTTGAGTTGTGCATCATCGCCGAGCGCTTTACTGAGAAGAAATTCACCATTCCGGTACATATAAAAGGCGTACCGGAGGGCTATCACATTCGCCTTTTCCCAAAAGAAGTAGAAGTAAGCGTGCGAGTTGGAATGAATCATTTCAGCCAAGTCAAAGCCAATGACATCCATGCCTCGTGCGCCTATTCGCCGGAACGAACCGATAAGTTAGATGTAGAGATCAGCTACACTAACCCTTATATCACTGCCGCTTGGGCCTATCCCGGCGTAGTGGAATTTATTTTAGAGCAATGAGAAGAATTCAGATGGTTGACCTGCAATCGCAGTATCAGCGAATCAAGCAGGATATAGACGCCGGGATCCAGGAAGTGATTGATTCTGCAGCGTTCGTAAAAGGTCAGAAAGTGTCGGATTTTCAGGCACATCTGGAGGCCTATACCGGTGCCAAACACGTGATCAACGTCGGTAACGGAACCGACGCGTTGCAGATAGCGCTGATGGGACTTGGTCTGAAGCCGGGTGATGAGGTGATCACTCCAACCTTCACTTTTATTGCTACCGCCGAAGTAGTAGCCCTCTTAGGCCTGACGCCGGTGGTAGTAGATGTGGAATGGGAGACGATGAATATGGATGTCGAATCCGTCCGCAAAGCGATCACCCCGCGTACCAAAGCGATTGTGCCGGTACACCTGTTCGGCCAGTGTGCGAACATGGAAGCGATCATGGCTATCGCCAAAGAGCATCACCTTTTCGTCGTGGAAGATGCATGTCAGGCTATCGGCGCGAGATATACGTTTGCTAACGGCGAGACGAAGCAGGCCGGCACGATGGGACACATCGGCTGCACCAGTTTCTTCCCATCCAAGAACCTCGGCTGCTACGGAGACGGAGGAGCTATCTTCACCAACGATGACGATCTGGCCGCGCGCATGCGGGCGATTGCCAACCATGGTATGGTCGTTCGTTACCACCATGACATGATCGGAGTGAACAGTCGTCTGGATAGTATTCAGGCAGCCGTGCTGGATGCCAAACTGCCCCACCTGGATGAGTATATCGCTGCCCGTCAACGCGCGGCGGCCTATTACGACGAAGCCTTTGGTGGCAACGACAAAATACTCATCCCGGGTCATGAAGCGCATTCGACTCACGTCTATCACCAATACACCCTGCGCGTAGTAGGAGCCGACCGCGACAAACTGCGCGAAGGATTAGCCGAACGCGGGATTCCGGCGATGATCTACTACCCGGTTCCGCTGCACCAACAGAAAGCGTACCTCGATCCGAGATACAAAGACGGCGATTTCCCTGTCGCTGAGAAATTAGCGGCTTGCGTCCTGTCGCTGCCGATGCACACGGAGCTGGACGACGAACAGTTAGCTTATATCACCACTTCCGTTCTGGAACTAATCGGATAAATTATGCAAAAATTCGGTCTCTCTCAAACCCTAACGCAGACAACCAAGTTGTCGCCCGCACAGATTCAGGTAATTCGTATGCTCGAGTTGCCTTCTATCGAGTTGAACCAACGTATCAATGAGGAGTTGCAGGAGAACCCTGCCTTGGAAGAGGGCCGCGATGAGAGCCCGGAAGCATTGAACGAGGGCTACGATGAGTTCGACGAGAACTATCAGCCCGACGATGGCTTTGAGAACGGACGCGACCGCGACCCGCTGCAAAACGAGGACTTCAACTACGAGCAGTATGTCTCCGACGACGAGACGCCGAGTTATATGCTTCGCCAGCAACAAAGTCCGATAGATGAGGACCGCCGAGAGGTGCCTATCATCGGAGGAAGCAGCCTTATTGAGGAGCTGAAAGCGCAGGTCTATCTGACGAAGATGACCAAGCCGCAGCGCCACGTGGCGAAATGGGTGTTGGGAAACATTGACGACGATGGCTATCTGCGCCGCACGACAGAACAGCTGGTGGACGACCTAATGTTCCAGGAGCAGATCACCATCACAGACGAAGAGATGGAGTCTATCGTCCGCCAGATCAAGGAGTTTGATCCTCCCGGCATCGCCAGTGCGAATCTGCAGGAGTGCCTTCTCAAGCAACTGGAGAGCAAACCTCAGACACCCGCAGTGGAATTGGCCCGTCAGATTCTGGCAGACCATTTTGATGACTTTTCCAAGCACCATTATGACAAGATTACACAGCGTATCGGCTGCTCGGACGAGGCGTTCCAGGAGGCGGTGCAGGAGATTGTGCACCTGAATCAGAAACCCGCTAATGCCTTCACAGGCAACATGTACGAGACCCAGCGAGAGACGATCATCCCGGACTTCACAATCGAAGAACGCGATGATGAGTTATTCGTCGTTCTCAATACCGGCGACATTCCGGAGCTGCACGTCAGCCGCGAATACTCCAACATGCTGGCGGAGTACAGCGCGATGCCGAAGACCAAGGAGACCCGTGAAGCGGCTCAGTTCATCAAGCAGAAACTGGACTCCGCTCAATGGTTCATTGACGCTATCAAGCAACGCAACGAGACGCTCATGAAGACCATGACCGCGATCCTCAAGGCGCAGTATGACTTCTTCCTCGACGGCGAAGAGACCAGCCTCAAGCCCATGATCCTGCAGGACATAGCGGACCGTACCGGCTATGACGTCTCTACCATCTCCCGCGTGAGCAACAGCAAGTACGTCCAGACACGGTTCGGCATCTACCCGCTGAAGTATTTCTTCTCGGAGTCGATGACCAACACCGACGGAGACGAGGTCTCCACCCGCGAGATCAAGAAGAAACTGCAAGAGATAGTCGATGCGGAAGACAAACGTAACCCCTTGACGGACGAGCAGTTAGTGGAAATCATGGCGCAAAACGGCTACCCTATTGCCCGTCGTACCATCGCCAAATACCGCGATTTATTAGGAATCCAACCGGCTCGCATGCGTAAAAGCCTATGACCAAAATCCTGGACATAATAGCCAAAACCCTGAGCGTGGTACTCTACCCGCTTTTCGTGCCGACATACGGCATAGCGCTCTTCTGCTATGCCTACTCGCTGCACGTAGCCCCGCTTGCCGGGGTCTGGGTAGCGGTGGCTGTTATCGGGACGTTTATCCTCACCTGCCTGCTTCCTATCACGGCCATCTGGATCATGATGAAGAAAGGCGAAGTGAAGGACCTGAACATCGACAACCCGCGCGAGCGCACGATTCCGTATTTATATTCCGCTTTGGGATTTGGTTTCTGGAGTTATCTGTTGGTACAGGTTCTCCATGCACCCGTTTTCATCAGTTGTGTAGCGATAGGCGGCACGCTGGCAATCGGATTAGTCGCCATCATCAACCGATGGTGGAAGATCAGCGCGCACCTCACCGGATTAGGAGGGCTCGTCGGAGGGCTTCTCAGTTATTGTCTGGGACTTGGAGCCTATCCCACGTGGGGCACGCTATGCCTCTTCTTAGGCCTGTCATGGGCGCTGATGTGGGCGCGGCTGTACCTCGACGCTCACACACCCGCACAGGTTTCTACCGGATGGCTACTCGGCTTGACGTGCACGTTTGTTCCTTATTGTATTCTCTATTATGCGCTATAAGAAATTTTATATATTCCTCCTCTGCTTATCCGCCTGGATCGGGGTACAAGCGCAGGGCCTGAGCGAAGAGGCGCAGATATCCCTGTTGACCTGCACGCCTGGCAAAGAACTCTACGCGCGTTACGGTCATACGGCGATACGCGTGCAGGACCCGCAGAACCGGATGGATCTGGTCTTCAACTACGGGATCTTCGATTTCAACACCGACCATTTCTATTGGAAATTTGTGAAAGGCGAGACCTGGTATGAGTTAGGCGCAACGACGATGCCTTGGTTCATGCTCGAGTACGAAGAGGAGCACCGGCCTGTCTATGAGCAAGTGCTGAATCTCACTCTTTCGCAGCGAAATGAGATCTGGCAGGCGCTGGTTCGCAACTACGAACCCGAGAACCGGCAATACCTCTATAATTTCGTCTTTGACAACTGCGCCACACGGCCTTACTTGTTGATACAGAAGGCTTTAGGCGACACTATCCATTCGGACTACACCGGCTTTACCGGCACTACTTACCGCCGTTTCATCCGCCGTTATACAGGCTCTATGACTTGGGCGAACGCGGGCATCAACCTGCTCTTCGGTCCCAAAGCCGACAAACCGATGAGTAGCGACCAGCGGCTCTTCCTGCCCGAAGAACTTATGCTCTACTTGGCGCAAGCGCGCTTAAGCGACGGCACTCCGCTGGTTCGCGAAGGACAGATCGGCGCCTTCGAACGGCCGCACACGCCGTGGTACGCCTCATGGCCTTTCGGTTTAGTTCTCTATTTCCTTTTCGTGGCTGGCATCAGTTATTGGGACCGCCGCCGCATGAAACGCTCAAGGTGGCTGGAGATAGTTGTCGGCATCCCGTATATACTACTGCTGATTTTAGTGACGTTTTTGACATTTTTCTCCTGCCATCCGCTCGTCGGATTCGGATGGAGATTGTTAATCCTTCCTTTGACACATCTATGCGCAAGATTCATATATATATTACGTTAATAGCCCTCCTGACGGCTCTTCCGCTGTTCGCAGCCCCGCGGCTGACGGTAGTCGCTGTCGTGGACGGACTGACTTCCGAAAACCTCGCAACCTTGCGGCCGTACTGGCAACAAGGCGGTCTCCGCACACTCAGTGAGGAGGCTTTCCAGACCCGCGTCACGTATCCTCATCTCGTCTTCGGAGGCAATGAGACGACCGCGACGCTCATGACAGGTGTCACCCCGGACCGGCATGGTTATACCACCGACCTGTATTTCTCCCGCTCCGACAGAAAGACCCACTCCATGCTCGAAGATCCCTCTGTCAGGGGTATCGGCACGCAGGAGCATCTCTCCGCCAAAGCCCTGCTCTCGCAGACCATGACGGATCGCATGCGGCTCAGCTATCCTTCCGCGAAGATCTACGCTATCGGCATTCAGGGTCCCACGACCATCCTTCTGGCGGGTCACTGTGCCAACGCGTGTTGTTGGCTCAGCGAGAAAGAGCTGCAATGGGTAGCTACTGCGGCTTACACAGAGGGCCTGCCTTCTTCCGCCTATGAGCAGAACAAGATGATGCGCGTCTCTTCCATGGCGGCCCGACAATGGACTCCGCGCATGGATATTCTCACCTATACTTCCCCCACGGAGCAAGAGCGTAAGAAAAGTTTCTTGTACGACGTGAAGGACGTACTCCTGCATTCGCCCGAAGCGAACACCTTAGTTATCGAACTGGCGTTGGCGATCCAGCGGGACGAGAAACTCGGCATGGATGCCACGCCGGACATGCTCATGCTGCAGCTCAACACTCTGAGTCCCACCGCACAATCCGACCGCATCGCCTCTGCCGAACACGAAGATATGTACCTCCGCCTCAATCAGGACTTAGGCTTCCTCATGGAGCAGTTGGACAAACGTATCGGCCGCAGCAACTACCAGATTCTCGTGGTCGGCAGACCTATCAAAGGCACGGACGCGCAGACCCTGAGCGACATTCACATGCCTGTGCATACTTTCAACGCCGACCGCGCTGCAGCCCTCACCGGCACGTATCTCATGGCGCTTTACGGACACGAGCGATGGGTCGATGGTGTCTATGGACAGTCCATCTACCTCAACCGAACCCTCATCGAGCAGAAACGCCTGAACTTAGAGACCCTGCAACGCCAAGTGGCGAATTTCCTCATGGATTTTGAGGGAGTGCAGATTGCCATGCCGGGCCACGAAGCTATGAACTATCCTTATCTGGGTTCATCCCTCTGCAAGCGCCACACCGGCGATGTGGTTTATCTACTCCAACCCGGATGGCGGATGATGCAGGATGAGAAAAAGACCGTGGATCACGTCATCGACGACAACCCTGCCTCGCCCCTTTTGCTCTGGAGCGGAGCTATCCGGCCTATGCCGCAAGGAAACCTCGATGCCACCGGCGTCGCAGAACTCATCTTTTGAAAAATGACCCATACGGCAAAGCAGATCGTATGAACGAAGTGAATAAAGAAATAGTAAATGACTAAATAGTAAATAATATGATTTATCACGAGATTAAAGTTAAGTATGACCGCCAGACCGGAGAGGACAACCCCGGCAAAGTAAAAGAGACCTATCTCATAGACGGCGCTGTCAGTTTTGCGGACGCTGAAAACTGCCTCATGGAGGAAATCAAGCCCTTCATCTTCGGCGATTGCGAAGTGCAGAATTGCAAACGCTCGCAGTTCTTTGAGACGTTTGCCAACCCCGATGGCGCTTTCTGGTACAAAGCACGTGTGGAGATGATCACCATCGACGGAGAGAAAGAGACGCGTAAGAATGTAGCGGTTCTGATTGAGGCAAACACCCTCACAGACGCCGCAGAAGCACTCAAACAAGCCCTCAATTCGTATGATTGCGAGTTGATATCCATCGCGAAAACACCGATCGTGGATATCCTCCACGCCGTACAATAATGCCACTGCAGTTCGACATACGAGCCATTCTTCGGGAGAAAGCACCGAAAGCACATGTGCCGGATTTCCTCATCCGGTATCTGGAGCGCATCGTACATGTGAAGCAGATGAATGCCTTCCTCCGCAAGTACCCCGACCTGGAGGGTTATGATTTCATCCGCCGCGTGATCGATGAGGAACTTTGCTGTTCCGCCTCCATTGAAGGTATTGAAAACATCCCCACCGACGGCAAACCGGTTATCTTCGTTTCCAACCATCCTTTAGGTGGTTTGGACGGCATGATTATCGCGCAGATGATTCACGAGTCCCGAAAAGAGAAGCGCGAACTCAAAGTCATCGTCAACGAGCTGCTGATGTTCATGAAACCCATCGCAGGCCTTTGGGCACCGGTCAACAAAACCGGTTCGCTGAGCAAGGAACAGGTCCTTCAGCAACAAGCCATGTGGGAATCCGAGACAGACGTCTTGACCTTTCCCGCGGGCGCATGCAGCCGCCTCCAACGCATCAACCATACATGGTCGATCCAGGACCTGGAATGGCAAAAGAACTTCATCCAGCGGGCCCGGGAGTACCGGCGGGACATAGTGCCCATCTATTTTGAGGGGAAAAACAGCCGCTTCTTCTACGCACTCGCGTACATCCGCAAACTGCTGCGTATTCCTGTCAATATCGAGATGCTCTACCTCGTGGACGAGATGTACGGCGCGCATGGTAAACACTTCCGCGTGCATGTCCTGCCGCCTATACCCTATACCACTTTTGATAATTCGAAAACACCCAAACAATGGGCTCAATATGTAAAATCTATTGTATATGCAAGCAATAATTCCTGAAGTTGACAGAGACCTCCTGGAGAAGGAGCTGGAGGGGCATTTGCTCCGTCCGTCCAACAAGGCGGACAACCTCATCTATGACATCACTTCGCACGAATGCCCCAACGTCATGCGTGAGATTGCGCGGCTGCGCGAAATCAGCTACCGCGACGGTGGAGGAGCTACCGGGCGGGAGATGGATATAGATGAGATGGACACGATGCCCAAACCCTATCACCAACTCCTCGTCTGGGATCCGACCAACAGACAGATCATCGGCGGCTACCGGTACCTCTTTGGCAGCGAAGCGGAGATTCGAGACGGACAACCGTTCATCACCTCCGCTCACCTCTTCCATTACTCGGAGCGCTTTATCCGCGACTACCTGCCCAAGACCATTGAGTTCGGCAGGGCGTTCGTCCAGCCGATGTACCAGAAACGCGAAATGGGTGTCAAGGCGCTCTTTGCCTTGGATAACATCTGGGACGGTATTGGCGCAATCATGCACAACCACCCGCAGCTCCAGTACATGATCGGCAAAGTGACCATCTACCCGGACTACAACGCCACGGCGCGCGAGTTGATTTACGCTTATCTCGACCGTTTCCACCGAGGTGAAGAAGGACTCATCGCACCCTATCACCCGCTGCCGTTGCCGACGATCGACAAGCCCTTTGAGGGCACCGATCCGCAGGAGAACTACCATATTCTCCAGCATGCCGTGCGCGAGCAAGGGACCGTCATTCCGCCTATGTTCTCCGCCTATCTCAACATCACCAACGACCTGCAGTTCTTCGGCAATGCCATTAACGACGAGCTGGCAAATGTCTATGAGACAGGAATCATGGTGGACCTCAACACCGTCTATCAGGAGAAAAAAGAACGCTATATCACACCGTATATCCAATGGCTGAACCAACAATAATGCCGACGGACTTCTCTATTACTAATAATATACGGAACGTGCGTGCGCATATACCCGCGCACGTCACGCTCGTGTGCGTGAGTAAGTTCCACCCCGTAGAGGCGATTCGCGAAGCGTACGACGCCGGAGAGCGACATTTCGGCGAGAGCAGAGTCCAGGAACTCAAACAAAAGGTCCCGCTCCTGCCCGACGACATCCACTGGCATTTCATCGGACATCTCCAGACCAACAAAGTGCGCGACCTGCTCAAACTCCGCCCATACCTCATCCACTCCGTGGACTCCGAACGACTCTTGAATGCACTCAACGAAGAGGCGATCAAACAAGGAATCGTCCAAAATATCCTGCTCGAAATCCACGTAGCCAAAGAAGAGACAAAAACGGGGTTAAGTAAGACTCAAGTAAGACTAATCCTAGACCATAGCGCTACTGTTTGGCATGGATTACGCATCGTTGGACTCATGGCGATGGCGACAAACACCGACGACGAAACCGAAATCCGCCGCTGCTTCGAAGAGGCTGCAAAATGTCTAAATGACGCAATAAATGACCCATACGGCAAAGCAGATCGTATGAACGAAGTGAATAAAGAAATGGTAAATAACCCAGCGATCCTCTCCATGGGCATGTCCGATGACTACCGGATAGCTATTGAGTGCGGCTCCAACATGGTTCGCATCGGCTCGACCATCTTCGGCGAAAGGACATATAAATGATAAATGACAAAATGGTAAATGATAAAATGGTAAATAGTCAAAAAATACGTGCAGTATTTTTTGACCAAGATGGTGTGCTTTTTGACTCCATGCCTTGCCATGCCAAGGCTTGGGAGATGGCGATGAACGAGAACGGAGTGCCTTATACCGCCATGGACTGTTACCGCAACGAGGGCAGAACCGGTCCCGGCGTCATCAACGAGATCTACCAGCGCCTCCACGGTACCGACGCGCCGCAGGAACTGATCGACCACATATACGATACCAAGTCCCATTATTTCCTCCAACTCAATAAAGGCGAACTACCCGCACTCATTCCCGGGGTGCGCGATGTGCTGCAATACCTGCACAAGAACGGCATCCAATGTTGGGTCGTTACCGGTTCGGGCCAACGGAACCTCATCAATTCGCTCAACGACACTTTCGATGGGGTCTTCACGGGCATCATCTCTGCCTTTGATGTGAAGTACGGCAAGCCGAATCCCGAACCGTACCTCAAAGCCTGGGAGCGTTCCGGTTTCAAAAAAGAGGAATGTATGGTGGTGGAGAATGCTCCTTTGGGAACGCGTGCCGCGAAAGCCGCAGGACTCTTCACTTGCGCCGTGAATACAGGTATTCTGCCCGACGCTGACTTGGAAGCGGAGCACGCCGACAAAGTCTTCCCGAACATGGCGGCGCTTCTCAAATGGCTGCAAGATTCTGCCATTTTGTCAGTTTGAACCCGTTTGGAACATAGTTTGTGTATTGTTTAGTGAACTAGTACTCTAGTACCCTAGAACTCTAGTACCCTAGTAAATTATAACTAAACGATATACAACTATGAACACGAACAATTACAATTCCAACAACCAGAACGAGAACCTCAAGAAGTTCGCTATCAACCTCTGTGAGCGGGCTCGAGAGGGGAAGTTAGACCCCGTCATCGGACGTGATGACGAGATCCGGCGTGTGCTCCAGATCCTGAGCCGCCGTACGAAGAACAACCCGATTCTCATCGGCGAACCGGGTGTCGGTAAGACTGCCATCGCGGAAGGCCTCGCCCATCGTATCGTACGCGGCGATGTGCCCGAGAACCTGAAAAAGAAACAAATCTACTCCCTCGATATGGGTGCCCTGATTGCGGGTGCGAAGTACCAGGGTGAGTTTGAGGAACGACTCAAAGGCGTCGTCAACGAAGTAGTGGCGGCGGCCGGAGAAATCATCCTTTTCATCGATGAGATACACACCCTCGTCGGAGCAGGAAAGTCAAGCGGTGCGATGGACGCAGCGAATATCCTGAAACCGGCTTTGGCACGTGGCGATCTGAGAGCCATCGGTGCTACCACCCTCGATGAGTATCAGAAGTATTTTGAGACCGACAAAGCCCTGGAGCGGCGGTTCCAGAAAGTCATGGTCGATGAGCCGGACGAGGCGGCGACGATCTCTATCCTCCGTGGTCTGAAAGAGCGCTACGAGACCCACCATAAGGTGCGTATCAAAGACGATGCCATCATCGCAGCGGTAACCCTCTCCGCGCGGTATATAACCGATCGATTCCTGCCGGATAAGGCGATTGACTTGGTCGATGAAGCCGCAGCCAAACTGCGTCTCGAGGTGGACTCCAAGCCCGAAGAGATTGATTCGCTCGACCGTCAGATCAAGCAGCTTGAGATCGAGCGCGAAGCGATTAAGCGCGATAAGGACGAAGTCAAACTCAAAGCCATTGAAGCACAGTTGACGGAGCTGAAAAAGCAATCCGACGAACTCAACGCACGCTGGAACAAAGAGAAAGGATACGTGGCTACCATCCAGAATGAGAAAGCACGTATCGAGACCCTCAAACACCAGGCGGAAGTAGCCGAGCGCGAAGGCGATTACGGCAAGGTAGCGGAGATCCGGTACAGCCAGATTCCTGCCGCCGAAGCGAACATCAAAGCCGCTCAGGACACCCTGCATCAGCTCGGTACCGATTCCCTCATCAAAGAGGAAGTCGATGAAGACGATATCGCCGAAGTAGTAGCTCGTTGGACGGGTATTCCGGTTGCAAAGATGATGCAATCCGAGCGCGACAAACTGCTCCATCTGGAGGAAGAGCTCCATAAACGTGTCATCGGCCAAGACCAAGCCATTGAAGCGGTCTCCGACGCTATCCGGCGTAGCCGTGCTGGGCTCCAGGATCCCAAACGTCCTATCGGTTCGTTCATCTTCCTTGGTACCACCGGTGTCGGTAAGACCGAGTTGGCGAAAGCCCTTGCGGATTACCTCTTCGACGACGAGAATATGATGACGCGTATCGATATGTCCGAGTACCAGGAGAAGTTCTCCGCGACGCGACTCATCGGTGCGCCTCCGGGATACGTGGGCTACGATGAAGGCGGACAGCTGACCGAAGCCATCCGGCGTAAACCCTACTCCGTCGTCCTCTTCGATGAGATAGAGAAAGCGCACCCCGATGTCTTCAACGTCCTGCTGCAAGTGCTCGATGACGGTCGTCTGACGGATAACAAAGGTCGTTTGGTCAATTTCAAGAACACCTTGATTATCATGACTTCCAACCTCACGGAGGAGCAACTCCGCGCACAGGTTCGACCGGAGTTCATCAACCGTATCGATGAGATCATCCACTTCTCTGAACTGACCGAGTCGGATATCAAAGCAGTCGTCGGTCTGCAAGTGAGCCGCATCCACAAGATGCTCGAAGAGCAGGGTATCGACCTCCGCGTCACGGACGACGCGATCAACTATATCGCCAAGGAAGGATACGACCCGCAGTTCGGCGCACGGCCTGTCAAGAGAGCCCTCCAGCGCCTCGTCCTCAACGAGCTGTCCAAGGCCATCATCGGCGGCAGAGTAGATCAATCCAAACCCGTCATCGTCGAGCTCCGCGACGGCGAACTCAAGTTCCGCAACTAACGGATTTTATGGTAGCTTTTTTACCATAATCAATCACTAATTTTCAAAAAATGGCATACAAATTTGCGTATGTCATTTTTTTATGTACCTTTATATACAGAGTTTCGGGAACGAGGCTCTGTTTTTTTGTGCCTGCTTTTCTGCCCGTAGATGCATCAAAATATGCAAAAATCAAAAATACTACCTTACATATTTGCATATTTCAGAAAAAAGTTGTAATTTTGCAAGCCATTTGATAAATACGCTATGCCGCAAACGAAACAAAAACTCATACGACATTATGCGCTTGACCGCTGTTTGAAAAATCACAATGTTTTGAATATTGAGAAAACAGGCAAAATGCACGATTTATATAATAGAAATATATTCAACTATGGCTAATATAGAAACAACGCAAAGGATTGAAGCATTGTTCGAGCGCATATCGTCCTTAATTGACCAAGCGCGGACTTATGCGATAAGTGCTGTCAAAATAGCAGAAGTCAAAACCCGCTATGAAGTGGGGCGCTATATCTTAGAAGACGAGCAGCAAGGCGAACGGGCAAAGTACGGAGAACAAGTCCTCAAACAATTATCCGCACGTTTAATGGAGCGATATGGGGCTGACTGGACGTATGATACGCTCGTTAGATGTCGTAAGTTCTATCAGGCTTATGCGAATGCTTCAATTGTAGCAACGCCGTTGCCACAATTAGGAAATCAAGGTGAAGCGCCTGATTCTAAACAAGTTGCAGATTGTGGCAACGGCGTTGCTACAATTCAATTGCCTCGATTTATCCTCTCTTGGTCGCACTATCTTATTCTGATGCGCATAGAGAATATCGAAGCACGCAGTTTCTATGAATTGGAGTGTGCGCAGCAACAATGGTCTGTCAAGCAACTCAGCCGTCAAGTCGGGAGCAGTTTGTATGAGCGTCTTGCGCTTAGTCGTAAGAAAGAGGAGGTGATGCGTTTGGCACAAGAAGGTCAGACAGTAGAGAAGCCGGAAGATATAATAAAGAATCCGCTTACTTTGGAGTTTCTTGGTCTTAAACCGGAGACCGTATATACAGAATCGAAGTTAGAAAATGCTATTATCAGCAAGATGCAGCAGTTCCTGCTTGAACTGGGCAAGGGATTCTTGTTCGAGGCTCGCCAGAAGCGTTTTACATTCGATGAACGCAATTTCTATGTGGATCTGGTGTTTTATAACCGTCTGCTCAAATGTTATGTACTGATTGATCTCAAAACCGGCGATTTGACACATCAAGACCTTGGTCAAATGCAGATGTATGTCAATTATTACGACCGCTATGTTAAGCAAGACTTTGAGAACCCGACAATAGGTATTTTGCTCTGTAGTGAAAAGAGCGATGCCTTGGTAGAACTGACTTTGCCGGAAGACTCTAATGTGTATGCTTCGCAATATTCACTGTATTTACCGGACAAAGCACTGCTTCAACGCAAGCTCAAGGAATGGCGCGAAGAATTAGCGGAATAAGACCTAAAATGGGAGACGATTTCACATATTCAAATAATCCAGGCAATGTTTGGAAAATTGAAAAATAGGCAAAAATGCACGATTTATATTTGCAGAGTTTCGAAAACGAGGCTCTGTTTTTTTGTTTCTATAAAAATGCAGATTTTTTTGTGGATGCTGGAAAAAAGAGAGATTTATTTGCATAATTCAGAAAAAAGTAGTACCTTTGCAAGCGCAATTAGATTCTTTTTATGAATACACAAGATCTTACAAAAGATACCAAAGGAGAGATTGTTATCTATCAATCTGAAGAAGGGAGAGTTTCTGTTGATGTATTGTTTCAAGACGAAACGGTTTGGTTGCCTATTGAGCAAATGAGTATATTGTTTGGAAAATCGCGCTCTACCATCAACGAGCATATTCTGAATATTTACAAGGAAGGTGAACTTTCCGAAGCAGATACGGTGAGAAAAATCGGAATTTCCGACTTTTCTACCAAACCCACCAATTTCTACAACCTTGATGTCGTCATTTCTGTCGGTTATCGTGTTCATTCCGTGCAAGGTACGCGTTTCCGTCAATGGGCTACTCAGCGCATTCACGAATATATCATAAAAGGCTACACATTGGATGACGAACGGCTAAAAGGTAACGGAGGACGTTATTTCCGCGAATTACTCCAGCGTATCCGCGATATTCGTAGTAGTGAGCGCAACCTCTATCAGCAAGTGACCGACATCTATGCAACTGCGGTGGATTATGATCCGAAAGCCGAGATTACACGTCAGTTCTTTGCTACGGTGCAAAACAAGATGCACTATGCAGCACACCAACATACAGCGGCTGAGGTGGTCTATGACAGAGTCGATAATGAAAAGCCGATGCTCGGCATGACGAACTTCAAAGGGAACTATATCACAAAAGATGATGTAACTATTGCCAAGAACTATTTGACGGAAATAGAACTCCAGCGACTAAATCTGTTGGTGTCTCAGTTCTTCGACTATGCGGAATTGCAAGCGATGGAGCAACATCCTATGACCATGCAAGAGTGGATAGACGAACTCGATCGGGTGCTAAGCAATAACCGTCGCCCGTTGTTAGAAGGAAGCGGTTCTATAAGCCACCAACAAGCGCAAGAAAAAGCCGTGCACGAATACACCATCTATCGTCAGCGAGAGATGAACCAATTAGAGTCCGACTATGATCGCGCCATACGACAGTTATCTCTTTTCAGCGGTTCCACCGAACAACTCTCAGGAGAAACATCAATAGATGAAGAATAAAGGTTACTCTTAGCAATTGGGTGACATGAATAGATGAACGCCGCTCACCCCTTCGTCTATTGCGTCGGGATTAAATCCCGACATCGGCTCTCTGAGCCGCGTTCTGCCTTCGTCCGTTCAATATAAATAATTTTTGGATCCCAAGTGCAGATTTTTTTGTCTATTGTCTTTCTACTTTTGTCTAAAAATCTTTGATTATATTTGCATATTTGAAAAAAAATCTATAAATTTGCACACTCTTTCAGTTTGTGGGAGTATGAAGCAGTAATTTTGCACCGTGAAAAATTTAACGCACATGGAAACGAAGAAAAAACTTAAATCATCAACTGCTTATCTTTTCAACTGCTATATTTGGCTGTTGAACACCATCGCACGCGGTCCTATTTCACGCGCAGCGATAGATGAAAAATGGGCACACTCGTCCGTTAACGAGTACAAACAGGACTATCTCCCGGAGAGTAATTTCCATCGGTGGAAAAGCACGGTTGAAATGCTTTTTGATGTCCATATCAAATGCAATGCCTATAATGAGTATTATATTGAAGAGGCATCTGACTTACGCGGCACAGATCTGCGTTTGCGCTTATTGAACTTAATGTCGATGGATAGCCTGCTTAAAGACAGCAAGGAACTATCCGACCAAATTCTATTTGAGCCGATACCGTCTGGAGAAAAGTTCCTTGCGCCTATCATTGAAGCCCTGCGCGATAAGACAGCTATAGAAATGACTTATCAGAGTTTTACAAAGGACTATCCCGCAACATTCATCGTTGAGCCATATTGTCTCAAGATGTTCAAGCAACGTTGGTACGTATTGGCATACTCACCCGGTATAGATCAAACGTATTTGTATTCGCTTGACCGCATCCATGCCATTGAACCGACTACGCAGAAATATAAGTTGCCCAAAGGCTTCAATGCGGAAGCGTATTTCAAAGACGCTTATGGTACTGCTGATTTGAATTACGAGCCGGTCGAGGTTAAA
The DNA here is from genome assembly GCA_900316845.1 of uncultured Bacteroidales bacterium. Classification (GTDB taxonomy): domain Bacteria; phylum Bacteroidota; class Bacteroidia; order Bacteroidales; family Paludibacteraceae; genus Colicola. Next base: position 59,260 of record ONEG01000008.1, read on the forward strand.
ATATCCGTTTCAGCCGAGCAAGTACCTTATTTGCGTTCCTTGCCGTTGCATACTTCGCAAGAAGAAATAGAGACGAATGAAGAGTATTCTATCTTCCGGTATTTTATTATTCCGAGCACCGACTTCAAGCAGGAATTATACAAATACGGTTCCGATGTTGAGGTGCTTGCTCCGGAATCGATGCGGAAAGAGTTTGCGGAAGATGCAGATAGAGTAAATAAAATGTATAACCACTAAAAACTTAATAATATGGATTACGTAAAAAAGAATGAAGACATCTTACATAGATGGGAGCAAGAATATATTAAGCGTGGTCATAATGTGTCATTTACTCCTGATGGCATTATGTATCGTGGTAAGGAATATCGGGATGGCGCCAATTGGGTACATTTAGAATCTGGCAGAGAAAATGAGTTGTGGGCCAAAGTTCCTTTGCGCATATTATTTTTAACAAAAGATCAAAATGGAGGCGACGATCATTCTAATTGGTGGGACTTACGAGGTGATTCTTACCATCATCCAGATAGTGATTTTGAGGAATACCGTTTATATAAACAATACGCATTTAATACCAATATTGTTAATATTTTATACGGTCTCGTGAAAACTATCCCTAATATGATGATTAACTTCGAAGATATCAACGTGCAGGAAGCATTAAAACTTGCAGATAGCTATCCATATGCGAGAATAAATTGTAAAAAGGAGACTGGTGGAAGTGATTGCAAAGATGAGGTGTTATCAAAAGCTATTGATGATTATAGAGACTTTTTACAGGAACAAATATGTAATTTGGATGCTGATATTTTCGTTTGTTGCGGGAATCACAACGACAATAACATTATTCTTAATAATCTTAATGAGTTTTATTGTGGAAAGTTTAAATGGATTGATTATGCCACTTGGTACAATGAGGAAGAAAACAAACTTGCGATAGATTTGTATCATCTTAGTCGTCCTTACTATGCAAGAAAGACAATGTATGAAGATGCAATTATACCATATCACAACTTCATACAGAAGCACCCAGAATTTGTTAAACATCGTTAATTTTAAATAATTTAGTTATGCCTAACATGATTACACTCGGCAGTGAACTGATTAGAATCAATCCTGCAAAAAACACAATTGAGTATTCAACAAATGGTGGACGTTTCTGGGTGTCTCGTTGCACAAGTTCTTCGTATGGAACATTTGTTGACTTATTGCCATTTGGGAATGAGCTTATTGCAATTACAAGCAAAGGAGTCTATGCTTCCACAAACAAGGGCAGTTTTTGGGTATCAAGATGTACAAGTTCTTCCTATGGAGAATTTCTTTCATTAACCGACGGCGGAAAAGAAATCTTGGCACAAACTTCCAAAGGTTTGTATTATAGTACAAATGGCGGTCGCTTTTGGGTAAGAAGATAAAAAATGTGCCTCTTCCTTTTTGTGGGAGTTTGGTTTTGTAATTTTGCAGCGTGATTCGTTTGGGTCACGCTGCATTATTATAATAATCAAATTAACAAGTTATGAGAAAAGTTATTCTTTTTGGTCTGCTTCTCTTCATGGGAGTAGCAACCGCATTTGGACAAAAGTCCGCAGTTCAAGTATTTGGTGTCCCTTTCGGGAGTACTTATGAGGAGTTCTTAACCGCTTTTAGCGAAAAGGGCTTTACAGGGAAAACGTACATCTATGAAGGAGGAAGTGATGTTGAAGTTAGTAGTATCTACGGCACTTTTATGACTTACGAGTGCTATATAGAAATGCGCGCTACCAAACTTACACACACTGTTTACAAGATTAAGATTTCCTTCTCCGTTACCGACAAGTATAAAGACATCCCCGGAATGGAGCAGTGTCGCGCTATCATTTCGCGCTTTGAGGAGAAGTATGGTAAAGCTACTTTGATCCAAAAGATGCACGGCGGTAAGGTCGTTCAAGATTTGGAAGAAAGTAGTGCAGCAATCTGGCATTTAGACGATAAGATTGATTTGGAGTTATTCTATCGAGGCTTTGATGATTGTAAGGTGACTTATGGGGGCAAGGAAGCACTGGATGGTATATTCCAGAAAGAAGTTGACCAATACAATCAGCAGAAAGCTCAGGAGATACAAAATCAACTATCCGGAAGCGATTTTTAATAAAAATAATGCTCTGCCACTTTGTGAACGAGCGGAGCAGTAATTTTGCAGCGTGATTCGAAAGTCACGCTGTATTTTTTTAATTGATAGATTATGACAACACAAGAAATCAACGACCAGCTTGAATTGCTACGTCTTAAAGAACTCTTTATGTCAGACATTGACATCCGTAGCAAAATGGCGGTACTTATTTGCAATAACCGAGAGGAAGATCCGCCTTTCAAAGAATTTTGCGAACTAACGCATTGTGAACCGCACATTGCCAAGATGTTTTCTGAAATCACTTTGTTTGCTGTTATTCTCACTCCGGAGGAGATAGCAGCCGAGCGTGAAAGATTAGAAAGGAAGAAACTATAATGCTGTAAAGCTATGATACAATACGACGAACAAACTCTTCAACTTATAGAGGAGGAAATAAGCTACATTTATGATTCTGATGCAACAGGTTATCCGGAAGGTGAATATTTGTTGGACTTACGAAAAAGAATCTTGAACGAGCAAGCATGTACGCGTAAAGCACAAGAAGAACTTCTGCCCGACATAATTGCCTTTAATGATGCCTTGCATGACGCGCTTAAACGTATGTATGATCGCGCGCATGAACTCTATCGTCAGATGTCTGCTATTCAGCCAGACATTATGTTAACCGCCAAATGTTATCTTGCATATGACTATCCTGCTTTGCATCCCTACCAAAAAGAAGATAGGCAAAAGTTGTTTAATGCTATAAGCGATTTCGGTTGGAATAGTCTATATGCAGATGGAGTTACTTTTTCATTGGTATTGCCACGCGATATAGACATGCCTTTCGACACCATCAGAGGTATGGACTGCACGCCGTTTAACTGGAATGAAGGTCTTGACCCCGAACTTACGAAAGATCTCCATATCAATCGTGCCTTCCACAATCTTTTTGACCATACAAAATTTGCTCTCACAGATTTTATCTTCTGCCGAGATTTTGTCTTTGAGTATAGCACAATTATACAAGAACAAACCAACTAATCTAATTAACAAGCATGAAAACATTTGTTAGAAAACACTTTAGAGATGAGTATGGAGTGCAATTTTCTACTTGTGGAGACATTACCACACTCACACGTATGCCATCGGGGTTAAAGGGAGCATATCGAATACCGGATTTTGTGACTGACATTGGCGCATATGCCATAAATGGATGCAATGAATTGACGTCACTAATCATTCCGAAAACTGTATCGATGATAGGGAAGAATAATTTTGAGTTGTGTGAGCAACTGACTTCTCTGGTCGTTGAGCAAGGAAATCCTATGTTTGACTCTCGTGAAAACTGCAATGCTATCATTGTTACTGCGACTAACACACTGGTTCATGGTTGCAATAGTTCATCTATACCTGATAGCATTGAGGTAATTGCAGACTCTGCCTTTTCTCAACGGCGCAATTTATCGCACATTTCTATTCCGGATAGCGTTGTGTATATTGGAGAATTCGCCTTCTTGGGCTGTTATTCATTAGAAAGCGAAATCAAATTACAGGGCATCCATCAAGTGACAAGAAGTTGTTTCGACGGCTGCAGTAGTCTTAAAAAAGTCTCTATTGGCAGCGGTATTGAGTCTGTCGAGTCAGGTGCATTTGCCGCTTGCTCCATGCTATCAGAAGTAGTAATAACAGAGGGCACAAAATATATAGGAACTTATGCATTCAATGACTGCAATAGTTTGGCTTCTATTACCTTGCCTAAGTCAATAGAACGCATTGAGTCCACCGCATTTGATAGGTGCAATCGTATTGAGCGCGTGTTTATTCCGAAAGGCTCCACAGACTACTTTATGCGCTTCGACGCGCTCAAACAATACCGTCACCGGTTTGTAGAATTGTGATAAATGTGCGGCTAACGACCGCACATTTTGTTGACAAGTCGGATGGTTTCTTTCTTTTGTACAAATAAATATCGTCTTATGCAAGCATAGCCGCTATCTATGTAAAATAGTTAAAATTGCATTTTACTTGGCAAATTTATACCCGAAAATTTTCATATATCAAAAAAATAATTTTTGATTCATTTTTGGTAATTTTGGACAAAAAAAAAAAATCTCCTCTTCCATTTTAGCCGCTTGTATAAAAATATTGTGCAAATACCTGTCAACCTCGTTTCAACATCGGTTCAAATGGTCATAAATCAGCAGACCTTGCGCTGACGTTGCGCTGAGGTTAGGGAGAAAGAAAAATGATAGAAAATCGGCATAAATTTGCATATCTCAAAAAAAAGCAGTACCTTTGCATCGTTTTTGCAAACGATGAAGAGAAACGCAGGAATATTCATAGGGTTGGGCGTGCTTCTGGCACTCTTTTTTTGCCTGGATATATGTAGCGGCAGCATTTGGCTGTGGCCGTTTGACACATTGAGTGTCATGGAGCACAATATCCTGCATGCCATCCGTATCCCGAAAGCGATTACGGCGGTTCTTGCCGGCGCGTCGCTTTCTGTCTCGGGACTGATCATGCAGACCCTCTTCCGCAACCCTCTTGCCGGACCTTATACCTTAGGCGTCTCGTCCGGCGCGAGTCTGGGCGTAGCCTTCCTGACGATGTGCTCCGCGACGATGGTGATGATGCTGCCGATAGCCGCGTGCATCGGCGCGACAGGGGTCTTACTGCTGGTCCTGGCGGTCAGCCGGCGCGTGACGGGTAATGTCAGCCTGCTGATTGTGGGTATGATGTTCGGCTCCATCGCCGGCGCGTTAGTGAGCCTGCTGCAGAACTTCGCCAACCCCGATGCGCTGAAACTCTTCATCGTCTGGACGCTCGGTTCACTCAGCAGTGTCAGTTGGGCGGACATGCGGCTCTTGCTCCCTATCCTGCTCCTCGGCACGCTCTTTGTCATCCTGGCGATGAAGCCGCTGAACGGTCTGCTCTTAGGCGAAGACTACGCCCGCGGACTGGGCATCCACGTTGAGCGCACGAGGCTCTATATCGTCCTCGCGACCGGTCTCTTAGCCGGCGGCGTAACGGCTTTCTGCGGCCCCATCGCCTTCATCGGCGTAGCGGTTCCGCATATCGCCCGGGGGATTTTTCAGACTTCCAACCACCGCATCACCATCCCCGCTTGTGCCCTCATCGGCGCTGGGCTGCTGCTGATTTGCGATGTGCTGTGTTCGCTCTTTGTCTATCCGCTTCCGATATCGACCATCAGTGCCTTGTTCGGAGCGCCGATTATTATCTGGATCATTCTAAAAAACAAATAAACAATGTCTGTACATGTACAAAATAGCCGAATGACGACTTCCAAACTGCGTCAGATGAAGGCTAACGGCGAGAAGATCGCCATGCTAACAAGTTATGATTTTACCCTTGCCTCTCTCGTCGATGAGGCAGGGATTGATATGATTTTAGTGGGCGACAGCGCCAGCAACGTCGTTTGCGGAAACCAATACACGCTGCCCATCACCGTGGATGAGATGATCTTCCTCACCAAAGGAGTTGTCCGTGCGGCGCAGCACTCGCTCGTCGTTTGCGACATGCCTTTCGGCAGTTATCAGGTGAGCGAAGAGGAAGCCGTGCGCAACGCCATCAAGATCCTCAAGGAATCCGGTTGCGATGCCGTCAAACTCGAGGGCGGCGAAGAGATCCTTCCTGCTATCCGCCACATGATCCAAGCCGGCGTACCCGTCATGGGACACCTCGGCCTGACGCCGCAGAGCGTCAATCAGTTCGGCGGTTACGGCCTCCGCGCCAAAGAAGAGGCAGAGGCTGCCAAACTGCTCCACGACGCCAAACTCTTGGACGAAGCCGGCTGTTTCTCTATCGTCCTGGAGAAGATCCCTGCGGCGTTGGCAGAGAAAGTAACGAAAGCCGTCTCCTGCCCGGTTATCGGTATCGGCGCCGGCAATGGTTGCGACGGACAAGTCCTCGTGCTTCACGACATGTTAGGCCTCAACCAAGGCTTCAAGCCCAAGTTCCTCCGCCATTTTGCCACCCTCGCTCAGGACGTCAAATCCGCAGTAAGCGAATACGTCAACGCAGTCAAAGACAGCTCCTTCCCCAACGCGGAAGAATCCTACTAATCGTACATATGCACGATATACACAAAAAAGAGGCCCTCGAGCCTCTTTTTTTATGGTATATAACTGGGTATTACGGGATAAGTTTCTGGATCTCCGTAGCGATCTCGTCCATGTACTTGTTTCCGGTCTCCGGGTTGATCGGCAGTGCGCCGAAATCCAGCGTGATAAACGGATGCATACTGTCGGATGTCACGAGCTTCAGGTCCTTGCGTCCCATGCGCACCTCCATGATCTCCGAGAAAGGAATAACGATTCCCTGGGCAAACAAGAGCCCCGACTCACGGTTCGCGAGGATATTTCTGCCGGTGAGAATATCATGCTGGTACCAAACCTCATAATCATCGCCCAGCGTCTCCTTGATGAGCGCCTCCGCCTGCGGATTGAGAGTAGCTGCCTCACGTCTCCATTGCTCGCGTTGTTGCTCACGAGCCGCCGCTGCCTCACGCACGTGCTCCTCATTCTCATTCACGTATTCGTCGATGGAAGCCATATAAGCATTCCGACGGGAACGAAGCCCGATGAGTATCAACAGATCCGCCAGAATCACTACTGCCGGATAAGCCAACGTGCCATAGAAATCCTGCAAATAGAAAGGTATCGGGATATAGGCAATCGCCAAAAGCAGACTGACATACAACAACCAGCGGCATTTATTATGCGCATGGCGGATCGCATGAATCGTCTGCTCACGCGTCACTTCACGCACGACTTTCAGCCGGTCACGAGCGTCAAACCACTTCCATACCAGGAAGAAGGACACCAACATCAATCCAATGAGGATAAACAGTAAGGAATAGAGTAAAAATTCGAGTCTCATACGCTTATAGATTTGAGGGTTAAATTAAGTCTATTTTTAAAACTCGCCACAAAGTTACAACAAATTTTCCGAATATGCAAGAGTTCTTACTATTTTTATTGCATATTTCAATAAAAACTTGCATATTTGAAAAAAAAAACGTACCTTTGCATGCTATTTTTTGTTAAACTCTCATTTTACCACTACTATGACAACACAAGAAATGAAACAGGCATTTGAGCAAGCCTATCATCAGAAAGCTCAGAAAATCTTCTTCTCCCCGGGTCGTGTCAATCTTATCGGCGAGCATACCGATTACAACGGCGGCGCTGTTTTTCCTTGCGCACTCAGCTTCGGCGCTTGGCTCTTGATCGCCAAGAATAACGACCGCGTACTGCGGTTCCATTCGCTGAACATGCCGCAGGTGTATGAGATTCCGATGGACGCTATCGCTCCGCAGCCTGATCGCGCTTGGTGTAACTACTCGCTGGGATGCATCGAGATCATCCGTCGCCGCCATCCGGAGGCGAAACTGGAGAGCGGATACGACCTGCTTTATTTCGGTAACGTGCCCGCAGGAGCCGGACTGAGCAGTTCCGCTGCCATGGAGGTGGTTACCGCACGCGCCTTCACTGAAGAGATGGGTTGGAAAGATCCGGACGACAAGAAATACCGCACGGAGTTGGCTCTCATCGGCCAGGCTTGCGAGCATGAGTACGCAGGTGTCATGTGCGGTATCATGGATCAGTTCGCGAGTGCGCAGGGTAAGAAAGATCATGCTATCCACCTCAACTGCGACACCCTCGAGTTCGAGCACGTGCCCGTCAAACTGGATGGCATCAAAGTGGTCATCACCAATACCCACAGCCCGCATCATCTGGACAGCGGCGCGTACAACGACCGCGTCCGCCAATGCCACACCGCCGTGGAGCAGATCAGCAAAGTGAAACCCATCAAGTTCCTCGCCGAGCTGACCGAGGACGACTGGAAAGAAGTGGAATCCGCTATCACCGACCCGATTGCCAAGAAACGTGCCCGCCACGTCGTAGGCGAAGTAGCGCGTACCGCAGCAGCCGTAGAGGCGCTCAAGAAAGGCGAGATCGCGTATTTCGGCGAACTGATGACTGCCAGCCATGTGTCCCTCCGCGACGATTATGAGGTGACCGGTCCCGAGCTCGATGCCCTTGCTGAAGCCGCTTGGCAGGTAGAAGGCGTGCTCGGCAGCCGCATGACCGGTGGCGGTTTCGGAGGATGTACCGTCAGCCTCGTCAAAGAGGAAGCTATCGACCGCTTCAAAGCTTTCGTCGGCGAAGAGTACGAGAAGAAGACCGGCCTCAAAGCCGATTTCTATGTTGCAGAAATTGGAGACGGCGTTTCCCGCTTGGAGTGATATGAAACCGATCCAATTCTATACGATTAAGAGCAGCGGCGGTCTCAAAGCGGAGATCTCGAATCTCGGCGCGAAGATCACCAGACTGCTGGTAGCCAACCGCAAAGGGGAAGTCAAGGATATCGTCCTTGGCTTCCGCACAGCGGAGGAGTGGCGAACCAAAGAGACCTATTTCAACGCCATCTGCGGACGCGTAGCCAACCGCATCAAAGACGGCAAGTTCACCCTCGACGGCAAGACCTACCAACTGCCCGTCAATAACGGCACGAACAGCCTGCACGGCGGCGTGGAGGGATTCAACGCGAAGATATGGGAGGTCGTCGAGCAGAGTATCTATGAGATCAAACTCCGCTACCGCGCCAAAGACGGCGAGGAAGGCTATCCCGGCAACGTGGACATCTATGTCACTTATACCGCGACAAAGGACAACCGCCTCGTCATTCATTATGAGGCGAAGACCGACGCCCCCACCCTCGTGGCGATGACCAACCATGCCTATTTCAACCTTGCAGGCGAAGACGGCGGACGCGTGGATGAGCATATCCTGCAAGTATTCGCAGACCGCTACACCCCCTTCGACGACACCGCTTGTCCGACCGGAGAGATCCTGCCTGTAGCCGGCACACCGATGGATTTCCGCCAACCCGTACGCATCGGAGACCGCATCCACGACAAGTTCTTCGAGCCGGGCAGAGGTATCGACAACAACTGGTGTCTATGCGACGGAGACGCGCCCAAAGAGCTCCGCCACGCCGCGACCCTCCAAGCCGACGGAAGGACTATGGAGTGTTGGACGACGATGAAGGGCCTGCAGGTCTATACCGGCAACTGGATCGAGAAGAACGAAGGAAAGAACGGCAAACTCTACGACGAGCAGCACGCCGTTTGTCTCGAGGCGCAGAACTGGCCTGACAGCATCAATCATCCCTCCTTCCCGAATATCATTCTCCGTCCCGGCGAGAAACTCGACGAGATAACCGAATACCGTTTTCTCTAACCCCTAATCCCCTAATCCCCTAATCCCCTAATCCCCTAACCCGATGCTTTGCATTTTATTAGCGATTAGCACCCTCCTGACCTCCTGGCAGTTCCGCCAGGAGCCGTCGGCTCAGATGCCGAACGTCGATACCGTTTGGCGCGAAGTGACCATCCCTCACGACTGGGCAATCAGCGGACCTTTTGACCGCGAGAACGACCTCCAAAAAGTCATCGTCGTGCAGAACGGAGAGAACGAGGCTACCTGGAAAACCGGGCGCAGCGGTGGACTCCCATGGATGGGAAAAGGCCACTACCGCACGCGCGTCAAAGTCAATAAGGACAAGTTCTACACACTCGTCTTCGATGGAGCCATGAGTCATGCCGACGTCTATGTCAACGGCGAAGAGATGGTCTATTGGCCCTATGGCTACAACACTTTCGATTGCTACATCCTCCCCCACCTCATCACCTCCGACTCCGTGGATATCGATGTCTTTCTGGAGAACAAACCCCAGCAGAGCCGCTGGTATCCGGGCGCAGGACTCTACCGCAACGTCCATCTCGTAGAGAGCCACCCCGTGCATATCCCGACTTTCGGTATCCTCATCCGGACGCCTAAAGTGAGCAAGGATTTTGCGCAGATCACCTTTGCCGCCGAGCTTCAGAACGGTGTGGAGGAGTTAACGAGTGAAAGAGTGAAAGAGTTGATGAATGAAGGGTTCAGCGTCCACACCGACATCCTCTTCGACGGCAGAGTGGTAGCCACCATCGACGGACAGGAAGGGGCAACGGACATCCGCAGCCCGCAGTTATGGAGCCCGGAGACGCCGAACATCTATGTAGCGCGCACGCGCGTCTATAAAAACAAGGAGATCATCGACGAAGTGAACTCCCCCTTCGGTATCCGCTCTGTCAGCTACACCCCCGAGAACGGTTTTCAGCTCAACGGCGAGACCCGTAAGTTCAAGGGCGTGTGCCTCCATCATGACCTCGGTCCGCTCGGCGTGGCGATTCATAAAGACGCTCTGCGTCACCAGCTGACCATGCTCAAAGAGATGGGGTGCGACGCTGTCCGCACGAGTCATAACATGCCCGCGCCGGAACTCGTGGAGCTCTGCGACGAGATGGGAATCATGCTCTGCGTCGAGCCTTTCGACGTCTGGAACCACGGCAAGACCGACAATGACTACCACGTGGAGTTCGATGACTGGTGGAAATGGGACATCACCAACATGGTCAAGCATTTCCGCAACAACCCTTCCGTCATGCTCTGGTCCTCCGGTAACGAGGTATGGAACCAAGTCCTGCCGGATGGTATCGGCATCGTGAAGGAGTTGCAGGCTCTCTTCCATCAACTCGACCCCACACGACCTGTGACGAACGGCATGGACCAGGCGATGCACGTCATCCATAATGGCTTCGGCGCGGCGGTCGAACTGCCGGGTTTCAACTACCGCACAGGACGCTATTTAGAGGCGTACGAGAACCTGCCGCAGAAGATGATTCTCGGCTCCGAGACTTCCTCTACCGTCTCTTCCAGAGGCGTGTATAAGATCCCTGCCGTCATCCAGCCCGACAAACTCTACTCCGACAACCAGTCCTCCGGTTACGACCTCGAGTACTGCGCGTGGTCGGGTCTCCCCGAGCAGGATTTCCAACTGCAGGATGACTACCCTTGGACACTCGGACAATTCGTCTGGACAGGTTTTGACTACCTCGGCGAACCCTCGCCGTACGACACCGATGCATGGCCCAGCCACAGTTCCTATTTCGGCATCATCGACCTCGCGTCCCTGCCCAAAGACCGTTTCTGGCTCTATCGCAGTCAGTGGAACAAATCCGACGAGACCCTGCATCTCCTCCCGCACTGGAACTGGAAGAAGGGCGACAAAGTGCCTGTCTTCTGCTATACCTCCTACCCCGAAGCGGAACTCTTCGTCAACGGAAAGAGCTATGGCAGACTCCGCCATGCGACCCCCGAAGAGACCGAGCAACTCGCCAAAGGCGACCTCTCCGTAACTCTCCCGCAACCCAAAGGAAACAAGGCAGCGCGTGTGAGCCAAATGCCGCAAGTCGGCAAATTCGAGATCCCCGAATGGGGTTCTGCGCCGCGGCCGGAACTCTTACCGCGATACCGCCTCATGTGGTTCGACATCCCCTATAAGAAAGGAAAGATCGAAGTCGTAGCCTACGACAAGAACGGCAAAGAAGCGGCGCGCCAAACGATCCGCACAGCCTCCAAACCCCACCACTTGGTCGTAGAATGTGCCAACGCCGACGAGAATCCCGAAGAACTATACTACATGACCGTCAAGGTGGTCGATCGGAAAGGCAACCTCTGCCCCTTTGCCAATAACCTCATTTCCTACGAAGGCGAAGGTTTTGTCGCCGCTGCCAACGGAGATGCTACTTGTCTGGACAGCTTCGTAACACCTCAGATGCACGCCTTTGCCGGCCAATGCACCTTCATCATCCGCAAAGGTTCCAAAGGAAACTTCCGCATGAAGAAATAATCCCTCCAAAGTGGGCATAAAATAAGCCAAATCCCGACGGTCAAACGACGGTCAACCGACAGTCAAAGCCAACGTAAGTACTCTGTAAGTTCTCCGTAACCACAAAAAATAGCCCGAGCAAATGCCCAGGCTATTTTGTTTATCAGAAGACAATAACTTTATTGAATTTCGAAGGAAGCCTCGAAAGTCTCGCCATCGAATACAACGTTATCACCAGCTGCCCATGCGCCATTATAGATAACTTTGTACTGGAAATTAGCAGGATAATCACCTGTCCAACTCCAAGTAGCAGAATTAGCATCGTAAGTCATCTCACGGTCAGAATCACCCCAGGACTTCTCATCGAAGTTACCAGTGAAGATACACTTGTCACCTTCTGTGTATTCACGATTTGAGATTGTTACAGTAAAGGTTCCATTTCCAGCAGGTACTTCCTGTGCAGGCTCTTCCGGACAAACCTGATCCTCAGTAATACCGAAGTTCATGAAGCCATAAACGGTCGGCTCCATCGTTGTGAAGTCAACTTTCATGTTACCTGCTTTCTCGATACAATCTCTCTCAGTATTGAGAACCATCTGGTCATTGTCCCAGTTTGCGTTCACGCAGAACTTGTACTCTTTACCTACGATTGCCGGAAGAGTGATTGACCAGTTCTTGCCGGCACCCTCCATCGGGTAAGCGGTGTTATCCCAAGATTTCTCAAATGCATCACCCACGATGTAAACGATACCACCATCTGCTACAGGAACCTCAACGGTCAGGTTGAAGGTAACTTGATCGAACACTGCATCAACGCACGGGTTGGTCTTGAAGGCATACGATTTAACGTAAACTACGTCAGCATCAGCAGCGCAAACGAGTTTGGACTCAACCTCATACTCGGTCTGGAGTTCAGCAGAACCGCTGATGATCTCGCACGGATGATCCTCAGTACCGATCCATTGATTAGCCCAAGAGCTCTCGAAAGTACCATCCTTCTGCAGTGCGCAGGGTTTACCCTCAAGGTGATCAACGCCCTCTACCAAAGGAATTACTACCATGAACCAGTCATCGTAGCCCTCAATTTTCTTAAAATGAGCCATTGCCTCTACATCAGCGGTATTCCAGTTGTTGTAGTTACCTGCGAATACGAAACCGATCTCATCGCAAAGCTCACTTAGATTAGCGATTTGCCAAACAACCGTTACTGCGCCCTCAGTAGCAGCTACGTCAGGAGTAGTTTTCTTGATTTCCGGCTCTTCGTTACCGCCAGATTTCTTACATCCAACTGCCAAAATGGTACATGCCATCATGACAATTGCCATAAATTTACTTGCTTTCATAATGAATTTAATTTAAGTTAATAAAAAAGTTGATTAAAAGTTTTTGTTAATAAATATTAATTCCTTATCGGATTAATAACCTTCGTTTTGTTTGAGGTTATGGTTAGCCGTTACCTCAGCCAGCGGCAGCGGATAGAGATTGCGGTACTCCGGGATATCTGCTTGCGCACCCAGAATAGCGCCGCCTTTCCACTCCCATGCATACGCCTTGCCGGTGAATTTATGGAAACGGATAAGATCGCTACGGCGGAAACCTTCCGCATACAACTCACGTCCGCGCTCATCAAGGATGTTCTTTCCCCCCACAGCACCCGGTTTGTCAGTAATGTTCCAACCGGTGACATCGGAAAGAGAAGTATCGGCAATAGAACGACGACGAACGGTATTGACAGCCTCATCTACGGTCAGTGTCTTTTGTGCACCGCCGCGGAGAACTGCCTCCGCATAGTTCAGATAAGCCTCCGCCTTACGCATAAGAACAAGGTCGGTATCCGGGAACTTGGTATCACGGGCGTTACGGGTTCCGTCAGCCATGAGGTTGCTATACTTCACAATGCCCCAGCCCGAATAGAAATCATCGCCGTCGCGGGTCTTCCAGAAATTAGTTACATAGCCATCACCATTGCAGTTGATCAGCATCGCACGATCGTCTTTGGCAGCAGCGGTAATCTCTGCCGGACCACCTGCGCATGCTCCATATACGGTAGCTGCCTCTGCGGCGGTCTTTGCTTCTACAGGACGTTTGAATTGCGGGCAGAAGAGTTGAACCAATTGGGCACGAGAACGGATACATTTCCATGCCTCGGTCGTTCCGGAAGCCGGCATACCGCCGGTATAGCAGGAAGCGATAAGGAAGAGCGAACCACCCCAGGACTGGGTCTCTATACCGTCCTGACCTACCGGGAGGATGATCTCTTTATAAGCATCGTTGACCGCAGAGAGGTTGTCGTTGTCGCCCATGAAGAGGAAGCGATATTCGGATGCCAGATCATAGGAAGAATTGATGACCTTGTCCGCATACTCAGCGGCTTTGTCATAATCCGCTTTGCACTCCGCCTCGGGTTTGCCGGTATAGATAGCGGCATTCAGATAGATACGTGAGAGAAGCAGCCAGGCAGCGGCCTGATCTACGCGGTAGTAACTCTCGCGGTTGCCTGCCGGAGCCAGATCACCCTCGAGACTCTCCAACTCAGCGATCAGATCTTTGTAGAGGTCCGCACGCTGGTATTGCTCGGGAAGATCCATAAGGCCGGATTTCCATACCTTGGGCACATTGCCGAACATATCCAGCAGATAGTAGTAGTTGAGGGCACGGATGAAACGTACCTCTGCTGTCTTACGCGGACCTGCCTCCTCTGCGAACTTGTCGATAAAGAGGTTGCAGAGCGTGATATCAAAATAGAAACGGGAGTACACGCCGCGTACAAGTGCGTTGGACGAATTCCACGTTGCTTTACGGATATCATCCACGCATACATCCGGCCAGATCCAGTAAATCTGGTCTGCGCAATACTCGTTAAGGGAGAACATCATACGGTAGAAAGACGAAGTACCCTCATCGAGACCGGCAACGTCTCCATTGCCGTCAGGACCTTTCTGTCCGGTGAGTGCCAGCGTTGCATAGCACTTCACGAAGAGCTCTTGCATGTCAATGGTGGACTTGGTATTGGGGTCAATGGACTCCACATTCAAGTTATGCACGCAGGAAGTCATGCCCATCATCAACACAGCTCCAACTATTGCAAATATCTTTTTCATACTGTTGAATTTGTTTTAAGGTTGATTAAAATTGCAGACTTACACCTACAAGAGCGGTGAGGCTACGCGGATAGATGTTATTGTCAATTCCGCCGAATACCTCAGGATCCAGACCCTTGTAACCGGTGATTACCAGCGGGTTGGAAACCGAACCATAGAGACGGGCGCGGATAGCCGGTTTGTTCCAGGTGTAACCCAATGTGATATTATCAATGCGGAGGAACGAAGCGTTCTCTACCCAGATATCCAGTTTATATGCATTGGCGCTGACGGAAACACTCTCCGATCCGGAGATACGTGCGTACTCAACCTCCGTGCCTTTGAGGACGTTGGTGTAACCACCCGAACGCTCCGGCGTCTGGAGACCGTTCATACGGCCTGCGCGAACATCGTTATATACATAGTTGCCGATGTTGGAACGGAGCGTAATACCGAGGTCGAAGTTATAGAACTGCCATTTGGATTGAAGACCCATCGTGACAGGCGCCATGCCGTTGTGGTACGGCTTGAGGTCCTTGGAGTCGATGACGCCATCCTGGTAGCGGTCAACGATCTCATAGAAGCCTTCATCATTAACCGTGGTCTCATATACGAAGAACGTAGCAGCCGGCAGACCCTCTTGGTGACGCTGGATAGTGTTACCCGTTCCGGCAGAGATACCACCGGTCTCCACGAAGTATGGATTCTCCGGATCTACGGTCGTTCCGGTCGTCAGCTTGAGAATCTTGTTCTGGTTATAGGTAATATTGAAGCCCAGATCCCATTTCAGTTTCTTGTTATCGATGGCAACTGCGTTGATAGAGAACTCAACACCTTGGTTGGAGAGCGAACCGATATTCGATACTACCTGGTTCTTGAAGTTCATTCCGGCAGCGACATCCACAACGGAAATCAGATCGCTCGTCTTACGATAGTAGTACTCCAGGGCACCGGTAATACGTCCGTTGAGGAAACCGTAATCGATACCTACGTTGTAAGACGTCGTCTTCTCCCAAGTCAGGTCGGTGTTGTATGCCTCCGGACGATAGCTCTGATAGTAGATATAGTTGCCGTTTGCATCTACCTCACCAAGGGTGTAGGAAGCGTGCTCAAGGCTACGGCTGTAGAGCACAAGACCCGGATAGTCACCCTGACCGATTTCCTGCTGACCGGTGATACCCCAACCCAGACGGAGTTTCAACTCGCTTAACCAGTTAACATCCTTCAGGAAAGTTTCCTCTTTAATCTTCCAACCGAGAGCTACAGAGGGGAATACACCCCATTGTTTGCCTCGTGCGAAACGGGAAGATCCATCACCACGGACATTCACGGTAACCATATAGCGGTTGAGAGCGATATAGTTCACACGACCGAAGAACGAAACGAGGTAGTTCTCGGAAGCCCACTCGGAATGATAGATATTATATTTCTGACCGGCGTTATTAGTTCCTAATTCGGCATCATTGTACGTCATCGGATATGATCCGTTACCATCGGAGTTACCCCAATTCTTAAAGTGCTGCCACTCGTAACCAAGCATTGCGTCGAAGTGATGTTTATCATTGAAATCCTTGTAGTATTGCGCTGTAGCATTGAACTGAAGGTTGTATTTGGTCTTCTGAGTATAACCATCCCATCCGTAGTAGTTATTGGAGGACGAGTTGCGGTTAATCGAGGTATTCTGGATACCATACGAATAGTCCGCACCGAAGTTTGCGTGGAGACGAAGATCCTCAAAACCGTGAACCTTATAGTCTGCCTCCAAGTTACCTACGAACGCACCTGCTTTTGCCTTATCATCCTTCGTTTCCAGAGTTGCTACAGGGTTGTTCGGCACGTTGGTATCAATCATATAACGCCATTCCGTATCAAAGTAACGACCCTGATCATCCGGTTTGATTTCCATCGGTGTCTGATAATATCCGCCGTACTCCGTCTTGTGCTCATCGCTGTAGATAGGACGAGTCGGATCCATTGCCAATGCTGCACCGATCAAACCACCACCATCGGTATAGGTATTCATGATATACATACCCTTTGCGTTGAGGTTGAAGGTCAGGTGCTTGTCCAAGAACGACGGATTGAGGTTAATGGCAGCCGTTACACGTTGCATGTTGGATTTCTTGATAGTACCATCCTGATACGTGTAACCTACAGAAGCACGATAAGGCATGTTCTTCGTTCCACCCGTAACAGAGAAGTTATGATCCGTGGCAAAACCCGGACGGGTGAGTGCACTCTGCCAGTCGGTTCCTTTTCCCGTGAGAGGGCCAAGACCGGAAGCCTTGTCGCCATATACCGCAGCATTCTTTACCAGGAAAGCGCGATACTCGTCAGCGTTCATCACCTCCAGACGGTTGGTCAGGATGCTGGCACTTCCGTTACCCTCATACGAGAATTTCGGTTTAGACCCTGCGGCACCTTTCTTCGTAGTGATGATGATGACACCGTTCGAAGCACGGCTACCGTAGATGGCGGTTGCCGAAGCGTCCTTGAGGACGGTGAAGGTCTCGATATCACTCGGGTTAACCATAGACAGAGGGTTCGACACACCCTGAATACCGTTGTTATCCATTGCCAGACCATCGATGACTACGAGCGGGTCGTTGGACGCAGAAAGGGATGAACCACCACGGATACGGATGTTCGCTCCGGCACCAGGCTCACCACCGGAAGTAGTGACATTCACACCGGCGATCTTACCGGAAAGCATGTCCTGAGCGTTCGTAACCAGACCCTTGTTCATGTCATCCGGTTTGATTGCGGTGACAGAACCGGTAGCGTCGTTTTTCTTAACGACACCGTAGCCGACTACTACGACTTCGTCCAGAAGCTCGGTGTCCTCACCCATACGAACATTCAAGTTCGGGCCGGCCGCCAACTCGACGGTTTTGTAACCCATGTACGAGATAGAGAGTTTCGCACCGGGCTTAACATTCAGAGAGAAATTACCGTCAAAATCGGTAATCGTACCATTGGTTGTACCGATCTCCAGGATGGAAGCCCCAATAATGGGCTCGCCGTTAGCGGCATCGGTCACCACACCATTTGCAGCCACCTGTGCGTAAGCCACCATGCCCGAAACGAGCATCAGAGCCATGAACACAGCGCGCAATGAAAGGAAAATGTTTCTCATGTTGTGTGTTTGTTTGTTAATATTATGTTTATTTGTTATCTTAATCTTCTTTTTCTTTGATCATAAATACCGAGCATGCACCCAGTATCAGCAGCACTCCGGCTACTACCAGCATTCCGGCTTGCACGTGCGCGCATATATATATAAGGAGTAAACCTCCGCACAATGCTGCTACAATCTGCGGAACGCAGATCGTACAGTTGAACAAACCGAGGTAATATCCCATGTTTCCGCCTTTAATAGCGTTCGTCACGATCGTGAACGGCAAGGCCAACATAGCTGCCCAGGCTGCGCCGATAAGCGCGTAGCTGAGCCAGAGCACATACGGATTCGTCACAAACCAGATGGAGATGAATCCGGCAGCTCCTACAAGCAACGAGATAGCGTAAGCACCCTTGTTGCCGGCTATCTTCTCCAACATCGGCAGAATCATTGCCCACAACAGCGAACCGACTGCCTGAATAGCAAATACCACGCCAACCCAGTTTCCCGCGGTCTGGAAAGCTTCGTCGGCAGCGCTCACACCGTCCCAGCCGTAGCAGTTGGCAGCGATAGCGCCGTTGGAGTAGGTCCACATATACATAAACGCCGCCCAGCAGAAGAACTGCACGAGACCGACCGACCAGAAAGCGGAAGGAGCTTCTGCAAGAAGCGAGATAAAGCCTTTCTCATCCTCTTTCTCTTCTTTCTTTTTCAAATCAATGCCGTGGAACTCTGCGTACTCCTCGGGGTTAAGTTCCTTGACCGTCGCAAAAGTATAAAGCGAGCAGAGAATCAGAATCGCTGCGCCGCAGTAGAACGACCATTTCACGGAATCCGGAATGACGCCTTCAGGAGCGGTATTGGCGATACCGATCCAGGTGAAGAAAATCGGAAAGATATATCCCATGAGCGAGCCCGCGTTACAGAGCGCCGACTGGATCGCATAAGCCGTTCCCTTCTGCTCCTCGTTTACCATATCACCCACCATCATCTTGAACGGCTGCATGGCGATATTGATAGAGGTATCGAGGAACATCAGACTAAAGAGTCCGAACCACATAGCTGCGTTGAGACCGAGGAAAGCGGCCTGCGTAAAAGTGAAGTTACCTGCATTCGGCAACAACAACATGACCGCGACCGCGATGAGCGCGCCCACGAGTAAATAAGGTTTACGACGACCAAGACGATTCCAGGTCTTGTCCGAATACTTACCCACTAACGGCTGCACAATCATACCCATCAACGGCGGAAGAATCCAGAAGAAACTCAGCGTGTGGGGGTCTGCGCCCAATGTAGCAAAAATACGGGAGATATTTGCGCTCTGGAGAGCGTAAGCAATTTGTACTCCGAAGAATCCAAAACTCAGGTTGAAGAGTTGAGCAAAGGATAAATTTCGTTTCACCATGGTATGTTTTTATTTCTTAAATTTGCGATTTGGCAAACGCACTTTACAAATCGGGCACAAAATTACTGCTTTTTTTTTACATACGCAAGAGGGACATGCATTTTTTTTTAATTTTTTTAAATTTTTTCAAAATTATTTGCATATGTAATATTTTTTTCGTACTTTTGTGGCCAAATTGAGTTTTTTGGTTATGGAAGTAACACATGAGGAATTAGTGAAGGCGTTGCAGGACTATTTCGGGTTCGACACGTTTAAGGGTAATCAGGAAGCCATCATACGCAATGTGATGACCGGAAATGACACGTTTGTGTTGATGCCGACGGGAGGAGGAAAGAGCCTGTGCTACCAGCTGCCTTCTTTGCTGATGGACGGAGTGGCTATCGTGATCAGTCCGCTGATCGCGCTGATGAAGAACCAGGTGGATGCGATGCGCAACTACTCGGAGGAAGAAGGTGTGGCGCATTTTATCAACTCGAGTCTGAGCCGCGGTGAGATCAACGCCGTGAAGGATGATGTTATAGGTGGAAAGACGAAGTTGCTGTACTTGGCGCCGGAGAGCCTTCAGAAGGCGGAGAACGTGGACTTCTTGAAAGGCGTGAAAATCTCTTTCTACGCCGTGGACGAGGCACATTGTATCTCCGAATGGGGACATGATTTCCGTCCGGAGTACAGCCAGATCCGCAGTATGGTACAGCGTATCGGAAAAGCGCCGATCATTGCGCTGACAGCGACGGCTACGCCGAAAGTACAGAAAGATATCCAGAAGAACCTCGGCATGCCCGATGCTACGGTCTTCAAATCCAGTTTCAACCGACCGAACCTCTACTACGAAGTACGGCCGAAGACCGCGGACGTGGACAAGGATCTCGTGCGTTTCATACGCAGTATGGAAGGCAAGAGCGGTATCGTATATTGTCTCGCGCGCAAAGAGGTGGAAGATCTCGCGCAAGTACTACAAGTAAACGGAATCAGCGCGCGTGCTTACCACGCGGGCATGGATGCGCAGACGAGAACAGCCAACCAGGATGCCTTCCTCATGGAGGAAGTCCAGGTCATTGTAGCAACCATCGCGTTCGGTATGGGTATCGACAAACCCGATGTGCGCTTCGTCGTACACTACGACATACCCAAGAGCCTCGAGGGCTACTATCAGGAGACCGGACGTGCCGGACGTGACGGCGGAGAAGGCATATGTCTCTGTTTCTACTCCCCGGATGACATCGAGCGCCTGCGCCGCTTCCAGAAAGACAAGACCCCAAAAGAGATCGGCATCGGAAACCAACTCCTCTTCGAGACGCAGAGCTATGCGGAGAGCACGCTCTGCCGCCGCAAACTGCTGCTGCACTATTTTGGCGAAGAGTACAACGAAGAGAACTGCGGCAACTGCGACAACTGCCGCAAGACCTATAAACAGGTAGATGCAAGCGAACTCTTGGAACTGATCTTAGAGACCATCCAACAGGTGAACGAGCACCACAAAGCCGAACATATCGTAGATATCCTCCACGGAAACCAGACGGCGGAGATCATGAGTTATCACCACGAAGAACTGGAGAACTACGGCGCCGCAAGCGACGAGGAAGAGAGCACCTTACACGCCATCATCCGTCAGGCTCTGGTGGCAGGTATGCTGAAGAAAGATGTAGATTCGTACGGTGACCTGAAACTGACCAAAGATGGTCTGAAATTCCTGCGCAAACCGGGTAAGTTCGAAGTGCCGATCGAGATTCAGGACGACGAAGATGCCATCATGGAAGGCGCAGGAGCTACGTGTGCGGCAGCCGATGAAGTACTTTTCTCCATCCTCAAAGATATCCGTCGCAAAGTAGCGAAAAAGAACGACGTTCCGCCGTTTGTGATCTTCCAGGATCCGAGTCTCGAGGCCATGGCAACGACGTATCCGATTACCATGGAAGAGTTACTAACCATCCCCGGTGTGGGTATCGCAAAAGCAAAACGCTACGGAGACGAGTTCCTCCGGATCATCAAAGAGTACGTCGACGAGAACGAGATCATCCGTCCCGAAGACCTGCGCATACGTACCGTAGCCAAGAAATCCACCCGTAAGAAACAGATCATCCAAGCCATCGACCGCCGTGTCGATCTGGACGACCTCGCGGAGAGCAACGGTATGTCCATGGAGGAGATGTTGGACGAGTTGGAGGCAATCGTCTTCTCCGGCACGAAAATCGACATCAATTATTTCATTCAGGAAGTGGTCGATCCCGACGAAGAAGAGGAGATATACGAGTACTTCAAAGAGGCGGAAAACGATAACATCAAAAAAGCCATGGAGGAACTGGGTGAAGACGACTACGACGAGATCCATGTGCGCCTTGTTCGCATCAAATTCCACTGCGACCTGGGGAACTAAGACATTTTCGCATTTGGTCATTTACCATTTGGTCATTTATTGAGGCATTGAAGTATCGCGAAGGAGAAATAGATTTTATCACATTAGGGTGCTCGAAGAATCTGGTAGATGCAGAGCGTGTGATGCGGCAGCTGGAAGCGGCCGGATGGAACTGTGTGCATGACCCAGAAGAGCCCAAAGGTGAGATATGCGTCATCAACACCTGCGGATTCATCGGAGATGCCAAAGAAGAAAGCATCAACATGATCCTACAAATGGCGGAACGCAAGAAAGCCGGCAAACTCAGACTCCTCATCGTCATGGGATGTCTCTCCGAGCGCTACCGCGCAGAACTCGAAGCGGAAATGCCCGAAGTCGATGCCTATTATGGCAAATTCGATTTCGAACAGATGAAAAACCGTATTGGAACACACTCAAATAAGACTAATCCTAGACCATACAGCATCTATGAGAGGCATATTACAACCCCCTCGCACTATGCCTATTTGAAAATTTCGGAGGGTTGCAACCGGATGTGTTCCTACTGCGCAATCCCGCTGATCACCGGCAGACACACCAGCCGCCCCAAAGAGGAGATCCTCGCAGAAGTGCGGTGGTTAGTGTCGCAAGGCGTCAAGGAACTGAACGTCATTGCCCAGGATCTGAGCAGCTATGGTCTCGACATCGCCAAACGCCACCTCTTGCCCGAACTCATCGACGAGATGGCGCAGATAGAGGGCGTGAAATGGATACGCCTGCATTATGCCTACCCGACGGATTTTCCGGAGGACTTACTGGACGTAATGGCGAAGCACCCGAACGTCTGCAAATACCTGGACATCGCTTTGCAGCATTGTACGGACCATATGTTGTCCCTGATGCGGCGGCATATAACCCGTTCCGAACAGGATGCGCTCATTCGCAAGATCCGCGAGAAAGTGCCGGGGATTTGCATCCGCACTACCCTTTTGGTCGGCCATCCGGGCGAGACAGAAGAGGATTTCGAGCAACTCAAAACATGGGTCAAAGAGATGCGTTTCGACCGAATGGGCTGTTTTGCCTATTCCGATGAAGAAGGTACATACGCCAACCGGCACTACCAAGATGACATTCCGCAGGAAGTGAAAGAAGCTCGTGCAGCAGAACTGATGGCAATCCAACAAGAGATCAGCGGCGAGTTGATGCAGCATTTTGTGGGCAAGACAGAGAAAGTGATCATCGACCGCGAGGAAGGTGAATACCTCATCGGCAGAACCCAGTACGACAGCCCGGAGGTGGACTGCGAAGTGCTGATCAAAGCGAAAGGCGAAAAAGCGAAAGTGGGAGAGTTCGTTGAGGTGAAGATCACCAAGGCGGAGGAGTTTGACCTATACGGAGAAATAGAATAACAAACATACCATGCTAACAAAAGAATTTTTAGGCTTGGTTGCCGACAAATCGGGACTGAGCAAAAAAGAAACCGAGCAACTGATGACCACGATGAATGCCATCATTCGCGAGAGTTTGATGGACGGTAAGTCTATCCAGTTGCAGGGGTTGGGAACACTTGAGATAAAGGAGCGCCCGGCGCGTGCCATTGTGCACCCGCGCACAGGAGAACGTAACATCGTTCCGAGTAAGAACCAACTGGTGTTCAAACCGGCAGGAACCATTAAAGATGAATTCAAAAAACTCTAATTATGGCAGATAAACTGAGTTGGACCGATTTGCGGCGTGTGTTGGCTGCGCGTGCGGGCGTAAGCGAGAAGCAAGCAGGCGCATTTCTGAATGCTATACAGGGTCAGTTAATAGAGGCTCTGAAGGGTGATAAACAGGTCAAGATCAACGGTTTAGGAACGTTCAAAGTGCAAGCTGTTGCACCTCGTAAGAGCGTGAACGTGAATACCGGCGAAGAGATTATAATCGAGGGGTATAACAAATTGGTTTTTGCGCCGGAAGCCGGAGTGAAAGAGCTGGTGGAGAAGAGTGTGCCCAACAGCGCAGAGCCGGCCGAAGAGAGCGAACAGCCGAAAGAGATCGACCCGTTGAAGAAATTAGGTGCCCAGGCCGAGGAGATCGTAGATCTCTTAGGTGATCTTGGACAAAGCCCGAATACGGAACCGGAACCGGAACCCGTTGTAGAACCGGAACCCGAGCCGGTTGTAGAGCCCGAGCCGGAACCAGCGCCAGTATTTGTAGTGCCGGAGCCGGAACCCGAACCCGAACCGGAACCCGAACCGGAGCCCGTGGTACCAAAGAAGAAGAGCCATTTCCTGCGCGATACACTCATCTGCATAGTAATTCTGCTGATGATCCTGTTGGTCGGATACTTCTTCCTTCGTCATCAATTAGGAAACATCCTTCAGTCGCTAATCCAACCGAACGAGACCGAAGTCGTGGCAGACACGACGGAGAATGCCATGCCCGTGGAGGACGCGACCGTGGAGACCGCTGAAGAGGCTGCTCCGGAAGTCGAATTAGGCGAAGCGACAGAGAACGAAAACTTAGACAACATCCCTGACGGACGCATCCCGAAGGAGCAGATCATGGCGGAATGGATGGAGGCATCGCGATCCTTGAGCCCGGCGGACAGCAAGTACCCGGAACTGATCACAACCGAGCCGATGCACGAAGCAAGCCGGCTGACATGGATGGCGAAGCGTTACTACGGAGCAAAAATCTACTGGCCGTACTTGTTCGACGCCAACCGTGACGTGATCAGCGATGCCAACAGGATTGACGTGGGAACGCCGATTCGTGTACCGAAACTGACACAATTGCAGCTGGACACGACGAATGCAGAGACGATGGCAACCTTGGAAAAACTGCGTGAGGAAGCATTAGGCGGTGGAGAGTGATTACATTCATATAGAAGGAGCAGACACCCATAACCTCAAACATATATCGGTAGATATACCCCGCAACAAGTTGGTGGTAATAACGGGTGTGAGCGGCAGCGGAAAGAGTTCGCTGGCGTTTGACACGCTGTATGCCGAAGGGCAGAGACGATATGTGGAGAGCCTTAGCGCTTACGCGCGACAGTTCATGGGCAGGATGCAAAAACCGGAGGTGGAGAAGATAGAAGGCATCCCTCCGGCAATCGCCATCCAACAGAAAGTTACAAGTCGTAATCCCCGTTCCACGGTCGGTACCGTGACGGAGATTTACGACTACTTGAAATTATTGTACGCGCGCGTCGGGCACACCTACTCGCCCGTGAGCGGAGAAGAGGTGCGCAGAAACACCATACGCGACGTCGTACAATATATGGAATCGCAGGAAGAAGGCGCACGGCTCTATCTGATGAGCCCGATAGTGCTGCCGGAAGGACGAAACCTCAAAGACCAACTGGCCTTATGGCAGAGCCAGGGATTCAGCCGAATGATGATCGACGGCGACAGTGTGCGACTGGACGATACGACATGGCTCAAGATCGAAGGCCACGAAGCATACCTGCTGGTTGACCGCGTAGTCGTTGACCATGAGCAGGCAACGAGTAACCGTTTTGCGGACTCCGTACAGACTGCTTTCTTCGAAGGCAACGGCGAGTGCCGCGTGTGGGTGAACAACAAAGAGAAAGTGTTCTCCGAGCGCTTTGAGGCGGACGGAATACAGTTTATCGAACCCAACGAGCACCTCTTCGATTTCAATAGCCCGGTGGGCGCTTGTCCGGAGTGTAAAGGCGTGGGAACGGTCATGGGTATTGACCCCGATCTGGTGGTTCCCGACAAGTCCAAGACCATCTACGAACAGGCCATCGCCTGCTGGCAGAGCGAGAAGATGAAGCCGTGGCTCGATGCGTTGATATACAATGCGGCGAAATTCGACTTCCCGATCCACACACCTTTCTACGCACTGACTGCCGAGCAGAAACAGCTGCTCTGGAGCGGTAACGAGTATTTCAAAGGCCTGCATGAGTTCTTCAAAGAACTGGAGAAAGAGCAGTTCTCCAAGCTGCAATACAAAGTGATGTTAGCCCGCTATAAAGGCAAGACCACCTGTCCTGTCTGCAACGGCTTGCACCTGCGCAAAGAGGCGGGTTATGTACTCGTCGGCGGCAAGAGTATCCAGCAGCTCTGCACCATGCCCATCACGGAACTGGACGAGTGGTTCGACCAGCTCCGGCTGAACGAGACGGAGACAAAAACAGTGGAGATGGTGCTCGCGGAGATCAAGAGCCGGCTGCAGTTCATGAAAGATGTGGGACTCAGTTACCTGACGCTCAACCGCCAGAGCACCACCCTCTCCGGCGGTGAGAGCCAGCGTATCAGCATCGCTAAATCATTAGGCAGCAGCCTGGTAGGATCGTTATACGTCTTGGACGAACCGTCTATCGGCTTGCACCCACGCGACACAGAGAGGCTGATTCACGTGCTGCAACAGCTGCGCGACTTAGGCAACACAATCGTTGTCGTGGAGCACGACGAGGATATCATCGCCGCAGCGGATCACATCATCGAGATCGGTCCGGATGCCGGCAGACACGGCGGCGAAGTGGTCTATGAAGGCAAGCCGAGGATGGACCAGTTCCGCTATGAGATTCCCGCACAGAGACGCCATTGGAGCAATTATATCGAAGTTGAAGGGGCGTGTGAGAACAACCTCAAGAACCTGACGGTACGTTTCCCGCTGCATGTGATGACCGTCGTGACGGGCGTGAGCGGAAGCGGCAAATCGTCTCTGGTAAGCAAGGTGCTCTACCCTGCCCTCAAGAAACACTACGGCGCGATGTTCACAGAGCACACCGGCGATTTCGGACACCTGCACGGTAGCCTCCATCTGATGAAGGATATTGAGTTTGTGGACCAGAACCCGCTCAGCCGTTCCAGCCGCAGCAACCCCGTGACGTACCTCAAGGCCTATGACGAGATCCGGCGCCTCTATGCAGAGCAACCTTTATCCAAACAATTAGGGTTCACGCCGGCACACTTCTCCTTCAACACCCCGGGCGGCAGATGTGAGACCTGCCAGGGCGAAGGAACGATCACCATCGAGATGCAGTTCATGGCGGACTTGATTTTAGAGTGCGAACAATGTCACGGCAAGCGCTTCAAACAGGATGTGCTCGATGTCCATTACCGCGATAAGTCCATCTACGACATCCTATGCATGACCGTCAATCAGGCGATTGATTTCTTCAGCCAAGACCCCGATTGTGAACGCATCGTGCAGAAACTAAAACCCCTGCAGGATGTGGGAATCGGCTATATCCAGCTGGGACAGAGCAGCAGCACTCTCTCCGGCGGCGAGAGCCAGCGTGTGAAATTAGCTTCTTTCCTCGCCCAGGAGAACAGCACACCGACGATCTTCGTCTTCGATGAACCTACCACCGGTCTGCACCACCGCGATATAGAAGTGCTCCTCAAAGCCCTCAACCGGCTCATCAGCAAAGGCCACACGGTCATCATCATCGAGCATAACCCCGCAGTCATTCTCGCGGCAGATCATGTGATTGACTTAGGTCCTGAAGGCGGCAAAGAGGGCGGACAGATTGTCTGCACCGGCACGCCGGAAGAGATCTGCAAATGTAAAGAAAGTTACACAGGCAAGTACCTTGCCCAAATTCTTAATAACCATGAAAAAAATTAACATGAACGAACTACGCAACTCGGATATCTTCTCCCATATTCCGCAGATGAGTTATCTTCCGCGATGGGGTGTGTTGTTGATGGATACGATGCTCTGTATCATCGCTTTTTGGCTTAGCGTATGGGTCGGCAGCGGGTTCTTCGATTATGTAAATCTGCACAGCCAGATTGTTCCCATCGGGTCTCAGTGTATCATTGTGATGGTCGTTCAGATCATCGCCTTCTGGGTCTTTCATACCTATTCGGGAATATTGCGGTATTCGACATTTATTGACACCATCAAAGTGCTGCTCTCGAATGTCAGCACAGGCCTGCTGCTTATTCTGATCAACCTGATCTTCCAGCACTCGTTCAACTGGCATCCTATTATGAACACCGTGGTGGCGGTCTATGTTCCAACGGCGTTTGTGCTGCTTTTCTCGCTGCGCGTGGGAGTAAAAACGCTGAGCGAGACCTTGGAGCGCAATCAGGCAAGCCCGCGCGTCATGATTTTCGGTACACGGGCAGCTGGAATAGCTATTGCCAAGATGCTCCGCTCGGCGGGAAATGCACCGTATAGGCCTGTCGGTTTCATTGCCGGTAAGAACGAGCGCTACGGATACGACCTGGCGGGTCTGCGCGTACGTCCCCTGAACGACCGGCTCTTTGAGTGGATGAATGCTCACGGAGTCAACCATGTGATCATCTCGCCGCTGAAAATGAAAGAGCTTGATCCTACCAAAGACTTGCAGGTCTTCATCGATCATAACATCCGAATTCTCACAACCCCGTATTTCACCCAATGGGACAACCTCGACGAGATTGACACCCAGCGGATCGGGCGCGTCGAAGCCATCCGTATTGAAGACCTCCTGGAGCGGCCGCAGATTGATATCAACACCGAGAACGTGCGGCAGATCATCCAAGGCAAAGTGGTACTGGTCAGCGGCGCAGCGGGCAGTATAGGTAGCGAACTCGTGCGACAGATTCAACCCTACGCTCCGCAAGCAACAATCCTCCTGGAAATGGCGGAATCGCCTTTGCACGATTTGATGCTGGATCTGCAAAAACAATTCCCCGAAGCACGTCTGATTCCTGTAATCGCTGACGTTCGCGACCGCGCACGCATCGAACAGGTCTTCAGTGAGATGCGCCCCGACATCGTCTATCACGCTGCCGCATACAAGCATGTGCCCCTCATGGAGAGCTTCCCTAACGAGGCCATACAAGCCAACGTCTCCGGCACGAAGAACATGGCGGACATGGCAGTCAAATATGGCGTAAAGCGCTTTGTCATGATCTCTACCGACAAAGCCGTCAACCCCACCAATATCATGGGAGCCAGCAAGCGTATCGCAGAGATTTACGTCCAGTCCCTCTTCCGCAAACTGCATGTCGAGAACCCCGATTGCACGAAATTCATCACTACCCGGTTCGGTAACGTCCTTGGCAGCAATGGATCGGTCATCCCGTATTTCCGCAAACAGATTGCCGCCGGAGGACCGGTGACGGTGACCCACCCGGACATCATCCGTTATTTCATGACCATCCCCGAAGCTTGCTGCCTCGTCATGGAGGCAAGCACTTTAGGAGACGGCGGAGAGATATTCGTCTTCGACATGGGCAAACCCGTCAAGATCCTTGACCTCGCGCGCAACATGATCCGACTCGCAGGCTACACCCCGGAGAAAGATATCATGATCGAGTTCACGGGACTCCGTCCGGGCGAGAAACTCTACGAGGAGCTCCTGAACCAGAAAGAGACTACCCTGCCGACCGCCAACGAGAAGATCATGGTCGCACGGGTTCGCGAGTTCGATTTCGATGAGATAAGCTCCAAAGTGGATGAACTCATCAAGACCAGCCGACTCGCCAAGCCTTTCACTACGGTAACTCTCATGAAACAATTAGTGCCCGAATACATCAGCAAAAACTCTATTTACGAGCAATTAGACCCACAATGATACAAGATTTTTTTACTGCCCATAGCTATCTCATCGGCCTCATCAGCTTCTTTCTCGGCCTCATCGGAATGCCGCTCGTGATCCGTATTGCGAAGGCGAAAGGCTTTGTCGTACGCCCCAACAAACGAATGAGCCACACCGGCAACATTCCCAATATCGGCGGACTCAATATCTACTTCAGCTTCATGCTGACCTACCTCCTCTTCGAGTACGACCAGCTCAACCAGAGCCAGTTCTTCTTAATCGGCCTTTTGGCGATCATGGCAGTCGGATTCGTTGACGACGTGCTGGTACTCACGCCGACAGCCAAACTGTTGGGCGAGACGCTGGCAGGCATCGCACTCGTAGGTTTTGCAGACATGCGCATCACCCATCTGCACGGCATTTTCGGGATCGAAGAGATCGGCGTCATACCGAGTTATATGCTCTCGATCTTCGTCCTGCTGGCGATCATCAACGCCGTCAACCTCATCGACGGCATCGACGGTCTGGCAAGCGGTCTGGGCATCCTTTACTGTCTCTTCTTCGCCACGTATTTTGGGCTGGCGGGAGAGGTCTATTGGTCCATCCTGGCAATATGCATGATCGGGTCGCTCGCGGTATTCTTCATCTATAATGTCTTCGGAAAGCGAGAGAAGATCTTCATGGGCGACTCCGGCAGTCTCCTCTTAGGCTACCTCCTGACTTCGTTTGTCTTCCATTTCTGCGAGATCAACGCCTATCATGAGGTGCCGGCAGCGCTTGAGATGAAAGCGGCTCCGGCGGTAGCCATCTGCGTGCTGACCATCCCTATTTTCGACACCATCCGTGTCAGCCTCACCCGTATCAAGCAACACCGCTCACCCTTCCTGCCGGACAAGAACCACATCCACCATCTGCTTCTTCGTACCGGACTCAACCACCTCCAGACAACCTGCGTCCTGCTGTCCGTCAGTCTCCTCTTTATCGTGCTGGCTGTCATCGGCAGAAACTGGAACTTCTGGGCTCTACTGATCTCCGATTTCGCACTCGCTACCGCCCTCACGATGCTCCTCTGGCGCATCATCAATAAGAAAATGGCAAATGACCAAATAGCAAATGATAACCATTGATCATGTAAGTATGGAGTTTTCGTCCCGCCCTGTGCTGGACGACATTACGTTCCTCATCAACCGGAAGGAGCGTATTGCACTCGTGGGCAAGAACGGAGCCGGCAAAACGACCCTCCTGCGTCTCATCGCAGGCGAATACCAGCCCACCTCCGGACGCATCGCCAAGGACGCGGACATGACCATCGGTTACCTCCCGCAGGTGATGCTCTTCCAGGACGACAAGACCCTCCGCGAAGAAGTAATGTCTGTATTCTGTCAGCGAAGCGGTCTGTATTCTGTCAGCGAAGCGGTCTTTGTTGCCGAGATGGACCGGACCATCATCGGTTTAGGCTTCGAGCGCAAAGACTTTGAGCGCCCTTGTTCGGAGTTCTCGGGCGGTTGGAGAATGCGTATCGAGTTGGCGAAAATCCTCTTGTCTCATCCGGACTTGCTGCTCCTTGACGAGCCGACCAACCACCTCGACATCGAGTCTATCCAATGGCTCGAAGACTTCCTCAAGACCAGCCCATCGGCGGTACTCATGGTCTCCCACGACCGCGCATTCATAGATAACACCTGCCCGCGCACGATAGAAATAACGCTCGGGCGCATCTACGATTATAACGTCAACTACAGCCGCTTTGTGGAGCTCCGCAAGGAACGCCATGAGCAACAGGTCCGCGCCTACCAGAACCAACAGAAGATGATTCAGGACACCGAGGATTTCATCGAGCGGTTCCGGTATAAAGCCACCAAAGCCGTCCAGGTACAGAGTCGCATCAAGCAGTTGGAGAAACTCGAACGTCTCGAGGTGGATCTGGAAGACACCTCGCGTCTCAACCTGCGTTTTCCGCCAGCCCCGAGAAGTGGCGATTTTCCGCTCATCATCGAAGACCTGCGAAAAGATTTCGGTGCCCACAACGTTTTCCATGACGTCACCTTCACCATCCGACGCGGCGAGAAAGTGGCATTCGTCGGCAAGAACGGAGAAGGTAAATCCACTCTCGTCAAGTGTATCATGGGCCAGCTCGACTACATGGGCACCCTCAAGATCGGACACAACGTCAAGATCGGTTATTTCGCCCAAAACCAGGCAGCCCTTCTCGATGAGAACCTCACCGTCTTCGACACCATCGATTACGTCGCCGTCGGAGACATCCGTACGAAGATCCGCGATATCCTCGGCGCCTTCATGTTCGGTGGCGAAGCCTCCGAGAAAAAAGTCAAAGTGCTCTCCGGCGGCGAACGAAGCCGACTCGCAATGATCCGGCTTCTCCTCGAGCCTTGCAACCTCCTCATCCTCGATGAGCCGACGAACCATCTGGACATGCAATCCAAAGATGTCCTCAAAGCCGCCCTGCAGGACTTTAACGGCACAGTCATCTGCGTCTCGCACGACCGGGATTTCCTCAACGGGCTCGTCGAAAAAGTGTACGAATTCGGCGGCGGAAGAGTCAAAGAACACCTCGGCGGAATATACGATTTTCTCCGTGCCAAAAAGATAGAAACCCTTCAAGACCTCGAACGGTCCAATCCCGACGGTCAAACGACGGTCAAACGACGGTCAAGCGACGGTCAAAGCCAATGTAACGCCCCTGTAGAGCCCTCGAATGCCAAACTCGACTACGCTGCCCAGAAAGCCGCAGCTGCCGAACGGCGCAAGAAAGAGAGACAGATTGCCGAAACCGAAGAAGCCATCGCAGCCCTCGAGGCGCAACAGGCTGAAATAGAACAACTGCTCTCTCTCCCCGAGAACCAGACACAGGAGAACTTCCAGCGATACGAATCTGTCAAACACCAGATAGAGCAAAAAATGTACGAATGGGAAATCCTGAATGACTAAATAAATGATAAAATGGTAAATGACCAAATCGTAAATTATTTAATCACGTGGCTTTGCTACGGAGACGAAGAAGCCGCCAAACGCGTAGCGTACACGGCGGACGAGAAGGCACTGGAGACCTACGACCTCATCATTGTGCCTAACGGACATCTGGGCAAAGACCTGATTGTCCCGGAGTTAACACGCCCCGTGGTAGAGCAGCCCGCGAAGGACAAGACCATCATCCGCACGGACATCGTCTATTCGGCGTTCTTCTTCACTTCCCGTGCGGAAGAGCTGCTCAATCCCAAGCGCGACGAGCACGGACGATTCGCCGCCAAGGACTCGATGCTCTCCTACAAGAGCCGCCTTCTCATCCCGCGGCTCGACGAGTACGCACGTCTCGTACTCAAGCAACTCAACCTGCCGCTGCCGGAAGAAGGATTTGGACATATTTACCTCACCCACGACATCGACTCCATCTCCCAATACCGCCATCTGCGCGGAGCCGTCGGAGGTATCCTGCGCGGCGAATGGAAACAGGTATGGCGGTCGATCCGGAACATCCACAACGATCCGATTTACACCTTCCCATGGTTCATAGAGCAGGATTCCAAGGTACCCAATGCCGATATGATTTATTTTGTCAAGCATACCTTCGGCTGGGGCTACGACTACCCGCAGTACTGCCTCCGAGGCTTCGACTGGAGGCACCTCAAGAAACTGCTCCGGCACAACAACGCCTACCTCGGTGTCCATGGTAGCTACTACGGCTACCTGCCGAAAATCAAATACAGTCGCATGTATCGCGCGCACTATTTAAGGTGCTCCATCGACCAGATGCAGCGGCTCGTGGATGCCGGCTATCGCGATGATTTCACGATGAGTTTCCCGGATCACATCGGTTTCCGTCTCCAGACTTCGCGCGCCGTTCGCTGGATCAACCCCAAGACCTACGAACTCACGCCGCTGACCCTCCATCCGCTGATGATCATGGATTGTACGCTGAGTAACGACAACTACATGCACCTCGACCAGGAGGAAGCACTCTTCATGTGCGAACGCCTCATCGAGAAAGTGCAGCTCCACCACGGCGACCTTTGTCTCCTCTGGCATAATAATATCATCACCCCGAAGACTTACCATCGTTCACTTTATTCCAAACTACTGGAAATGCTGAAATGAAAATCATTACCGTCATAGGTGCCCGACCGCAATTCATCAAGGCTGCGGTTGTCAGCAGAGCCATCCGGCAAATGGCGCTGCACGGAATCGATATGCAGGAATTCATCCTCCATACCGGACAGCATTATGATGATAATATGAGTGATTTGTTTTTCCGCCAGTTGGCGATTCCTGTTCCTCGGTGGCATCTGAATTGCGGAAATAACATGGAGGAGATGAAAGCCGCCATACGCCCTGTCTTGGAATCCGAACGACCGGATATCGTCCTCGTCTATGGAGATACCAACTCTACCTTAGCCGGTGCAGAGACGGCGCACGCCTTGTATATCCCTATCGCGCATATCGAAGCCGGACTCCGCAGTTTTAATGACTCCATGCCGGAGGAGCATAACCGCATTGTGACAGACCGGCTTTCTACCTGGCTCTTCTGCCCTACCCGCACTGCCGTGGAAAATCTGAAACGGGAAGGAATCACCCGAAACGTATTCCATACGGGCGATGTGATGTACGACGCCACCTTGCTTTTTACTCCCGAAGAAGATCAACAACAAGCGATCTTGCAGCATTTTGGCTTGACATCCAAGCACTTTGCACTCGCTACAATCCATCGGGCTTCTACCGCAGAGAATATCTCTGCGCTGAGTGCGATATTCGAAGCGTTGGCACAATTACCCGTTCCCGTTCTGCTGCCTCTCCATCCCCATACGGCAAAGACCGTGCAACAGAACAAAATCCTGCAGGACCTGTTGAATCTCTCGCAAAACATACGACTCATCCGTCCTGTCGGATATATAGAGATGTTGGCATTGGAGAAACATGCCCTGTACATCCTGACCGACTCCGGAGGAATGCAAAAAGAGGCGTACTTCCAACATACGCCTTGTATCACCTTGCGCGAAGAGACCGAATGGATAGAGACGGTCGATGCCGGTTGGAACCGGTTAGCCGGTACAGATACCGAAAGAATACGAAAAGCCGTAGAACTACCCTTTGCCAAACAACCCATTACGGATTTCGGCGATGGCCGTAGTGCACAACAAATAATACAGATCCTATGTCCGAACGACCGCTGAACATATTGATGATTACGGACGCGTTCGTTCCGCCCATGCAAGGAACACGAATGCGTAATCTGGCACAAAACCTGTGCCGGATGGGGCATAACTGCCAACTGGTTTGCGAGGTCGTGGACGACTCTGTATTACCCGAAGACATATCCGTAATTCCTTTCCGTTACCTCGTTTCCGGGAAAAGCTTTTGGACACGATCCATCAATAATCTTTTACGGTTGTGCGACAAGCTGTTCCTCCTCAAAGAGCGAAAGTTGGAACATCTGCTGCAACGCACTATTCATTGGTCGGAAACAGACCTCATCATTGCCAGCGCATACCTCTTCCCCTTGCGAACCGCGCATCGTACCGCTCAACGCTACCACATCCCGCTAATCATGGATCTAAGGGACATTGTGGAGCAATGGGACAGTCTGCACTATCTTCATTTTCCGCAACATAACAAACTCGCCCGCGCTATCGCCAAACGATATATACAACGCACAACTACCGAGCGGAATAAGGCGCTGCAAACCGCACAAGCGGTAGTGACCGTGTCACCTTGGCACGTGAATACCTTACGGCCTTACAACCCCTCCACGCACCTGATCTACAACGGCTTTGATGAGAAGCAGTTCTTCTTCCAAGCCCAAAAGAGCAGCCATTTCTGCATCACCTACATCGGCAAACTATATGACCTCTCGCTGCGAAATCCGCAATTACTCTTTGCGGCCCTGCAGGACTTGGTGACCAACAAAAAACTGCCATTACAGGACATAGCCCTGCGTTTCTATGTGGAGCCGGACATGGCTTCCACCCTGACCGGAATGGCACAGCACTACCAACTCGTTCCATCGCTCCAGATCCTTCCTTTTGTCCGCCATACGCAGGTCAACGATATGCTCGCACAAAGTGCCATTGCGCTGATTCTCAATAATCCGAGTTCTGCCGAATCCCCCATCCACGGCGTTCTCACCACCAAAGTGTACGAGGCTATCGGGGCAGAAAAACCGCTCTTGTGTATCCCGGCTGATCATGACTGTTTGGAGGAACTGGTGAAGCAAACCCGGACTGGTTTATCTTCCGACGACATGGAGGAGATAAAATCCTTCATCCTCGACAAATATAACGAATGGAAGACGAACGGCTTCACACATCAACCTGTGGACCCGGACGTCAAACGTCTCTTCACACGCCAATACCAGGCGCAGCAATTCGAGCAACTACTTTTGAAAGCAATCGATGAAAGAAGATAGAACGATATTAGTGGACATCTGTTGGACCTTGTTTTACTCCAACACGACCTACGACTTCCTGCAGATACGCGGGAATAAGTTCAACTCGCTCTTCTATAAACTTTTCGGTATCGACCTGGTACGTACCAGAGCAATCCGCGCATTTAACCGTCTTCCCTTAGCCGAACGTCAGACACGCGTGGAGCAGTTCTATACCGACTACCTCCTGCCGCGGAAGATTACGCCCGTCTGGCAGATGATTGAAGGCAGAAACATCGTCCTCGTCTCTCAGACGATGGACCTCATCGCCAAGACTGTTGCCAACCATATCGGGGCAAAAGCTTACCATGCCACGCAGCATAAAGAAGAGGTTCTTTCCCTCTACCCAGAGTTCGACATCATCACCGATAACATGAGCGACCTGGCACTCATCCGCCGAGCCAAACAAGCAACCATAATCACCTATAACAACCGTTCACGGTGGGAGAAAATCCTGCCGAAGGACAAAAACGTCCATTTTATTGAAACAGGCAGAAACAAATATTAGACTAAAATACGCACGTCCGTACATCCCGAACGCGGTTTTCTATATCCCGTTCGCGTATTACTATGCGGTACGGCTTGGCACGCTCCCGAAACTCTTTTCATGGATGCTGATCTACCTTATGCCGACTGCCTTCTATTCGGCGATGGGCTATACCGGCTCATGGCCACTCTTCGCCCTTAACTACGGACTCATCCTGCTTGCCGTCTTCTCCATCTACGAGTGTGGCTACATAGCGAACGACACACTCTCTATCCGCCATGAGGAGCTACCCTCTATCCGGCTCTACGCCAATAACTTCGAGCATTTCGAGCGCCACAAAGCGCTCATCTTCGCCTCTCGAATCGGCTATAGCCTCCTTGCCCTGCCGGCACTTTATGCCCTGAACGGCTTCGAAACCGCTCTTCGGATAGGTCTTTCGATCCTGGTGATGGCTTTCCTCTTCGGCTTCTACAACTGCTGGCGAAGCCGGTATAACGTGTGGCTCTACCCCTTCTTGGTTTGCTCGCGGTATATACCGTTCATGCTTCTCGTTCCGCATCCTTGGGAGGTGTGGCTACTGCTCTTCCTCTCCTTCCCGTTGCTCAATGCTTTAGAGCGGTTCTCCATGCCTCGCTATCGCTGGCCGTTGATGCGAAAACTCATCCCCTCGGAGAATTCCAAGACCCTCTTCCGCGCTGTCTATTATAGCGTAGTGCTTCTTTTGACATTCCTTCTCGTCCAGGCGAAAGGATATACCTATATTTTACTGGTCCCCATTATGATCTTATGCCTCTATCGCGTGGCATTGGTCTTCTGGCTCAAAAAACATAATCCCGAAAACTACTTAAATGGCTAACATATGAAACATTTTTTCCTCATCTCCGTATCCCTTGTAGCGATATCCCTTTGTTCCTTTGCAGCTACGTATTTTGCTTCACCTTCCGGCACCGGCGACGGGTCATCTTATGCTTCGCCGACCTCGTTTGCTGCAGGCGTAGCCAAACTTTCGCTCCCCGGTGACACACTCTATCTTCTGGGCGGTACGTATGAGTTCACGGATAAGTTCTCCATCAACAAACAGGGCTCTTCCTCCAAGCGCATCGTCATCTCCGGATATCCGGGCGAAAAAGCGATTCTGGATTTCCATCGTGTCTCTTACGGCACACGTGGTATCACAGTGCACGCCAACTCGCTGTACGTCCATATCAAAGATCTTGCGATTGCCTGGTCCGGTAAGAACAACCTCTATAACGAAGGCTCGTACTGCCTCTTTGAGAATCTCGATATTTACGGCTCGGCCGATACCGGTTGCCAGATGAAGAAAGGCGGAAACAATGTCATCCTCAATGTGGACTCCCACGATAACTTCGACTACGAAACAATGTCCGGTACTACCGCTAATTTCGGCGGTAACGCAGACGGTTTTGCAGACAAGCAGTTTACCGGAGCCGGAAACCACTATATCGGTTGCCGCGCGTGGAATAACTCCGATGACGGATGGGATTTCTTCCAGCGCGTGAGCTCGTCCAACACCATCATCGAGAACTGCGTCTGCTACCAGAACGGCATGCCCTACTACGACATGTCTCATAACCCACGTGCCTTAGGAGTGGATAAACCGTGGTTTGACTCCAAAGTGGGTACGCAGATGATTGACCGTTACGGTCAAACTATCACCATTTCCCTCGACCGCTATCCCTGCCAGGGCAACGGCAACGGCTTTAAGATGGGCGGAGCCGGAAAGAATCCCGACGGTACAGCAGCCCCTACCAACCATAAGATCCTCATCCACCACTGCCTCGCGGTAGCCAATAACGCCCGCGGATTCGACCAGAACAATAACGGCGGTACGATGTGGGTCTATAACAACACCGGCTACGACAACGGCGTCAACTTCGGTTTCACGACCGCCTACGGCACCGACGAACTGCGCAATAACATCAGCTATCGGGGCAAGAACGCAGACCAACCCAAATCGAAGAGTGTCATCGCTATCGACCATAACTCCTGGAACGGCTTTAACCTCTCCTCCTCAGACTTCCAGTCACTCGACACGACGCAGATCCTTGCCCCGCGTGCAGCCGACGGCTCGCTGCCGGAGGGTACCTGTTTGCATCTGGCAGATGGTTCTTCACTCATCAACGCCGGCATCGACGTCAACCTCTGGTACAACGATTTCGCGCCGGACTTGGGATGCTACGAGACACCCGGAGAACGACATGATCCCGAGCCTCCGGGAGAAGATACCATTCCGTCTGTACAACCCGAAGGTACCCACGCCATAGCGTTCGTCACCATCCCCAAATCGCCGGAAGACAAAGCCCTGCTCCAATACCTCCGCGCCAACGACAGCCTCTGGGTTGTCGAGACTGACGCCACCGACCCCGAAGTGGACTATAGTACCTACGAAGTGATCGTGTTAGGCTCCAAACCCAATAGTGGTGCTCCGGGCTTCACCCCGCTCAAAGGCTACGACAAACCCATGGTGCTCCTCAAGCCTTTCCTGCTCAAAGCCAATGTCTGGAACTGGGGTACAGCGGTAAACACCCAGGACCTCTCTATCGCTGTGACCGACGCCTCTCATCCCCTTTTCGAGGGACTGAGCATCACAGAAGGCGAGGCAACACTCTTCGAGCGATGCGAGACAAACGCGGTTACCGCTATCTCCGCATGGATCAATACCGAAGGCTTCGATGTGCTTGCTTCTCCTGTCTCGCAAGCGGAATATACATCGATTGCGTTCTTCCCTCAGGGCACCGTCTGCAACGGCACGACGCTTCCCCAGCCGATGTATATGATCGGCGTGAGCGAATACTCGACCGCATACCTCACTACCGATGGCAAGCGGCTCATCGAGAATGCGATATGTCTCCTCTTAGGCATCCCCAACAACCATTCCGAACAACCGCTTAATATAGAAAATCATCAATCTGAAATCATAAATCATAAATTTATACAAAATGGCAATTTGTTTATCCGTATGGGCGAAACGGTATATGATCTTACCGGTCGCCGTATTAGTCGCTAACCTCGTTTGCGCCGAGGATGCGCAGTATCAAGATGTGCATTATACCGTCGATGACAACCGTCTGACGGCGGAAGTGACGCTTAATCCCAAAGCCTCCGGAGAACTGCTGATCCCCGAGACTATCGTCGTTGGTCAGAATACCTACACGGTCATCGCTGTCGGCGACAAGGCTTTCAAGGGCTGCAAGAACCTCACCGCCATCGTCCTGCCGAAGACCATCGAACGTGTCTATCGCTCGGCTTTTGACGGCACGGGTATCATGCTCAAAAAGGAAAACTGGAAAGACGGTTGTCTCTGGATAGACTCTATCCTCATCGCCACAGACAAGACCATCAAACCGCGGTTCGTCGTTCCCGAAGGAACACGCCTCATCGCTGCCGGTGCTTTCCAGGGCAATAAGGCGCTCCAGCGTGTCGAACTGCCGTCCTGCATCTCCCGCATCGACCATGAGACCTTCCGCGATTGCAAGAACCTGCAGAAAGTGGTCATCCCCAAGACCATCACCTCCATCGGCGAGGACGCTTTCCTCGGTTGCGGCATCTATCAGAATGATAAGAAATGGAAGAAAGGAGCCCTCATCCTCGACGACTGCCTCGTGGCGACCAACAACGACCTGCCTGCGAAATATATCTTCAAGAACAAGATCCCCATCCGCCTTATCGCAGAGCGGGCGTTCGCCAACCGCAAGAACCTGCGCACCGTCGTTATCCCCGAGACCGTCACGGCCGTTCCTACCGCTTGTTTCTACCAATGTGAGAACCTAATTGATGTCACAATCCCTGCTACGGTCCGCACGGTAGGCAACTTCGCATTCTATAACTGCGGTCTTCTCAAGAACGCCCTCTTGCCGCGGGAATTGGAGCACCTCGGCGCCGGCGCTTTCTACGGCTGCATCAACCTCAAGGAGCAGATCCTGAGCGATAAGATCGAGGTTCTCGAGCGCGCTACGTTCTTCACCTGCCGCGGACTCAAAGAGATCAAACTCCCGGCCCGTTTACGCCGTTTGGACGCAGGGGTCTTCGCCGGCTGTACCAACATAGAGGCTATCGAACTGCCCGCCACCCTCAACTTCATGGGCGATCAGGTGTTTGCAGGCTGCGCGACTTTGCGTAAG
Organism: uncultured Bacteroidales bacterium; assembly: GCA_900316845.1. GTDB lineage: Bacteria > Bacteroidota > Bacteroidia > Bacteroidales > Paludibacteraceae > Colicola. Next base: position 99,582 of record ONEG01000008.1, read on the forward strand.
ATAGTCATCCCTTACGGCGTCAACTCGCTGCCCAAGCAGGCCTTCCAAGGCTGCACGCGGCTCTACCGCATCGACCTGCCGGACGGTATCTACGCCATCGGTGACGAAGCACTCGACGGATGTCTGGCGTTGGAGAAGATCAACATCCCTCTCTCTACTTTCCGTATCGGCGTGCGCGCGTTCCATAACTGCCAGCAGATACGCGGCATCGCCCTTGTGGACCACATCCACATGATTGAAGAAGGTGCCTTCCAGGAGTGTAAGATGCTGGAGGAGGTCAAACTGCCGGCATCGCTCGAACGCCTCCACCAAGGGGCTTTCGCACAATGTATCAATCTTCAGAAACTCATCCTCAATGCTTCTCTCAAGCACATCGACGACGGTGCTTTCTACGGTTGCCGCAGCCTGCGAGAGGTACAATGGAACGACTCCCTGAAGACCATCGGTGTCGAAGCCTTCATGGACTGCAAATACTTACGGACGCCTGTGCTGGCGCCCGAAGTAGTGATCGGCAAGAATGCGTTTAAAGGTTGTCGATAGGAGGAAAATCGATGTAGTGATAGATGGCAGCATCGCCCATATTGACCTTCATATAGGACTGTCCCTTCTCACTGTCTTTCGTCGCGTTGAGCACTAAATAATTGACGCCCTTAAAGAATACCGATTGCCGTGCGTGTTGGTGACCACTCCACACGTACGGTATTTTGTATTCGGAGAGAAGAGTCGTCAACTCGTAGGTCTCTTCCAGAGCCATATTCGACGTGTGGCCTTGCGACATGTCGAGTTTCCATAGATGCGTATGCGTATAGACGATGATGCGGCGGTAAGCCTCTTTGGATTTAGCCTCCAACAACTCCTTCAGCCATTTCGTCTGCTCCGTGCCAAGCGTTCCTTCGGCGCTGTCCAGACAGATGAACAGATCTAACTTCTTCGCGCCGTTGCGGGTCTCAAACCAATACGTACCGCTCTTGAAGAAACCGCGGTACTCCGACCACTGCTTGAAATAGATATCGTGGTTGCCGGGGGTCACAAAGACGGTATCGGCAATCGTCTGACCGGGGAAATGCAGGATGCTGTCGGCGCACGGAAAATTCTTCTGTGCATCAATCACGTCGCCTAAATGGATCGCGATCTTCGGAGCTGTCTCTGCCTTGTATTGGGCTACGAAATAGTCGAGGTTCTTATGCGTCTTACGGGTGATATGGCTATCGGTACATACATAGATTACGTAGTCGTCGGCGCCCATGTTAAGACTGATCTCCCCGCGGGTCTGGTTATACGCCATCGACTGCTCAAAACGCGTGTTCACCACCTCTCCGTTCGGCGAGAACATGCCGGCCATATCCAAGGTACTATCCTCGCTGCAAGCTGCCAGAAGAAACGCAGCTGCTATATAGAGATATTTCTTCATTTTAATTTTAATTCTTTTAATGTATTTCGGTCTGTGCTCTGTCAGCAGGCTCTGCCTGCGGTCTGTATTCTGACAGCGCAGCGGTCTGTGTTCTTTTTTAAAACCTATAGCTGAATCCTGTCCTAAACGTAGCGCCATAGAACGTCGCGTCGAGATGGAACATACCGGTGGGTTTGCATTGTGCCCAGAAATTCAGTCGCCAATGGTCGGTCACGTCGTAGTAAGCCCCGACCGAGAAAAGCGGCTGGTACATACGCTCCATCTGATAGTCATCTACATTGCTGAACATAAATGATAGATTCCACGGGTTATTCTGCGGCCGGCAGAAGACCTCGATGCGGTATAAGAGGTTGAACGGCTCCACCACAAAAGTCTCGTCGTTGTACCACGACCGATCCCAGTTATCTATCACGCGGCTATACAAGCCCAAAGTCACGGATACATAATCCATCCGGTACCCCACTCCGAGTGCAGCAGTCATGTCACCTATGCGATTCCTCGCCACACCGCGGTAGTAGATATCCGTCACCAAGAACATCTCTCCTACGGGCAGTTCGAATTTCGGCCGCAGCTGAAGAGCTCCGGAATGCACGTTCGCCGTGGAGAACTGTAACCTCGCCTCCATCTCAAAATGCGGATTGAAGGGCATCAAACCCTGTACATCGAAATTCGCATGGTGTCCCCAGGTCTTGTTATAGCTGTACTCCACCATGCCGGAGACGGTGTACTTGCGCTCACCGAACCCCGGTTCACCTGCCCACGCCGCCATACTGCTCACGAGGCAAACTACCAAATACAAAATCTTCTTCATATCTAAAAATCCTAAATCCTCACCACCGTCAGCCCGGCGCCGCCGTGGTTCACATCGCCGTCGCCGAAATCCAAAGCTACCTGTCCGCGTTTGCGCCGCTGGCGGTTGAGGTCATTGAGGTAGTCCCTTGTCAGTTGCTTCAAAGCGCCCGTGCCCGTCCCGTGCAGAATCGTCACTTCGCCGGCACCGACCATCAGCGCATCGTCCATGTACGCAATCAGTTTCTCTAACGCCTCGTCTGCCCGATAACCGCGCAGATCCAAGGTCCGCTCGAACGCCAAGGTCCGCTGCCGAACGGTGCTTCGTACAGAGATATTGCTCTTCGTCTCCTGCTCTTTGGTCATCGTCTTGCTCAGTTTCCTCAGTTCCGAGAAGTCCCGCATCACGCCTTTCTTTCGACTTTCTTCTTTCGACTTTTGACTCTCTACTTTCGGCTTTTGACTTTCTACTTTTATCTTTAAACTCTCCACCTTCTGCCTTGCCGCTTTGGTTTTTTCCTTGTCGGCCTTGGCCTCTTTGATCTCGCGGATGGTACGTTCGATAGTGGCGTTGGATTGTTGCAACAACCGCTCCGCTTCCTGCCGAGCCTCTTCCAGAATCTCTTTCTTCTCTCTCTTCACACCCGCCATCCGCTCTTCATACTCCGCCATGCGTGCCTCCAAGGCTTTCTCTTTCTGGCGGATAGCCTGCCGCTTGTTTTCCCAGTAACGCTTGTCGCGGGCGATATCTTGCAGCTGCTTGTCGTAGTCGATATGCTCCTCGCCTACCAAGTCTGTCGCGTACCGGATGATCTCTTCGCTCAAGCCCGTTTGGCGTGCTATCTCGATAGCAAAAGAACTTCCGGCTTGACCGATAGACAGTTGGAACAACGGCCGCATCGCGCCGCGGTCGTACAGCATCGCGCCGTTCACTACCCCTTCGGTCTCTTCGGCGAAATGCTTGAGGTTGGTATAATGGGTGGTGATCACGCCGAATACTCTTCTCTGAACCAACTCGCGCAGTATCGCCTCGGCTATCGCACCGCCGATCATCGGCTCCGTACCCGTCCCCATCTCGTCGATGAGGATCAGCGTCCGCTCATCTGCCTGGCGAAGGAATGCCCTCATGTTGCGCAGGTGGGACGAATAGGTCGATAACTCATCCTGAATCGACTGTTCGTCGCCGATATCGATCATCAGTCTGTCAAACACCCCTGCCCTGCTCTGCTCGGCTACGGGCACCAATAGACCGCATTGTAACATATATTGCATCATCGCCACGGTCTTGAGACACACGGATTTACCGCCGGCGTTCGGACCGCTGATGACGAGCACCCGGTTCTTCTCTTGCTCCAGCCTGATAGAGAGCGGCACGACAGTCTTTCCCTGCGGCGCGTAGTGCAGCCATAATACCGGGTGTCGCGCTTCCGACCATTCGACCAGCGGACCGTCCACTAACTCCGGTCGTATCGCTTTCATCGCTTGCGCCAAGGACACTTTGGCGTTTAAGAAGTCCACCTCTGCCAACATCCGCTGACTCGCCATGATCTGCTCGCTCTGCGGCCGGATGAAATCCGTCACTTCGCGCAGGATACGTATCCGCTCACGCCGTTCAGCCCCTTCTAACTCGCGGATCTTATTGTTCGCGTCCACCACCTGCTGCGGTTCAATATAAACCGTCTTGCCGGTAGCCGACTCGTCGTGTACGATACCGCCTATCTTCCTCTTGAATCCCGGCGAGACAGGGATCACGAGCCGTCCTTCGCGTAAGGTCGGCGCCGCATCGCTATCGACGTACCCGTCGGTCTTGGCTTGTCGCAATATGGCGGCCAACGTCCTGCTGACGCTGCCTTGCTGATTCGTGATCTCCCGGCGGATACGGGCTAACTCCGGCGACGCGTTATCGGCAATCTTGCCGTAGCGGTCTAACACACGGTCGATAGCTTTCACTATCCCCCCTAATCTACTAACCCCTAATCCACTAACCGTCAACCCCTTCAACGCGCCGTACCTCGTCTCGTCCATCGCCGCAAAACACTGCTCGATCTCCACGGCGAAACTCAGGCTCTTGCGCAACTCGTCCAGCTCTGCTTCATCCATGAACAGACCCTCAATCCGTATCCGTGCGATGGACTCTCTGAGGTCATAGATCTCTCCGCGGGGCATGCTCACTCTCGCGTCCTCATGCGCCATCCGCATCTGGTCCGTGAGTAGTAACATCGCCTGCACTTTCGCGTACTCCGTCTCCATCTGCATCGCCTCCACACGCTCGCGTCCCAGACCCGACGTACACCGACGACGCAACTCTTCACGTATCACCGTGAAGTCAATCTTCTCTTCTATGTTATCCGGATAAAACACCCCTGAAACCTAAATCCTGAATCCTACCCCAATATCCTGCAATCCTTGATCGCCGGCGCGCCGACGGCTTCATTGAGCTTGCGTACTAACTCAAACCGGTTCTCGAACAGCTGCGTCTTCAGCGCCGCGGAGTTGACCCGCACATAGAGCATACCGTCCTTCACCTCCACCGATCGGGTGAGTTTCTGAACGGTCTCGCCCATCACTTGCGGCCATACTTCTTCTATCTGCCTGTCCATCACCGTCTGCTCCAAGCCGCTCTCGCGTAAGAAATCCACAAGGGCATCGGTGATCGAGAGGGTATTAGCGCTGGTAGGCATCTTCTTCTTTGGTCTTGCGTAAGTAGATCCGCTGCCTGGTACGGAAAGTACGAATCTGTGGGTCCAACTCATTCCATTTCTGTATCGCCTCAATCTTCACGCCTACCTCCTGGCTCAGTTGCCAAATCGACTGGCCGGTATGGCTCCATACGAAGGCTTCCTCGCCGGTACTCTTCTTTGCCGCCAGGTAGATGCGGTCACCTTTCGCCAACTCGCGACCCAAAGCATCGTTATCCTCACGCAAATCACGCTCGCGTACATTCAGACGGAACGCCACGTTCGCATACGTATCCTCCTCGCGCGCGGTGACATACTGAATGCCGTTGCATTTCTTACGGGGGTGCATCAGGAAGAAACTATCCCTTTCCTCTTTCGCCGTCAGCGGTTCTACGTACGGCGGTTCGGGGTCGTTATGAATCACCATGATCGGCTCCGAACGACGAACGACGGTAGCCTTCAGCGGACGCTTGGGTTTGGGTGCCGGCTTGGCTACACTGCCCGTTCCGGCATTCTCCTTCTGTGCTCTGTCAGCAGGCGCTGCCTGCGGTCTGCGCACTGTCTGCGAAACGGTCAACGTGTCCAGACGGTAGTCTTCAATGAGCTTGACCAACTTCGGCGCATACGACGGATCGGTCGCGTAGCCGCACTCCTTGAGCCTACGAGCCCAACCCTCATAGTCCTCTACCGCGATCTCAAAACAAGTCGAGTAACGCGGCCGCTTGAGGAAGATCGAGTGGTCCTTGAAACTCTCTGCGGCGTTGCCGTACTGACGGAAACACTCTCCCTCACTGTCGTCGTCGTGGTAATAGACACCGCCGAACCACTCGTTCGTACATTTGATACCGAAATGGTTCCTGGCATTGAGGGCCAACTCGCTCTGTCCGGCCTGGGACTCCAACAGCGCCTGCGCCATCGTAATACTCGCGGGGATGCCATAGTCCTCCTGCTCTTGGATAGCGATGGCTTTCCATTCCTCGATATACGCTAAATACGTCGGGTCCTGTTTCTGAGCCCAACTACTCATCGTGCCGATCATCAGCACGCCTAAAATAAACAGTTTTTTATTCATCTATTTATCTATTTATCTATCTTCTATTATTAGCCAGCGCCATCACCTCTTTCGCTATCCGGGTAGCAGAGTCCGCCTGCGCGAGTTTCAACACATTCGTGTGCAGCACCTCTAACTTGGCTTTGTCCTCTAACAGGGTCAGCGCTGTCGGAATCAACTTCTCTGCCGCCTCTGCGTCGCGCACCAGCACCGCCGCATCGCGGTTCACGAGCGCCATGGCGTTATGCGTCTGATGGTCCTCCGCCACGTTCGGCGAGGGCACCAAGATAGCCGGTTTGCCTAACAGACATATCTCGCTGATAGACGAAGCCCCGGCTCGGGAGATGACCAGATCCGCCTGCGCATAGCGCTCCGGCATGTCGCTCAGGAAATCCAGACACTCGATATTCGCAGGCTTACCGGCTGCTTCCCATGCCGCCTTGCAAGACTCATGATACACCTTACCCGTCTGCCAAACGACATGAATATCGCTCTTGACCAAGTCAGGCAGCGCCGCCTTGATGGACTCGTTGATCGTCCGTGCGCCCAATGACCCGCCGATAATAAGGAGCGTCTTTCGACTTTCGACTTTCGACTTTCTACTTTCTGCTTTCGTCAGATTCTGCCTCACCGGATTACCCGTCAGGATGATCTTCTCCGCCGGGAAGAACCGCTCCATGCCGGGGTACGCCACGCATATCTTCGCAGCTTTGTTCTTCAATATCTTATTCGTCACGCCGGCAAAACCATTCTGCTCTTGCAGCAGGATAGGTATCCCCATGTTCGCTGCCGCCCACATAGCAGCACCGGAAGCGTAACCGCCGACGCCGACGCCGACGTCCGGCCTGAAATCGCGGATGATCTTCTTCACCTGCTTAATGGACTTGACCAGATCCACTAACACCGACACGTTCTTCCACGGCTGCGCGCGGTTGAACCCTCGTACCGGCAAGCCGACGATCTTATACCCCGCTTGCGGCACACGCTCCATCTCCATGCGCCCTAACGCGCCGACGAAGAGGATCTCCGCCTCCGGGTCTAATTCTTTTAATGCATTCGCAATACTGATGGCAGGGAATATATGTCCTCCGGTCCCTCCTCCGGAAATTAAGTAACGCATGGGCTTTTACTCTAATGTTACAATTGGTACTTCTTCCTGACTCTCGCTGATGGTCTCTTGTACGCGTTCGCGAAGGGCTAACTGCTCGCGGCTCACGCTCATCATGATGCCGAAGTATATCGACGTGATCAGCACCGACGTTCCGCCTCTGGATATCAGCGGCAGCGGCTGACCCGTCACCGGTCCCAAGCCTACCGCCACGAGCATGGATATCAGTGCCTGGCACGTGATCATCAGCGCCAGCCCCATCGTCATCAGCATCGCCGGCATGTCCGAATAACGGCTCGACACATTGCAGGCCCTGAACAAAACCGCCAAGTACAGGAAGATCAAGCCAGCGGCACCGATGATACCCGACTCCTCCACGATGATCGCGAAGATATAATCCGCAAACGCCAAGGGCAGATAATCCCGCTCCTTGCTGTTACCGGGGAACACGCCAAACGGCGTCGTACCGCCGCGGGCGATAGCTACCGACGAATAGACCTCCTGGATATTCTCGTCCGTCAGGACATATTTGGACGCACCGTCGTCGTTGAAATGCCGGTCGATACGGGATACCCACGTCGTTGCGCGCTTGAAGGGTCCGTGCATCTGTCTTCCCGGACGGACGAAACCGAACTCCACAATCGCGTAACCGAGCATCAGCGCCACGATGGCGATGCCTACTATCGACAGCGTATATTTCCACGGGATACGTGCTAAGATCCATAGGCAGAACACGATCAGACCTATCAGCACCGCCGTCGAGAGGTTGGACGCCATGATCGGCAGCATCACGATACCCGAGATGACCAAAGTCCGGATGAAGTATTTCCATTTATCTTCCTCCGTATGGATACGCGCAAGCTGATCCGCCACGACGATGATCAGACTCAGTTTCGCCAACTCCGAGGGCTGGAAAGTGATTCCCGCGATACGTACCCATCGCGCGGCGCCGTTAATCGTCACTACCAAGGGGTTGCCGGGGATCATCGTCGAATAGACCAACAACGTACTGATCGCTAATAACACGTACCCGCCGAAACGGATCCAATGCGTCGGGATATACTGGATGCCGAAAGCCGCAATGATGCCTAACACGATGAAGAACATCTGTTGTCCGATCGGGCCTAAGGCGGAGTGATGCATATATACCAAGGTAGAAGACGCCGAGAAGAGGGCGATGACAGCTACGACGATCAGGGTGATAAAGAGCCCCCAGAACGTGCGGTCGATGTGTCGTAGATTCCAATTCATATTTCCATTAAGGTTTGTGGTTTGACAATTTGGGTGCAAAATTACAAAAAAATATTGATATACGCAAGCGCCCGCGCGATTTTTTCTAAAATGTGTGCTGTTTAACTAATTTTGAATTTTATTTTTTGGATTTTGAATTATTTTAACTACCTTTGCACTCGAAATTCGAAACAACCATGAAAAAAATCTTTTCCTTCTTCGCAGCTATGCTGCTTAGCCTGCCGATGATGCAGGCCGCAATCAAAGTTCACACCATCGGCGATTCGACGATGGCGGAGTATGACGAATCGACTACCGACAAACGCGGTTGGGGTATGTACCTCGCTTCGTTCTTCGATCCCGCTTTTGTCACTGTCAACAACCGAGGTAAGTCCGGTGCCGACACCCGTGGTTTCTACAACGGCGCCGCCTACTGGCCCTCCGTGAAGAGCCAGATGAGTGCAGGCGACTACCTGCTTATCCAGTTTGCCCATAACGACGAAGGTAACGACAGTAACCTCTCCGGTTTGGATAACCTCGAGTACGCTGCCTATTGCACCGAGCATAGCCTGCCGGCTCCTTCCGATGCACGCGGTACCAACCCGCAGACGACCTATCGCGACTACCTGCGCCTCTTCATCGACGAAGCGCGCGCATTAGGCGTGAACCCGGTCCTCGTGGGTCCTATCTGCCGTGCTTATTTCAACGGCAATAACATCACCCGCAAAGGCCAACACGACCTCGGCGATAAGTTCGCCAAGATCGAGAACGGTGAACTCCTCCAGAACCAAAGCGTGCCGGCTACCGACCTCTCGATGAGTTATGTAGAGGCGATGCGTGTCGTAGCGGCAGAGAAAGGCGTGCCCTTCATCGACCTCACCGACGCTACCCGCCAGCTCTACCTCTCTTATGGCGAGAGCCAGTGTCTGAGCCTGCTCTTCTGCTCCGGCGACAAGACCCACACCAACGCCATGGGAGGTAACCTCGTGGCACGTGCTGCTGCCCAGCTCCTCAAGAACGCAGGCATCCTCGCTGACCATATAGAGATCCCCACGGACATCACCGCTAATCCCGCTTCTATCCATATCGGCGAGACCTATTGCTCCGTGCCGCAGAACAAAGAGTTCCTCCTCACCGGTTACGGTCTCGAACCCGCGGCCGGCACCGTGAACCTCAGCGCGACTTCTAACCTCCTCATCTCCCTCGACAAAGAGAACTACGCTTCGACCGCACAGGCTTCGTACGAAGGCGGTTCGATGTTCCAGAAAGTCTTTATCCGCGCAAACTATACCACCGGAGGCTTCCATTTCGACACTATCTATGCTACCTCGGGCGAACATGTAGTAGCCGTGCCGGTAGCCGCAAACGCCATCTCGCTTGATGGAGGAGCAGCCGTCAGCGCCTTCTGGGCAATCGGTGCCAAACCCGTACCCGCCCCCGTGGTTGAAGGCCCCATCAGCGCCGAGTTCACCATGAGCCAGATGGCTTGTATCGATTATAATGCCTCCAAAAACTATTTCGTCGATGGCGATGAACAAGGTATTATCCTCGCGCGTTTCCATAACTCTGCTGACGGTTCGGCACGTACCCCGTGGCCCGCAGGAGAGATCGATGAGAACGCCAACCGTTACCTCGATTTCGCGGTCACTGCACCGGCTGCCATGGACGTACGCATCACCCGCATCGCCATGGAGATCGCTTCCGATGGTACCTCTACCATGTGCTACCACCTCAATACCGGTTTCGGCTCCGAGTTCACGGATGTAACAACTGTCTATGAGAAACGCAACATGACCTCACGCGTCATCGAGCACGTGGATCTCACGCCTACCCTCACTATCCCTGCCGGAGAGACCCTTCACGTGCGTATCCTCCCTTGGCATGACTACGGAGAGGTAAAGGATAGCAAGTATATCGGCCTGCGTAATGTCCGCATCGAGGGCATGGCGTTCGAGCCCGGTGAGGAAGGCATCGAAGAAGTCTCCTCTTCCCTTCAGGGAGCCGGGATGCCGGTTCGTAAGATTCTCCTCAACGGTCAGATCTTTATCCTCCGTAACGGCAAGACATATACCGCCACCGGAGCACAGGTTCGATAACTGCCTTTGCAGCAGATTTTGAAAGTTTTAGTATGAAAAAGTAATAAATAGCACAAATTTCACTTTTGCATAATAAAAATCTTTCAAAAAATTTGCTTTTTCAAAATAAAAGTTGTACCTTTGCAGCGTTTTTCAACCCTGATTATATATTATGATACAAGAACATCAATTTAGACAGTTACAAAATGAGTTTTTAGGGCGTGTGAACCACGTTGAGCTTACTCATAAGCGTTATCTCTATCATCAAATTAATTGGGATGCGCGTCTCATCGGTATTCGAGGTGCTCGCGGCACAGGGAAAACGACTATGCTATTACAATACATCAAAGAGCATTATCCGGATTTGAACAAAGTACTATATGTCTCATTGGATAGTTTCCATTTTCAATTGATGAGTTTATTTGAAGTAGCAGAATATGCCTACACCCACGGCATTGAAGCCCTTTTCGTTGATGAAGTCCATTACTCGCAACATTGGGGGCAACAACTGAAAAACATCTTTGACTCTTTTGGCGAACTGAAGATCGTATATACGGGCTCATCCATGTTGCAGATAGACGAAGCTCAGGCGGATCTATCCCGTCGCCAAACAGTCTATGAGTTGCAAGGGTTCTCATTCCGTGAATATCTGCTCTTCATGGGCTATCTGCATCAAGAAGCTATAAGTCTGGAGTACTTGCTTGCTAATCACACTTCGTTAGCCATGCACATAAGTTCAAAGATCAAACCGTTGATGCTCTTTGACGAATACTTACGTCAAGGCTATTACCCGTTTGTTTTAGAAGCCCAACAAGATTACCTACGGCGATTAGAACAACTGATGCTGCTCATCATCTATCAGGAAATTCCGAAAGTAGAAGATATTTCGCTACAGACTCTTCAGAAAGCCCAGAAACTGATGATGATTTTAGCAACACAAGTACCATTGGAGCCAAATATCAGTACGCTATGCCGGGAAATAGGAGCGACACGAGACATCGTCATTCGTCTGCTCTATACGATGGAAAAAGCAGGTCTATTGATGCTTGTTAATAAAGAGAGTAACAGTTACAAAACTCTTTCCAGACCGGACAAGATTTATCTGAATAACACCAACCAGATGTACTCATTAACCGGTTTTGTGAATGAAGGGACCTTGCGTGAGACTTTCTTCGTCAACCAAGTTCGTCAAACACACCAAGTTCTGCTTCCGCCCAAAGGTGATTACATCGTGGATAAGCATTATACGTTTGAAGTAGGAGGAGCTGGAAAAACATTCCAACAGATTAAAGATATACCGAATAGTTATCTGGCTTTAGACGGGATAGAGTATGGGACAGGAAACAGCATTCCGCTTTACCTGTTTGGTTTCTTGTACTGATAACTATTCCAAACGCATCATTACTTTTTCAAGCGGTAGTCACCACAAAACATGTTTCCGAATTTACCGGAAATAGCGGCGATACCCGCCATCATTTTGACTTTCGGCATAATAGGAATGATTCTCATATCTTTTTTATTTTAGTGTAACAGTACGTAGAGGTCGCGGTCACGTCGCGGTCATATCGCGGTTTTGAGCCGTA
>ONEG01000012.1 GCA_900316845.1 uncultured Bacteroidales bacterium
ATCGTGTCCGCCTTCCATAACGCGGTTCGCTATTCGCGCAGCATTGATGGTCGGCGACTCGGTACAAATAAAGAACATTCGAATGAAATAACCTTCTTCCTTGGCGCGCTTCAAGAAATCCACTTTACCATCGGAGGACAAAACCGTCTCAAAGATAAAATCTTTGTGATCGCGCAGTAGTTGCTCGCGCCATTCTTCACAATACTCCACCGCTTAACGCACGGCATTGACATCATTCCAGTCGCCGAACTTCGTCTGCGCAATCTCGTCCGGATTGATATAGACACATTGATCCGCCCACTCATGTTTGATAACCAAACGCGTAGTGGATGTTTTACCGGATCCGTTCGGACCCGCAATCACAATGAGCACGGGGTTCCTCATATAGCTTGTATCATTTGGTCTATATGCGCAAAGAAAGCCGCGTGCGCTCGGTCGTGACGCTCTTTGGCCTCGACGGCAACTTCGTGCATCAACTGCACTAATTGCTCATCTGTCGGCTCTTGGTCAATGTTTGTGAAACGATAATCATTCATAGTTTATATCGTCTTTGCAACTTTCGGCTGCAAAGTTACGAAAAATATTTGACATATACAAAAAAATCTGCACTTTGGATGCAGATTTCAATGAATTTTTACAGTTTTGCTACCAACTCAACGATTTTCTGCTTCGTAGCATCGGTTTTCTGCTCGTCGATCTTGGCGGTTACGACACCCATATTCTCGGCATGCCAGTAGTTGCAGATGTCGCGGAACTCAGCCGTTGCGCCATCATAGACACCCGGCGAATAAGACGAACAAAGCAACGCCATCTTCTTTACCTTAGCCGGCGCGTTAACGCAGTACATTCGTTGAATAGGCGCCTGAATCTGCGCGCAGAGCGTGAAATAATAGATCGGAGCAGCCAAAACCAGCACTTCCGCCTCTGCCATCAGCGGATAGAGTTCCTGCATGTCGTCTTTCTGGATGCACGCGCCGTTGCCCTTGCCGTGGCAGTACTCGCACGCCAGACAGCCTGCGATATGTTTGTGCGCCACATTCACGAGCGTCACGTTATGACCTGCAGCCTCGGCTGCGTTCTTGTACTCGTCCGCCATCCAAGCGGTGTTACCATGGGCTCTCGGCGAAGCCTGAAGAATCAATATGTTCATAATGTATTATATTTTATTTGTATGTCACGGTTTCGGAAAGCGGTTTGCGGCTGAAATGGTGGTCAGAGGGCTGAACACCTTCTGCTGCGTAACCGCAAGGCATGAGGAAAGAGGGCTTGTGATTTGCCGGCAGGTCAAAAGCCGCAGCTACTTCTGCGGGCTCGAACCACTTCACCCAACAAGTTCCCAAACCCAATTCGGTTGCCTCAAGCATCATATGCGTACCGACGATAGAGCAATCCATGTTTCCCGAACTCTCTCCGTCTTTGGTCCATGCGAGATCGGTATCGTAGCAAACGAGGAACACCACCGGCGCATGGTAAGCGCAGCGGGTCAACTCATTGATTTTCGCGATAGCCTCAGGGCTTTGCAACACGTAAATATGTTGCGGCTGCACGTTCTTCGCCGTTGGAGCCAGACGCCCGGCTTCGAGAATGGAATCGATCTTCGCTTGCTCTACCGGTGTTTGGGCATACTCACGTACTGCAAATCGCGCACGCGCCAGATCCATGAAACCATTTACCATTTGGTCATTTTTTTGTGCACAGGCAGCGAACATCGCCGCTGCACAGACAAAAAGAAGGAATTTTTTCATTGTGTATAAAGAGTTTATGTATTGAATTCTGTCCATTTCAGGTGGGTATAGTAATGTCGGTCGATCTTGCCGACGATATTGATTTTCAGGTGTTTATGCTCCAGATGGAAACCCGCTATACAAAGACCGGAAGGCAGGAACTCCTCCATGATGCCAGACAGCCGTCTGAGGACTTCATCCGGGCTCTCGGAGAGCTTGTCTTCAAGCACTATACATGCCACCAACGGGTTGTTTTCTTCCGCTAAAGGACAAACGATAGCTTCTTTGACAGCAGGGTCATCGCGGAGGCGGTTGGCTATGTCAAAGAGATAGACTTTCTCTCCTCGCGGAGACTGAACGTATTGCGCCATGCGACCATAGATAAAAAGTTTGCCGTTCTCATCCAATTCACCAAAATCCTGCGTATGCAGCCATCCGTCCTGTAGTTTGGTTTGATTTAGTTCCGGGTTGTTGATATACCCCACGGTGAGGGATTGCGTCTTCACCCGGATTTCTCCTCGCTGATTGCAGCTTAATTGCTTGCCATTTTCATCAAAGATCCCGACGGTGACGCCGGGGAAAGGAGCTCCGACGCAGACTGCGTGACGGGAGTAGTCCTTGTTGAAACCTGTCGGTTGGTAGTCCACCGTGCAGACAGAGAAAGTCTCGCTCAGTCCGTAGCCCGAAGTGAGCGCTACCGTACTGCCGCAAGCCTGCATGACCTCGTTGATATGCCTGAGAGCTTGTGGCGTGCAGCCTTCACCGCCCATGACGGGGAAGCGAAAACAACTCAAATCCGGCCGTTTGCCGCGCTGGATCTGACGGTCGATATGGTCTATGAGGTGTACCCATGATGCACCGGTAGCGAGGGTGGTCTGAGGACGGAAAGCGAGGATATTTTTGGTAAACTGATGAACATCCGGCCGCGGGTCGAGATAGACGGTCATGCGGCGGTAGAGAGGGGCCAGCACAAGGACGAAGAAGCCTGTGCAGACAAAAGGCGGGAGTTGGCAATAAGAGGTTGTTCCTTCGCAAAAAGGGTTACCGTTCTCGTTGAACGCTAACGCATTGCGGAACATAGCAATCATCGCTTCATCACTCATTCCTATCTGGCTTGCGACACCTTTGTTGGATGTACCGGAAGAACAGAAGATGAACGCTGCTTTGCCCGCCACGTGGTTAGCCTCCAAGGGTCCGTCATAATGTCCGAACCGCCGGATGGCAGCATCGGCAGTTAGATATTTGGCTCTGTGACGGGAAGAGAAATGCTTGATGCCGTTGAGGGGCGAAGCGATCATCTTGAAGGGATACCCCATTGAGCGCGTAGCGGATACGATGACGACCTGCTCAAACTGCGCGCGAAGGAGGGTCTGACGTATCATCTTCTCCATTCCGTCAAAGACGAAAGCAACGCGGCTTTTGCCGACCATAGTATCTAACGCTTCGGTCGTGACCATCAAGTTCGGGAGGTTGGCTGTCACGCCAGTCATGTCCGCGGCATGCATGATATAGATAAACTCCGGCAGGGACGGTCCGAAGAGCAGCAGTTCGTCGCCTTCTTTGAGTCCCATTCCCCGGATAACACGCGCCCAGAGGTGGACTTGTTCAACAAATGTCTGTCGGCTGATCCGGCGTCCGAAATACACGAGGGCGTCGTGGCGGTTACCATCAGAAAGGATACCGCGCTCCATGAATTTCCACAACGTTTCTGCGGGAAACTCAGTTTGATTTGTGTCTTCCATCTTATTCATCATCTATCGCACGGTCTTGCAAAACCGTTTCATATCTTCAGGATTCTCAACAAAACTCATTAGCAGCAGGCCCATAAAGGCAATAATAAAATGCGGATTCATGCCTCCGTGTGGTACGAGACGCATGGAAGGAAATGCGAGCATGTGCGCCATGGGATTCTGCCCCTCGTTACTGATGGCGCGATATTGGTCATAGGCATATTGGTAAGGCATCATGTCGTCCACCGGGCAATGGGCTATAAATACATCGTGCGCCGGAGTCCAACCGGAGAGATCGTTGTATTTCTTAAGGCATGCCAGCCACGCCTGTATCTTCGGGCAGTCCAGATCGACCTGTCCGTCTTCCTTGAGCATATCCGGAGCAACCAGACCGGCAAAGGATTCGATCGTCTCGGAGAGGGGATTCATCGCCTCGGGGATATAATGGCACACGGCATCCATGAAGGTGATCTCCTTTCCGTTCACTTGGAACTTGGAGTCGAGCCACCATTGCGGGACGAACTCCTCAGGCTCATATCCGCCTAATTGCTCTTTCGTGAAGGCCTTGAGATATCCCACGACGGTCACGGGTTTCAGATGGAAATCCTTCGCATCATGATATATATATTTCGTCAACTCAGGAACGATAGAGACGCCTTCTACGATGAACGTAGATTTCAGTCGCAGGGTGTCTTTTAACCATTGTGGTGCCTCGGTATCGTACCATTTGTCGAAGTAGAGCGTCGGCATCGCACCTTGCGAGCCCCCCCAGCTGGTGGTATAGCCGTCGGGAGCGAGAGATACACCGCATTGACGCATGATCTCCAAGGCCGCGACGATACAATCGGCGAGCTGGTGAGCCATGTGGAAGGCAGATCCGCCTCCATCGTACTCCACTCCGTGGGTGATACCCCATTTCTGCAGATCCGGCTCAATAACGACGGAATCCCATAACACTTTGAGAGGCACAAACATGAGGTTATGAAGCGGCGCCCACTGAGGGTCGAAGAACGCCTGGTGGGTATGAAGAGAGATCGTCTTCGCCTGATGAGGGATAGTGGCATCCTTATGATGGAGGAAAGTAACGCGGCCTGACAGGACGACGTCTTGTCCGTCAACCGTCAACGAGCGGTACGAGAAGGTGTAACTCTGAATCTCCCAGCATCGTTCTGCGAACCGACCGAGTCCGCACTCTTTGGCAAAGCGTCGGTTGAGTTTGGACACGTGCGAGAAGACGGTAGCTTTAAAAAGTGCCCTGAGCCCTGCCGGAGCAAGGGAACTGACTCCCTTCAAGAACTCCATAAAGGACGGAGAGCCCAACGCATCCGCAAATTCTGCGGGTGTATAATGGTGCTCGGAAAGCACACCCACCAGTGTCTGCTCAGAAAGTCTCAGCTGCTCTTTATCCATCTATTTTTCTTCTTTATTTGGCTCTTTGCAACAAAAACGGTGCAAAATTACACTTTTTTTTGCATATATCAAAATATTTTCGTAATTTTGTCGCCGATTTTAATTTGCGCAAATATGCGCGCGCTTGAAGAAAAAATGGAATATCAGTATATCAACAGGATTGATTCTCCGGCGGATTTGAAGAAGCTGAAGGTAGAGGAACTGCCGGCGGTGTGTGCGGAGTTGCGGGATTTTATCATCGAGGCGCTGAGCAAGAACCCCGGTCATCTGGCTTCTTCGTTGGGTACTATCGAGTTGACGGTAGCCCTCCATTATGTGTTCGACACCCCGGAGGACAAGCTCGTTTGGGACGTAGGTCATCAGGCTTACGCGCATAAGATCCTCACGGGTCGAAGGGACCGTTTTCATACAAACAGACAGTTCAAAGGGCTCTCGCCCTTCACCAACCCCGCAGAGAGCGAGTACGACGCCTTCATCGCAGGACATGCCAGCAACTCGATTTCCGCTGCGCTGGGCATGAATATCGGCGGAGACAAGAACGTCGTAGCTATCATCGGCGACGGGGCGATGACCGGCGGTCTGGCTTTCGAGGGACTGAACAACACCTCGATGGATAAGAACAACCTGCTGATTGTGCTCAACGACAACCACATGGCGATCGACCCGCTCAAGGGCGGATTCACCCAGTATCTCGTTGATCTGACAACCAGCCAGACCTATAACAAATGGCGATGGCGGCTCTATCAGGTAGCGGAGAAATTGCACCTGGTCGATGAACGCAAGCGGCGGGCGATGTTACGTCGCAACAACTCTCTCAAAGCGGTACTCTCCAAACAACCGAGTAATATCTTCACAGGTCTTAACATCCGTTATTTCGGTCCGACAGACGGTCACGACGTAGAGGGGCTGGTTCGTATCCTCCGCGAGATCAAGAACCACCGCGGACCAAAAGTGCTGCATATCATCACCAAGAAAGGCAAAGGTTATGCACCGGCGGAGAATGATCAGACCGTATGGCACGCGCCGGGAGAGTTCAATGTCACTACAGGCGAGCGCCAGAGTGACAAATTACAAATGACAAATGACAAATTACAAACTCCGCCCTTATGGCAGGAGGTGTTCGGCGAGACGCTGTTGGAGCTGGCGAAGAAGAACGAGAAGATTGTCGGTATCACGCCTGCGATGCCCAGCGGGTGCTCGATGAGCATTATGCAGAAAGAGTTACCGAATCGCGTGTTCGATGTCGGCATCGCCGAGGGTCACGCAGTGACATTCAGTGCAGGGCTCGCGAAAGCAGGGATGGTACCTTATTGCAATATCTACTCCACTTTCCTGCAGCGGGCGTACGATAATATCGTCCATGACGTAGCGTTGCAGAACCTGCATGTCGTGCTCTGTATCGACCGAGCAGGTATCGTCGGCAACGACGGCGCGACGCACCATGGACTTCTGGATCTGGCGTACCTGCGACCTATACCGAACATGCAGATCTGCGCACCACGCACGGCGGAGGATCTCAGGGAGATGTTACAACTCGCAGAGACGATGGAAGGACCGGTGGCAATACGATATCCGAGAGGGAGAGCCGCTGTGGAAGTCGAAAGTCGAAAGTCGAAAGTCGAAAGAGGCAAGGGCATCAAGCTCCGTGACGGAGAGGACGTAGTGGTACTGACCATCGGTGCGATAGGAAACCCCATGAGCGAAGCGATAGAGTCTGTCAGCGAAACGGTAAGTCAGTCCAAAGGACGGTCTGCTTCCATCGCTCACTACGATATGCGATGGCTGAAACCGATGGACGAAGAGATACTGCACGAAGTAGGACGGCGATTCAAGACCATCGTCACTGCCGAAGACGGCATCATCGCCGGCGGCTTAGGCAGTGCCGTCTTAGAGTGGATGAGCGATCACGGCTACACCCCGCGCGTCATCCGGCTTGGTGTGAATGACCAGTTTGTAGAGCACGGCTCTACCAAAGAACTATACCACTTATTGAAATTAGACAAGGAGGGATTATGCGAATCATTATTGCAGGTGCTGGCGAAGTAGGTACGCACTTGGCTAAGTTGCTTAGCCGCGAGGAGATGGAGATCAGTCTCTTGGACGAGAGTCCGGAGCGCTTGGGCGATCTGAGCGCCAACTACGACATGCTGACGCGGGTTGGCAACCCCACCTCTATCCATGACCAGAGGGAGATAGGCGTCAAGGATTGCGACCTCTTCATCTCCGTCACCCCGCATGAGACGGAGAACATGACCGCCTGCCTCATCGCCAATTCCTTAGGCGCCAAACGTACGCTCGCACGCATCGATAACTACGAATACCTGCTGCCCGAGAACCGTAAGTTCTTCGAGAGCATGGGTCTGAACCACCTCATCTATCCGGAGGTGCTGGCGGCGAACGAGATTGAGGAAAGCTTGCGGACGAACTGGATGCGCTACCACCTGCATCTCTGCCAGGGCGCGCTGGAGCTTTGCATCGTCAAGGTACGCGAGACGGCGAAGATCTTAGGTCAGACCTTTGCTTCGGGTGTCTATAACCACGGCAAGTACCGCATCGTAGCCATCAAACGTGACCAGCAGACCATCATCCCCAGAGGACAAGACACCGTAGAGGTGAACGACCTGGTCTATTGCGTCTGTCCCAAAGAAAACATGGAATACATGCGGGAGGAGTTAGGCAAGTCCAAACGCGAGATTAAGAACGTTATCTTCTTCGGCGGCGGCCGCATCGCCCGCAAAGCCGCAACCGAGCTTGTGGACGAGATGAATATCAAGATCATCGAGAAAGACCGGGACTTATGTAACATCCTGAGCGACAAGGTGCCGAACGCGCTGGTCATCAATGCCGACGGCTCCGATATGGATATCCTCAAAGAAGAAGGGATCCAGGACGCGGACGCTTTTGTAGCCGTGACGGACAGTAGCGAAGCGAACATCTTCGCCTGCCTGGCAGCCAAGCGTTTCGGCGTACGCAAGACCATCGCAGAGGTGGAGAACCTCGACTACATCCCCATGGCGGAAGGTCTGGATATCGGTACCGTGCTGAACAAGAAGACCATCGCCGCTTCATATATCTACCAGATGTTGCTGGACGCCTCCGTACGAGGCGTACATAACCTGACGAACGCTGACGCGGAGATCGTAGAGTTCTACGCCAAAGAAGGCAGCACCATCACCCGCCATAAGGTCAAAGATGTGCGGCTGCCGGACGAAGCGAACATCGGCGGTATCGTACGCGCCGGGGAAGGTATCCTCGTGAACGGAGATACCCAAATCATCGCCAACGACCTCGTCGTCGTCTTCTGCAAGAGCCACGTGATACGTACATTAGAGCGATACTTCAAATGACAAGGATGTTTAACTGGCGGCTGGTCTTTAAGACCATGGGTGTACTGACCACCCTCGAGGCATTATTCATGTTAGTGCCCACTTTCGCTGCGTTCTGGTACGACGAACCGGACTTAGGCGCATGGGTGGTGTCGAGCGCTATCACATGGCTCAGCAGCTGGTGGATGATTCTTGCCGGAAGGCACGCCGAGAAACGCGTAGGCGAACGGGAGGGCTACGTCATTGTGGCGACCGTATGGATCGTCTATTCACTGTTTGGCATGTTACCTTTCTGGCTCAGCGGCGCGCTGCCGGAACTGACGAACGCATGGTTTGAGACCATGGCGGGCTTCACCACCACCGGCGCTACCGTCATCCGCGACGTGACCGCCATGACCCACTCGATATTACTATGGAGGTCGTTGATGCAATGGCTCGGAGGTATGGGAATCATCGTCCTCTCCGTCGCCATCCTGCCGATGTTCGGACTCGGCGGCATGCAGCTCTATAGCGCTGAGGTGACCGGCGTAAGCTACGAGAAACTCAGTCCGCGAATCGCCGACACCGCCAAACACATGTGGCTGACATACATCGTCCTGACCATCACCCAGACGGCTCTGCTGAACCTCGAGGGCATGACCCTTTTCGACTCCATCTGTCACTCTCTGAGCACCATCTCTACGGGCGGTTTCTCTACCCGCAACGACAGTATGATCAGCGACAATGCCGCGATCCAATGGACCACCGCCATCTTCATGTTCCTCTCGGGTATCAATTTCACCCAGCTGATCTACCTCTTCCGCGGCAAGCCACAGCGGCTCTTCAAGGACGAGGAGACGCAGTGGTACGCGATTGCGGTCCTGATAGCTACCCTCTTCCTCTCTTTGGGATTGTTCATTCATTACGGCATCGAGCACGACGTAAGCAAGATCGTGGAGATGGAGAATTTCTTCGCTACGGTAGAGCGCGCGCTGCGAAAAGGTTTCTTCATGGTCTGCTCGGCGATGACCAGTACAGGCTTTGCGGCGAGCGACTATATGACCTGGCCGAAACTGCTGTGGGTCTTTGTGTTCTTCTTGATGTTTACCGGCGCTTCATCCGGCTCGACCGCAGGAGGTATGAAATGGGTGCGTCTGGCCATCTTTGCGAAATCTGCAGTAGCAGAGATCAAGCGTCGTATCCACCCCAACGCAGTCATCCCCGTACGTTTTAACGGTCACACCGTACACGAGCAAACGACCAGTAATATCATGGCGTTCATGTTCTTCTATATCGCCATCATCGTGGTGGCGGTACTCGTCTTCTGCGCCTCCGGCGTGGCTTTCGACGAAGCGATCGGAACGGCTGTCTCTGCGATCGGAAATGTGGGTGTCTCCATCGGCCAGTTCGGCCCTTCGGGAACGTACGCAGATTACCCGACGGTAGCCAAATGGACTGCAACCTTAGTCATGCTCATCGGACGTCTGGAAATCTTCACGGTGTTGTTGTTGTTTAGTAGAGCGTTGTGGAAGAAATAAGTGAAGCCGTATAGAGTTCTGATATTTATAGCTTGTGTGATGGCATGTCTGGCAGCACTATGCGTAGTGTTGCCCGGACGTTTTTCATTCGGCGAGAAAGAGCTGCGCTGGCCGACTCTCGCGGAGGTGATAGGCCCCTCCCAGCCTCCCCATGAAGGGGAGGAGATAGAGCAACTAGATACTCTATATACTCTAGAGAGACTAGATACGCTATATACGCCAGCCCCTCCGGAGAAGAGCGAGGAGAGGCTACCCATCCCCAAAATCACCGTCGATTCGACGACCGACAGCAGGGTCTTTTTGCAGGCCTTTTATGCTTCGTTGGCGGACGCAGGAACGAAGAAAATCCGCGTCGTTCATTACGGCGACAGTCAGATTGAGGAAGACCGCATGACCCAGCAAATCCGCGAAACCTTACAAGCCGCTTACGGCGGTTCTGGAGCAGGTTTAGTACCCTTGGCGCAAACGATCCCTTCCCTCACCGTACGACAGGAGCTCTATCTCTCCGGTCGTTTCGTCAGCCCGCAGAACGGTCCGAAGCGCTACATGGTCTATGGTCCCAAACGAGACCAGCGAACCGACGGACTCTATGGACCGATGGGCCAGATGGCGTACATGAGCGACAGCCTCGTCAAAGGTAGCGAGTCCGTCAAAGCAATCTGCCACCCTCTGCAACCCAACGCGCGGTATGAGTCCTTCCGGCTTTTCGCGGATACCTCCGTCCACTATACCACCTCCCGCGACACAATGTTCCTTACCGGCCGCGGAGGCGTTTACGGTCTCTCCCAAGAGAGCAAGACCGGCATCATCGTCGATAATATCCCCATGCGCGGATGTATGGGTATCGTCTTTACAAAAATGGACAGCGCACAGTTGAGTACGTTCTATAGCGAAGAGAACGTGCGGCTGATCATCATGCAGTTTGGCGGTAACGCTATTCCCTCCAATAAGAACCCCGGCACGATACAAGCCATCGTCAAAGGGCTGAGACAACAGGTACAGTACTTGCACCGCTGCGCTCCCGAAGCCTCCATCCTTTTCATCGGGCCGAGCGACATGTTGACCCAGATAGACGGCGAATGGACGACTTATCCGATGGTTCCGTACATGGACAAACTGCTGCGCAAGATGGCGATGGAGGAGAATATCGCGTATTTCAGCCTCTACCGATGGATGGGCGGCAGCGGATCAATGATGAAATGGCAGGAAGTGGGTCTGGCAGGTTCGGACGGTGTGCACTTTACTCGTGCCGGTGCTCGCAAAGCCGGAAAAGCAGTAGCAGAATGGATGATGGAAGGAAATGAGTGATTTCTGGCAACACATATTAGGATTTAACGCAGAGAGCCCGCTGCTTTTCACCCAGTTTTATTTCTGGGCGTTCTTCGCGTTGGTCTATGCGCTCTTTGCGCTGATCACGAGCGGCAAGCATGGAGGCAGTAAGTCAAGGCTGCATCTAAGGAACGTATATCTGCTTTTCGTGAGTTGGTTCTTTTACTATAAGACTAGCGGACTCTTCCTGCTCATACTGGCATTTGTTACCCTGAGCGACTGGCTCATTGCGCAGCGGATAAGGGCGAAAATTGAAAGGAAATGGACACCCAGACTGTGGCTCACGCTCTCGGTCGTCATCGACCTCTCCATCCTCTTTTATTTCAAGTACGCGTATTTCTTCACGAACGTCATCAACGACTGGTTTGGCGCGGACTTTCGGGTGTTTGACATCTTCGCGTATATCGGCAACGGCTTCTCCGAGGCAGGACGGTTTGACGTCGATACCATCATCCTGCCGGTGGGGATCTCCTTCTATACCTTCCAAGTCATCTCCTATACCTGCGACGTCTTCCGGCGGAAGATCGAGCCGGTGAAGAACATCCTCGATTTTGGGTTCTACGTCTCCTTCTTCCCGCAACTTGTAGCGGGACCCATCGTGCGCGCCGAAGAGTTCATCCCGCAGTTATACAAGCCTTTCCGCCTGAGCCGCAGAGCCTTCGGTATCGCGGTCTTCTGGATTCTCAACGGCCTGGCAAAGAAGATTATCATGTCGGATTACCTGGCGGTGAACCTCATCGACCGCGTCTTCGACAACCCTTTGCTTTTTTCGGGTTTCGAAAACCTCTTCGCGCTCTTTGCGTACTCGCTGCAGGTCTATGCGGACTTCTCCGGCTATACGGATATAGCTATCGGTGTAGCCTTGCTCATGGGCTTTTACCTGCCGATGAACTTCAACAGCCCCTATAAGTCCAAAACGCCGCAAGAGTTCTGGCGGCGGTGGCACATGTCTCTCGGACGGTGGCTCAAGAGTTATCTCTATATCCCTCTGGGCGGTAACCGCACAATTCTCGGTTTCAAAGCACCTAAACTATGGGCTGCAAACTTCAACTCGTTCATCACACAAGTCCTCGGCGGTCTCTGGCATGGCGCAAGTTGGAACTTCGTTCTCTGGGGAGCCATCAACGGCGTGGGCATGATCGTAGAGAAGATCTGGCGCGAGTGGAACTGGCATGTACGTTTTGCGGCGATTTCTGCCCTGACGTTCGGGTTGGTGCTACTCGATTATTGCTATAACCTCCCCGTCTGGCGCCTCTTCGCCGTCTGGGCAGCTATCATCTGGTTCGGTTCCGCCATCCGGTATGTTTATTTCCTCATCACAATGGATAAAATCATAAATCATAAATTGGAAATCATAAATAATAAAATCGCAAACGCTTGGGCGATCTTGCAGACTTTTGCTTTCATCACCTTCACGCGTCTCTTCTTCCGTTCGTCCAGCAATCTGGATCCTGCGACGGCAAATGAAGTAGCCTGGGCGACGGCAAAAAATATGGTGAACCAGATCGGCGGAGCGTGGTCCAATGCCATCATCCCGGATTTCCTCTGGGAGTACCGATGGGTCGTCGCGATGTTCGTTGCCGGCATGTTCATTCATTGGATCCCGACGAACTTCAAACGCCGTTACCGCCTGTGGTTCTCGGCGATGCCCTTATGGCTGATGGTCATCGTCGTCTGCCTCGCCATCGTCGTCATCTATCAGTTCGTCTCCGCCGAGATGCAACCCTTTATCTATTTCCAGTTCTAATATGATTATAGGAATAACAGGAGGCATAGGAAGCGGCAAGTCCACCATCGCGCGGGCGCTCGCAGCCCGCGGGTACGCGGTCTATGACTGCGACAAGGAAGCCAAACGCATCATCGCCGAGAATAAGGACGTCCAGCAACAGATCATCGCCCTCCTCGGCGAAGAAGCGTTTATTGAGGGAGGATATAATACCGCGTACGTAGCCCAACGGGTTTTCCGCGAGCCTGAGTTACTGGAGCGGTTGAATCATATCGTCCACCCTGCCGTCAAGGAAGATATCTTGGAGAAGCAACCGGACTTTGTAGAATCGGCTATTCTGTATGAAGCCGGTTTGGACTCCATCTGCGACAAGATTTTTGTCATCGAAGCCCCCGAAGACATCCGTATCGCGCGTACCATCGCACGCGATTACCACGGCGACGCCTCGCCCGAGAATATAGATAAGGTACGCGCCCGCATCCGCGCACAACGCCCCTATCTATCATCTATTCATCTATCATCTATAGGCCGACAGGCCGTTATTATTCCCAACGATGGCCGAAAAAGCATCGAAGAATTGGCAGAAGAGATCATTGCGCTCCTGAACTAAGTCTCTCCAAAACCCTTGATTCGCCACCCAAAATCCATAAAAATGACATTCTCTCTTGCGTATGTCATTTTTTTTGTGTAATTTTGCGGCGCAAAATGTAACCGATGGCACCGACAACGTAAAAAAGCGGTGAGAAATATTGAAATAAAAAGCGCGAAGCGTCGCGCAAAAACATAACATATTAACAAATTGGCTATTATTCGCGTTCGAGAAAAAGGTCCGGAAAACTAATTTCTTCGCAGAATTAGAAAAGCCATGTTCACGGAAGTGAAGGAACTTCCTAATCTTCAACAATGAAGCACAGAGTTTTCTCTGTGAGTATATCTATTGTTGGAGTGCGGGTTTTCTTTCCGGACCTCCCGTGAACGCGAGTAGATATACTCACTTTTCTTTTCTGTATTTGTGGATAGATAGCCGCAAACTATCAATCCATGGGACAAAGTGCAAATCTCCAAAGGGCAAAAGCTGCTAAAGATGATGAGTTTTATACGCAATACTGCGATATACAAGCAGAAGTGAATGCGTATATTGATTACAACCCCGATGTCTTTCGGGGCAAATCTATTCTGTTGCCTTGTGACGATCCGGAATGGAGTAATTTTACTCGCTTTTTTGCGGAAAACTTTGAATTATTTGGTATAAAGAAATTAATAAGTACTTCTTTTGCTGTAAATAGCAAGAGAGGCAAATGGTATGAGCCCACATTATTTGAAACTGAAGCACCAAATTATGACGAGGCAAAGACACGTACACACGGTAAAATCTTCATTTTGGAGCGTGACGTGAATAATAGTGGACGCATAGATTTGGATGACTTGCAGTGGGAATATTTAGAAGGAGATGGAGATTTTCGTTCCAAAGAAATTAAGGCTCTACGAGATGAAGCAGATATAATTATAACAAATCCACCTTTTTCATTATTTCGTGAATTTCTGGCATGGATAGTAGAAGCGCACAAACAATTCTTAATAATTGGGAATAAAGGAGGTATAGGATATAAAGAAGTTTTCCCTTTGATTAAGGAAAATAAAGTGTGGATAGGTCCTTCAATTACAAGCGGAGACAGAGAGTTTAGAGTCCCTAAGGATTATGAGACGCGTTCACCTTCATTACGGTTTGATGACCAAGGTAATAAATATATTCGTGTTCCTGGAGTACACTGGTTTACGAATTTGGAACATGGTCGCCGTCATGAGCCGTTGCAATTAATGACAGAAGCGGAAAATATTAAGTATAGTAAACATAAAGAAATAAGGGGAATCGGGTATATTCATTATGATAATTACGATGCGATTGATGTCCCATACACAGATGCAATACCCTCTGATTATGAAGGAATAATGGGAGTGCCAGTAACATTTATTGATAAGTATTGTCCTGAACAATTTGAGATAATTGGAATTGGCACAGGTGAACTCGCTGGAGCACTTGGTATTAAAAAGAATTATAGAGGACGAACAGATTTGGCAATTACAAAAGATGGTGTTTCTTCTTGTCCTTATTCACGAATTCTAATCCGCAAAAAACAATAGTACTATGAATACTTCATTACGAACCGATTTGACCATTCGCGATATTTGCGATGGATTTGTGTATAACGAGTTGGAAGGCAAAGGTTTGTTTGGTCTTAATGGCAAATTGACCATTCAGCCGGAGTACCAACGCAACTATATATATGCCGACGGCAAGAAAGATGTGGCGGTTATTGATTCGCTGCTGAAAGGCTATCCTATTGGCGTGCTTTATTTCAATAAAGTAGGAACTGATCGTTATGAGGTGTTAGATGGTCAACAACGCATCACTTCATTTGGTCGCTACGTGACGAATAAGTTTGCTGTCAAATGGAATGGTATTCCGCGTAATTTTGATGGCTTGGCAGAGGACTTGCGGGATAAAATTCTGAATACCAAACTGCTGGTCTATATCTGCGATGGAACAGAAAGCGAGATACGGGAATGGTTTGAGACCATCAATATTGCCGGAGTGCCGTTGAACGAACAAGAGATTTGGAATGCGGTCTTTAGTGGTCCGTTCGTGACAGAGGCAAAGCGTGAGTTCTCCAACTCGCAAAACGCTAATATGCAGAAATGGTCGGCATTTATCCGTGGAAAAGTGAACCGCCAGGACTACTTGCACACAGCTCTTTCTTGGGTGGCGCGCGGAGAAAATAACATTAAGGAATATATGTCCACACACCGCCAGGATACCAATATCAACGAACTCCGCAATTATTTTACCTCTGTCATAGATTGGATTGATTCGGTTTTTGTGCACATAGAGAGCGAAATGCAAGGTTTGCCTTGGGGCGAACTCTATGAAAAATACCATAATACGCCTTACGACCGTGACGATGTAGCGCGTATTCAACAGGAACTTTATGCCGATCCGTACGTCAAGTCGCGCAAAGGAGTTTTTGAATATATCCTTGGCGGATGTCAGCTGCCTCAGTTACTCGAAATACGCTATTTTGAGGATTCCGTCAAAAAAGCCAAATATGCTCAGCAGACATCCGAGGCTCAAGCGCATAATATCTCCAATTGTCCTTTATGCGCGATGGGCAAAGATAACAACCGTACACGTATTTACAAGTTCTCAGAGATGGATGCAGACCATGTGACCGCGTGGTCAAAAGGCGGCGCAACGGATATTTCCAACTGTCAGATGCTCTGCCAGACGCATAATAGAGCAAAGGGAAATAAGTAATCCTCCGCGGGAAAGAAAGCTCGGCGGAAACGCGGGGTGAAAAAGACAGAGAAAGATAGAAAAAGGGACAAAAATAGCGTCAAAATTTGCGTATGTCAAAAATTTTGTGTATCTTTGTCGTCGGATTTTGATAAGAAAAAAGATGAAAGCAAAATGGACAGGGTTGGTGGATGAATTGCGGGGACATGTGGATCGCAATCACTACGCAAGGCGGATACCGGGAAACTGGCAATATGCCGCTGTGTGCGAGAAGCCGGAATTGAGCGAAAAGACCAAGAAAAAGAAAGCCGCCCTGCCTCATGTGAAGAAGTTTAAGGAGATGATGGCGGAATGCAAGGCAATCTTGCATGATCCGGAGAAAAGGGCAGAATGGCAAGCGAAATACGACGAGGCAAAACGTGAGGCTATCCGGCAGAACAAACCCGTGCAAGGGCGGCTATGCGACTACGTGAAGCATGAGTTGATAGAGGCGCGGAAAAAGGCAGCGAGCGAGAGTTGTGAGGGGTAGTACAGAGGTCTAACGTCGTACGAAGCATACGATGAGCATACGTTCAGCATACGATGAGCATTCGATTGGACACTGAGGGGAGTCCTATTTTTTTTGCAAAAAATGTGTAAAAAATGCACGCATATTTGCGTATGTCAAAAAAAAGTAGTAATTTTGCGGCCGAAATAAGACGGAATAGGCAATAATAGGCCGAAATAGGCCGGGATAAGCAATAATAGGCAAAATAAGCAGGGATAAGCAATAATAGGCAATAATAGGCAAATAACTCATAAAAAAAATAGAAATATGAAAAAGTTTTTTTATGTAGCACTCATGTGCATGGTAAGCGCGGTATTTTTTAGTGCTTGCAACAAGAATGAGCCGGAAGATGGCGGAAACAAAGTGAATTACGATCAGATGATCGGTTCGTGGAAGTTGACCTCCTATTCCGTTCTTTGGAAGAACCTCGATGACAACATCACCGAGAAAGAGCTGAACTACACCGACGGTTATCTCGTTATTGAGAAGAGACACACCGACGACGGCGATGCGTATTTCTACAAAGAGAACTTTGCCAACGAGAGCCGCGAGGAGTACGAAGGAATGCTGTACATCGACACGAAGAACAACCAAGTTTATTTCTATGCAGAGGATGGTTTCTCTCGTAGAGACAATGCAGAAATCTATGATTTCAAGGTATCGTTCCCTGCAGACGGCAAGATGGAATGGGACTACCACACCACAGCGACCCACAGCCAAAACGGCGTTTCCCATCAATGCAAACGCGACGTGAAAGCAGTTTTTGTAAAACAACTACAATAATTTATTTACAGCAATGAAAAAGATTTTTTCTTTGGCAGTAGTATGCTGCCTCGCCCTGGTGGGCGTTGTGTTCGCTTCGTGCGAAACCGAGCAGAAAAGTAGCTATCCGTATGAAGTAAAGTTGGCTGCAGTAGATCAGGATCCGGCATTGAGCATGCTGTTTGAGCTGAATGGTCTGCCTATTATCAACGAGGAGATGGAGAAAGCAGCAGATCAGAAGGGCATCATCTTCAAAGACACTCGTTCCAACGCCGACAAACGTGCGAAAGAGGCTTTTGCTAAAGGTGTTGATCGCGTACGCAAAGAGACCAACGACTCGTACAAAGGTCTGATCGTCGTTCTCAACTTTGCTGACCCGGTCGCAGAGATCGATAGAGCGACACTTTAAGCCGTCGGATGTGGAAAAATTGACGGATTTTGTACAAAAGGAGTGCTTCGGCACTCTTTTTGCGTCAATAGTTTGCGTATGTCAAAAAAAAGCAGTAAATTTGTAGCCGATTTTGTGCGCACGTGGTAAACGCGCACGTACACATACAATAAATAAAGAATGAAAATAGCAATTATCGGATACGGAAAGATGGGTCACATGATCGAGGAAGTGGCCCTGAGCAGAGGTCACGAAATCGTGGCTACTATTGACGCCGGCGATGCCTTCGACCTGAAAGGCGCCGACGTGGCGATTGAGTTCACTACACCGGCAACGGCAGAGGAGAACATCCACAAGGCGTGGGCGCAAGGCGTGCCGGTGGTTTCCGGCTCGACCGGGTGGGACGCCGCAGCGCTGATAGATGAAGACCGACGGACGCATGACAAACAAATGCTTGTTTGGAGCAGCAACTACTCCGTGGGAGTGAATATATTCTTTGAGGTGAACAAACTGCTGGCTGAGGAGATGGCTTCCCAGCCGCAGTACACGCCTTCCATCACCGAGACCCACCACATTCACAAACTCGACAAGCCGTCGGGTACCGCCAAAACTTTGGCAGAACAGATCCGAGATATCGATATGTCGAAACATCGAAATATCGAAGATATTCAAATTGAATCCATCCGCGAAGGCGAAGTGCCGGGGACGCATGAGGTGAAATGGGACAGCGAAGAGGATACCATCATTATTACACACATCGCCAAAGGCCGCAGGGGTTTTGCCCTCGGAGCCGTACTTGCTGCGGAAGCGTTAAACTGTTAAACCGTTAAGCTGTTAAATGGTTAGTATGAAAAGTTTTCAAGATAGAATTAACGAAGTGCCGCGCGGAGGATGGATTCGCGCAGGAATCTGGAGCGCGCTCTATATCGCGTTCGTCATCTGGGTCGCATGGGGCGACTGGAAGAGTCTGGGTTGGCTGCTCCTTCTGCCGCTGATCGTAGATGCCTTCACAACGAAGTATATCAACTACTCTTGGTGGCGCAAATACAAGGACACCAAGCCCTCCCTCTACACCCTTTGCTCGTGGATAGACGCAATTGTGTTTGCCCTCGTGGCGGTGTATTTTATCAACCTCTATATCTTCCAGAACTACCAGATTCCCTCTTCGTCTCTGGAGAAGAGTTTGCGGGTCGGAGACTTCCTGTACGTAAGCAAGATGGCGTACGGAGCCCGCGTACCGCAGACACCGCTGAGTATGCCGCTCGTGCAACACACGATGCCGGAATGGTTGGGCGGAGGAAAGAGTTATTTCGACAACCCGCATTGGGACTACAAGCGCCTCGCCGGATGGACGAGTCCGAAGAAAGGCGATATCGTCGTCTTTAATTTCCCTGCCGGCGACACGGTGTGTCTCAAGATGCAGAACCCCGACTACTATACCCTCAAACACTACTACGGCGAGGCCTTGCTCAATCAGCGTAAGGATGTGTTTGGCGAGATTGTCACGCGGCCTGTGGATCGGCGTGAGAACTACGTCAAGCGCTGCGTAGGCGAACCGGGAGACAGTTTGCAGATCATCGACAATGTCGTTTATACGAAGTCGAAAGTCGAAAGTCGAAAGTCGAAAGCAGAGTGGCTTCGCGAGCCGGAGAGAGAGGGCTTACAGTTGAATTATCTCGTGCAGACCGACGGGCATGTGTTCGGTGCCAAATATCTGGAGAAGATCGGTATCAGCATAGCTGACCGCATCCAGATAGACGCCACCACCTGGCATTTCCCGCTGACAAAGGCGATGAAGGAGGAGTTGACCCAGAACCCGCATGTGGTATCCGTGATGGTGGAGCCTTCGGATCGCGGTGGAGAGGTCTATCCGCTGGGACATAACACCTGGACGAGAGACAACTACGGACCGATCTACATCCCGAAGAAAGGCGATAAACTAATGATTACTGAGGAGAACTACTGGGTCTATAAGCGGATTGCAGACGCGTACGAGTTCAAGCCCATGAAGATCGGCGAGGAGTACGAGTTTGAGATGGATTACTACTGGATGCAGGGTGATAACCGCCATAACTCCGCCGACAGCCGTTACTGGGGTTTTGTGCCGGAGGATCACATCGTCGGACGGCCGGTATTCATCTGGCTGAGTATCGACAAGGACAAACATTCCATCCGCTGGGAGCGGCTTGGCAGAGGAGCAAAGAGATAGTGCGGAGGGTTTAGTACCCTTCGGAGTAACTCGCCCCCTGCTCGACGGATTTTCGCGTACCCCTTCGCGAAAATACGCCTCCGAGAGGGTACTAAATCCTCCGAGCGTAAAAAAAGAAAGAAAAATGGTATTACCGATAGCATATATGGCACCAAAGGAGTGGTACAAAGCGTATCTGATTGCTCCTGAGGAAGTGGAGATCGAGGGTCTGGAGTCTTTTGAAAAACAGACCTGTCGGAACAGAGCCATCATTGGAAAAGGGATCATGCTGAGTGTGCCTGTGAAAAAAGTAGAGCATAAGCAGTTGACGCGGGACATAGAAATCAGTTACCAGAGTCATTGGCAACACCAACATTGGATTTCACTGGTATCGACTTATAAAAACACGCCGTTTTTTGATTACTACGAGGAGTTTTTTAAGCCGTTTTATGAGAAAGAGTACCGCTTTTTATGGGATCTGAACAGCGAGATACATGAGACGATCATGGCATTGCTGAACAACGAGAGACCGGGATTAGGAGAAAGCCGTTTTGCGTACCGTTGTACGGCTGATTGGGGAGGCGAAGAGTTGAACCGATTTTTCGGAGAGGGGAAGAGTATATTAGATGATTTATTTGAATATGGGCCGGCGACAACCGACCATTGGAAATGAAAGAGATTGATTGGAGTAAACTGGGATTTCATTACACGGAGCCGGACTATATTGTTCGCGCCGCGTATCATGATGGCGCATGGGAAGAACCCTACGCCACGAAGGACAAGTTCCTGCACTTGCATGTGTCGGCTACTTGTTTGCAGTATGGTCAAGAGGCCTTTGAGGGACTGAAAGCTTTCCGGGGAGTAGATGGGAAGATCCGTATCTTCCGCTGGCGGGAGAATGCCAAACGAATGGCACGAAGCGCAGAGGGACTGTACATGCA
Source organism: uncultured Bacteroidales bacterium (assembly GCA_900316845.1). Taxonomy (GTDB): domain Bacteria; phylum Bacteroidota; class Bacteroidia; order Bacteroidales; family Paludibacteraceae; genus Colicola. The sequence goes on from ONEG01000012.1 coordinate 20,881, forward strand.
GCCCGTGCCGGAGGAGTTATTCGGCAAAGCCATCCGGCTGGCGTTAGAGAAGAATATGGATTTTCTGCCGCCTTACGGAACCGGCGCGACGCTTTATTTCCGACCGCTGCTGATCGGTACAACGCCGAGGCTGGGTGTGGGACCGGGCAAGGATTTTGAGTTCATCGTCATTCCTTCACCGATAGGTCCGTACTATCCTGGCAAGTTCCATTGCACCACGTTCATCGTGAACCGGCATGTGGACCGTGCGGCGCCTTATGGAACAGGAACCTTCAAGGTCGGCGGCAACTACGCTTCGTCCTTCCGTGCTACCGAACCGGCTCATGCGCAAGGGATGGATTGCCTCTTTTTGGATTCCAAATACCATCGGTACATTGACGAGTGCTCGGCAGCGAACTTCATCGGTATCCGCGGAAACGAATACCTGACGCCGAGATCCTCTGCGATTTTGCCGAGTATCACGAATGACAGTCTGATGACCTTAGCGAAGGACTTAGGAATGAAAGTGACAAGACGGCATATCCGGCTGGAGGAACTGGCGGACATGAGCGAAGCCGCAGCTTGCGGAACGGCGTGCGTCATCAGCCCGATTGACAAAGTGATTGACCCGGAGAAGAACAAGATTTACCACCTGAGCGACGAACCGGGACCGGTACTCACAAAGCTCTACCACGCCTTGCGAGACATCCAATTCGGCCGAGCGGAAGACAAGCACGGATGGTGCACCGTGATTGACTAGGACCCTAGAACCCTAGGCCCCTAGTCTACTAGTACACTAGGAAAACAACAAAAACCAAATAATTTATGTTTAAGAATCAACCCAAAGGATTGTTCGCGTTGGCTTTAGCCAACACAGGCGAGCGTTTCGGCTACTACACGATGTTAGCCGTCTTTGCGCTTTTCTTGCGCGCTAATTTTGGTCTGTCGGCTTCAGCTGCAGGCGCAATCTATTCTACGTTCCTGGCGTTCGTATATTTCCTGCCGCTCATCGGCGGTATCGTAGCCGACAAAATCGGTTACGGCAAGTGCGTGACGATAGGTATCATCATTATGTTCTTAGGCTATGTGCTTCTGGCGATCCCGATGGGAGGCGTGGAGTACGGTAGCACGGCGGTAGCCATGGCCGGCATGATTGGTGCGCTGGTGCTCATCAGTTTCGGAACCGGCCTCTTCAAAGGCAACCTGCAGGTGATGGTCGGCAACCTCTACGACGACCCGGCTTATGCCGACCGCCGCGATGCTGCTTTCTCGCTCTTCTACATGGCGATCAACATCGGTGCGATGTTCGCTCCGACGGCCGCTGTGAAGATCATGGCTTGGGCGCAAGAGAGCCTCGGCACAAGTGTGAACGACAGTTATCACTTCGCTTTCGCCGTAGCTTGCGCGTCGCTGATACTCAGTATTGCCATCTACTATGCTTGCCGTCCTTGGTTCAAGCACGTGGAGAACACCGCTAAGCAAGCCGCAGCAAGCGGTCAGAAAGTAGAGACGCTCTCGCCAGAGCAGACGAAAAAACGCATCGTAGCATTGTGCCTCGTGTTTGCAGTAGTACTCTTCTTCTGGATGGCTTTCCACCAGAACGGTCTGACGCTGACCTATTTCGCCAACGAGTTCGTGACGCCGGTTGTATCGGGCGTACAGACGATGGCTTTTGATATCTGGAACTTGGTTCTGGTAGCGGTTCTTGTGTACGCGCTGTTTGGTCTTTTCGGCGAGGGTACGAAAAAAGCGAAAATGATCTGGTCTTGTGTCGGTGTCGCAGTACTGGGTGCGCTGGCGTACAAGTACCTCCACCACCCCGCTGAGTTGGGTATTTCCGCACCGATCTTCCAGCAGTTTAACCCCTTCTACGTAGTTGCCCTGACGCCGGTGAGCATGGCTATCTTCGGTGCGCTGGCAGCGAAAGGCAAAGAGCCCTCTGCACCGCGTAAGATCGCGTACGGAATGTTGGTTGCCGCAGCAGCTTATGCCGTGATGGCGTTCTGCTCAATCGGTCTCTTGACGCCGGCAGAGCAGGAGTTGGCTCGCGTCACAGGCGATGGTACGTTCGTGAATGCGAATGTGCTGATCTTGACCTATCTGGTACTCACTTTCGGCGAGCTGCTGCTCAGCCCGATGGGTATCTCGTTTGTCAGCAAAGTGGCACCTCCGCAGTACAAAGGAATGATGATGGGTGGCTGGTTCGTAGCTACCGCATTGGGTAACTTCCTCGTTTCTGTAGGTGGTTTCCTCTGGGGCAACTTACCGTTGTGGCTCGTATGGGGTGTATTCATCGGCGTTTGCCTCATCGCCGCTATCTTTATGTTCGCAATGATGGGTAAATTAGAAGACGCAACAAAATAATGGAAGAAGTAATTAAATATTTTGAGTCCCTCGAAGCACGGATAGCGGAATACGAAAAACGCATCGCCGTGCTTGAGGAGGCTCAGCAAACCAACGAAGCCGTGATCGCTTCGATGGAGGCAGAGATCGAGGAGCTGAAAAGCCGGCCTCTACCGGAACCGCAAGTAGTAGAGAAAGTGGTGGAGAAGATCATTGAGAAACCCGTCGAGATACCGGAATCTCGAGATATCGAAATATCGAAAGAACCCGTAGTAGAGCCTGTTCCCGAACCCGTGGCAGAAGAGCCAGTTCCCGAACCCGTGAAGGAAGGACCCTCGCCTGTAGTAGAGGAGCAAGTTTCTCCCAAAGCAGCGGTCTATGGCAAACCGGTGGACGACATCCGTCAGGCGATCTCTTTGGGCGATCGATTCTTGTACCAACGTGAGCTGTTCGGCCAGAACGCCGAATTGATGCAACGTACCCTCACGGAGATCAACGGTCTGAAGTCCTTCGATGAGGCTATGAGTTATATCAACTCTCGCTTCCAATGGGACACCGAGAGCAATAGTTATCAACAGTTTGTCGTGAGCCTGCATCGCAGGTTTGGTTAAATGCTGTATATCGTTCCCACACCGGTCGGCAATCTGCAGGACATGACGTTCCGCGCGATTGAGACGCTGAAATCGGTTGATCTGATTTTGGCGGAAGACACACGCACCAGCGGCGTGTTGCTGCAGCATTTCGACATCCATACGCCCTTAAAGTCGCATCATAAGTTCAACGAACATGAGACCTCAGCGGACATCGTGGAGCGGTTGAAGGCGGGTGCGAATATCGCGCTCATCTCCGATGCCGGTACACCGGCTATCAGCGACCCGGGGTTCTTCTTGATAAGGGCTGCCGCAGAAGCAGGCATCGAGATCCAGACGTTGCCCGGTGCGACCGCTTTTGTGCCGGCGTTGGTGGATAGTGGTCTGCCGAATAACCATTTCTACTTCGAGGGCTTCCTGCCCCAGAAGAAAGGCCGGCAGACACGCTTGCAGTACTTGGCGCAACTCGACCAGACCTTCATCATCTATGAGTCGCCGTTTAGACTCGTGAAGACCTTGGAGCAGCTATCCCAAGTGTGCGGCGAAGAGCGCAAAGCGTCCGTCACCCGCGAGATCAGTAAGGTGCATGAAGAGACCGTACGCGGCACCCTCGCGGAACTGATAAAGCATTTTCAACAAACACCACCGAAAGGCGAGATAGTAATCTGCGTGGCAGGAAAGGAATAAATCGTACATGGTAAATGACAAAATGGTAAATAACTCGATGAAATCCTTGGCGAAGGACACCGCCATCTATGGTCTGAGTTCGATAATAGGTAAGTTCCTGAACTACCTGCTCGTACCGCTCTACACATATGTGTTGGCGCGGACGGACGACTACGGTATCGTCACGAACCTTTACGCTTGGACGGCGCTACTGCTTGTGCTCCTCACGTATGGCATGGAGACCGGCTTCTTCCGTTTCGCCAACCGCGAGGATTATGACCCGCGGACTGTCTATAAGACCTCGTTCATTACCCTTTTATGCACCAGTGCATTGTTCACTATGCTGGTCATCATCTTCCATCAGCCCTTAGCGAATGTTCTGGGTTATCCCGACCATTCGGAGTTTGTGGAGATGATGTTCGCGACGGTAGCTATCGATGCGTTTGCGTGCATCCCCTTTGCGTACTTGCGGTACCAAAAACGACCGATCGTTTTTGCGGCACTCAAGTTGCTGTTTGTGCTACTGAACATCGGTTTTAACATCCTTTTCTTAGTAGTCTTGGGCAAGAACGATGTGTTCTATGTCTTCCTCAGTAACATCTTGGCGACGACGATCCAGACGCTCTGCCTCTTGCCGTTCACAATGCCGAAAGGCGGACAGTTCAGCGCACCTGTACTCAAAGAGATGTTGCGCTACTCGCTGCCGTTGCTGGTACTCGGCGTGGCAGGCATCATGAACCAGACTCTCGACCGCATCCTCTTCCCTTATCTCTACACCGGCGCAGATGCACAAGCGCAACTCGGTATCTACGGCGCGTGCTTCAAGGTAGCGATGGTGATGATGATGTTCACCCAGGCCTTCCGCTATGCGTACGAGCCTTTCGTCTTCGCGAAACATAAAGACCGTCAATCCGTTGAGGCGTACGCCGATGCGATGAAGTACTACATCATCTTCTCGTACCTCATCCTGTTAGGTGTGATCTTCTATCTGGACATCTTCCGGTACATCGTTTCGAGTGCTTATTGGGAGGGGTTAAAGATCGTGCCTGTGGTGCTCTGGACGTATGTCTTCCAGGGCATCTACTTCAACCTCTCGTTCTGGTACAAACTGACGGACGAGACGAAATGGGGTGCCTATTTCTCGCTCATCGGCCTGGTGATCACGCTGGTGCTTCAGATTGTCGGCGTGCCGATTATCGGTTATTGGGCATCTTGCGGCAGTAGCCTCGTCTGCTATTTCGTGATCATGCTCCTCTCTTATTTCATCGGTCAGAAGAAAGCGCCGATACCATACGACCTCAAGACGATTGGCGGTTATACAGCGCTGACGCTCGGACTGTTAGGAGTTTATTATGCCTTCCGGCTGTATTATGTGCAAAACATGTGGGCGCTGATGGGTATCGGTACGATACTGATCGGCATCTACTTATTTATATTAACCCGTAAAGATTTTCCTATTCAAAATGTTCTCAGGAATCGTAGAAACAATGGCTCAGGTCGTTAAGATTGAGACCGAGCAAACGAATAAACACTTCACGCTTCGCAACCCCTTCGGCGAACCGCTGTCAATCGATCAGTCGATTGCGCATAACGGCGTGTGCCTGACGGTGGTGAAGACAAATGACCAAATGGTAAATGGTGAAATGGTAAATGTATATACCGTCACTGCCATGCAGGAGACCCTGCGTCTGACGAACCTCGACTTGCTCAAAGTCGGCGACTGGGTCAACGTAGAGCGTTCGATGCTCATGGGCGGTCGTCTCGATGGACACATCGTGCAGGGCCACGTGGATCAGAAAGCAGTCTGTATCGATGCGCATGAGACCGACGGCAGCTGGTACTACCGCTTTGAGTACGAGACCTCCAAAGAGATGGTGGAACGCGGGTATTTCTGCGTGGACAAAGGATCGGTGACCATCAACGGCGTCAGCCTGACGGCCTGCGAGCCCGACATCCAAGGCAACAAAGGATACGTGTCGGTTTGCATCATTCCCTATACCGAGGAGAATACGAACTTCAAGTACATCGAGGCAGGCACGGTAGTCAACCTCGAGTTTGACATTCTCGGCAAATACATGGCACGCTATCTCTCGCAAATGAATCAATGGCAAAATAAATGATAAAATTGTAAATGATAAAATTGTAAATGAATTTATGGACAAAATTAGTTATGCATTAGGCCTCTCAATGGGTCAAAACCTCATGGGCAGCGGCGTAGAGAAACTGAACTATCAGGACCTCGCAGCCGGCATCGAAGATGTTCTGACCCATCAGCAACCCAAGATCAGCTATCAGGAGGCACAACAGGTATTGAACACGTTCTTCCAGGAGTTGGAGCAGAAAATCGCCGGCGCAGCGAAAGAGGCAGGTGAGAAGTTCCTCGCGGAGAACGCTAAACGCGAAGGCGTCAAAGTGACGGAATCCGGTCTGCAGTACGAGATCCTCGAGCCGTCGCTCGGTCAGAAACCGAAAGCTACCGACACCGTGCGCGTACATTATGAAGGTACGCTCATCGACGGAACGGTTTTCGACAGCTCGTACAAACGCGGCGAGTCGATCACTTTCCCGCTGAACGGCGTCATCAAAGGCTGGACCGAAGGACTCCAACTGATGTCCATCGGTTCGAAGTACAAATTCTTCATCCCCTATCAACTGGCTTACGGCGAGCGCGGAGCTGGAGCATCCATTCCCCCGTACGCAGCCCTGATCTTCACGGTAGAACTCTTAGGAATTGAATAAATCACAAAAAAAAATAAAACGATGAGAAAAATCAGTATTTTAATGCTTGCCGTACTGGCTATGATCTCCTGCGGCAACAGCTACAAGGCACAAGATGCCGTATTAGAGAACGAAGCTGACTCCGTCAACTATGCGTTGGGTCTGCTCAATGGTCTGCAGATCAAGAGCCGTTTCCTGGCTAACGACAGCAGCGATGCAGCCGTAGCAGAGTTTATCGACGCCCTCGAGGCTGCTTATCAGGGCAAAGAAGAGACCCTGAGCGAGATTGAGCAGACAGGTCGTCAGTTCGGTATGTCTGTGAAGATGTTTGAGAAGAACGGTCTGGCAGAGAATAAAGACTGGACGCTGAACGAGCGTATCTTCCTCCAGGCAGTAGTCAACGCCATCTACGAGGACACTACCGTTATGCAGGAAGCCGCAGCAGAGAGTTTCCTCATGTCTTGCTACCAAAGCAATCGCGCTATGGAAGCAGGCAAAGTCGTTTACTCCAAGTGCCCGAGCAAAGCAAAGACCATCGAACTGGCTTCTGCCATCGACTCGCTCAACTACGCCTTCGGTCTCATGAACGGTCAGCAGATCCGTATGTACGTCCTCTCTGAGGATACCGTGGGTAACGCAAAAGAGGAGTTCATTAAGAACGTCAACAAGGGCATGAAGGAAGATGTGCGCAACCCGCAGGTAGTAAATATGGCGAAGAATATCGGTAAGGCTATCCGCGAGCAAGAACCCGTAGGTCTGCTCGGTATCGATGGTCTGGAGACGAACTTCGAGCTCCTCAAGCAAGGTTTCATCAATGGTCTTTACAAATACACCGAACAGATGGACGGCGCTGCTGCCAACGCGTACGTAGAAGAGGTCATCAACCGTCTCAAATATGGTGAGACAAAAGCTGCAGGCGAGAAGTTCCTCCAGGAGAACGCACTGCGCGAAGAAGTCAAAGTGACCGAATCTGGTCTTCAGTACGAAGTACTCGTGCAAGGCAACGGTCCGAAACCGACCGCTGAGCAGACTGTCAAAGTACACTACGAGGGCACCCTCATTGACGGCACTGTCTTCGATAGTTCCTACCAGCGCGGCGAGCCGATTGAGTTCCCGCTCAATGGTGTTATCAAGGGTTGGACCGAAGGTCTGCAACTCATGCCGAAGGGTTCGAAATACAAACTCTACATCCCGTATGAGTTAGGCTATGGTGAGCGGGGCGCAGGACAATCCATTCCTCCGTTTGCAGCGTTGATCTTCACAGTCGAACTGCTGGATATTAAGTAATGGGAGTTATCGCCAAGCAATCGGTTCGTGGTACGATAGTGACCTATCTGGGCATCGCCGTTGGCGTTGTCACCACGTTCTTCGTGTTAACCCGTTTCCTCACGACCGAGGAAATCGGGTTGGCACGAGTGCTTGTCGATGCCGCTTCCCTATTTATCGGTCTGGCGCAGTTAGGGACCAACGCCAGCATCATCCGTTTCTACCCGTATTTTAAGGAAAAAGGCAGCAATGAGGACCACGGTTTCTTCTTCTGGGCACTGGTCGTTCCGATGATTGGATTCATCATCTTTGCCGGTATCTACTGGGCATGCAGTGTGCCGTTGGGCGCTTGGTTTGGCGATAAATCGCCACTCTTCGTGGAGTACTACTATTTCGTGCTCCCGCTGGCGTTCTTCATGCTCTATCAAGCGATTTATGAGTGTACGTGCAACGTGTTGATGCACATCGTCGTGCCTCGCGCCGTTAGGGAGTTAGTGGTACGCGTCGGTCTGCTGGCGCTCTATTTGCTTTATGCTTTCCGCATCCTTTCACTCGATGGTTTTGTGATCGGTCTGTGCGCCAACTACGCGCTGGCTGCGCTCATTAACATGGTGTATTTTTTCTCCCTTAAGCCGATTCGCCTCAAGCCCGATTGGGCGTACTTAAAGAGCAATCCTGCACTCGTACGCCGCTATCTGATATATACCGGTTTCCTCTTGCTCTCTGCGGTCACTTCCGTTCTGGCTCCCACGCTCTCCTCGTTCTTCGTAACCGCCAAAATGGGTTTGGACACCACCGGCATCTTCGCTATCGCTACATACATGGCGGTCATGGTCAGTGTGCCGAATCGCTCTGTCTCCTCCATCGCCTCGCCTCAATTAGCGCGCGCCATCAAAGAGGAGAACCGCGAAGAGTGCTCGCTTCTCACACGCCAGGTGACGAGGAACATGCTCCTCATCGGCGGATTTATTCTGCTGGTCATCTGGGTTAATATTGACCTTATTTTCCATATTTTACCTAATGGTACTACCTTTGCACAAGCCAAAAACGTAGTACTCATCCTGGGTGTCAGCCAATTGATTTTGGGGACATTCTCTATTTGTTTTTCTGCGCTGAACTACTCGCGGTACTATGCGTTGAGTCTGATCTTCTCGCTGGTTCTGACCATCAGCGCGCTGCTGCTCAACAACTACCTGGTACCGCGCTATGGAATGGAAGGCGCAGCACTGAGCAATCTGCTCTCGTACGGTCTCTACTATATTCTGATTATCGCAGCTGTTGTACCCTTGGGCGGATTCCATGTAGTGGATCGCAAGTGGTGGTACATCGCCTTGCTGCTAACCGGACTCTTTGCCGTCAACGCCTTGTGGAGCATGTATGCACCTCTGCCGAATATATGGCTCGACAGCCTCCTCCGCAGCCTCGTACTCATCGGCGGAGGACTCTATATCGCTTATAAAGCCCAACTCTCTCCGGAGATAAACGACCAACTGAAGAAATGCGTTATTTTATAACTTTCTCATATAACGGCACAGATTTCCACGGCTCGCAGAGCCAGCCGAACGGAAACACCGTGCAGGCCGAGATGGAGGCTGCTTTTGCTACCATCCTGCGCCAACCGGTGCCTCTGACTTTTGCCGGACGCACCGATGCCGGTGTACATGCAGAGAAGATGGTAGCGCATTTTGATGTCGGGAAAGCGGTCCCGGCTAACTTCGGAGCGCGGCTCAACAACCTCCTGCCGCTATCCATCGCCGTCAGCGATCTCCGCCCCGTGCGCGACGATGCCCATGCGCGGTTTGACGCCACGGCGCGTACGTACCGCTACCGCATCACCACACGCAAGGATCCTTTCCTATATATCACCCACACGCGCGTGGCGCCGGGGTTGGATTTCGAGGCGATGAACCAAGCCGCAGCGCTGCTGCTCGGCAAACAGGACTTCGCTTCTTTCTGCCGCGTTCACACGGATGTAAAAACCACCATCTGCGATGTAAGCGAAGCGAAATGGGTACGCGAGTCCGAGACGGAGTATTCTTTCGTCATCACCGCCGATCGGTTCCTGCGTAATATGGTTCGCGCGGTGGTGGGCACACTCTTTGAAGTGGGACGCGGACACATGCCTCCCGAAGCGATGACGGACGTCATTAACGCGCATCACCGCTCTTCTGCCGGTCATTCGGCTCCTGCGGAAGGATTGTCATTAGTAGAAATCATTTATCCACAAAATATTTATCAGCCATGAGAAAAATCACTCTCTTGCTGCTTGCCGCAGCTGTTTTAGGCGCTTGTACCTCCGCGTCAAAGTATCAAACAACCAAACAAAAGGACATCGACGCCTTAACCAAATCGGCTTCCTTTGAGATGCCGAAAGTGACCGTGCCTTCGTTCCCGAACAGCACGTTTAACGTCCTTGACTACGGAGCTGACAACACCGGCGTCGCTTTGGCTACCGAGGCCATCCAGAAAGCTATCGACGAGTGTACAGCAGCCGGCGGCGGAACGGTCATCATCCCCGAAGGTATCTATACCACCGGACCGATCACCCTCAAGTCCAACGTCCGTCTCTTCACTGAGAAGAACTCTTTTGTAGTATTCTCCCACGACCTCGATCTCTATGAGATCTACGACGAGTGGTTCGAAGGTATCCCTACCAAGCGTTGCACAAGCCCGTTGAACGCTCGCGACGCAGAGAACATCGCCATCACCGGCTTTGGCACCTTCAACGGCAACGGCGATTGGTGGCGTCCGCTCAAGAAATCCAAGATGGCTCCTTCGCAATGGAAGAAACACCTCAAGGAGAAAGGCGGTGTAGTGACCGAGAACGATATCTGGTACCCGGATAGTGCATCGATCCTGGCGCAGAGCTATTGCCTCGACCAGAACGTGCCCGTCATCGAAGATGACAGCCTCTGGCAGGTAGTAAAATCTTTCCTCCGCCCGGTAATGCTCCATTTCGTGGGCTGCAAGAATATCCTCCTCGAGGGCGTGACCTTCGAGAACAGCCCGGCGTGGAACCTCCACCCTATGTGCTGCGAGAACCTCATCCTGCGCGACCTCAATGTCCGCAACCCCTGGTACAGCCAGAACGGTGACGGCGTAGATATCGAGTCCTGCAAGAATGTGGTGATTGCGCGCTGCTCTTTCGACGTGGGTGACGATGCTATCTGCATGAAGTCCGGCAAGGACAAACCCGGCCGTGACCGCGGCATCCCGACGGAGAATGTGGTAGTCGATGACTGCGTCGTTTATCATGGTCACGGCGGTTTCGTATGCGGCTCGGAGATGTCCGGCGGAATCAAGAATGTCGAGGTGCGCAATAACCTCTATATCGGTACCGATGTCGGTCTGCGTTTCAAATCCACTCGCGGACGTGGCGGTGTCGTAGAGAATATCTACATCAACGGCGTCAATATGGTCAATATCCCCAACGAAGGACTCCTCTTTGACCTCTTCTACGGCGGTAAAGGCGCAGGTGAAGAAACCGAAGAAGAACTCGCAGCCCGCATGAACGCAGCGGCTCCGGCTGTAAGCGAAGAAACCCCGGCATTTAAGAATATCGTCATCGAGAATGTCAAAGGTGCGAATATTAAACGCGCTATCTATTTCAACGGTCTGCCCGAGCAGAAGATTGAGAATGTCACCCTGCGGAACATCACCATTTCCGCTACCGAAGGTGCACTCTTCCGCCAGACCAACGGTCTGGTCATCGACAATGTCAATATCCGGGCTCAGAAAGGCGAAGCCTTCACCCTTGCCCCGACCGTAGAGAATGTCAAGATCAATTAAAACTCCTTCGAAATGTCGATTTATCGAAATATCGGAACATCGCTCTATACGCTGTCGGCCGCTTTTGCGGCGGTCTTACTACCTTCCTGCGCCCCGCGGGTAGCCACTTCGTTTTGGAAAATCGGTACTCTGGAGGATAGTATTCTTCCGGGGTACACGGTGATCCATGCCGAAGGCAAGACGCGCCACTGCTACCCGATTGAAACATGGAGCGACGGTCCGCTGATTGACACTTACCATCAGCTTCACCACCACGGCGTGGCGGTGGAGTCCGAACTCATGGCGTACCGCATCTATTTCGATAAGAAACAGACCATCGACCCCTATTGCAAACGTACGCCGCAGCTCGAGCTTGCGCAGAGTTACTGGTATCCCAACGACTCTCTGCTCGCTGCCGGTTATGGCGATGACATCCTCCGCGTAAGCGGAACGGTCGGTGTCGGTTCAGTCAAGTATTGGAACGGCAAGAAGATGGTACATTTCGAGAATGTAGCGGAGCGCTCCCAGCGTATCGTCCGCCAATCCCGCAACTCCGCCACTATCGAGGTCGCCGTCAAAGATTGGAAACCGTCAGACCTTCAAACGAACGGACAAAGTCCGTCAAACCTCCAAACAGGCGAAGCCAAACACGGCTTCGACCTCACCGTCCAATACACCATGCAAGCGGGACATCGTGATATGCGTTGCGATGTATATACGAACGAGCCGATAGCAGGCCTTTGTACCGGCGTACAGACCATTCCCGCAAAAGGAGGTTGGCCTAAAGACACGATTATGCTATCAGATGGTACCGTTGGACTTGCAAATAATTCTCAATTGTCCATTATCAATTGTCAATTACCCAACGGCGTTCTCTTAGCCTCCTGGGGCACCGACTGGCCTGTCAACGACTCTGCCAAGTACGCTAAAGAGACCGTCGGTCTCGCCGTCTTTGTTCCCAAAGAATATGTCGGCGAACTCGCTCACGACAAGCAGAACAACCTCTGCCTTCTCAATCTTACAGGCAAAGCCGGTCGTACAGCGAAGCGGTCAGAAATGACGACCTGTCATTTCTACCTCACCTGCTGCGGAGCGACCAAAGAAAACCACCCTGTCGCTTCTTCTGCAACAGAGTGGTTTGCCTATCTCCGCAAATGGGCGAAATCCTTAAAGTAAGATTCCCCAATATAAGGGTATTTCCGTTACCATGTCGTTACCATTACGGACGTCACTTTAGAGTTGGTGTTCGTTTTTTGTAATGCCTTAGAACGCCGGCACACGACGCTCCGGGGCTCCTCCTCCACCATAGCCTCCTTTGTTACTGATAGAGTCCATACCCATCATCCGCTCCGTTTGGAGCAACTCGATGGCTGTATTCGGGATGATATATTGTTTCTTTTTCATTTTCGCTGCAAAGGTACTACTTTTTTTTCGAATATGCAAATTTATTTTACAAATTTGCCGGTTATGTCATACATTGCGCCTTGCGGAGTGATGATATAGATCTTTTCATCAATCAATACCTTTCTCGCTGCTTCCTTCTCCGATGCAGCCTCCTCTACGCCGGTTGCTATCTGCGGAGCGTTGTGCGCATAGATTCGCAGACCGTAACCTTCCGTCGTACCCTTCTCCAACTCAAACATATACGGTGCGTTATTCAGGTTCCAGATCGGCGAACCGTTATACGTCAGATAGAGCGTTGCGTCTTCCGGCATCTCCTCGATGCGCAACTCGTACGAGCCGGCCTGCGGAGCAAAGAGCGTAAGCGGGGTATTGGCATTGTTATTTACCATTTCCGCCTCTACGTCGCACAGGTTCTTGCCGCCTTTCGTAGCCCACATACGCGCTACTTTCGACTCTGCCGGCGTTCCCATCTTCAGCAGGTCACGACCGATCACATACGCCTCTGTGGCGTCCTCGCTGGCCGAGAAATAGAGCACATCGGCTTTCTTCTCGTTTTGGTTCAAGGTCAGGCGGAACTCCTCTACCTCACGTGCCTCGCGCTGCGGAGCGTACATCGGACGAGCGTTCGTTGCCTCAGCTTTCGTCCAGTCGATCGTTCCTGCCACAGGTACCTGAATGAAGAAGGCCGATCCCACAGCGAAAGTCTTGCTGCCCTCTACCAGTTCGTATGTGTTGCTCGTATGGCTGTATGCCTGCATCTTGTAGCCGCTATTTACGTAGCCGTGGCGCAACATTCCGTTTCCTAAACCGTTCCAGCCTCTCAAGGTCTCTTCACTACCCTCTGTGTATTGGGTATTCGCCGTAGCACCATTCGCTAAAGTGCCATTGCCGTTCCATTTGAAACGGAAAGTATTTTGGTCGAACGACTCTTGGTAGTCGAAGGTGATGGTATATAACTTACCCGGTTGGAGTACACCACCGGAGACGTTACGCCATCCTCTTCCGCCGTTTGCGCGGTTAGCCTCATCGGCCTCCATGACCATGAAATCTACTCCGTGAACCATCTGACGGTCATCCGTCGTGCCGATACGCGAGATACCATTGGATATATTGACAGTGAACGGAACCGTGAAGTCGTACCATCCGAATCCTATCTTACCGCTCGGATCAAACGCCAGATCGAAGTATGCCGCACGGTTCAAGTACATCTTATTGCTCTCGTCGTTAAACTGTCCGGACGCCGCGTGTTGATCTGCAGCATCGCCTAAGGAAGCATCCAGGATGAAATCGCGAACCATTACGGCGCCGGAACCCAAAGTTACCGAGCCGCCATCGGCCACATGCAAATCGCCATAACCTGCTTGCAAATAGGAACTACCGTCACCGATAGTTAGATTTCCGGTAACTGTTACCGTCACGGTTACGCCCTCGTCAATGGTCAAGCTACCCACCGTCACATCTCCAGTAATCTCCACATCCGAGCGGATGATGACATTATCATCAGCTCCCGGTTTCTCATTATCTTTCCAGTTAGTGGTGGTGCCCCATTGTGTACTGTTTCCGCCTTCTCCACCGTTAAAGGTATATTTCTTTCCCGGTACCACATTCGCTCTAACCGTTATTGTAGTTGCTACATTCGTCAACCGGTCGGTCAGCGTAACAGTGTTGCTCCATTCACCTTCCTCAGTCGGTTGAAGGGTGATCGGCAAATCATATTGGCCGTGACTACCACAAGTCAGATAAACCGTCTTCTCATTGAGTACCAGTACGGCATCTTCGGTATTGCCTTTCGTTGCCAAGATTTCACCTTTCACGTCGGAATAATCGAAACTGACTACTGCCGCATGAGCTTCACCAACCTCTATATCGCCCAGATCCAAGACGTTCTCTGCCTCGATGATTGCCTGTACAGGACGGACATATTGCAGCAATGTGATCTGGATATCCTTGAAGTTATGCGCTCCCGAACCATGCTCCAGACGTACGAAACGGATAGCATCTGCGTTCTCATTCAACTGAAGATCCATTACGTCGCGCCAGTTGTAATCGGCTTTGTTTCCGGTTTTTCCCTCATTGTCGAAATACGAACCTTCTACGTCGTTCCAACTTCCATTGACACGCTCCTGAACCTTAACGGCTCCGCCGCATAATTTAATAGCGCCAAAGACCGGAATACTTGCTAACTCGCCGTTATGTTTGTACGACAATTTGTCCGGTTTACCTTTCGTACGATCCAAATCAATCTGAGAAACTACCTGCGGCGTAGTATAGTTCAAGCCCGCTGCAATAAAGTCTGTGGAATACAACCGCATGTTCTCCGGATGATCCAGCACAAGCGGAGTTTCGCATCCTGCCGACGGCTCACGTACTCGTACGGTTACTACTACCGGCTGCGCTTCTACATACATAGCGTCACCAGCTACCATAGCAGTGATGGTTGTCTGACCATAACCAATAACCGTAATCGTATTGCCCTCAAGCGAGATAACGTCATTTACAGGACACGAATAGTTGATCAACGCCGTACGCTCTGCATTGAATGTCAAATCTCCGGTTGATGCATCGCGGATATATACTTTCGCTTCCAGTTCTTTCTCTTGCTCCAGCTCCAGGTCGCTCACAAGATTTTGATCCCAAAGGATAGTTTGTACCGGTTTGCCGGTAGCAATAATTGTCTTCTGCTCACTTACCGACTCCCAATAGTCGTCTCCGGCTTCCGAAGCTGTCAGAGTAGCAGAGCCCTCTCCAATTACTTTAAAGCCTAATCCGTTCAGGATAATCTCAATTACGTCCACGTTATCTGTAGTATAAATCACTGGTCGCTCGCTCGAAGCGGTAGCCGCAATATTCACATTATCTACCACCAGACCTTTCTGCAACGTCAACGGATCACCGGTAAAGCCTTCTTTCCAGTCGATCGTTTGTACTTTCTTCGTCGTGGTTCCGGTTACCGTAAAGGTTCGGTTCTGGTATTTGGTATAAAGGGTAATAACACCATTATGCGTACCAACTTCGTTGCTCGAATAAGTAACCGTCACTTCAGCATTTACTTCATCTTTACTCAGGTCATTTGCTATCTCCACTTTGTCTAAAGTGAAATGAGAGTTGTTCGACGCCAACTTAACAACCTCATCGCACGAGCTGAACTTCATATAGAATTTCTCCGTTGTACTTCCACCTGCCGTATTTTGCGGCATAGTCATGGCTGTAATAAGGTTATTTTCTTTATCCAAAGGCTTGATATTCGTAGCACGCGTCACTTTAATATTTCTATACCACTTAGAATAAGTAGCACCCGTCTGCGCTCCGAAACGTATATGGGTCACGCGTTCATTTTCAGCCAGACCAATTTCTGAGAAATTCTTCGTATAAGTTTGTCCCCATTCAGAATCCAAATCAGGCTCCATGATTGTTCGCCAGCTTGAACAGTTATCAACGGAATATTCTGCAATGAACTTATTTATAGCCAACCCACCACTCATTTTAGCTTCAAATGAGATGGATTTGGCAGGACCGCTAATCTCTATCGGAGAATCATAGTGTCCGGTAAAATCTCCTATTCCGGTCTCAAAAGTATGCTCTGAATTATCTTCGAAGATATAGCAAGTTGCCGGAAGCGTTCTTACCAACATCGTCACGTCTTGCGCACCCGCTTTGTACTTATAGCTCTCTGCCTGCGACAGGTGCCAAGTAGCGTTATCGCGGACATACGAAGCAGTAATCGTATTATGTGTGGCGTCGTTATTAACCAACGTAGCGACATTCTCGCCGCTGGTCTGTGTAATCACAATCGGGAAGTGCGCATAATCCGTATTAGCCGTCGTAAACTCTACCGGCACTACGTCCTCAAAGTTTGCAGTATAAGTCCATGCGCCCCACGAGCATGCAAACGGGTTATCGTATTTCTTAACCGTCAGCGTGATTGTCTTCGCGTCTGCCTCCGCAATTCCCTCAAAACGCGTCGTTCCGTCTTGCCAGATCTTAATCGTCACTTCCGTCTGGTCAAACGACTTAGCCTCACTATTCGGAATGACAATTTTGTTATTCGCTACGTCGTAATAAGCGATCGTAGCATCTGTACTGCTGGTATGGATCTCTCCATCGCTATTCACCACCGTTGCTACGTTGAGCACTTCTTCGTCCACATATTTCGTGTACGGGCCGGCAGTAACCATCGTGTTCGCGCGCTTGGTTACGCTAACCGTAAAGTCTGCCGTAGCCGCGTTGTAGAAACCGGTCTCTGCCTTGGTCGCACGGATCGTATAGTCGCCAATAACCGTTGCCGAGAAGACATTGCCTTCACCGATGGTCGCATTCGCCTTGTTGGCGCTAATCACCTCATAAGTTACTACACCTGCACGCTGAACGCTATTAACAATGTCCGAAGTTTGCGATGCAATCAGATTATCCAAATCAATCTTCGAATCTGCCTTGCCTGCATCGTTGCCATCTACCGCCACTTTGACTATTCCGTTATTCATGGTTATCGCTTGAGCCGCACGAAGAATAGTTACCGGAACCATGCAAGTATTCGTAGTGTACATGCCTCCATCCGTCGGAGTGAACGTCACTTCGTACGCATGCGTGCCTGCGTTATCCTTTATTACTTGTGTCGGATTGCTCCAAGCCCATGTACCTGCAACCACCGTATTCTCTACACCGAGCAGCGTCACTTTTGCCACTCCGTCATTCGCAATCGCACTATTACTCAAGGTCTGCAGATACTGAATCTCCGTTCCGGATGTTGGAGTTTCCAAAGTTGGAGTGGCTTTGGAAACCTGAATATTTGTAATTGAAGCAGTCGCCTTCTTATATTCTGCACTTTCAGCTTGATCAATTGTTAAATCAAATGTGCCGCTTTTCAGGAATGTTAGTGTTGTTCCCGAAATTTGAGCCACACCGTCATTATTGGAAAGCGTGTACTTAAAAGAATTCGACCCAGAGTTTGCAGTAGGAGCGATTATAACTTTATCTGTCGTTAAATATTTTTTTACCACATTATGACTAATAGCATTATTCATCTTACCCGTGTTAATCGTAATAGGGATCTCCAATTTCCAACTATTTGGACCGGTGATGATTAATTTATCAGTTACTTTCCCGACCTGAGTGCTTTTTAATTTCAGTTGAATGGTATGCGTGCCATAATCACCACAATCTCCACCAAATTCAGCTGCATTAACTATAGTTACATGCTGGCCATTTTGCAACGAAGGCTCAAGAGTTCCAGGGAGATTGGAGTAACTGATAACTACAGAGCGTTTTATCTCCTCTTCATACGCAGCATCAACTGATATAGAAGATATATCACTCTCCAAATATGCTGCCTGAGTTACTACCACATTACGATAGTATTTTACAAAAGTAGCACCAAGTTTTGTAATACATCTAACTGCTTTTGCGTTACGGCTCAAATTGTATGTGTATCGCTGATAATCTGTGCTTAAACTAGGATTTCCCAAATCTGTCCAATTTGAACCGTCTTTTGTTTCTTGCACATAAAATCCGTTAATTGCTATGCTTGTATTTTTTCTCGCCTCTAAAGTTACTTGATACGCCGGTGCAGAAAAGTTTATTGCGTTTCCTTCTTCTATTGTATTAAGACTTTTTTGTCCAGACTGAGAAGCAATTGGGTAATCTGTACATTCCTCTCCTATAATACGGACACGAACATTAAGCACGACCGGTTCCGGAGCCAAATAAGTTGCATCAGTAGTGGAAGTTGCTGTTAATGTACAAGTTCCTTTTCCTTTTATCGTCAGTTTAGAACCGCTTACAGAAACTACGGAAGTATTTGACGATGTATAATTTACCGTTTTGCCGGTAGCGGTATTGGAAACACGGCTTCTAACAACAGCATCCAAGTCAAAAGTGGACATCGCCGTTGTTAGGCGAGTAAGTTCTTTCGCCTGATCCCAATCAATATAAGTGGTTAACAAATTAGTTATTGTCAGAGATTTGCTGCCGTCATAAGCATTATAATAATCATTACCCTCCACATGAACCGACACATTTGCTGTTCCGGCTGCAATACCTGTTATCTTATAATTGTCTTCTACGCGTATATTAGTGGTATTTGAACTGCTGAATGTAGGTATATTGCCTGAAGATGTCGTTACATCAGAGGAGAGTATTTCTTCCCCCAACGACAACTGAGAAGTCGGGAATGTTACATCTTGATCCAACTTCTTAGCATTGCCGGACAATGTCACAGATAGTGAATAAGTATTCGTACCATCCCATATTTTCAGTGTAGCACTTTTCGAGCCTGCTGATGTCGGATTGAATTGTACCGTGACTTCAGTTGAAGTCTCACCGCCGACAGTTTTCGTTATAGTAGTATTCGTAGGATTGATAATAGAGAATTCTGACGAGGATAATACTAATTGAACGTCATTCTGTAAGTTTCGTTGTGCAAATGTTACCTTTGCTGTCGTTGTGACATTGGCATTTTCATAATCCAGGTCTCCAAATGGCAATGACTCTGAGCTGATTTTTAAATAACGAGACGATGTAACTTTAAAATCTTTTACATAGTAACTATACTTAAGAGTAGATGTACTTTTTGTTACAACCCGAAATTGTTTAGCCCAAAAGGCACCGTGATTTGGACCAATTGTAAATTTCGTGGCAGACGATGCATAAGAATTATTTTGGATGCTCAACTCACCAACATCATGCCAGTTCGATCCGTCTGTTGTATATTGCAAGTACATTTTTTCTGCTTCATATGTAACAAACAATGGCTTATTAGTCGTGGAATAATAATTAAGGGACACCTCATCTATTCCTTGTGTATTCGTAAATTGGCCATATGTAATCGTCACTTTTCCTTTCGTACTTTCTGCTTTTTTCTCTGTCGATACAGTCTGAAGCGTGAATGTGGACTTTTTTTCAGTCTGCGCCCACACCTCGTTATTCCACCCGCCGACGAAGAGCAGCAGCACTGCCAAAATAGCCACGCGGAAGGGTCGAATCGTTAGTGATAAGTTGGAGATACGTTGGTAGTTCGTTAGATATTCAGCCAACGACACACTACCCACAGAACGACGAGTAGTGCCGAAAATTGACTTGACAAACTTGACAAACTTGACAAAGTTGGCAAAAATTTGCTTTGCACTTTTTGCACTATTTGCACTTTCAGACATATTTTTCATACCTTAAATACCTTTCTGTTTGTTATTTTTGCGTGTCGCTTTGTCGCTTTGCTTAAAAAAAATTGTCGTGACACTTTGACACTTTGACACTTTGACACTTTTGCTAACTCAATTTTGCAAATTTACTATTTTTAAGTTTTTATGCGCCGTTTCAAAACAAACAACGCGAAAATCGAGTGCAAAATTAATATTTTGTTTTCGAATACGCAAATTTTAACCCCTTTTTCGCGCGCGAATAATAATAAGGTGTAGTCGTTTCTTAACAAAATATAACTTTTATCACTCCAAAACATAAAAAAAGAGAAGGCAAAATCACCTTCTCAAAATGTCGTAATTGGGAGTTTTTCGGGAGATGGTCCCGTGTTGGTCCTGTTCAAATAGAACATTTCTTAACACTCAATCACTCCTGCTTCTTTCCAAGAAGCAATAGTCGCCTCCACATCCGTCATTGCCTGCTCCGGAGACACCTCATACTCCGCGCAGAGCGCTTTGCAAAGCGCCGACGCGTCAAAAGCCCCATGCGAACGAGTCTGCTCTTCCGCCTTCTCCCAGAGAAATCCCGCCGTCTCATTCAGCGTGATCATCTTATTGAAATTGATGAGCGCCATCGACTCACCCACCAAAATATACTCGTTACCTAATTTGCGCAACTTAAATCCTTCAATTGTCTTCATAAAACTATTTACCATTTAATTATTTACGATATACCATTTATTGGGTCATTTATACATTTTTAGCACTGTATGCCGATAGACCTTTAGCAAGAACGGTCTCCATCTCCGCACAGCGTACCAAAATCTCCCTCTCACCAGCGGTTTGCGACAGCCGGAAGGTCCTTCTATACGGATCACTCGTCCGATAATATCCGCAAAAACGCATCGCTCTTCGC
Organism: uncultured Bacteroidales bacterium; assembly: GCA_900316845.1. Taxonomy (GTDB): domain Bacteria; phylum Bacteroidota; class Bacteroidia; order Bacteroidales; family Paludibacteraceae; genus Colicola. Next base: position 41,661 of record ONEG01000012.1, read on the forward strand.
CCGCTATATTTCCGTCGCCTTGCAGCACATAAACCGCTTCACCTTGCGTCCCTTTCTCTATCCGCACAAGCCGATGAAGGACATACGTCTGTGTCCCGACCTGTGTTTGGACACTCGCCAAAAGAACATCTCCTTTCCGTGGCGAAGCAGTCACCGCCGCCAGAATCACACTATCCCGATCTCCTTCTATGAACGGCCGCATACTCACGCCGGATGGCGTAAACCGCACTTCTTTCCCCTCTTTCAGCAACCGCGCTAACTCCGGAATCAATATGTCATTAGCTATCCTCATTACGGCACGTACCGAAAACAGTTGCAGTTTTCTATCATATAATCGATCCCGGTAATGGATGTATCATTAGAGCCATTAGTATCAACAATCTTTATCTGATAACTTCCCGAAGGAGGAGTCACATTTATCGCGCCTTTGGTATAAGTGATGTTTTCTCCGGTTAATGGTTCTCCCCAACTGATTCCATCTGTCGAAAGATAAACTTGTATTGTATTTATTATCTGACTTGCCGGCTCATAGAAGATATCAAACCCTCTAAGATTGTCTATCGCCGGCGAGATAATCACGTAATCTCCATAATTAAGCAAGTTAATACTCATGGCAGAATTATAAACATGATCCAACCCGAACTTAGAAGCTGATGTTCCTCCGCAAGTATAGGTAATCGAGTCCGTCGTGCTACGGGCATACTTATTAGCGGATTTAAACTCAATCGTACGCGGTTCCGTATTCATGACCTGAAAATTATGCGTAATCTTCTCACCAAGAATAACCGAAAATGGCATGCCCGCAAATAGTAGTGCTCCTAAGTACCTTAAAATGCGTTTCATTATTGTTCTGTCAAAAATCGGGTACAAAGGTACAACAAAAAAACGATATATGCAAACGCAAAGCAGGAAAAATTCATTCTGTGGCAATTTTTACACATTTTCTCAATTGGGATCAGCATAAAAGTCTTATAAAAGTCTTACAAAAGTCTTATTTGGGTCTTACCGGATTTTGGCAAGCATTCAGCGCGGTTGATGTGGAAAAATTGACGGAATTTGTAAAAAATGCTAAAAATATTAAAATAAGTTTGCGTATGTGCGTAAAATGTAGTACCTTTGCCGCAGATTTTGCAAAGTAAACATAGCAAATGCTATTATAAAACCCAAAATTTTCGTTTAACTAAAACACAAAACACAATGAAAAAAATTTTCACTTTAGCCGCTGCCGTATTGGCAAGCGTAACAATGATGGCACAAGATGCTCCAAGCGTAGATGTAGAGGCGATGACTGATGCTGCTTCAGAAACTTACTTTACATCGTACAACGGTGATGCTGTAACGTTATCTTTAGCTGCTACTTACGAAACCTTTAACAATGCAGGTGGTTACTATGTAAAACTCGACCAAACTAACAACACTGCTTATGTTGGTGTTACCGCGCAGCAGGAAATCACTAAAGTTGCTTTTCTTGTGACAGGAAACGGAGATAATAAAAATATCAATGCCGGTCTTATTGGCTACACAGAAGTTACCGAAAACCCGGATTTCGCCCACGTTGATTATGCCACAAATATTGCCCCTGCCGTTGCGATCTCGTCCAAATATTATGAGAATGCACAATGGGTTGAGTTTGATCTTACAGGACTTGAGCTAAAAGCTATTTATTTTGCAAAACAATGGAAGAACGTATATATCGGAGAATCGACCTCTAAAGCAAGTTATCCTTCCGGCAATGCTCAATCTCTCTTTGTTTACGGTATCCGTGTATGGGCAGGTGCTGCAGTGCCAATGACCGACCCTGTTACTTCTGTAGAAATCTCAGGTCCAGAGGCATGCTATGTTAACCAAAAAGCTACCTATTCTGCAACCACAGACGTTAAGGCAAATGCATACAAATGGTTTGTAAACGATGCAGAGCAAGAAGGCGCAACCTCTGCTAAGTTTGACTTCACCCCGGATGCAGAAGGCAACTACAGCATCGTATGCCAGGCAAAGAACGACAACAACGCTGATTTCGTTGCTTCTGAAGCAATTGTATTGGTTGCTTCTGTAAGACCGGTTGTTGAGCGCGTTTCTGTTAGTGCTTCGACAACTTGGGACTTCGCAAATGCAGCGACCGCAAACGTTCAGGCTGAAAATGCAGATGATTTCTTCGTATTCGCTAATCTTGATGGCGAATGGGCAGAAAATTTTGCTGCTAATGCAATAGAAGGTCGTGCACAGTATTTCTACTACAAGAGCAACAACTGCTTCCAAGGTCATGCACTTCGTTTCACGACTACCGTCGCAGGAACCCTTACTGTTGAATTCAGCAATACCGGTAAGCCGGAGCGTCCTTATCGTCACCTCTACCTCAATGGCGCTGACGTGAACCCGGAACTGAAATCTAACAGCACTACCAAATTAACCGCTGAGAATATTGCAGTTGAAGCTGGCGACATTCTCCTCGAAGGTATGATGGAGGATAAAGACGAAAATGAAAACGATATCATGACTCCGAACATGCTTCGTTTCTACAAGGTTATCTTCACCGCAGCAGGCGAACCCACCGGCATCAACAATGCTGAGGAGGCTGTGAAGGCTGTTAAGGTTATCCGCAACGGTCAGCTCTTCATCGAGAAGAACGGCGTTCTCTTCAACGCCCAGGGCGCACGCTTGTAATAATACTTGCACGACTGCGGGCATAGCCCTTGTAAAGTGCTACGTATTATACTACGCTTTCCCCATAGCAAACAGCCAAGGCTTGGTTTACTCTGGGGGTCCCGATAAGCAAAGGCTCCGCAGCAATGCGGAGTCTTTCTTTTGTAGGTTAGAGATAGCAAAAATACTTTTTTTATAAAAAAAGCATTAAAAAATTTGGTCAATTCAAAAAAAAGTTGTACCTTTGCACGCTTTTTCGCGTCATGCGCGTAAAAGCATAAAGGAATCTAGAACATCTAGAGCATCTAGAAAATCTAGTAATATTATTAACTAATTAAAATTAACATTTACTACAATGGTAAATCATTATGAAGCTGCCTTCGTATTGACACCCGTTTTGTCTGAGCCGCAGACAAAGGAGGCAGTAGAAAAATTCGAGAATCTTCTCACGCAGAATGGCGGTACCATCCTGAACCGTGAGGAGTGGGGCTTGCGCCAACTCGCTTACCCTATCCAAGGTAAAAATTCGGGCTTCTATTTCATCCTTCAGTTTGATGCTGAGCCCGCTGTAATCGCTACCCTCGAGACCGAGTTCCGTCGTGACGAGCGTGTAATCCGCTTCCTGACAACGCGTCTTGACAAGTACGCATTTGAGTACGCTGAGAAGCGTCGTAACAACTTTAAAAAGGAGGCTTAATCATGGCACAGAATGACGAAATCCGCTATCTGACTCCGCAAGGTTCGGATCAGAAGAAGAAAAAGTACTGCCGCTTCAAGAAATCCGGCATCAAGTACATCGATTACAAAGATCCTGAGTTCCTCAAGAAGTTCCTCAACGAGCAAGGAAAGATTCTTCCTCGCCGCATCACCGGTACTTCGCTCAAGTATCAGCGTAAAGTTGCCCAGGCCGTTAAGAAAGCACGCCACTTGGCTCTGCTGCCTTACGTAACCGACATGATGAAATAATTGTTTAACCGACTTTATTGAAAGGAAAAATTATGGAAGTAATTCTGATTCAAGACCTTGCAAACCTCGGTTTCAAGAACGACATCGTAAAAGTACGTGACGGCTACGGACGTAACTACCTGCTGCCGCAGAAGATTGCTATCATCGCTAATGAGAGCAACAAGAAACAGCTGGCAGAGAACCTCAAACAACAGGCTCACAAAGCTGCGAAAATCCTGGCTGACGCTCAGGCTCTCGAGGCCAAACTCGCTGAGACCGTAATCGAGGTTAAAGTAAAAGCAAATGAGGACGGTAAGATCTTCGGTACCGTTACCACCCAGAACATCTCTGACGCTCTCAAAGCACAGGAGATCCTGATCGACAAGAAAGTGATCACCATCGCTGAGCCGATCAAGGAACTTGGTGAGTACAGTGCACAAGCTCGCCTCCACCGCGAGGTAAAAGCAGAGATCAAGCTGAACGTAGTAGCTGAGTAAACTAGAGTATTAACCAAAGCAATGAAGGTTCGTGCAAGTCGAGCGTAAGCTTGCTTACGCAGCTCGACGAAGCCGAAGCTCCAGAATTTAAATTTTTATTTAAATTATGAAACAAGGAATTCATCCTGATAACTACCGCGTAGTAGTTTTCAAAGATATGTCTGACGGTACTCAGTTCTTCAGCCGCTCTACTGCAGCTACGAAGGACACGATCGAAATCGACGGCGTTCAGTATCCGCTGATCAAGCTCGAGATCTCGAACACGAGTCACCCGTTCTACACCGGTAAGTCCAAACTCGTGGACACCGCAGGTCGTGTGGACAAATTTATGTCTCGCTACGGCAACCGCAACCGCAAGTAATCCTTGCGATTTTCAAGGGGCGAGCACATGCTTGCCCCTTGTTGTTTTTTTTAAAAAAATCACTATGAATAACACATCCCTCTGGCGCGCTTTAGGCCGCAATTTCATAATCTCCATCCTCCTTTTCGGATCCCTTTTGGGACTCCTCTGGCTCGTAGAATGGTTCCTTAATTCTCAATTGTCAATTGTCAATTGTCAATTATTAAAATGGCATGATTCCGCCTGGGTAGTCGGCATTCCTGCCTCTATCATCGGCGTTGCATATATCTTGACTGTTCGTGACCCGCAGAACTACACCGGATTCTTTGCCGGCATCGTCATGTCGATCCTCTTAGGCATCCAGTTTCTGCTGCAAAACCAATACGACAGCGCGTTTCTCTTTTTCTTCGTCTTTATCCCGTTCCAACTGATGTCCATCTATAAATGGAGTCGCTCCAAAGACGACGGAGGCGCCTCGTTCGAACCGAAATTCCTTGACACCCCGCGACTTTTCCTGTCCGTCGCGCTGCTGCTCTTCATTACTGCGGGAGATGTTATTATCAACATATATGCCATTCATGGCGCACTCGCTTTGGACGGATGGAAAGAAGCTGTCATCCTTTTGCTCAACGGCTTTCTCATCTCCTCATCGTTCCTTGCGAACTACTGGCTCATCTATCGCAAGACGGACTCATGGATATATTGGTTCATCTACAGCATCGCCGGCATCGGACTCTTCATCCTCCTCGGAAATATATTCTCCATCGTCCTGTTCACCTTCTTCCTGGTGATTAACTCTATGGCAGGCATCGCCTGGCTCAAAGCCACCAAGCCGGAGAATATGGGCTGGTTAGCAACGTTTAACAAACAATAAATCGACATATCGAAATATCGATCTATCGAAATATCGAAAAATATGATCAAACGAAAACAAGACACCGTATTAAAAGTCGCGGAACCTGCGCAGCTCATGGATTTCCTTATCGCAAAGATGGGCGGCATGGCGAAATCGTCGGTCAAACAACTCTTAGGCCAGCGGCGTGTCAAAGTCGGCAACGCCGTACAGACGCGGCATGATTTCCCGCTCCATCCGGGCGATGTCGTAACCGTCTCTTCCGGCCGCGGCAACAGCCAATTGACGCATCCCAAACTGCGCATCGTCTATGAGGACGACGACTTGATTGTGGTGAACAAGCAACCGGGACTCTTGACCGTAGCGGCTACACCCGGCAGCTCCGAGACGACGGCGTTCTCTATCTTGCGCGCGTACGTAAAAAAACAGAACGCGCGCGCGGGCATATATGTCGTGCATCGCCTCGACCGTGAGACTTCCGGTCTGCTCGTTTTTGCCCGCTCGGAGGAACTCCAGCATTACATGCGCGAGTATTGGCGGGATTTGGTAACCGACCGGACGTATATCGCCCTCGCTGAAGGTGTCTTGGAGCCACGCGAAGGAAAAATAACGACCTGGCTGACCGAAGACAAACGCAATGCGGTGGTTTATTCCTCCCCTGTGGACGACGGCGGCGATATCGCCATCACGAACTATAAAGTACTCAAAACCTCTAAACGCGACGTGGGCGCAAATAATTCTCAATTGTCAACTGTCAATTATCAATTAGTGGAGCTTCACCTCGAGACCGGCCGAACGAACCAGATCCGCGTGCATCTGGCGTCCAAAGGATGCCCGGTAGTGGGCGACCGCAAGTACGGTCACGGCAACGAATCCAGCCCTATTGACCGCCTCTGTCTGCATGCAAAAGTGCTGGAGTTCATCCATCCCGTGACGGAGAAAAAGGTGCGTTTCGAGAGCCCCGTTCCAAAAGAGTTTAACAAACTAGTATCCTAGGACCCTAGTGCCCTAGTACCCTAAAAAAACATACATCATTATGCGCAAAATCCTTACACTTTCAGTTCTGTCTGCGTTGCTTCTTCTACCTTCCCTTCAGGGAGGGGATGGGGGTAGGCTTTCCGCCAAACGTCGTGTCCACACTATCGGCGACAGTACGATGAGCGATTACAAACCCGCCGCCACGCCCAAACGCGGCTGGGGAATGTATCTGCAAGCCTTCTTCAACCCCGACTCCATCGAGGTCAACAACCGCGGCAAGTCCGGTGCTTCGACACGTACGTTCTACGAGACGGATAACCTCTGGCCGTCCGTCAAGAGACAGATGCTGCCCGGCGATTACCTCATCATCCAGTTTGCCCATAACGACGAGAAATGCAAGGGCGAAGATGTCTATGTCCAGAACGCCAGACTGCGTGCGGAAGGCAAAGACACACTGACCGACATGCGCGGCACGGAACCGAACACTACATACAAGGCATACCTGCGCACCTATATCCGCGAGGCACGAACGATGGGTGTGACGCCAATCCTGATGTCTCCTATCTGCCGCGTCTATTTTAAGGACGGCAAAATCAACGATGAAGGACGACATGTCTTGTCGCCCGAGAAAGACTACCCGAAAGCGATGCGGGAAGTGGCTGAAGAGATGAACGTGCCCTTCCTCGACATGACAGCGAAAAGTCTGGAGATGTACGAAACGAGGGGCAAGGATTATTGCACGGAATATTATTTCAATTGCGGCGACAAGACCCATACAGGGCAATTAGGCGGCATGGTGAATGCGCACCTTGCGTATCTATTAATCAAGAACTGCCCGGATCTGACGGAACTTAAGTCCTGGACCGTTTTGCCGATGAAGGACGAGTATCAGGCCTACGCGCAACGCATTGAGCAGGAAGGCAAGAAAGCGGCGTTTGCAGCCAAAGGAACGCCGTTTAGTATTCAGCTTTCAGCCATCAGCCTTCAGAACGTGGAATTAACGAAAAAAGGCTACGTAGCCGCCGGAGGACTCTGGCCCGCAGGGGAGATTGACGAAGTGGCAAACCGCTACATCGAATATACCATCACCGCCGAAAAGAAAAAAGGTATCGTCATCGAGTCCATCATCCTGCCGGTTAAGGCGAAAGGCGGACCGGGCATGAATATCCATATCAATTACGGTTTCGGCGACGAATTCCGCAATGTAACAACCATTTACGAGAATACCGCCCTGCCGAAAAACAAGCCTGTTCTGGTCTCTTTGAACTACCCTATTCTCATTCCTGCCGGCGAGACTTTGCACCTCCGCATCCTGCCTTGGTACGACTCTAACGGCAGACCGCAAGGCAAGAAATTCCTCTCCCTCGGCGAACTCAAAATCGACGGCAAGAAGTTGAAATAAAATTATTTTTCCGAAAATACTTGCATATATGCAAAAATTTTACTACCTTTGCAGCGAAAAAGCAAAGGTAGTTTTTATTATGAGTACAGCTTTAGTTATCATACTCGCCGTCGCAGTGGTCATCTTTGGTTTTTGGATCATCCAATATTCCAATTTCCGCAACGAGGAAAAGAAACGTCAGTGGGAGTTGAAACGCGAATCCCAGAAGACCATCTCTCCTATCCGTCTCAGGGCGTACGAGCGCCTGACGCTCTTGTTGGAGCGCACAAAACCGGAGCACATGATCATGGAGCTTCGCCAGAACCAGCCGGACGCGTTCTCCACTTGGACCATCGGGCAGGTTCAGCAATACTTGCTGCAGACCATCCGGGCGGAATTTGACCACAACCAGAGCCAGCAGGTCTATGTCTCCGACGAAGTGTGGGATATGATCATCAACGCCCGTGACCAGATGGCGGCATTCGTCATCGCCATCGCCGGCCAACTGCCGCCGAACGCTACTGTACAGATCTATATCCAGACACTGATGACCGCCTATTCCTCCAACGGCACGACACCGACTGACAAGGCTTTGGAGTACCTTAAAAACGAAGCAAAAGAGCTTATGTAATGAAAAAAAGAATAAAGAATAAAGACCGCTGCGCTGAAAGAGCAAAGACTTTTTGGTATCGACTAATGCTGATTAGTCTTTATTCCTTATTCCTTATTCCTTGTTCCTTCGGGCAGACGAACGACAGCATCTATAACGCGACGCAGATCAAACTCGACATCGCTTCGCCGGTAGTCATCGCAGGCACGCATCAATGGCAGATGCAGCACTACGAGATAGCGGCGAACGTCCAACTGGCGCGACGCTTCTTCCCTACCCTCGAACTCGGCTATTCCGGCGGAAAAACCCATCGGGGAGACAGTATCCGGTACAACGCCCACGGAGGTTTCTTCCGCGTAGGATGCGACATCAACCCGCTCAAGAAGCATAAGGACAGCCCCCACGCCCTCTTGGTCGGTCTCCGTCTCGGAACGGCTGTGCAAACAAAAGGCTATACCGATTGTTGGGGAGAAATCGTCGCGGGATGCCAAGTAGAGATAGCGAAAGTGCAGAAGACTGCCTTCTACATGGGATGGATGGGACGGTTCAAGGTCCTCTTCACACGAGACAAAGAGGGTCTGACCGCCGATCAGATGAAACCGATCTACATCCCCGGATTCGGAAATAGAGACAATATCGGATGGGGATTGAATTACTATTTGGGATGGAGATTCTGATTCACGAAACACGGTCGAATTACGGTCTTCGAACGACAGTCGAACGACGGTCAACCGACGGTCAAGGCTAATGTAAGTACAATGTTAGGCACAAAAAAAATACCACTATAATGAACCAAACACAGTTAATGAATCGCGCAGCGGATAACATTCGTATCCTGGCTGCCGCAGCAGTAGAAAAAGCAAAGAGTGGTCACCCGGGCGGAGCTATGGGTGGCGCAGACTTCATCAACGTCCTCTTTAGCGAGTTCTTGGAATACGATCCGGAGAATCCGGGTTGGGAAGCGCGTGACCGTTTCTTCCTCGACCCCGGACACATGGCTCCGATGCTTTACGGGCAGCTCTGTCTGGCAGGCAAGTTCACGCTCGAAGACCTCAAGAATCTACGTCAATGGGGCTCGGTTACACCCGGACACCCGGAGCGAGAGATAGAGCGAATGATTGAGAATACCTCCGGTCCGCTTGGTCAGGGACACACCTTCGCTGTAGGAGCAGCTATTGCTGCAAAATGGTTCAACCAGCGCTATGGTGAGATTCATAACCCGACCATCTATGCCTTCATCTCGGATGGTGGCGTGCAGGAAGAGATCTCGCAGGGCGCAGGTCGTCTCGCAGGACACCTCGGACTCGACAACCTCGTCATGTTCTATGACTCCAATGCCATCCAGCTCTCCACGGGTTGCAGCGAAGTGACATCCGAAGATGTAGCCGCCAAATACAAAGCCTGGGGATGGTACGTGCAGGAGATCCCGGGCAACGACCCTGACGCTATCCGCGAAGCGCTCATCAAAGCGAAAGCGCACAAAGGCGAACCGTCGCTCATCATCGGTCATACAACCATGGGCAAAGGCTGCGTGACGGCAGAAGGGGCTAACTGGGAAGGCAAATGTTCGACCCACGGCGCACCGCTCTCCAAGGCCGGAGCATCCTTCGAGAAGACCATCGAGCACCTCGGCGGCAATCCCGAAGACCCGTTCCAGATCTTCCCGGAAGTAAAGAAACTGTACGACGACCGCGCAGCTGAATTGCGCGACTTGTGCAACAAGAAATACGAGGCTTACTACGAGAGGAAACAAGCGAACCCGCTCGCTGCCAACGAATACGAGACCTTCATGTCCGGCGAGACGCCCTGCATCGACTGGTCTCTCATCCAGCAAAAACCCGGAGCGGCTACCCGTAACGCTTCCGCAACCGTCCTCAGCCATCTGGCAGAGAACGTGGGTAATATGATTGTTTCTTCTGCTGACCTCTCGAACTCCGACAAGACCGACGGTTTCCTCAAAAAAACGCACGCCTTCAAGAAAGGCGATTTCAGCGGTCAGTTCCTGCAAGCCGGCGTGTCCGAACTCACCATGGCGTGCGTCATGATCGGTATGGCGCTTCACGGCGGAATCATCCCTGCCTGCGGTACGTTCTTTGTCTTCAGCGATTACATGAAACCTGCGGTTCGTATGGCGGCACTTATGGAACTGCCGGTGAAATTCATCTGGTCGCACGACGCTTTCCGTGTCGGCGAAGATGGTCCGACGCACGAGCCGGTAGAGCAAGAAGCACAGATCCGCCTCATGGAGAAACTCCATAACCACAGCGGAAAACCGTCGATGCTCGTTCTCCGTCCGGCGGACGCCGAAGAGACGACCCTTGCTTGGCGTTTAGCTATGGAGAACAACGACACGCCTACTGCGCTCATCCTCAGCCGTCAGGACATTGCTCCGGTTCCCAACGTTAACCTCGAAGGCTTCCGCAAAGGTGCATACATCGTTTCGAAAGACGAGAACCCGCAAGTTGTATTGTTAGCTTCGGGAAGCGAAGTAAGTACGTTATTAAGTGGCGCCGAACTCCTCCGTAAAGAGGGAATCCGCTTGCAGATCGTCAGCGTTCCGTCCGAAGGCCTCTTCCGCCAGCAACCGCAGGAATACCAAGACTCCGTCCTGCCGAAAGGTATCAAGCGTTTCGGTATGACCGCAGGCTTATCTTGCACATTGGAATCCCTCGTGGGCGAAAACGGCGCGATCTGGGGTCTCAACTCCTTCGGCTTCTCCGCTCCGTACAAGGTCCTCGACGAGAAACTCGGCTTCACCGCCCAGAACGTCTACGAGCAAGTCAAGAAGTTGCTATAAACGGAACTATGGACGATAATTTTGCCATACAACTCTTTGAAGGAAAGCGTGTCCGCATCGTCTGGGATGCAGAGCAAGAAAAGTACTATTTCTCTATTGTGGATATAGTACAGGTATTGACGGATAGTGCCGATGCCAAGCAATACATTAAGAAAATGCGCGCACGTGATCCGGAATTAGATTCCAAGTGGGGTACAATTTGTACCCCTGTTGAAATGAGAGCTTTTGATGGAAAACGGAGAAAAGTTCAAGCCGCTGATTTACAAGGTATTTTCCGTCTCATCCAGTCTATCCCATCTAAGAAATCGGAGCCTGTCAAACAGCCAAAGAAGGTGGCGAGGTCGCTCGCAACGCCCGTGCAGACATTGAGAGTCGTTTAGGTCATTCCGTCATCTCATCCGAACGCGCTTCGGACCACATCCGTCCTATAGAAGAAAAAGGCAAAGCAGAAGAATTACCGTTCGAGAATAAGGAAGATAAATGAAGACCAATAGGCAAATATAAAAATTTTGGTCTTAGAATGTAGAAAGCAAACGTATATTGAAAGCATAAATAACCGTCCACTCTCCGAGACGTAAAAGATGGAGAAAGACAAGCGCAAAGCGTTGCGCTAATTAAATAAAAGCAAAGCATTACTATTATTTCGCGTTCAAGAAAAAGCCTGAGAAACTGATTCTTAAAATCGGAATAAAGTGTTCACATTCGTCTGTGGACTTGACTAAAATGCAATAGTAATCCATTTAGGTGTGGATTATTCTATGCATTTTAGCGGGTTTATTTCTCAGGCTTCCCGTGAACGCGAATAGAGGTTCACACCTTTTTTGTTCCCTAAACGATTGATAGTAAGCACATCAAATTACTATCAATGGATCACAACAAACTATATTTACCGGGACTAAACGGTATTCGCGCAGTTGCAGCTATTACGGTATTATTTGGGCACATGTGGGCTCCGTTCGGAAACTGGGGAGTAACTCCTCCGTGGAATATTCCGTGGCCGGATGGCCCTGTAACTACCTTTTTTGTTATCAGCGGTTTCCTAATTACTTATCTGTTAATGAACGAAATAGGTAAGACGAACGACGTAAGCATCCCTAAATTTTACATGCGTCGTATTCTGCGTATTTGGCCTTTGTATTACACCTATTTGGCGCTCGCGCTATTAGCCACATGGCTCTTTCATGACGAAATCAATAATGCCGCATGGTTCTATACGTTCTTCTCCGGTAATATATCTCACGCTATCGGATTAGGCATTATTCCTCTCTTTCATTTCTGGAGTTTGGGAGTAGAAGAGCAGTATTATCTTTGGTATCCATGGATGGTCAAATATAGCAAGAAACGCGTCCTCTCCTTTGTAACTATTCTGTTTGTCTGTTGGTTTGTGGCAAAATTGGCGGCATATATTTTCCTCGGTAAAGGTTTGACTTATCGCATATTAGGCGTGACTCAGTTTGATTGTATGATGTTGGGTGCGATGGGAGCAATCATGTATTATCGCAAAACGGAATGGTTCTGTAAGTTGTGTTCAAATCGTTTTGTAGCCATAGTATCATGGGGATTATTTTTCACTTCGGGCTTGTATGCGGATTTTATACCATCTCCTGTGCGTAATGAATTTATTGCGTTCATTTCGTTACTTGTCATTATGGCAGGATTGTTGCGCAAACCTATCTTGGAAAATCGTGTTATGAACTATTTAGGGCAAATTTCGTACGGCATTTATGTTATTCATCCCTTGTTGTTATATGTGTTAACGCGTCTTATCAGACCGACAGATTATCTATCGAACGATGTCGCATCCGTAGTTATTTTTATCACTATGACCATTTTGACAATCGTTCTTGCGTGTCTATCGTATAAATTCTTTGAAATGCCTTTCTTACGTTTGAAAAGTAAGTTTAGTGTTGTGCAAAGTACCAATTCCAAAGAATAAACCTTTCAATTTCATTCCATTTAGGCGACCATCTCGCGACCATCGTGGACGAGACCGTACAATGCCTATACCACAAGTCCAGAAAAAAGGTAAAAAGTCAAAAGTATGCGATTCCCTAAAACCATAGACATTCGTCCTGAAAAAGTTGACAATCATCCTGCATTAGTTGACTCCTAGGGCAAGTTTCTATGCTGCAAAAGTTGCCGCAAACATTCACAGATTCACTAATTCACACATCCGTGTGGCTTCATAAAATACCTATAATAATATAATATTATATTATATATTATCTACTGAAGAGGAACACAAAATTATGTGTGAATCTGTGAATGAGTGAATCTTAATTATTGGAACCTTTCAACATCGGTCCAACATCGTTCCAAATAGCAGACCTTACGCTGACGTTGCGCAGAGGTTAGAGGGATGGTGGTGTAGCGTACGAATCTTAATAATCGTACATTTTTCGGAGTAAAAATGGGCGATTATGAACAGGTTTAAAGTCTTACTTAACTCTTATTTAGGTCTTATTTTAGTCTTACTTGACTCCGACATGTCCAAAATCTTAATAACAGGAAACTTTTTAGGGCAACAGGCGGATAAAAAACGGGACAGTGACGTACGTAATGGTAACGAGATGGTAACGGGAATGAAGGCTAAATAGAGGCTAATTGAAGAATAAACGGAGGCTAAATACACGCAAAAAATCTACAAAATTCCTATACTTCTTGCATATGTCAAAAAAAAGTTGTACCTTTGCACTCGAAATTTTTGTGGAAATACACAATTTTTTAGAAAGCAAATCATTCTGTTATGCAAATTAATAGAGATAAATATCTGCAGCAACTCGTTCATGCATGCGGGAATCAGATGATTAAAGTGATAACCGGCATGCGCAGATGCGGTAAATCTTACCTGTTATTCACCTTGTTCCATAACTACCTATTGGAGAAAGGAGTAGATTCTTCCCATTTGATAGAGGTTGATTTGGAAGACCGTTTAAACAAAACACTCCGTAATCCTGACACACTACTGGAGTATATCTACTCTCGCATAACAGATGACGGACATTATTATGTAATGCTGGACGAAGTGCAGATGGTTAGCGAATTCGAAGATGTCCTCAATAGTTTTCTCAAGAAGAGCAATGTAGATGTATTTGTCACCGGCAGTAACGCACGCTTCCTAAGCAAAGATGTCATTACTGAGTTTAGAGGTCGAGGCGATGAGATCCGTGTTCATCCTCTTTCTTTCCGAGAGTTTGCAGATTTCCATCAAGGGGATATGGTGGATTTGTTAAACGAATACATGTTGTATGGCGGCTTGCCGCAGGTCGTCCTTGAGACGGATGCAGAAAAGAAAAAATCTTACCTGCTTCAGCAGTTTACGCATACATATTTACGTGACATCCGTGAGCGATATACGATTCTAAACGATGATGACCTTAGCGAATTGGTTAGCACTTTAGCTTCTTCGATAGGCTGCATGACAAATCCCAGCAAATTGGTAAACACGTTCCATTCCGTTAAGAAAAGTAGCATTTCTTTTGAGACGGTAGCCAAGTATTTGAGTTATTTAGAGGATGCGTTTATGATAGAACGCTCTATCCGCTATGATATCAAAGGCCGCAAATATATTGATACCCCCTATAAATTCTATTTTGAGGATTTGGGATTGCGTAATGCACGTATCGGTTTCCGCCAATACGAAGAAGGACATCTGATGGAAAACCTCATTTATAATGAATTGAGAATGCTGGGATATACGGTAGATGTCGGACAAGTAGTTGTAGAGCAAAAAGATGAGGACGGGAAGCGCAAACGTCAGACTTTTGAGGTGGATTTTGTATGCAATAAGGGCTATTCCCGGGTATATATTCAATCTGCATATAAACTTCAAAACGAAGACAAATATCGCCAAGAGATAAATTCCCTGACTCGTCTATCGGATGGTTTTCGCCGTGTAGTCATTTCCGGTATGTTGGAACCCACGCACATGGATGACAAAGGGATATATTTTGTTAATGTGTATGATTTCCTCCGCAACCCAGCAGCGTATATTGATAACTAAAAAGCTTTTAATTCTCCATACATTCCGCCTGTATGCGCAGGCAGATTTTTTGATAGAAAGGCAAAAAAAATGTCCGAACGCTTGCGTATGTCAAAAATAAGTAGTACCTTTGCAGTCGCAAAGGTCAATGAGAAAATGATCCAATGACCAAATCGTAAATAAATCATACATCGTAAATTTGTAAATCGTAAATTATATTATATGGAATACAACTTTAGTGAGATTGAGAAAAAGTGGCAAAAAGCGTGGGAGGAGAACGGCGTTTATACCGTTTCCAATGAATCCGACAAGCCGCACTACTATGTGTTGGATATGTTCCCTTATCCTTCGGGAGCGGGATTGCATGTCGGTCACCCGTTAGGCTACATCGCCAGTGATATTTACAGCCGTTACAAACGGTTGAAGGGCTTTAATGTGTTGCACCCGATGGGTTTTGACTCCTATGGTCTGCCGGCAGAACAGTACGCTATTCAGACCGGTCAACACCCGGAGAAAACGACGTTTGAGAACATCGACCGCTATATATCGCAGCTCAAGAAAATCGGTTTCTGCTACGACTGGAACCGCGAGGTGCGCACGTGCGATCCGGCGTTCTATAAATGGACCCAGTGGGCGTTCGTGCAGATGTTCAACAGCTATTTCGACCCCAAGACGCAGAAAGCGCAGCCTATCAGCAAACTGATTGCGGAGTTCGAGGCAAATGACCCGAAATGGGCGACGCTTTCCGAGCGCGAGAAACAAGAGCGGTTGATGAATTACCGTATCGCTTATCTCGCCGACACGAAAGTGAACTGGTGTCCGAAACTCGGAACCGTGCTCGCCAATGATGAGGTGAGCGAGGGTTTGAGCGTTCGCGGCGGTTATCCGGTGGAGCAGCGTGTGATGCGTCAGTGGTGTCTGCACGTGAGTGCGTATGCAGGCCGTCTGTTGGAGGGTCTGGACCGCATCGATTGGACCGAGAGCCTCAAAGAGACCCAGCGTAACTGGATCGGTCGAAGCGAAGGAGCAGAGATGCAGTTTGCCGTGAAAGGGCAAGACGCGCCGTTCACCATCTTCACGACCCGTGCAGATACGGTGTTTGGCGTGACATTTATGGTTCTTGCGCCGGAGAGCGAGTATGTACAAAGGGTTGTAACTCCAGAGCAGAAAGCGGAAGTGGATGCCTATCTGGCGCGATGCAAGAACCGTACGGAACGTGAGCGTATCGCAGATAGAAAAGTGACGGGTGTGTTCACCGGCTCGTACGCCATCAATCCGCTCACGCAGGGCGAGATACCTATTTATATCTCCGATTATGTGCTCGCGGGCTACGGAACAGGTGCAATCATGGCGGTTCCGGCGCACGACAGCCGCGACTACGCGTTTGCGAAACATTTCAATCTGCCGATCATTCCGCTGATCGAAGGCGCAGACGTTTCCGAGGAGTCGTTCGACGCCAAAGAAGGCAAGATGATTAACTCCGGTTTCCTCAACGGCATGGAAGTCAAGGATGCTATTCAGGCGATGAAGGAATATATCACGAATACCGGTATCGGTCGCGTGAAAGTGAACTATCGTCTCCGCGACGCGATCTTCTCGCGCCAGCGTTACTGGGGCGAACCGTTCCCTGTGTATTACAAGGACGGTATGCCCTATACCCTGCCGGAAGACAAGTTACCGCTGGAGTTGCCGGAAGTAAGTGCTTTCCTGCCGACCGAGACAGGCGAGCCACCGTTGGGCAACGCCGCAGTCTGGGCATGGGATGAAGCGAACCGCAAGGTGGTAGACAAATCGCTGATTGACAACAAGACCGTCTTCCCCTTGGAGCTCTGCACGATGCCGGGCTTTGCCGGTTCGTCGGCCTATTATCTGAGATATATGGATCCGCATAACGACGAGGCGCTCGTGGGCAAACAGGCCAACGACTACTGGCGTCAGGTGGATCTCTATTTGGGTGGTTCGGAGCACGCAACGGGACACTTGATCTATTCTCGTTTCTGGAATAAGTTCCTCTATGACCTCGGCTATATATGCGAGGACGAACCGTTCAAGAAACTCATCAACCAAGGTATGATTCAGGGCCGTTCGAACTTCGTCTATCGCTATATAGGCGAAGGCGCGACGGGCAACCTCTATATCAGTTACAACCTCATCGAGAACCCCGAATACAAGGACAAAGTGCAGCCGATTCACGTAAACGTGAATATCGTCAACAACGACGTGCTGGACATCAACGCTTTCCGCGCATGGATGCCGGAGTTCAAGAACGCCGAATTCGTCTTTGCGGATGGTACTTCGTCCGAGCTAACGGGCTACACCGCCGGTGCAAAACAGTACATCTGCGGCTGGGCGGTTGAGAAGATGAGTAAGTCCATGTTCAATGTGGTTAATCCGGATGACGTGATTTCCAAGTTCGGCGCCGACACGCTGCGTCTGTATGAGATGTTCCTCGGTCCGTTGGAGATGTCCAAACCGTGGGACACGAACGGTATCGACGGCGTACACCGTTTCCTCAAACGTCTCTGGAATATGTACGAGACAATCACCGACGAAGAGCCGACGAAAGAAGAGCTCCGCAGCCTGCATAAGCTCATTAAGAAGATCACGTGGGACATCGAGAACTTCTCGTTCAATACTTCTATTCCGGCGTTCATGATTGCGCAGAACGAACTGTCCGCACTCAAGTGCAACAAGCGCGCGATTTTAGAGCCGATTGCGGTTCTTCTCGCACCGTACGCTCCGCATATTGCTGAAGAAGCATGGCATCGTTGCGGCAATGAGAGTTTTGTGGTGAATGCCGAATGGCCGGAGTGCAACGAGGCGTACTTGGTTGAGGATACGCAGAAATACCCTGTGCAGTTCAACGGCAAGGTGCGTTTCACGCTCGAGTGCCCGAAAGACACGCCGAAAGAAGAAGTGGAGAAACTTGTTCTTGCGCACGAAGACACATCCAAATATCTCGCCGGTAACACTCCCAAGAAGATCATCGTCGTTCCCGGCAGGATTGTCAACATTGTGATGTAAAGAATGGCAAACGAGATCGTTTTATATCAGCCTAATGAGCAGTTCCAGTTGGAGGTGCGCGTACAGAATGAAACCGTTTGGCTCAATCGTAACCAGATGGCTCTGCTGTTTGACCGCGATGTCAAGACCATCGGCAAACACATCAACAATGCTTTACGCGAGGAAT
>ONEG01000003.1 GCA_900316845.1 uncultured Bacteroidales bacterium
TAAATTCTTTTAGGAAAGTGTAAACAGATTCCAGGAGAGTGACAAGTAATTTAGTTAAAATAAGTAAAAAACTGTCAACACTATTTAGGAAAAGTCATTGTAAAAGATAAACAAAAAAAATCGAACTCACGGAATGAATTAAAAAAGAAACTAGAATTACAATTATGTGATGATAAATTTATTAATTGTGTGCTAAAGTTAGGTGATTTTTATATAGAGGATTCAGTGTTCGTGACATTTGCTTGTTCTAAAAACTCAATTCACCTAAAATTTTCATATCATGGTGATCAAATAGAGTTTGGACGTTTGGGTGAAATAAGTCCGTATAAATGGCTTTTAGATTCTGACAAAAAACCATATTTAAAGTACGGAGATTGGTATATTGAAAAAAGATATATATTGGAAGCTTCGGATATAAAAAGAATCTCGGAGTCTCAAGACAAAAATGAATGCACCTTGCATCTATATGACAGATGGGGTAACACAAAAAACATATATAGTGAACGATTACGAATGATTATTAGTGTTATTTGGCAAGCAGTAGAGGATCCGGTTGAAGGAATGAGTAAATTAGAGACACTCTGCTCAAAAAAAGATGAATACCAAAGAAATCGTCTAAAACGTGAATCATGGGAAACATGGGCTAAAATATGTTGGGGAATAGGGAGTTGTTTAACTTTGTTTGTTGGTGGTATATGGAGCCTAATTGTTGGTAATTGCAATCCTCTTATTTGGTTTGCAGTTGTAACTATTTCGTTAGGAACTCTATGTTTAGTTAAGTTCATTGGATTACAATCAGATATTAAAGCATACGAATCAAAATATGGACCCCATTATTATGGTCTATAAAGCAAAACAAGAGGAAAAAGAGTTTTCATGTTATATCTCGATGTGTAATTAATATTTTACATGATCCTTAGTTTAATACTTTTTACTATCATAGCCAGATAATACGAAATTAAAAGGACACTCAAAAAGTGTAGACTGCCAAAATGATAGCCATCGCTCCATTGTATAGAACTTGTCTTCTTTATGTTGCGAGGAAAACATGGTGTAGGCATGAATAAGCCCTATGCCAAAATAGAAGAATCCCTCGCCCAATAACCTTGAAAGAAGAATTTTTTAGCAAGGAGTGGCAGGAAAAAGATTTAGACTTGATGTCACGATTGAAGAAAATTCTATAGAGAATCGAGGTGGTGTATGAAGTATAGTAACACACTACCTTTTTTATGACTAGTAGGCAAAATATGCTATTTATTTTCTGAAAAGTTTGGTCATATCAGAAATTATTTGTATCTTTGCAATCGGAATAACATTCCACGGAGTTCGACAATAAAAATTCATTATAAAATATGAGAGATGCCGCAATATATTCACAGCAATTAAACGGGGGAAGTATAGCAATTTTATGGGGAGGCTTGCTTACCTCGAATCCTTCTTCATGGATAAAACTCATGAGTATGAAATACTATGGTTATAATCCTCATAACACATATATAGAACCTTGTTCAAGCAATCCCATACTTATAACTCCGGTAGTAGTTATTTCGGGAATAAATGAACTACCATTCGTTAATTATTATAAAACGAAATTGCCTTTTACAAAGATATATAGACATGACTTGACTATAAACGGGGAAAAAGGGAAAAGAATAGGAGAAGTTGTTATTATATTTGATCAGAATATTGGTTTAGAACATGAAAAAGTAAAACAACATATAGATGAAGTTCAAAAAGCGATTGTAAAAAAGGCTAAGTACAATGTTTTTATTGATGAAAATGGAGATAATCCTCATGTCCGCATAATAGTATTCGGGATAGAGAAATTACCTTTTAATAAATTTGATAATCAACGAATTTCTACGCCCTATGATTTGGGGCAAATCTCTCATGAGATTAATGATGAGAAAATAAGTGAGTTAGCATATATAACACGTGATTGGTTATCCTATATGAGTGGTATAACTAAAGCAAAAAAACAAGTAAACGAAGATACGTTAAGGTATTTACTATGCAATTATTGGGAACGAAGAATTTCAGGTGCATTTATTACAGAAGAAAATTATAAGCGTTTCCCTTCTAAAGAGATGGATGTAAAATGGAAGGATGGAAGAACTAATTATTTTATGGAAATTAAGTATGTAAGTAAAAACACAGACACGAGCCATGAACTTCAACGCATTTTTAATGATTTATATCGTCTCTCTCTTGAAAAGGAATATAAAAAACATAAGAAAAGAACTAAAAATATTCGATGTTTCTTTGTTATTTTTGGTCCTTCATTTCTATTTGAAAAACATTTAAGGTCCCATACTACTATTTATACAGGTCTTCATCCCAATTATACTTTTAATACGACTACACACACAAAACACATTTTAGAAGAATGTTTGTCATTTTATAGGGACGAGCCGCATAAAGCTATAAGCCCCAATGATATTACGCGCTCCTATTATGATAACTTCAACACTGAATATGATAACAGTTTAATCCATAGAAATTTCACCACGGACTTACTAGAATTGGTACTTGCAGATAATGCCTTTGACCAAAAGCAACAAAGTGTGGCAATTTGGGAGGTAGATCGAGATGATACGTGCATGTCCCCTAATTATAAAATATAACAGATAACCTATTAGATTTTAATTTAATTAATACACAAAACAAATAGATTGATTGTATGAAACAAAAAGAAGTTAATCAGTATATATCTGATTTCTTTAGTACAAGAAACTGGTATCAAGATTTTTTTGACGATGTTCGACGCGAATATCGTAGTAAACAAAAACCTATACAAGACACACGTATCGTACTGGTGAAGGATTTTGTTGAAGATATAGAAGGAAATATCGGTGAGTTTTATAACTATGAATCATTAGTGCCTCAAGTATTTCCCACATATTCTATGCTAGGACAATCAGCTTTATGTTTCGGCGACTATTTAACAAATAAATTTACTGAAATTATAGAACTATATCAAAAGGACTCTACTCTACCATATTTTATGGCTCCTTTACAAAAAATAAGTTACGAACTATCTAGTTGCATGAGAAAGGTTGCGGAAATGACAATATCAGATGACACAATCCCTATGCCGTATTTGCAACTCCGGCAAGAACTTTACCAACACAATCTTTCTGGGTTTAAAGAGAAATTCAACGCGATTTTGGCTTCCCTTTCATATAATATCAAGCACGATATTACCACTGAATCTTATTTCCATATATGTACTCACCTAATTCTAAAAATGATTGGTTTTGATATAATCAGCGAAGATGAAACAGACGGTGGCAGAATAGACTCTGTGATAGATTTATTCTCTATGATATATATATTTGAGTATAAATATTCAAAGGATGATAAAAATCGATCAGAAGACGCTTTGCAGCAAATTTTAGATAAATCATATGCGGAGAAGTATCGTATAAAAAATAAATTGCTTTACGGTGTAGGATTCTCCTTTGGAAAGACATCTAAAAAAATTGATTCATTTAAAGAACAACAATTATAGGATATTGCAATATATATAATCCCCAACAAAATGGACCCGACAAAGTATCTGGCGAATATACCGAAACCTGCCTTGGTCGCTCTGTCCGTCTGATCAAAGCCCAATAGAACAAGCCTTCTTCATATCACTCCGCCGGCCTATCCGCTGGCGGATTGTTTTATTTGCCGCACACGGCTCGCTTACCGGACGGATCAGAAACGATAACTCACCTCTTGCCATCAACATCGAGTGGCTCGTGCGTTATTCAAATAACTGCTCTATATGATCATACCTCAGTAGCCATATATCGCCGGCTGTATTCTCGAAGTCTCCGCCATAAACCACAGCACGACGTTTGATAAAACGGACTTGTAGAAAAGACTAATCATGGTCAATATCGAAAAGTAGCGTGACGCTTTGTCGCTATGTCGCTTTTGAATGCGGATGTAATAAGCAGAAAATCAGCGGATTAGCACAAAAAGCGACAAAGCGACAGGACAAAAATTATTGTCGGATGACATCCGACCTAATGGACGACGTGCAGGAGGATGTCAGGTGGATGTCAGGTAGTCGTACCGATGATATCGAACAAATATCCAACAAATATCAAACTTATTACTAAATTATAACTAACGATTGTAATGAAATATGGCACAAGCAGAATTAAGCGTAGGCATTGATATGCTACGCGGCAAATTGAAGGAGTATGGTACTACCCCCAAAAACAGAGTTCGCGTAACGATGCGCGAGGAGTGCATAGAGAAAAAATAGAGAAAAATGCGTGCATATTTGCATATGTCAAAAAAAAGTTGTACCTTTGTGGCCGTTTTTTAATTGATAATTAAAAATATCTATATATGGCAGAGTTTAAATATGCACCGATGTTTCAGCTCGGAAAAGACGAGACTGAGTATTATTTGCTGACCAAAGACCATGTACGGCTTACTGAAGTCAGTTTTCAAGGTTCGGACAAGAAAGAACAGATTTTGATGGTTGAGCCGGAGGCGTTGACCCTCATGGCGCAGCAGGCTTTCCATGACGTGAGCTTCATGCTCCGCCGCTCGCATAACGAGCAGGTGGCAAAAATCCTGCGTGACCCGGAGGCTTCGGCGAACGACAAATATGTAGCGTTGACTTTCCTGCGCAACGCCGAAGTGGCTTGCAAAGGCCAGCTGCCGCTGTGTCAGGATACCGGTACGGCTATCATCCATGGCGAGAAAGGACAAAATGTTTGGGTAGAAAGTCAAAAGTCGAAAGTCGAAAGACACATTTCTGACGAAGAGGCTCTTTCCCGTGGCGTGTACAACACCTATACCGAGTGCAATCTGCGTTACAGCCAGAACGCGCCGCTCAATATGTACGACGAGGTGAATACCAAATGCAACCTGCCGGCGCAGATTGATCTGGAGGCAACTGAAGGCATGGAGTACCGTTTCCTTTGCGTGACCAAGGGTGGCGGTTCTGCGAACAAGACCTATCTCTATCAGGAGACCAAGGCACGCATCCAGAACCCCGGTACGCTCATTCCTTTCCTTGTAGAGAAGATGAAATCCCTCGGAACGGCTGCTTGTCCGCCTTACCACATCGCTATCGTCATCGGTGGCACTTCGGCAGAGAAGAACCTGCTGACCGTGAAGCTCGCTTCGACCCACTATTACGACTCGCTGCCGACGACCGGCGACGAGACAGGTCGTGCCTTCCGCGACGTTGAACTCGAGAAACAACTCCTGCAGGAGGCCTACAAGATCGGTCTTGGCGCACAGTTCGGCGGTAAGTATATGGCTCACGACGTGCGCGTTGTTCGTCTGCCGCGTCACGGTGCGAGCTGTCCGATCGGTCTGGGCGTAAGCTGCTCGGCGGACCGAAACATCAAATGTAAGATCAACAAAGACGGTATATGGATTGAGAAACTGGATAACAACCCCGCTTCTCTCATCCCCGAGGAGCTGCGTCAGGCAGGCGAAGGCGATGCCGTACGTATCGACCTCAACCAGCCGATGAAAGACGTTTGCGCCATCCTGACGAAATACCCGATCGGTACGCGTCTTTCCCTCAACGGCACTATCATCGTCGGCCGCGACATCGCTCACGCGAAGATCAAAGCGCGTCTGGATGCAGGCGAACCGATGCCGGAGTACCTCAAGAACCATCCGATCTACTATGCCGGTCCGGCGAAGACTCCTGCAGGCATGGCTTGCGGTTCGATGGGCCCGACGACGGCAGGTCGTATGGATCCGTACGTAGATGAGTTCCAGGATCATGGCGGTTCGCTGATCATGCTCGCAAAAGGTAACCGCTCCATCGATGTCACCAACGCTTGCCAGAAGCACGGTGGTTTCTATCTCGGCTCCATCGGTGGTCCGGCAGCTATCCTGGCGCAGAACAATATCAAATCCATCGAGTGCGTCGAGTACCCGGAACTCGGTATGGAGGCGATCTGGAAGATTGAAGTAGAGAACTTCCCGGCGTTCATTCTCGTGGATGACAAGGGCAATGACTTCTTCAAACAACTCAAGCCCTGCGCAGGCTGCACGATTCTGAATTGATAATTGATAATTGATAATTGACAATTGGCAAGTAAGAGAAATAAATATCGCTTGGCGATGCTGGACGACCAGACATTGCGCGAGGTGTTTCACATCCGCGTGAGTCTCTTGGGCGCGATCAGCATGATTACGATCATGATCGTGGCGCTCATTGTGCTCCTCTCGATCCTCATCGTCTATACGCCGATTCGTAACATCCTGCCTGGCTATAGCGAGAGCCTGCGTCAGCAGCTGGTTCAGGAGTCCGCGCGGGTCGATAGCCTGCAGGCGGACCTGACGACTCAGCGCCGCTATCTCGATGTCATCAAACAGCTGACAGCCGGAGATATTGAGACCGACAGCGTGCAGAGCCTCGATTCATTGCAACGTGTGGAGCGGGCGCAGTTGGTGGCGCAGAGCAGCGAAGCGACAGAGGCTTTCAAGGCGCAATACGAGCAGAAAGAGAAAGACCGGCTGATGCTTTTCGACAACACCGTGACGCGTACCGTACGACAGCTCTATCGCCCCGTGCGCGGCGTGATAGAGCAATCTGCGCGGCCGGATCTGCATGAGTACAGCATCTCCGTCCGCACGACCAAAGGTGAGAACGTCATGGCGACCACCCGGGGCACGTTGGTGTCTGTGGAACGGCTGGCGGATAATACCTATCTGATTGCTCTCCAGAACGGCTCGTTCACTACCATCTACCGCCATGTGAGCCGTGTGCTCAAGAACCAAGGCTCCATGGTTGAACGCGGCGAGTCATTGGGAATCATGGACGGCGAGAAGAACGTCTCCATCGAGTTATGGGACGGCGGACAATTCGTTAACCCGGAGGAGGTGATCGTATGGTAGAAAGTCGAAAGTCGAAAGTCGAAAGTCGAAAGCAGTTGGCAATATTAGGTTCGACGGGTTCGATAGGCACCCAGACGCTGGATGTCGTTCGCGCTTATCCGGAGCGTTACGGAGTCTATGCCCTTTGCGCTAACAGGAGTATTGACCTGTTGGTCGCTCAGGCGAAAGAGTTTCATCCGGAGGTAGTCTGCATCGCCGATGAGAGCCTGTACGAAGCTCTCAGCTCTCAGCTCTCGGCTATCCACTTTGAAGGCAAGGTATGGACCGGTGCGGACGCGATAGCTGAAGTGGTGACGATGGGTTCGGTAGATATCGTGGTCGCTGCGATGGTCGGTTATGCCGGTCTTCGCCCCACGATAGAAGCGATCAAAGCCGGTAAGACCATTGCGCTCGCGAACAAAGAGACGCTCGTCGTAGCCGGAGAGATCATCTGTGAGTTGGCACTTCAACACCATGCACCTATACTCCCCGTCGATAGCGAACATTCCGCGATCTTCCAGTCTCTTGTAGGCGAAGACCGATCGGAGATAGAGAAAATTCTCCTGACCGCTTCCGGCGGACCTTTCCGTACGTTTACCCGTGAGCAGATGGAGACTGTTACCGCAGCTGACGCACTCAAACACCCGAATTGGGAGATGGGCGCGAAGATCACGATCGACTCAGCATCGATGATGAACAAAGGATTTGAAGTCATCGAAGCCAAATGGCTCTTCGGCGTGCCGGTGGAGAAGATCGAAGTGCTCGTTCATCCGCAGTCGATTGTGCATTCCGCGGTTCAGTTTACCGACGGTGCTATCAAGGCGCAACTCGGTGCACCGGACATGCGGCTGCCGATCCAATACGCCCTCTCTTTCCCGGAGAGACTGGCAAGCGATTTTCCCCGTGCAGACCTCTTTGCACTCAAGAACCTGACGTTTGAGAAACCGGACTTGGAGCGCTTCCCGAACCTCGGTTTGGCATACGAAGCAATGCGCCGAGGTGGAAACATCCCCTGTGTCCTGAATGCCGCGAATGAGGTGGCTAACCTCGCTTTCCGAGAGAGCCGCTGCGGCTTCCTGCAGATGAGCGACATTATCAGCGAGACCATGGCAAAGGCTGCCTTCATCGCCAAACCGACGTACGAAGATTATGTGGCAACCGATCTCGAAACTCGGAAAATCGCAGAAGAAATGGTAAATAGTAAATGACCCAATAGTAAATAATTTGATGATACAAGCAATTCAATTGATACTCGCCCTTTCGTTTCTCGTGTTGATACACGAGTTGGGGCATTTTACGTTCGCAAAGATTTTCCACGTCCGCGTGGAGAAATTCTATCTGTTCTTCAATCCCTGGATCAGCCTCTTTAGGGCAAAGAAATTTGATGGCAAATGGCATTTCAAGTTCTTTGCGCCGAACGAAGACAAGGAGTGGGAGGCGCATCCCGAGACCACGGAGTGGGGCATCGGATGGCTGCCTTTCGGCGGTTATTGCGCCATCGCCGGCATGGTCGATGAGACGCACTCGACGGATGACTTGGCGGCTGAACCGCAGGAGTGGGAGTTCCGCTCCAAACCGGCTTGGCAACGACTGCTCATCATCCTCGGAGGTATTTTAGTTAATTTCGTAGGGGCGCTCGTGATCTTCGCGATGCTTCTCTGGCATTGGGGCTCGGACACGCTGCCACTTAGAAACGCTACGGAGGGATTGTATTTCTCGCAGATCATGCTGGACGAAGGATTTCAGCAGAAAGATAAGATCTTGACCATCAACGGTGTAGAACCGGAGTTGCGCGGCGACATCGTCCAGGCGCTTATCATCGAAGGCAAGCGCGACGTAGTCGTTCTTCGCGGCGAGGACACGCTTTCGCTGACGATGAGCGAAGATTTGGGAAACCGCCTCTTGGCGTACCAGAACGAGTACGACCGCGTGGAGCGTGAGAAGAAACGTGCGGATAAGAACTACCAGAAACAGCCTTTTGTGCTCCTTGCCGAGTGGATCCCGTGCGTGATTGATACCGTGCTTCCGGATTTTCCGGCGTACTATGCGGGTCTCCAGAAAGGCGATAGCGTCGTTTCTGTTGCAGACCAACCAACGCCGTCGTATTACGAGATGTCGCAGGAGCTGCGTCGGCATCCTTGCGACTCCATCTCCGTCGGTTATTACCGCAATGGAGAGTTGCAGACCGCCCGCGTCTTCTTGGGTGATCAATGTATGTTAGGCATTCAGGCGCGTATCGACCTGCAGATGGAGCATACATCCTATACGTTCCTGCAATCCATCCCTGCAGGTATCCGTTATGGATGGGAGATCTTGGAGAGTTACGTCAAGCAGTTCCGCCTCGTCTTCACCAAAGAGGGTGCGCAGTCGCTCGGCGGCTTCGGAGCTATCGGTTCGATGTTCCCGTCCGTATGGAGCTGGTACTTGTTCTGGCACATGACGGCCTTCTTGAGCATCATCCTCGCCTTCATGAACTTCCTGCCGATTCCTGCGCTCGACGGCGGATACATCCTCTTCCTGCTCGTAGAGATTATCACGCGGCATAAACCCAGCGATAAGTTCCTCGAGCGGGCAAACGAGATCGGTTTCTGGCTCTTGCTGGCACTCCTGATTTTTGCAAATGGAAACGATATCTTAAAACTGTTTTTCTAATGGAGTATTTCGTTCATGAGTCGTCCTACGTGGATGAAGGATGCCAAATAGGCAAGGGTACGAAGATCTGGCATTTCAGCCATATAATGTCCGGCTGTGTTATCGGCGAAGATTGTAATATCGGTCAGAACGTGGTGATCTCACCGGACGTTGTACTCGGTCGTAATTGTAAGATCCAAAATAACGTCTCCGTTTATACGGGCGTGCGGTGCGAGGACGATGTGTTCCTCGGTCCGTCGATGGTCTTCACGAACGTCATCAACCCCCGTGCAGCGGTCAGCCGCAAAGATGAGTACCGCCAGACAATCCTCAAGAGAGGTGTCTCGGTGGGTGCTAACGCCACCATCGTCTGCGGTCACACGCTCGGCGAATACTGCCTCATCGGCGCAGGCTCGGTGGTGACCAAAGATGTACCGCCTTATGCCCTCATGGTCGGCAATCCCGCCAAACAAATTGGCTGGGTCAACGCCCATGGAGATAAATGCGCTTCACTTGAGGAAGCCATGAAAGATTAAATGGTAAATCTAAATGACCAAATTGTAAATGACTTTATGATACAACGAATTCAGACACTTTATTTATTGGCCGTTGTGGCTTTAGGCATTGCCCTGATCTGGCTTCCGGTACTTCAATTAGTGACGCCCGAAGAAGCCGCAGAGTTGCAAATATACGAGCTGAGCGCCATCGGTGGCGCACCGCTGCAAGGTCTCTGGGGACTGCTCCTCACGACGATTCTTATTCCTGCTTTAGCGCTCGTGGATATCTTTCTCTATAAGAAACGCATTCTCCAGGCGCGGCTGAATATCTTCCTCACGATGCTCTGCTTGGGCTACTACGGCGTGTTGGCGATTTATGTATGGCAGGCAAAGCTGGCGTTGGGCGTGGAGTGGCACATCCTTCCTTGGGCGTCATTCCCATTGATTTGTATGGTGTTAACCCTCATGGCTACACGCCGGATCCTCAAAGATGAGGCACTCGTGCGTGCAGCTGATAGAATTCGATAAGTATGAATCCGCTCTTGTTTATTTTTCTTCAGGTAGCTGCTCCGACGCCCGAAGAGATAGAAGCCAAAAGGGACTCCCTCCGTGCCGGCGCGCGGATGATGATTGAGACCGCGAAGAACGACCCGCAAACATTCTGGCAAGAGGTTGGCGAGTCGATGCTGCACTTTGGAATCAAGGTTTTGGCAGCTCTCCTGCTCTTCGTCATCGGAATGTTGCTCATCCGGTGGGTGAAGAATATCCTCAATCGGGTGTTTGCGCGTAGAAAGACCGAACCGACGATCGCTTCGTTCGTTTCCTCGTTTGTCTCCATCTCTATGACCATCCTTCTGGTGGTTATTACGGTTAGTACCTTAGGCGTGAATACCACTTCGCTGGCTGCTCTCTTGGCTGCCGGAGGTATGGCAATAGGTATGGCGCTCTCGGGAACCGTCCAAAACTTCGCAGGAGGAATTATGCTGCTCGCCTTCAAGCCTTTCAAAGCAGGTGATTTCATTGAGGCACAAGGCACTTCGGGAAAGGTGATTGAGGTGAATATCACGGCGACGAAAATTCTGACGATAGACAACCGCGTGGTGATTCTACCTAATGGCGCACTCTCCAACGGCGTGATCAATAACTTCAACGGTCGTCCGCTAAGGCGTGTGGAGTGGAATGTGAGCGTCTCTTACGGTGTGGATGCTGCAAAATGCAAGGAGGCAATTTATGCGATACTGAACTCCGAACCACGGATACTGCAGGCAGATACAGATATGAAGCAACTTTATGAGGAACTCAATATATCCGCTTATCAGCTCTCGACCGTCAATTACCGGATGGACGCTATCCCGGCGCCATTTGTGGCACTCAAGAGTTTGAACGAAAACGACATCACTTTTGTGGTGCGCGCGTGGGTACGTGCGGACGATTATTGGGATGTGTTCTTCGCGCTCCAGGAGCGATTCTATACCGAACTCCCGCCGCAAGGCTTCACCTTCGCTTATCCTCACATGGATGTCACGATGGTGAATTAAAAATTACGAATTACGAATTACGGATTACGGATTACGAATTGGAGGCGCTTTTAGGTAAAACATTAAGTGAGCTGCAAGAGGTAGCATTGAGCGTTGGCTTGCAGAAGTTCGCCGGCAAACAGTTGGCGGAGTGGCTTTATGTGCGTCGCGTGAAGTCCTTTGACGAGATGACGAATATCTCCCTCAAAGGGCGTGAAGCGCTCAAGGCGAACTATACCATCGGTCGTCATGCGCCCGTTCGAGAGGCCATCAGTCAAGATGGCACGAGAAAGTACCTCTTTGAAGTAAGCTTTCAGCATTCAGCCACCAGCAATCAGCCATCAGAAAGGTTTTTTATCGAAACGGTCTATATTCCTGAAGAAGACCGAGCAACGCTTTGCGTCTCGACTCAGGCAGGTTGTAAAATGGGCTGTCGTTTCTGCATGACCGGAACCTTAGGCTTTCATGGCCATCTCTCTGCAGCGGAGATACTCAATCAGGTCTTTGAGATCGATGACATAGCTGTCCGCCATCAGCAGTCAGCCCTTAGTAATCTTGTTTATATGGGCGAAGGCGAACCGATGGATAATATCAATGAAGTGCTTCGTTCCTTAGAGGTTCTGACATCGCCGTATGGCTGCGCATGGTCGCCCAAACGCATCACCGTCTCTACGGTCGGCATTCCGGCGATGAAGCGCTTTATAGAAGAGAGCGAGTGTCATCTCGCGGTGTCGATGCATAATCCTTTTCCCGCAGAGCGTGCAGAGATCATGCCGGCGGAGAAGATATTTTCCATAGCTGAGGTGGTAAAACTACTCAAGAACTACGACTGGGCGCATCAACGACGCGTCAGCTTTGAATATATCTGCTGGGCAGGGTTGAGTGACACCCCTCGCCACGCGAAGGAACTGATCCGGCTCTTGCGAGGTTTGCCTTGCCGCATCAATCTCATCCGGTTTCATGAAGGCGTGGAGGAGGTTGCAACCACGAATAAAGAAAGCCGACATTTTCCGGCTTCCAATGAGAAACAGATGGAGTGGTTGCGAGATTACCTGACCGCTAACGGCATCACTACCACCATCCGTCGTTCCCGCGGAGAAGATATTCTCGCTGCCTGCGGCATGCTCGTTAATTCGTTAGAGCATCTTGCTTAACTGCTCGTAGTATTTCGGCGAAACAGGAACGGGTTTGTTGGTGCTGTCCAGTTCTGCTTGAATAAATCCCTCTTTATCACGTCTAAGAACCGTCACATGTCGGGGATTGACGAAGTATGACCGCTGGCAACGGATGATGCCGTGTTTGGTCATGAGGTCTTCGATGCCGCGCATCGTCTGACGCAGCGAATATTCTTTTAGTTTCTCTCCCTCCAAATAATGAATTGAGACGTAGTTCTCGCGCGCTTCTATATAGAGTAGTACATCGTGCGCGATGACTAATTTCAGCCGTCCGGTACTGTCTGTAAATCGTACCAGGTCTTCTTCCGCTGCCTCTTCTTCATCCGGATAAATCAACGCAAAGAGCAATGCCATGATGATATATAAATAGGGCAGGGTAGAGAACGAGAGACGGAGACATTGCGCGAGCGCAGGGAAGTACCCGTAATCTCCATATATCAATGCCATGTAAAGCGCTGCGAAGCAGGAGAAGATAATCACTTCCAAGAACGACCACAAGCTGTACTGCCACCAGCTGAACCGATGTCCCTTTCCGACAATCGTCATTACCGGTCGTGAGATCGCCATGACGCCGATTAAGATGCTGGAGAGCATCAGGGCGTTGAAGATTGTCCCTAAACCTGCGTCCAGGAACTCGGTCATCCATTGACTATCGTATATCAGGATGAAACTCAGGAAGAATACCGGCAGAATGAACACATGTAGCAATAATGTGGTCAATGAGAGTAGCGAAGAAGGAATTTTTGTCATAATTTTAGTCTCCTTTATCAAAGTGACGAAATGGATTGTGTCCATTTTTCGTCCCTATATTTGTGTTTTAGCCGTCAAAACGGCTTGTTTAGTCACTATTTTTAGTCCCTAATCACAATTAGTTGTCAGGGTTGCGAAAAAGCAGTAATTTTGCACCGTTTTTAAATCAACATTGTATCATCTATTTAAATTCAAACGCATATGAAAACAGTTAAACGAATTGGAATGGACGCGCTGGTAGCGATTTATTGCTTACAAATACCGGCAGTAATTATTTATTTAGTTATTAATCTTTAAGTAATTAACTTATTAAATCACTATATTTATGGACAAGACCCTTATTATTCAGCCTGAGAGCGGATTGCAGTACAACTGGCAAGCTATCGCAGCTAATCCAAGTGGACAACATGAGCCTGTAATGGATTTAGTGGCATACAAAGCGCAATATACTAATAAGATTGCGCAAGCGCGCGCACACGGGCAAGAACCTGTTTTGGTTAGTCTGCCTATTATGGACGAGAATCGCTATTTCGCCTTTATCACGCGTGGCATGTCGATGCAGGAACGCAAGAACCTTTTATATTGGCTTGGCGGTAAGACCGAGCGTCTGAGGAATATCCATGCCCTCTATAACCTTTCGCTCTTCCGCCTTGCGGCGCAGCAATGCGTGCATATTATCGATATTACTTCGCCCATGCTCGCGAGTGCTCATTACGAGCAACTCCTCGAGCAAGACGGTGTGACGCTATCCCCTGAGGGACAGCAGCTGGTCGATAACGAGTTATCGACGCTTATTAGCCGCTTTGGCCTGCTCGCGAGCTAAGCGTTGCTGCTCGCGTTGCATCTTTTCCAAACGCTCCATAAAGCCGGACTTAGGTTTTCCGGCTTTTTTCTTTTTATTCGCCTCCATCTCCGCTAACATCTTCTCATCATTGAGCGTCCAGCGGAAGATCATCGTCTGCAGGATGGTGAAGAAGAGCGAAAGGAGGTAGTAGTAGCTCAGACCTGCTGCGTAGTCATTGAAGATGAAGAGGAACATGAGCGGCATCGCGTACATCATGTACTTCATGAATTTCATGTTCGGGTCTGTAGCCTGCGATTGCATCGTGATATAGGTGTAACCGATGTTACAGATGGTCATCAAGAGACAGAAGAGGGACAGGTGGTCGCCGAGTAGCGGGATGTTAAAGCCCCAATGGAAGACGGCGTCGTACGTAGAGAGGTCCTCTGCCCACCACAGTGACTTGCCACGCAGCTCGATAGCTGTCGGCAAGAACCAGAACATCGCCATCAAGACGGGGAACTGGAAGAGCATCGGCAGACAGCCGGACATAGGGCTGACTCCTGCTTGCTGGTAGAGTTGCATGGTTGCCTGCTGACGTTCCTGCATCTTCTCTGCGGGGTATTTCTCGTTGATAGCATCGATCTGCGGCTTCAATGCGCGCATTTTTGCGCTCGATTTATAGGAGACGAACACAAACGGCAGGATGATCAGCTTGATGACGATGGTCATTAAGAGAATCACGATACCGATGTGGAGACCCCAACTGGTGAAGAGGTCAAACATAGGGATGACGAGCGCGGTATTAATCCAGCTCACGATCTTCCATCCTAATGGTACCAGCTTGTTGAGGTACAGACGCTCGTCTTTCTCTTTGCCTTCGTCGTACGCTTTGAGCGTGTGGTAATGGTTCGGACCGCAGTAGAAACGGAAACCCGTCGGGTTCTTGCCCGAGAGGTCAAACGGCACAGAGGTCTGCGCGGCGTACTCCTTGATGTAGCCGGAATGTTTGCCTTGTAAGGTCGAGTGGAGCTCCGTCGAGGTGAACGCATCATCTGCGATGAGGACGGTTGAGAAGAACTGGTCCTTGTAGCCAATCCATTTGATGCGCGCGGATTCTTTCTGGCTGTCATCTTTGCTCTCACTCAGTTTCTCCATCTCGCCGCCGACGAGCATGTATTGCAGCTGCGCGTAGCGCTCCTCGAACTTACGTCCCTGCTCTTGTTGGGGGATGAGTTGACGCCACTGAAGTTCGAGCGTGTTGACGTTCTGCGCCAGCTCGGTCTGCATGTTATGCGGTGCTACGGAGAGGTGCACCATATAGTCCTCGGAGAGCTCATAGATAAAATCTATATAGGCGTCCGAAGCGGATGTCGGCAGACGAAGGATAGCTTTGTCGGGTTCCTCGCTCTTCACCGGAGTGAAGTACAGGTTGGCAGTCTGCAGAATACGGTTGTTAGCGGTGATAAGGGTCAGACCGAACGCACTCTCGTCTGCACGGAAGAGGCAGAGCGGATTGATACTGTCGCCCGAAGCATGATACTCCAATAACTCCGCACGCTCAATGCGACCGCCTAAGGTGGAGAGTGTTAGTTTCAGATGCTCGTTTGCGAGGGTAATATACTGCTCTTCCCCTTGTGCTGCTACTGCAAAAGTGCCATAAGCGGCTTGTAGGCGCTCTTGTATCTGCTCCTCGGTAACGATGGTCTCACTCTGTTGTGTCTGAGAGACTACCATCTGCAAGGAGTCGGAAATACGTTGTGTCTCCGCTTCGAGGAGACGGGCAGCGTTAATTGAGTCTTGTACGTGTTGGCGATGCGCCAGCTCCTCTTTGGAGGGACGGTTGAGCATCGTAAAACCAACGATAATTGCGGCTATCAGTAAAAAGCCAATCCAAGTGTTTTTATCCATTTATATATTGTTTAGAATTTCAAATGTCAAATTTCAAATATCAAATTTTTAGTCTTTTTTCATTTTGCCGAACATCAGTCCCACGTATAAGCGCGGACCGCTCGGAGTCATAAAATTGCCCCAGGATACATCTTTTTTGAGGTCGGTCAGGCTACTGCTTGTGCGACCAAAGGGGAGCATGTAGTCGATGCGAATAATAAGTGCCATATGGTTGGTTAGTCCTATCTCCATGCCGATATAAGGATCGAGCAGGAAGAACGGAGTCTTGGTGTACGAGGCGTTATAGTTCGTCTCGCTATCTGCGCTGGTCACGGTAGGTGCGTCCGGTACGAAGAGACGCTTCATCACTCCGCCGCCGACGGTCAGACCGATGAGCGGGCGCATTTTGCCCCAGTCGGTGTAGAAGTCGCACATCGCGCCTCCCCATCCTGTGCGGACGTTCGAGCCGGTTTTCATAAGCGGCATGGTGCTCACAAAACCTTCTGCGCCCAGGTGAATATGATTGATAAGATGTGCGCGGAGTGTACCGCCCAGTCCCATACAAAAACCGTCATTTGGTAAGTTTTTTACGTAGTCCGGGCTACCCAGACCGGTGTTACTGAATACGTATCTGGGATCTTTGGCGAACAGGTAACCGCCGTGCAGCATCATTCCTCCGGAGAAACCGGTGAAGAAGCCGGAAGAAGCCTTCTTGACCTCTTTGGGCGCATCAGTTTCCTCCTGCGCATGAGCTGTCAAACTCAGGGGCAGAAGGGCTGATACGAGGATTATAAATATTGTTTTTCTCATTCGCTAATAATGTCGAAAGCGACGTCCATCATGTTTGTAAAAGAGTTCTGGCGTTGCTCTGCCGTGGTTGCTTCTCCGGTGAGAATATGATCGCTGACGGTGCAAATGACGAGGGCTTTCTTGCCTGCACGTGCGGCATTCATATACAGCGACGGGGCTTCCATCTCGTCCGCCAAAACACCCATCTTTGTCCAGTTCGCCTTGCGTTCGTCTTCGCAGTAGAATATATCTGCGGAGAAAACGTTTCCGACATGGTACTTGTAGCCGCGTTTCTCTGCGGCTTCTACGGCTTTCCGGCAGAGTTCAAAGTCAGCAATCGGTGCATAATGACCCGGGAGGTTGTATTGCTGGTCCCAGTTGCTGTCGGTGCAACTACCTTGCGCGATTACCAGGTCGCCGAGGTTCACGTACATCTGGCGTGCACCACACGAACCGACGCGGATGATAGTGTCCACATCGTAGAAATTAAATAACTCGTAGGTGTAGATACCGATGGACGGAATACCCATTCCGTGGCCCATGACGGTCACCTCTTTGCCTTTGTAGGTGCCGGTGAATGCGAGCATTCCGCGTACATTGTTCACTTGTACCGGGTTCTCCAGATAGCGCTCTGCCATCAGTTTGGCACGCAGCGGGTCACCGGCCATGATCATTGTTTTTGCAATCTCTCCGTACTGCGCACCGATGTGCGGAGTAGGGCATTGTTCTTTTGCCATAATTGTTGTGTTTTATAAGGTTAATATATTTCGTGATTCCGTAATTCCGTAATTACGTTAATTTCCATTATATTTATACCACTCGATAGCTTTCTCGAGGTCTTCCGGGGTGTCGATGCCGATGGTGGATTGTGTGGTCACGCCGACACGGATCTTGTAACCGTTCTCGAGCCATCGGAGTTGTTCGAGACGTTCAGCAATCTCCAAGGGGCTTTGCGGCAGCGTGGTTATTTTGCTGAGTACATCTGCACGGTAAGCGTATATACCGATGTGTTTGTAGTATTTGCCGTCCGAAGCAGCAATCACTTTACGGGAGAACATCTTTGCTTCGTGGGTCTCTATGTCCCAATTCACTTTGGGCGAGTTAGGGTTTTCGATAGCGTTCTTATCCTCCGCAAAGGGTTGCACGAGTGTCGCTATGTCTGTATCAGGGCGGTCAAAACAAGCCATGAGCGCTTCTATCTGCTCGGGCTGGATGAAAGGTTCGTCACCTTGGATATTGATGATGACAGTGTCCTTGTCGTTCTGCTCGCGCCAAGCGGGTGTCGTGATTGCTTGGTACGCCTCCAAACAACGGTCGGTACCGCATTTATGGTCCGGGCGCGTCATCACTACTTTACCGCCGAAAGACTCCACGTCGTTGTATATCCGCTCGTCATCGGTAGCTACTACGACGGTGTCGAGTGCTTTGCGTGCTTGCTCATAGACGCGGCGGATGACGGTCTTGCCGCAGATCTCTGCTAATGGTTTGCCCGGAAAACGCGTAGAGGCGTAGCGGGCAGGGATGATTCCTATGAATTTCATATTTCTCCTTTTTCTATTTTTGAAAGTAATGTAATCGCTCCGTTAATTGTCTTGACGTTGGTGATGGTGATGTACCTTCTGCCGGTTTTTATTCCTTTCTTATCCCGCTCTTCGTGCAGGGAGCACCGTTCGGCGCGTGTAGCGGCATACTGGATCATGTTTCCGAACACTTGCGATTGCCAGAAGGCGTCTTTGTGCTGGACAAGGTACATGGTCATGTGTTCACCTTTGAGGAGTATCTTCTCTATACCGAGTCGGCAGCAGAGCCATCTGAGGCGTACGACGTCCAAGAGTTCTTCTGCGGGTTGCGGCAGGACGCCAAAACGGTCTATGAGGCGCTTGCGGTAGTCCAAGAGTTGGTCTTCGCTGTGTAAGTTATCCAACTCGCGGTAGAGGGTTATACGTTCGGAGATGTTCTCGATGTAATCTGTCGGGAAACAAACGGCGATGTCGGTCTCTACCTGGGCATCGGAGCACCAAGTCATTTTCTCATTTGGAGATTTACCATTTACCATTTGGTTCTCGTCGGAGCCGAGTCCTTCTTCTTCGCGGAGTTCTTCGATCGCTTCGTTGAGGATGCGCTGGTAAGTCTCGTAACCGAGGTCGGCGATGAAACCTGATTGTTCGGAGCCAAGCATGTTTCCTGCTCCTCGGATGTCAAGATCTTGCATCGCGAGGTTGAATCCTGCTCCGAGTTCGGCGAAGGTACTCAGGGCTTCGAGTCTTCTGCGCGCATCATCTGTGAGCAGTTCTTTCTCCGGCGCGATGAGGTAGCAATAGGCTTTGCGGTTCGAACGTCCGACACGTCCTCGTAGTTGGTGTAAGTCCGCCAGACCATAATGGTTCGCAGAGAAGATAAGGATGGTGTTTACGTTCGGAATATCCACTCCGGACTCGATGATGGTCGTCGAGAGGAGAATGTCGTAGTCGTAGTTGATGAACGCTTCGAGCCGCTCTTCCATCTCTCCGGCAGGCAGTTGTCCGTGGGCGGTGATGATTCGTGCTTCGGGGCAGAGTTTCCGGATCTTCCGCTCGATGCGGGGAAGCATCTCAATGCGGTTATTGACGATGAAGATCTGTCCGTTACGTCCCATCTCCAAGTCGATTGCCTCTTTGATAATATCTTCGTCATCGACGGTGATGAGTTCTGTCTGAACGGGATAGCGGTTTGGCGGCGGCGTAGTCATGACGCTCAGGTCGCGTGCACCTAATAAGGAGAATTGGAGCGTTCTCGGTATAGGCGTAGCCGTGAGGGTGAGGACGTCGATGTTCGCACGCAGCGATTTGAGTTTCTCTTTGGCTGCCACGCCGAATTTCTGCTCCTCATCAATGATGAGTAAGCCTAAGTCGTGCCACTCAACGGATTTGCCGATGAGCTTATGAGTGCCGATGAGAATGTCTATCTTTCCTGCTTTGAGGTCCGCCAAGAGTTCTTTGATCTCCTTGGCGGACTTGAGCCGGCTCATGTATTCGATGCGCACGGGGAAGTTCTTCATTCGCTCCGTGAAGGTGTTATAGTGCTGGAGGGCAAGAACGGTGGTTGGTACGAGTACTGCTACTTGTTTGCCTTCCGTCGCTACCTTGAAGGCAGCGCGCATGGCTACTTCGGTCTTGCCGAATCCCACATCTCCGCAGACGAGCCGGTCCATGGGCATCGGGCTCTCGAGGTCGCGCTTTACGTCCGCGGTTGCTTTTGCCTGATCGGGTGTGTCCTCATAGAGGAAAGAGGCCTCCAACTCATGTTGCATGTATCCGTCGGGTGCGCACGCGAATCCTTTCTGCTGCTTGCGGGTCGCGTAGAGGCGGATGAGGTCACGCGCTATGTCTTTGACTTTGTCCTTGGTTCGCTCTTTGAGTCGTTCCCATGCACCGGAACCTAATCGGGCAATGGTGGGTTCGGAGCCTTCACGGCCTTTGTATTTGCTGATACGATGGAGGTTATGGATGCTGACAAAGACGTTTGCTCCGTCGCGGTAGTTCAGTTTGATCATCTCCTGGGGTTTGCCGTTCACAGGAGTGGTGACGAGTCCGCCGAATTTCGCTATACCGTGGTCGGAGTGTACGACATAGTCGCCTATCTGTAGCTGGTTGATCTCGCGGAGTGTGATGATGGCTTTGCCGCGTCGGGCATTCTCGCTGGTCATCTGGACACGGTGGAAACGCTCGAAGATCTGGTGGTCGGTGTAGCAGCAGATTTTCAGACCGCGATCTACGAATCCTTCATGGAGGGCTGCATTGATGCCTATAAAAGAGACCGCCTCCGGACTGACAGATTCGAAGATGGCTTTCAGACGGTCGAGTTGTTTCTGCTGCTCGGCGAGGATGTATATCTTGTAACCTTCTTCGATGTGCTTTTGGATGTCCTCTGTTAGGAGATCAAACTGCTTATGGAAGATAGGCTGCGGCAGTGTGTCGAAGGCGATCTTCGAGTGGGTCGGGAAGGTGCTCTTCTCGGAGAGTTCGAGGGTCTTGTTATTATCGTGCATCAATGCACGATGCCCAAGGCCTTCGAGTTTGTAGCGAACGACGGAGAAGTCGTTCGAGACCCAGATGGTCTCGGAGGGCAGGTAATCAACGATGGAGGCTTTTGTGTCCGGAGCATCGTCTTTATGGCCCTTACCTACAATCTCACAGAGGTTGACGCGGTTCTTCGAGAGTTGGTCTTCGATGTCGAACTCGCGGATACTATCTATCTCATCGCCGAAGAAATCCAAGCGGAAAGGCGTGTCGTGGCTGTAACTATAGATATCCACGATGGAACCGCGCACGGCAAATTGCCCGGGCTGGAAGACAAAATCCACGCGTTCAAAGCCTAATTCCAAGAGTTGGGAGCTGAGGGTCGATTGTTGTATTTCTTGTCCGACGCGGTATTGTACGCTGACTGCAGAGAGTTCCTCTTTTGCCGGAACGGTTTCTGCGATGGCTTCGGGGTATGTGACGACGATCAGGTTGCCGGTCGTTGTGAGCGCCGTGAGGGTTTCCGTGCGTTGGATCTGCGCTGCCTCATCGACAGCGCGCCGTTTCTGGCTGTGGGGGAAGAAGAACACCTCTGTGTTTTGATTGCCGGAGGCGTTTTTAATGTTCTTGAGGTCTGCGTAGAGGTATTGTGCGGCTTCGGAGTTATCCAAGATGATGAATAGGGGCGCGTTAAGCGCACCGAGCGCGAGCGCGCGTGCAGAAGCATGCAGACCGGAGACAAGCACATGTGTGTCCTTGCCTCGTCCTAACTCCCGTCGGATCAGTCCTATCTCGGGGTGTTGGCTAAAGAGTATTTCCAGATCCTCTATGTTCATATACACAAATCGGGTGCAAAGTTACAAAAAAAAAATGACATACACAAATAAAAAATCAAAACAAAAAGTATATATACTATGTATATATAGTAAAAGTTGCAAAAATGACAAAACAGGGGTTTCATCCTATGGTGATCCTATGGTCATCCTATGGTGATCCTATGGTGAGGGTCTTATTTGAGTCTTATTTGAGTCTTATTTTGGGGTTGTATGGGGTAGCAGGAAGGTACACAAGACCGGCAAAGGGATGGAGTAGATGGAGCAAAAAAATCAGAAAAGTGCAAATTTATTTGCATATATGAAAAAAATATAGTAATTTTGCAGCCGAAAGTGAAGGTGTAAACATTTACTAACATAAAGAATAAACATTTACTTACATAAAGAGTTAACATTTATTAATCATTATTTAACTTTCAATCATTACAATTAATTATGAAAAAGTTACTTGTATTGGCCATGGTTGCATTTGCATTCCTGGCATGTAACGAGGGTGCATCGGTGCCCAGTAAAGACAAAAAAGCTGCCAAGGCAGTTACTTCTCAGGCATTTGATCTGTTAGGATCTGACGCTGCGACAGTGGACAAAGCGTTGACCGACGCAGGTTATGTCGAATTAAAAGAGAGTAATATGAATGGCGTAGTAGCTCGGGCTCTGAAGAAAGTACGTAAGGGTATTAAGGCTGAGTCCAGCGCAGAAGTAATGTACATCTACAATCTGCCGCAGGATTATGAGAAGATGACAGAAGAAGAGAGCACAGAGTACGTAAAAGGTCTCATGGATAAGGGCAAGTGCATGTACGTCGTTGTGGTTAGGTATTCTAACAACAAGATGAATATGCTCTCCACTCGGGTGATTGCTCCGCTGAAGGACAACATCAACCTGTTGTTTACCGAAGTGAGCGATGAGGAGTATAAGAAGATGCCGGAAGGAATCTCTGTAGAAGGTCAGAAGATGCAGCATTGGGTAGCCTACACTTTTAGCGGAGATGAAGAAAAAGAGTTTACGGATCATGCAGAGTTCGTAGCTGCTGTAGCTAAAGCAAAAACTATAGGAGTTGAAGAAGAAGCATATTCAGTAACGAAAGTAAATCTTACATCCGGCGAACCGGAAGGCATTGCTTACTATAATGTCTGGAGTAACCCGGATGAGGAAGAGCAGGAATCCATGCTTAAAGAGAACGGATTCGTAGCGGCAATCGGTGCATTCTCTGTAGTTTATCAGGGCAATCTATAATTACAGCCGCACGTTTGTGCGCATATACAAGCTTTTTTACCTAAAAATTTAGATAAATTTAATTTTTCTGCAGAAATATTTGCATATTTGAAAATCAAAGTAGCATTTCGAGGGCACCGACACGGCTTTGCCGTCCCACCTCGAAATTACGTTCGCGCAAATGCGCAAACAGCAACTATTTAGCCAAAAACAATCAAAAATGCAAGCAAATTGATTTTTTTTGCCCAAATATTTGCATATTTGATTTTTTTGTAGTAATTTTGCAGCGTGAAATGAATGAGGGGACCCCGAAAAGGTCTCCTCTTCGTATAAAAATAAAGGCGAAAGCGCATCGACAGAAAATTTATAATTTAGGATTTATGAGTTTGAAGGAACAATTACAAGAATGGATCGGAGAGTACCTGAAGGGTACGGATTATGAGTTGATCACGCTGGAGGTTTCTGCGGGGAATGAAATCCTCGTGGAGGTCGATCGGTTGGCAGGTGTGGATGTAGATTTCTGCGCGGAGCTCAATCGATTTTTAGTGGCAAAAATCGAAGACCGCTTTGCTGACGGAGCACAGACTGATTTGGATTACTCGTTGGAAGTGGGAAGCGTGAGTCTGACGGATCCGTTCAAGACGAAGATGCAGTTTGAGAAGAATCTGGGGCACGATGTCGAGGTTTTGGTAGTAGAAAGTCGAAAGTCGAAAGACCGTCCTGCGGACTCAAAGACCGTCAAATACCGCGGGCAGCTGGTGAGCGTGGATGAGGAGACGTTCAGTGTGGATTGCGAGGAGAAAGTAAAAGTAGTCGAAAGTCAAAAGTCGAAAGTCAAAAGACAGATAGTGACGCATACATGGCGGTACGACGAACCGAAATATGTACGGTACGACCTGAAGTTTTAGGGGAGTAGGAGGCTAGATGCCCTAGAAGCACTAGAAACACTAGAAACCCT
This sequence comes from uncultured Bacteroidales bacterium, assembly GCA_900316845.1. Lineage (GTDB taxonomy): Bacteria > Bacteroidota > Bacteroidia > Bacteroidales > Paludibacteraceae > Colicola. Next base: position 23,884 of record ONEG01000003.1, read on the forward strand.
AGAAGCCCTAGGAGCACTAGAGATAAAGAGAAATAAATTTAACAATATATCAAAAAATGGCAACAGAAAAAAATCAAGAGTCGATCAATTTGATTGACATTTTCTCGGAGTTTAAAGACTTCAAACGCATTGACAAACAGACCCTTATCACGGTGTTGGAGGAGTCGTTCAAGAGCGTTATTGCAAAGATGTACGGTCCGACGGCGGACTACACGGTGATCGTGAACCCGGACAAGGGTGACTTGGAGATCTACCGTAACCGTCTGGTGATGGAGGACGGCGACGTGGCGAACCCGGATACGCAGATTGCGCTGAGTGACGCCTTGTTGTTGGATGACGAGGCAGAGATCGGCGAAGAGGTGACGGATAAAGTGGAGCTGGCTTCGTTTGGCCGCCGTATGATCCTGAACCTGCGTCAGACCTTGGCATCGAAGATCCTTGAGTTGCAGAAAGAGGTGCTTTATCAGAAGTACAAAGAGATGATCGGTCAGGTGGTTACGGGTGAACTCTATCAGGTGTGGAAGAAAGAGATGCTGCTGCTCGACGAAGAGGGCAACGAGCTCTACCTGCCGAAGCAGAACCAGATCCCGACGGATTTCTACCGCAAAGGAGAGATGGTTCGCGCGGTGGTAGTACAAGTAGATAACAAGAACCAGAACCCGAAGATCATCCTGAGCCGTACGGCTCCGTTGTTCCTGCAGCGTTTGTTCGAGCAAGAGGTCCCTGAGGTGAAAGAGGGTCTGATTGCGATCAAGAACATCGCCCGTATCCCGGGTGAGCGTGCCAAAGTGGCCGTAGAGACGTTTGACGAGCGCATCGACCCGGTAGGCGCTTGTGTGGGCGTCAAAGGTGCGCGTATTCATGGTATCGTGCGCGAGTTGCGTAACGAGAACATCGACGTGATCAACTACACGCCGAACGTCAATCTGTATATCCAGCGTGCGCTGGCTCCTGCGAAGATCCGTACGATGGAGATCGACGAGGAAAACAAGAAGGCGAGTGTTTATCTGCTGCCCGAAGAGGTAAGTATGGCAATCGGAAAGGGCGGTTACAACGTGAAGTTGGCATCCATGCTGACGGGCTATGAGATCGATGTTTACCGTGAGATCGATGAGGAGGATCTGGATGATATCTACCTCGACGAGTTCAACGACGAGATCGATCAGTGGGTCATCGATGCCTTCAAGGCTATCGGTCTGGACACCGCCAAAGAGGTACTGGGCACGAGCAAGGAGGACTTGCTGCGTCGTACAGACCTCGAGGAGGAGACCATCGACGAGGTGCTTCGCATCTTGTCGGCGGAGTTTGCGAATGACTAAGCAATTCACAATTCACAATGTACAATTAACAAAGGGCTTGCGGGGCTGGTACGAACCCGTAAGACCTGTACGGACAAACGAGATAGTACCAAACTGTTAGAAAGCTTTGTAAATTGTAAATTTTAAATTGTAAATTATTTATGGCGATAAAGTTAATAAAAGCATGTAAAGAATTAAATATAGGCATGGCGACTCTCACTGCGTGGTGCGAGAAGAACGGTCATCCTATTGCTTCGGATCCGAACGTGCGCATCGATGATGATCTGTATCTGTTGCTGGCAAAAGAGTTCAGCAAGGATGTGGCATTGAAGATTGAGGCGGACCGTCAGGCAGCAGAGCGTCAGGCTCGTGAGGCGGCAGAGAAAGAGGCGGCAGAAGCAGCTCGTCGTGCGGCGGAAGCAGAGGCAGCGAAGAAAGCCGCTGAAGAGGCAGCCAAACGTGCGGCAGAGGCTGAGGCCAAGCGTGCAGCAGAGGAAGCAGAACGTGCGGCGAAAGCCAAGCAAGCAGAGGAAGAAGCGAAAGCTGCTGAAGCCAAGCGCGAAGCGGAGAAAGCTCAGGCGCAGGCTCGGGAGCAAGCCAAAGCTCAGGAGAAGCCGCAGGAGAAACCCAAGCCGAAGATCTTCACGTTGAGCAAGCCCGAAGTGACCGATGGACCGAAGGTGATCGGAAAGATCGACCTGGATTCCATCGATACCTCTACTCGTCCGGCGAAGAAGACCAAAGAGCAGAAACGCAAGGAGCGTGAGGAGCGTCAGCAGGCGCAGCAGGCCCAGCAACAGGCTGCGGCAGAGAAACGTAAACGTGAGCGGTTCAAGGCCAATGCGGCGAAGGTCGATCCTAACGACAAACGTAATCAGGCCGGCAAGAAGAACAAGAAGAACCAACCTCGCGAGGCTACGCAGGAAGAGGTGGATAAGGCTCTGAAGGAGACGCTCAACCGCCTCCAGCAGAAGCAGAACAAGTCCAACACCTCAAAATATAAACGCGAGCGTCGCGAGCAGGAGCGTGAGAAGCATGAACTCGAAGTGATGGAGGCGCAGGAGCAATCCAAAGTGCTGAAATTGACGGAGTTCGTGACGGCCAACGACCTGGCGGTGATGATGAATGTGCCGGTGAACAAGATTATCGGTACCTGTATGAGCCTTGGCCTGTTTGTGTCTATCAACCAGCGTCTTGACGCCGAGACCATCAACCTCGTGGCTGAGGAGTTCGGCTTCCAGACGGAATATGTCTCTGCACACGTGGCGGATGAGATCAACGCCGATGAGGTGGTGAACGAAGAGGATATAGAGCCGCGCTGCCCGATCGTCACGGTCATGGGACACGTGGATCACGGTAAGACGTCGCTTCTGGACCACATCCGTAACGCGAATGTGATTGCCGGTGAGGCCGGTGGTATCACCCAGCACATCGGTGCATATAACGTCAAACTGAAGAACGGTCAGCATATTACGTTCCTCGATACCCCGGGTCACGCGGCCTTCACGGCGATGCGTGCACGTGGTGCGAAAGTGACGGATATCGCGATCATCATCATCGCTGCGGACGATGCGGTTATGCCACAGACCATCGAGGCGATCAACCACGCTCAAGCGGCAGGTGTACCGATGGTCTTCGCCATTAACAAAGTGGATAAGCCCGGTGCTAACCCCGACAAGATCCGCGAGCAGCTGAGTAACATGAATATCCTTGTGGAGGACTGGGGTGGTAAGTATCAGTGCCAGGAGATCTCCGCGAAGAAAGGAACGGGCGTTTACGAACTCTTGGAGAAAGTGCTGCTCGAGGCGGAGATGCTTGACCTCAAGGCTAATCCGAAGAGACGTGCAAAAGGTTCGGTCATCGAGTCGTCGTTGGACAAAGGCCGCGGTTATGTAGCTACGCTGCTGGTTCAGGACGGAACGCTGCATATGGGCGATATTATCCTTGCCGGAACGTCGCACGGCCGTATTAAAGCGATGTTCAACGAGCGCGGACAGAAGATCACCGAGGTACGTCCGGGTGAGCCTTGTTCGATCCTCGGTCTGAACGGTGCTCCGCAGGCCGGTGACGAGTTTAACGTGCTGCCGACGGAGCAAGAGGCGCGTGAGATTGCGAACAAACGTGAGCAACTGCAACGCGAGCAGAGTATCCGCACGAAGAAACACGTGGGTCTCGAGGAGATCGGACGGCGTCTGGCAATCGGCGATTTCAAGGAGTTGAATATCATCGTCAAGGCCGATGTGGACGGTTCGGTAGAGGCTATCAAGGACTCGCTCTTGAAACTCTCGACGGAGAATATCCAGGTGAACGTCATCCATGGCGCCGTGGGTGCCATCAGCGACAGCGACGTGATGCTGGCTGCGGCTTCGGATGCGATCATCGTGGGCTTTAACGTCCGTCCGACCGGTACTGCCCGAAAGATGGCGGAGACGGAGGAGGTGGATATCCGTATCTACTCCATCATCTACGACGCTATCAACGAGGTCAAGGCCGCTATGGAAGGTATGTTGGCTCCGGAGGTGAAGGAAGAAGTGACGGCAACGCTCGAGGTGCTGCAGACGTTCCACATCTCCAAAGTGGGCACGATTGCCGGATGTATTGTGCGTGAGGGTAAGATCAAACGCGGCAACAAGGTACGCGTCATCCGTGACGGTATCGTGATCAAGACCGCTGAGTTAGCTTCTCTCAAACACGTCAAGGACGATATCAAAGAAGCCGGTGTGAACACCGAGTGCGGTCTGAGCCTCAAGGCTTACGACGACCTCAAAGAAGGCGATATACTCGAGGCCTTTGAGGAGATCGAAGTAGCGAAGACGCTGTAATGTGTGATGTTAAATGTGTAATGGCATGAAAAAAATAACATTATTAGTTCTGGCAGCAGTGGTGTTGACCGGCTGCTGGACGACCATCCGAACGGTCTCTGAGCCGGTAGTAGTGGTGCGTGAGAAACCGGTAGTGGTTTCTCAGCCGGTTCAACAGCTGACATACGTGACAACCGTGACGACGCCGGCACCGAAAGTGACGACGGTGACGACCTTCACGGTAACTAACTACAACACCGATCTGTGTTTCTCGCTGGACCTCAACGCGGTAGCTGCGGCTTTCGCGGAGTCGAACTCTGTCAGAGAGTTTGAGCAGATTCTTAACTCCAGCCGGTACATGATCAATAACCTCGACCTCAATCGCGACGGATGGATTGATTACATCCGCGTTATTGAGACTTCCCGCGGGTATTATCACACCTTGCTGTTGCAGGCGTGTGTGGGCCCGAGTATGTTCCAAGACATAGCTACACTGGTGGCAGAACGCCGTCCGGATGTACTCTATGTGGAGGTGATCGGTGATCCGTATCTGTATGGTTATAACTACATCGTCCGTCCTGTGTTTGTGAGACGTCCGCCGATGTGGAATGTGTACGGACACACGACGTACGCCGTTTGGTCCTCGCCGTACTACTACGGCTACTACCCGTCGTACTACACGCAGCCTAAGCCGGTGGTTATCAACCATTACCAGGCATATGTGACGACGTACATGAGCAACCATCACTACTGCCATCACTGCGACTACCCCTCCAAGCCGTTCTATAGCGGTTATACGGAGATGACGCAGTCGCATCGCAGGAATGACTACGGTGTACAGCACCCGGATAACTCTTTCGAGCGCCGCGTGACCCGTACGGCGGCTTCGTCCGGCGTGAGTGTTCGTAACGCGGCTCAGCTGCGTACCGAGGTAGAGAAGAGTAGTGCGCGTACGAGTGACAAACCAAGTACCTCGACGCGTACCAGCGGCACTACGACCGCCACGACTACAAAGACCTCGACGCCGGCAAAGAGCACTACGACCAGTACTTCGACGCGAACCAGCGGAGCATCGACCCGTACGAAGACTCCGACGCCCGGAACGACGATCAATACGCGTGTGAATAAAAGCGGTACGACCCGCACCACGGTGAAGACCACCGACAGTACAGGTCGTACAACAACTATCAAACGCGAGAGCGGAAACTCAAGCCGCACGAGCAGTACTTCTACGCGAACAAGCGGTACAAGTACCCGTACGAGCGGAACGTCCACTCGTACCAGCGGTACTAGATCCTCTCAAGATAACCAGACTTCATCCAGCCCTCGTTCGAGCCGACGCGCACGTTGACCCACTCGCCGAGAGTCTCACGGATGGTCACTTTGGTGCCCTCGTGAATAGTGAAGAGGTCCGTTCCTGAGCGATCAGGAGAAGACTTGACATTGACGACACCCTGTGTGATGATAGCCTCATTGCGCAGGGTGTTTCGTTGATGGAGGGAGCCTGCGTTGAGCCCGGCTATGAGGGAGAAGAGAAGCGCTATCCATGCTACGTGGAAAGCTGTCTTACGCAGCCATAACTCGCGACCGAGCAAGAAGAGCAGGAGGGCAATCAGGGCGCAGATGAAAAGCCCGATGGAGGTTCCCCACCACGTGCGCTCGCTGAGACAGTTGCGCACCGTGCGCGCCCAGGAAGAGAGGAAGAAATCCTGCTCGATGATGTTATCGGTGATGCGGGATTGCGCAAAAGCCAAGTTGTACTGCGCGTCCTTGTAGTTAGGCTTGAGACGCAGCGCACGCTCGTAGTTGAGGATGGCTTGTGCCAGCTCGCCTTGCTTGAAACGGGCGTTGCCGAGGTTGTAATAAAGGGTTGCATCGGGCTGCTCGTCCAGAAGCGACTGATACATCGCCGCCGCCTCTTCGTAGCGGCCGTCCGCGTATGCCGCGTTCGCTGCGTCAAAAGCGTCCTGGGCAAAAAGGGCTGAACTGCAGATGAAAAAGACCGATATAACGATATATCGATATACCGATATGCCGAAGTTATTTAGAAATTTCATAATTTTTGTTCCTCGAGTTTGTTAATGATGTTGGTTGTCGCCTCGTAGAGATCGTCCATGGCGTGGTCGGTAGTCGGTGCGTAACGCGCGAACTCTGCCGTCGAGAGGACGTTCTTCACCTCCGTGATGATCGCTTCCGGCACGTTCTTCTGCGCGAGCAGAGACGCTATATTTTCCTTGTTGAGGTCGGCTGTCGGGATAGAGAGCCGGTCGGAGAGGTAGGTCCACGCAGCGCGCTCGATCTCTTCGTAGAAATGATCCTTGTCGTTCGCTTTGAGCGCCGCGGCAGCAGCTTTGAGACGCTTCTTGGCTACCTTGTTGGCTTTCTTGTAACGAACCCGCGCCAGGTCGGCATTCTCCTTGATCTGCTTGCGCAGGACAACCAGGAGAATCAGGGCGATGAACGCCGGTATGACGTAGAACAACCATATATGGTTGATGTCTGATACCTGATGTTTGATGTTGGATGACTTAGGCTTTTTCGTATCGATGTACCGGATGTCGGAACCGAGTTGTTTGATGTCCTCTTTCTGGGCGTGATACACGACCGCTCCTTCTTCGCTGCCCGCGTTGGATGAAGCACCGGCACCGCGTTTCACGAGGATGGTGTACTCAGGCGTCGAGAGGGTCTTGTAGGCTTTCTCGTCGATGTCGAAATAGCTGAAGTGGACAGCCGGGATCGTGTATTCTCCAGCGCTACGCGGGATCGCCAGGTACTCGATGGACTTGGTGCCGTTAACGCCCGAAGTGGTGGTGTTGAAGTTATTCGTCACCTTCGGATCGTACGGCTCGAAGCCTTCCGGCCAGTCGATAGCCGGGGTCTTGAGCAGTTTCATGTTTCCTGCGCCGGCGATGTCCAGCCTGATGGTCACGGCGTCGTTGGTCTGTACCTCGGTCTGCGAGATAGATGGCGTCAGCGTGAATTTACCCACGCCTCCGCTGAAGCCTGCAGGCTTACCGCTCGGAAGGGCTGCTACGTGGATCGTCACGCCGGGCGCCGTGAGCATCTTCGTGACGTTCGTGTAAGAGCCGAAGAAATCATCGAAGATCGACCGCACTTGTGACCGCGTCTGCACACGCAGCACGGCTTCAAAGTTCGCCGGATCGATCTTGATGTCTCCGGAGTGTTGCGGGTAGAGGATCGTCCGATAGAGCACGGCGGTCTGGTAGTTGCGGCCGTTATAGTGCTCCAGCTCCGTCTGTATCTCGCCTTGCTCCAACTCTTGCTTAAGGAAGCCCGTAAACTCCGGCAGCTTGGTGTTGTTGGTCAACTGCGCTACATCGACGTTCGCGAAGTAGAGCTTGTAGGTGATCATCAGCGCCTCTTGTTCGTGCACGCGGGTCTTGGATGCGATGGTACGGACGAAGAGGTTCTCGGAGTTAACGGCTCCGGAGGAACTCGATTGCGTACTCTGGCTACGCTGACCCGCTTGACTGCCGGCTGAGGGCTGACTGCTCTGTGCCGGTTGCTCGTCCTCGGGTAGAACTTGAATTCGTACGCCGTTGGACTGCACTTGCTCGCCATCCACTTTGACGGTCGCAGGACCGATGGTGAACGTACCGGCTTTCTGTGCCATGAGCATGTACGTGTAGGTCTGCTCAAAGGAAGAGGTGCGTTTGCCGTTGACGAACGAGGTACTGCTGCTGGTCGAGGTGTACGGACCGGAGAGGACATCGAAATCCGTAAACTCCGGTGCCCGCAGGTCGCGACTCCGTTGGTTGACGGTGTATGTCACCTGGAACGGCCGACCGACCACTACTTGTTTCGGCGCTTGCGCCTTGAAGACCACCTCATCCGCAAATGCCGATAAGGTAATGAAAGCGAATACTATAGTTATTATTTTTCTCATACTTACCATTCTTTTTCTACGCGACGTTTGCGACCTTGCTGACGCTGCATCTTCTCCTGAGTATCTTGCTCGTCTTGCTCGAGGGCCTGCAGGATCTGCTCCGCGGTCTCTTTGTCCATCTGATCTTCGGATGGTTGCTCTTGCTGGTCTTGATTTTGTTGCTCTTGCTGGTCTTGATTTTGTTGCTCTTGCTGATCTTGCTGCTGGTCTTGTTTCTGGTCTTGTTTCTGATCCTGGTTCTGTTGGTTTTGTTGCTGCTGTTGTTGCTGTTGTTGCAACATCTGCATCGACTTGACGAGGTTATACCGCGTGTCGTCGTCGGCAGGGTTGGCACGCAGCGACTCCTGGTACGCGGCTACGGCCTTGTCGTACTGCTGCTGCGCGAAATGACAGTTACCGATGTTATGCATCGCCTTGGCGTAACGGGTCTTGTCTTCCTTCTTATCCAGCATCTTCGCTGCGGTCTCAAACTCTGCTTGCGCATCCGCATACTTATCTTGTTTGAAGAGCGCGTCGCCGAGGTTATAATGTGCCTCGTAGCCGTTCTTGTTCTTCTCCAGACCGCGGCGGTAGTTGACTTCAGCCTCGGTATAGTTCTGCTTGTTGTACTCGCGGTTGCCGCGGCGTACGTCCGATGCTTCTTTCTGCGCGAAAGTGCTCAGGCTGACGAGCAGCAAAAGGGCCGTCACCGCATGGCGCGAACCCTCTCCGAAAATATCCAGACGGGTAATCATTTTGTTCTTACGGTTGAAGATGAAGAAATCAATCACGAGCAGCAGTAACGCGATGAGCGCAAAACTCTGGAACTGCTCGTTGTAGTCGGTATAAGTGGTGGTCTCGATCTCTTGGGTAGCCAGTTTGTCAAGCTCTTTCTGGATGGCCTTGGTAGCTGTATTCGAGTTGTCGCAACGGACGTATATACCTCCACCGGCTTGTGCTATCTCGCGGCACATGTCTTCGTTGAGACGGCTGACGACGACGTTCCCCTGACGGTCCTTCATGAAGTTGTTCGTACCCGCTATAGGAATCGGGCTGCCTTCGGGCTTACCGATACCGACAACCAGCACTTGGATCCCTTCCTCTTTGGCGCGTTTGGCTACCGCTACGGCGTCGTCCTCGTGGTTCTCACCATCGGTGATGAGGATGATCGCACGGCTGGCGTCGCTCTGCTCGCCAAAACAGCGGATGGACGTACTCAGCGCCGCGCCGATGGCGGTACCCTGTGTCTTGATGAGCTCGGGTTTGATGGTGTTGAGGAACATCTTCGCAGAGACGTAGTCGCAGGTGATCGGCAGTTGTACGAACGCATCGCCGGCAAAGACGACGAGTCCCACTTTGTCGTTCACCATATTGTCCATTAACTTGGAGAGCATCTGTTTGGCGCGGTCGAGACGGTTCGGCGCGACATCTTCTGCCAGCATCGAGTTGGAGATATCCAGCGCCACGATGGCTTCGATACCTTGCCTTTTCTCCGTGCGCTCGGACTGCCCGAACTGCGGCCGTGCGGCAGCGATGATGAGCAGCGTCAGAGCCACCATCAGAATCGAGAACTTCACATTCGGACGCACGCGGCTGGCGTTCGGCATGAGTTGTGCCACCAGTTCTTTATCTCCGAACTCCTCTAACTGGCGGCGTTTGAGGCGCGTGTACCATACGTAGGCCAAAGAAAGGACCGGTACGCTGAACAGCAGCCATAAAACTTCTATATTCGCAAATCTAAACATAAATATCAAATCTTAATAACGTAGTACGCAGCTGTGGTGTAGAAATTACGAACCCACGGCAGAGCGCGCAGCACGGGCCATACGCGCATCTTGCGTAAGTGAAACTTCACCTCATAATTAGGTTGGATGAACCATAGCGTTTTCCTCAGTACCTGATACTTCTCGTGACGAAGAATGCGTTCGAACCGCTCGATGGAGATACCCGTTTCTTTGATCTCTAACAAGTCCTCAATCGTCTTCTCTTTCTCGCCTGCTTTGCGTAAGAGTGCCGCATAAGTCTTTGCCGGCAGCAGGTGGATGAACGGCGTCTTGGACAGTTTGCTCAGACAGATCTGCTGGTGCCCGCCAAAAGGCATTTGCCATGCCGGAAAACCGAAGAAGACGACACCTCCGGGGGCAATGAAACGCTTGAGGAAAGCCATGAATTGCTCCTGGTTGTGAATATGCTCGATGACGTCCCGCAGGATGATCAGGTCATACTCCGTCGGGGTGATCTTGTAGATGTCCTCGGCGATGAGCGTCAGACGGTCAAGATGCGGATGGCCTGCCATAAAGACTTTCGCATTCTCAATCTGCCCTTTGTTGAGGTCGATACCCGTACAATGATAGCCGCGGTCGAGGAAGGGCTTGAGGTTGCCTCCTTCGCCGCAACCGATCTCCAGCACGCGTACCCCTTCGTGCAGCGGGAAGACCTGCTCGATATAGGGGATCACGTATTTCTCTGTGGTCTCTGCCTGCTCGTTGAAGTAGAGCAAACGATTTCGATGACGTTCTTGCATATTAATTACTTATTGTGCGTAAAACAAAATATCTCAAAATAATCTCTAACAGCAGGCAGAACAACGCGGCGAAGAGGAACGGAGCGAAGTTCTCTGTGTGTTTGCTGTACTCGCGAACACGCAGTTTGGTCTTCTCCAGCTGGTCAATCTGCTCGTAGATACGTTTGAGGCTGGTGTTGTCCGTCGCGCGGAAATACTGGCCTCCGGTAGTCTCCGCGATGCCGCGCAGCGTACCTTCGTCAAACTCCGAGTCCATCGTCACGTACTGCATCCCCATCGGTGTCTTCACCGGCACGCGGGTCTGCCCGTACGAGCCCACGCCGACCGTATAAACGCGGATCCCGTAGGTCTTGGCAATCTGCGCCGCCGTCTGCGGATCAATATCACCGCGGTTGTTCGAACCGTCGGTCAGCAGAATCACCACTTTTGATTTCGTCTCGCTGTCTTTCATCCGGTTCACGGCGTTCGCCAGACCCAGACCGATGGCAGTACCGTCCTCAATCATCCCGTATTCGACGGATTTGAAGAGGTTGACAAGCACGGCGTGATCCGTCGTCAGAGGGCATTGCGTGAAACTCTCTCCGGCGAAGACCACCAGACCGATCTGGTCATTCGGTCGCGCGATCACGAAATCCGAAGCCACTTGTTTGGCAGCTTCCAGACGGTTCGGCCGAAGGTCCTCCGCTAACATCGTACCAGATATATCCAGCGCCATCATGATGTCGATTCCTTCCATCGACTCCGACGACCAGCGGTTGGTCAACTGCGGGCGCGCGAGCGCGAGTGATAATAAGGTGATAGCCGCTACACGAAGACCGAACGGCACGTGCAGCAACCAGATCCGCCAACTCTTCGGCTGAGCCGCCAATGTGCCGGTGTCCGAGATCTGAAGGCTGGCATCGGACTTGCGAAGCTCGTACAGATACCACACGATCACGGGGATCAGCAGCAGTAGTAAAAATAAATATCCCGGATTAGCAAAACTCATAACTTTTCATCATTTCATCATTGAGCGACATCTGTCGCGCTCATTTCATCATTAATCACTTCCTTTGTCTCTTTGACAAACTCATACGCCGTACTCAGCGCCTGCTCGTTCTCGTCCGGCGTCGTGTGCCATTTGGCGAACTTCACGAGGTCGGCAAGTTGCAGCATCTTACTGAGTTTGGCAAAGAGCTCTTTGTCGATAAGCGGTTTCATCGCACGCAGCGTCTCGTCGGAGGTCTTCTCCGTACTCTGTACGTCAAAACGGCGACTGATATACTCACGCACGACATCCGTCAACTCGGTCTGGTACTCCTTGACCTTACCGTCTTTCCAGATCTTCTGCGCCTTGATCTCGTCGAGTTTCTCCAACGCCACTTCATCCGCCGGACGCAGCAGCTCCGGCTCGATGACATCTTCCTCTTTGAGGAAATGCTTGCGGTACCACTGTACGCCGTAGTATGCGCCTACAAAAAGACCGATAACCGCCAAAGCGAGCAGGATCCACCGGAGGATGCCCCACCAGTATATCGGCGCTTTCTCGATGTCCTTGATATCCGTGATGGCGAGTGAACTGTCCACCTCGAAAGGCTGGATGACGTTCAGCGCCATAGGCTCGGTCCGGAAAGTGTCTCCGCCGCTCACAACCGCTATCGGCGCCACAGCAAAGAGGCTGTCTTTGAACGACGTCAGCGTCAGCTTCTGGCTCAACTGCAGCCGTCCGTCGGGTAGGGTAGTGGTGTCCACCGCCGAGCGGTCAACGATCTCTATACCGTCCTGCAGCGTCTCGCCGAAAACAGGCATCTCGACACGCTCGTTCGCCTCCTGCGTCACACTCAGGTGCATCGCCGTCTGGTCGCCGATCATCAGCATCGTCGAGTCGATCGACGCAGAAACAACTATCGCTAATAAAATATTCATCATTTTCTAAAAAGTTGCATTAACTTTTTCACATAATCTTCGTCCGTCCGCATGGACACGTGGTTCATGCCGGTCTTTGAGTACATCGTTTCCAGCGCCTCCTGCTGCTTGCGCCATGCCTCGGCATAGGCGTTGCGCACGCTTGCAAGCGATGTATCTGCCCATACGCGGGCACCCGTCTCCGGGTCCTTCACTTTCAGCAGTCCCACATTCGGCATCTCCGCATCGCGTCGGTCGTAGATCTGTATCGCGCTCAGGTCGTGTTTACGACTCGCGATGACGATAGGTTCTACTTGGCTTTGAGTGGAGCGGTCTTTCGACTTTCGACTTTCGACTAATTTCGGGTCCATCAGATCCGAAATCAGAAACGCCGTACACCGTCTCTTCTGCGCGTTCGTCAGGTACTGCAACGCCGCGTTGATATCCGTCCCGTGGTGTTCGGGTTCGAAGCTCAACAACTCACGGATAATATGCAGCACGTGGCTCTTTCCCTTCTTCGGCGGAATAAATTTCTCCACCTGGTCGGAGAAGAAGATCACACCCACCTTGTCGTTGTTCTCGATGGTGGAGAAAGCGAGTGTCGCGGCTACTTCGGCCATCGTGTCGCGTTTCATCTGGCTTTGGGTTCCAAAGTTCCGACTGCCGCTGACATCAACGAGCAACATTACCGTCAACTCGCGTTCCTCTTCATAGACCTTGATGTACGGCCGGTTCATTCGCGCTGTCACATTCCAGTCGATCGACCTCACATCATCGCCCGGCTGGTACTCGCGCACCTCGCTGAACGCCATACCACGACCCTTAAACTGGCTGTGGTACTCGCCTGCGAAGATATTCCGACTCAGCCCGTGGGTCTTGATCTCTATCTTCCTGACTTTTTGTAATAACTCTTCACTTGTCATAAATCTATTGGATTATAGACCGTTCGCTGCGCTCACTAAAGGAATCAGGAATAAGGACAAAAATGTTTTGTGTAGTCGAAGCCGTTTAGTCTTTACTCTTTCAGCGAAGCGGTCCTTACTCTTTCAGCGTAGCGGTCTATCAAGGTACTTGAACCGCGTTGAGCACTTCCGTAATAATATCTTCCGTCGTCATATTATTGGCCTCGGCTTCGTACGTCAGGCCGATACGGTGACGCAGTACGTCGTAGCAAACGGCGCGTACGTCTTCCGGCGTCACGTATCCTCTCCTATGAATAAACGCGTACGCGCGAGCGGCCTTCGCGAGGTTGATGGACGCACGGGGACTGCCGCCGAAAGCGATCATCTGCTTGAGGTCCTTGAGCTCGTAGTTCTCCGGCTCGCGGGTGGCAAACACGATATCCACGATGTATTTCTCGATCTTCTCGTCCAGATAAACCTCCTCGACGATCTTACGAGCCTTGATGATATCGGCGGTCGAGAGTATCGGCAGAACCTGTTTCTTCTCGGAAGCGATGTTCTGCCGGATGATGGCCTGCTCCTCCTCTTTCTTCGGATAACCGATGACGACCTTCAGCATGAAACGGTCGGTCTGCGCCTCCGGCAGAGGATACGTACCTTCCTGCTCAATCGGGTTCTGCGTCGCCAGAACAAGGAACGGATCGTCCAGCTTGAAGGTCTGCTCGCCGATGGTCACCTGGCGCTCCTGCATCGCCTCGAGTAACGCACTCTGCACTTTCGCCGGAGCACGGTTGATCTCATCGGCCAACACAAAATTAGCGAAGATCGGACCTTTCTTGATCTTGAACTCTTCGCTCTTTTGGCTGTAAATCTGCGTACCGAGTACATCGGCAGGCAACAGATCGGGGGTAAACTGAATACGGCTGAAATCTGCCTTGATGAGGTCGCTTAGGGTCTTGATAGCGAGGGTTTTCGCCAAACCCGGCACGCCTTCCAACAATATGTGCCCGTCGCTCAACAGACCAATAAGCAAACTCTCCACGAGGTGTTTCTGTCCCACAATCACTTGATTCATGCCTAACGTCAAGGCATCTACAAAGGAACTCTCGCGCTCCACGCGCTCTTGCAGTTCACGAATATCAACTTGCATAATCTTTATAGTGTTTTTATTAATTATCCTTTATAGTGTTTTTTATTAATTATCTTAGATAATTTACCTACTACAAATTCCGTGCCAAACTCATCTTTTTCCAGTACTTTCGCCGGATATTATCGGCATTTACGTCGTCTATTCTGCCGGATGTCATCCGGCTTTCATCTGCCCGCGAGTTCCGCGAGCGGGTTGCTATCGCTTTTTGCCCCGCCTTGTCCTGTGTGCGCCACCTCCGCTGGCGCGTTTCTTTTGCCTTTACCTCCGGTGGCGCACCTAAATATGCCTATTCCGGCCTAAATTGGCCTATTTCGCAAAAAATTCCTCAAAAATTTGCGTATATCAAAAAATAGTTGTACCTTTGCACCCGCAAAGGTTTCAACAACCTCTCGTCACTCCCTGACGTTAAACAGGAGGACAAGCGCGAAACGTCGCGCTAATTAAATAAAAACAAAGCATTACTATTATTTCGCGTTCAAGAAAAAGTCTGGAAAACTAATTTCTTGCAGAATTAGAAATAGCAATGTTCACGGGAGTTGAAGTACTTCCCACTTTCACTATAATACACTGATATGTGTCGGTGTGAGTATATCTATAGTGAAAGGCGGGTTTTATTCCAGACTTCCCGTGAACGCGAGTAGATATACTCACTTTTCTTTTCTACTTGTTGAAATTGATAGTTATGCGCAAAAATAACTATCAATTATGAGTACCTCGACAAATCGTAAGATTATTATTGATCCACGAAGTAGTTATGCTTATGGCTCATTTTATTTGTATGGATTGATCCGCTTGTTTGGGGAAGCAAATGTGCGGTTCTCGATGAAACCATTTCGTGAACTTCCAGATGTGGGATGGAATTTTAGATTCATTGCTGTCAGTCAAGACCAAGTAACAAAATATCATATACATACTGATGATTCTTGGCAGATTCATGAAACTGATTACAAATGGTGTGATGTGTATGGAAGTGTTAATGCGAATTTTAAAGAAACTCCCAAAGAAAAATATCCCAAGCTTGTTTCGCTGGTCCCCTCTTTTGGTATATGTGCCATGACCGATTCTAAGGCGTTTATTATGGCTATAGATACTTTCTTATCAGCTATGCCAACAATAATAAAAAGACAAGAGTGGAATAAATACAAGAATACAATGGATAGAGATGTTTATAAAAACATTAAACACCATTTTGGAAAGATCTATAAGACTCAGAAAAACAGAATGCCTTATACTTCATATGTGGAGGCATGTGATAGTTTGGATGATTACATTTTCTTCTGTAGCACTTTGTGGTATGATCATCCAGACAATCAAAACGACAAAGGAGTAAATCTCCGTAGAGCAATATACATGAGAACATGTAAGTCAATGCCGAATGTCCATTTTGATGGAGGTTTTGTGGCAGATCCTACATCTTCTAAAGAGAAATTTGCTGATTTGTTAACGAATGGTGTCAACATGAGCGAATGGATGAGAAAAACAAAATTGTCTGCTTTTGTTTTCAATACTCCTGCATTCTGGAATTGTCACGGCTGGAAATTAGGAGAGTATTTAGCATTAGGTAAGTGTATTATTTCGACTCCACTATCAAACGATTTACCAGCTCCCTTAGTGCATGGAGTTCATATACACTATGTAGAACCCAATGAAAAATCAATTAGTGAAGCTGTTGAATATATACTATCTCATAAAGAATATCGTAAGACTTTAGAAAGAAATGCAAAAGCATATTGGGATAAATATGGAACTCCGGAGCAATCTTTACATTTACTTGGTTTATAAACAATATCTTTCGATCTTTCGATAACCCGAAAACTCGATCTATCGGAACTCCTGCCTGCTCAACCTCCGAGCAGGCAGTTTTTTTTCTTTCTTGTTATTTCCGCCGGATTGAATCCGGCTTTTCCTTCTTCGTATTCCGCCAGATACTATCCGTTTTTTCATCGTTTGTCTCTTTCGCCGGATGTTGTCATCCGGCTTTTCCTTCTTCGTATTCCGCCAGATACTATCCGTTTTTTCATCGTTTGTCTCTTTCGCCGGATGTTGTCATCCGGCTTTTCTCTGTGCATTTCTCGCGCATCATTGCGCGAGCCTCGTACACCATTACCCGCCTCTACGTATGCCCTCTGGTCTAACTCTCGGCGCTATTCCGCCGAGTCCCGAATGATCTGTGTCCATTGTGCCGGATGCCATCCGGCTTCCCCTTCTTCGTCATCCGCCGGCTTTCCCTTCTTTGTCTTCCGCCTCTTTTCTCTACTTCGTTAGTTGTGCCGGATGTCATCCGGCTTTCATCTGTCCGCGAGTTCCGCGAGCGGGTTTCTATCGCTTTTAGCCCCTCCTTGTCCTGTGTGCGCCACCTCCGCTGGCGCGTTTTTTTGTTACCTCCGGTGCTTTTCTCCTCCCCAAACCCCTTCAAAAAGTATATTATATATTAATATATAATATAGTATTCTTTACCTAAAAAATCCTCCGTTTTTTCTTGCAAATCTCAA
This sequence comes from uncultured Bacteroidales bacterium, assembly GCA_900316845.1. Taxonomy (GTDB): domain Bacteria; phylum Bacteroidota; class Bacteroidia; order Bacteroidales; family Paludibacteraceae; genus Colicola. The sequence continues at coordinate 40,821 of ONEG01000003.1, forward strand.
AAAAAGCAGTACCTTTGCACAAAATTAGTGCGTGATTAGTGCGTGATAAGTGCGTCATAAGTACGAGGTAAGTACGATATTTTCGGCCTAATCACAGCGGATTTACAGCCCTAATCACAAAATACCAACTCTTTATATGGCAAAAATCAAACACACCTCTCACATCGAAGAAATCCTCGGTGCTCATGAAAAAGGCGGCATGACTGAGCGCCGCAAACATTACCATGACTACGACGGTAATGTCACTAAAGTCGGCCGTCTGGAGGCCTATACCCCTAAGCCCCGCAACTATAATGCGAACCCCATCCTTGCCGGCGAGCGGGCTAACATGACCGCTTTCGGTAACGCTTCCCACCTCGCGCAAGAGTTCATTGACGCCCTCAAGAACAAGATGCCCCTTCCGCCCGAGAAACAAGCACTCCTTGACTCCTACAAAGCCCGTTTCTACGAACAACTCAAAGGCAAGCCGGATCCAATCGCACCCAAGGACAAAGACGGCAATTTTACCATCTATGCTCGCATCGATAATTTCATCCGGGCTATCCTTCGAAAAGAAACTTCCGGCGATTTTTGCAAATAAATTTGCATGTTTCAAAAAAATGTTGTATCTTTGCACCGATTTTTAATTCCGTACCATTATGAGAAACATCATCGACCGGATTTTGCGGATGAGCATCAAGCTCTGCTTGTTGACCGGAGTCGCGTTCACTTTTGCGGCTTGTTACGGTCCAGCTCCTACGCGTTACGAAGACGATCCTGCTTTCGTCGAGGACCAGGAGCAAGTGGATGAAGTGCTCCAAAAAGAAGCGGAAGAAACCCCAAAAACGAAATGATGAGAACTAAATTTCTGACACGCATCAATGCGCTGATTGTGCTTATTCTCGGCGCATTAGGTATAGGCAGCTGCGACAGAGCGCCGGAGTGTAAGTATGGCCCGCCGCCCGAGAACGATAGCACCGGCTATCAGTCGGACGACATCGAAGAACTTTACGGTATTCCCATGCCTCCGGAAGATGAACCTGCGCTTTAAAATAGCACTCTGGTTGGAGTCCATCCGCCGCCGTAACCTGAAGGAGTTACATCCTCTTCGTCAACTCTTCTGGGAGTCCACGCTCCGCTGCAATGTGCATTGTTTGCATTGCGGCAGTGACTGCGTTGCTTCCGTGGAGACGCCCGACATGCCTGCGGAGGATTTCCTTCGGGTCATTGATACAGAGATCACGCCGCATGTCGATCCGCACAAAGTGCTGATTATCATTTCCGGCGGTGAACCCCTCATGCGCAAAGACCTTGCAGAGGTAGGCCGTGCCCTCAAGCAACGTGGCTATCCATGGGGCATGGTGACCAACGGACTTGCCCTCACGGAGCAGAAATTCCACGAACTCCTCTCTGCCGGTTTACGCTCTATCACGGTCTCCTGCGATGGGCTCGAGCAAGACCATATTTGGCTCCGCCAGCACCCCTTGGCTTTTGAGGGTGCCACCCGCGCTATCAGACTCATTGTTGATTATAATAACTCCCTTCCCTTTAGGGAGGGGAAGGGGGTAGGCTCTGTTGTATGGGACGTCGTCACTTGCGTCAATCAACGCACGATAGACCACCTGCCTCAAATCCGTGAGATGCTCTGGTCGCTCGGCGTGCGAGACTGGCGTGTCTTCGGAATCGACCCTATGGGTCGCGCAGCCTCTAATCCCGAACTTCTGCTGACTGACGATCAGTTCCAATACCTCATGGATTATATTGCTTCCGAGCGCGAAGCAGGGCGGCATGTGTCTTATTCCTGCGAAGGTTATTTAGGCACCTACGAGGGGCGCGTACGTGACCATCTCTACCAATGTGCCGCAGGTATCTCCGTCGCTTCCATTCTTATCGACGGTTCCATCTCTGCCTGCACTTCCATCCGCGGCAAATACTACCAGGGAAACATCTACCGCGACTCCTTCTGGTCCGTCTGGGAAAACGGCTTCAAGCCCTATCGCGACCGCTCTTGGATGCGGCAACTCGAGCCCTGCAAAGACTGCAAGGCATGGACGTTCTGCGAAGGCAACGGCATGCACCTACGTCGCGAGGACGGCTCCCTCATGCTCTGCCACCTTCACCGACTTGGACAATAACGGATTTTCGCCCTTTCTTAAAAATTTCACTATATTTCCTTATTTTGCACCACTCTTTTAGAGTGAGGCTTAATAATCGTATATCTTTTCCCAATAATCGGTATTGCGTACTTGACAAAATAGCAGTAATTTTGCACCCGATAAAAAATGGGCGTTTTTGTGCCTTAAAAATTGGGAAATTTTAATAAAAATATTAATATGAGTAAATTTTTTCAGGGTGTAACGGTTTGGGTAGCTGCTGTCATGCTTGCTACGACCGTGCACGCACAACAGTTGACCAACGCGAATTTCGAAGATTGGTCAGGCGCTTCCTTTGACGGAAATATCCAGCCGAAAGGATGGAACGCTTCGAACGTGACGCAGTTTGGCTTTAAGTTCAATTTCGCCCACCGTGAGGCAGGTCACAACGGCGGATACTCTATGATGGTACAAGACCAGGAGGTCGGTGCCGCAGGTATCACGGAGACCTCTCCGGGTTATTTCTCCTTGGGCCAGCCTTGGGTGTATATATCCTCTCTGACGGCGGTCAGCCAGGCTTCTGCCGGTACGTACGGAGGTGTCAACTGGACCCATCGTCCGGACTCCATGTCGGTATGGATCAAACGTACCGGTTCGAACACTTCGAAGGAGGATTTCTATCTCCTCTACTACTCCTGGACGGGCAATGTGTCGAATAACAGGTTCAAAGGCAAGAACGGAAGTTGTACGACCACCGACTCATATACCAACGAGGAGTCGGATATCCGTCAGGCGATGGACGGCAACGAGTGCGGTACGCCGCAGGGTGCTACGCAGATCTCCGAGGGTATGTGGCGCGAGCGCGCGACCTACAATAATTGGATAAACATCCGCGTGCCTATCTATTATATGAACAACTCGACGCCGCAGAAGATGAATATCATTTTCTCCGCTTCCAACTATCCTAATTTCCGTGCCAATAACGGCTTATACACAGGCAACTCCCTCTACGTGGATGACGTCGAGTTGATCTACTCGTCGAAGATCCAGAAACTCTATATCAACGACAAGGAGTGGAAGGGTTTTGATCCGGACAACACAGGTGTTCAGGAGTACGCTCTGGGCGAGACCGCTACGGCTATCCCTTCTATCGAGGCACGCCGCGGCGCAGGTTCGCTGACCAACGCCAGAGGTACCACCAAGAGTTTCGTAGGCCGCGTGCTCTCGGGATCCGAGATCACAATCACGAACGGTAACCTCACCGACCAACCGACCTTGGTCACCGTGCGCTCCGAGGACGGTAAATCGACTACGACCTATAAGATTCAGTTTAAGAAAGCGAAGAGTAGCAACGCGAAGTTGGCCGGTATCTCGTATGTCTTAGGCACCGACACTATCTCCGTGTCCGGATTCAGTCCTACCAGATATTCGTATAACGTTTCCCTGCCGTTCGGTACGACGACGGTTCCGCAAGTGGTGGCCGACAAACAGGAGGACGCGCAGACAATCGCTTATACCCAGCCTGCATCAACCGGAAGTACCGCTACCATTCGTGTGACCGCAGCTAACGGAACGGATACACAGGACTACACGCTGAACTTCAGCGTAGGAGCTCTGGCGGATAACACGCTCGCAGATATCAAGGTGAACGGCAACTCCGTTCCGGGCTTCTCTCCTTCGCAGAACGTCTATAAGGTCTCGCTTCCGGTTGGCACGCCATCGCTTACCATAGAGCCTGTCTCGAAACCCGAGTATGGCAACTTGCAGACCGTAGTGATCACCCCGAACCCGCTGCCTACAGGAGAAGCCATCAATGGTACTGCCGTGCAGCTGGCGGTAACAACGCCGGGTAACACCATCGCCAATACCTACAAGCTGAACCTCAAACTCGAGCAGTCTTCATACTCCTATCTCAAGAGTCTGCAGGTCGGCGAGTATATCACTTCGTTTGAACCCGATAATTTTATCTATTATATCAATCTGCCGATGGGTACGACCGCTATCCCTGCAATCAACTATATACGGGGCGATGACTACCAGACGGTGACCGTTTCGGATTTAGGAGAAGGTATAGTGGACGGAACGGTGCGCGTCACGGTTACTGCCGGAAACGGAGACGTGAGCGTGTATAAACTCGTCTTTAGTACCGAGAAATCCGAGAACTCGACCTTGGCAGGAATCAAGATCGGAGGCATTCTCATTCCGGATTTCAGTCCCGAGAAGACCTCCTACGCAGACACGCTGCCTGTCGGAACGACCACCGTGCCGGAGATTGAAGCCGTTCCGGCCGATGAATTCCAGCAGATCACAATCACCATGCCGACTAACGTGAACGGAAAAGCACGTATCACCGTCACCGCCGGAAACGGAAGTACTACCGTTTATCAGATCGCTTTCTATGTGGACTCCTATACGGATAACTCGCTTGCAGACCTCAGCGTCGAGGGGTACAGCCTCCAGAACAGCGAAGGCGTAGCGGTCAGCTACGACCCCGCGGTAACGGAATATTGGGTTCGTCTCCCGCAAGGAACGACGGCTTTACCGGCTGTCAACTATACGCCGAAAGCTGCAGAGCCGCTGCAATACGTCGTGCCTCGTCCTGTTACTACAGGCCTGAACGGAGACTATAAGATCACGGTGCGCCCGCAGGGTGGAGCAAGTAACACCTATATCATCCATTTCTCCGTGGCTACCTCAAGTGTAGCGGATCTGGCGATGATCTATCTGGACCAGACTCCGATACCGGGCTTCCACAAAGATACTCTTCATTATATCGACTCGCTTCCGATAGGAAACAATAGGATTCCGACCGTTACCTTCGACAAGATGGAGCCCGCACAGCGTGTGCTGAGCGTGCTGGAAGGTAAGACCCAGAAGATCACGGTAACCGCACAGGACGGCAAGACGAAGAAGTACTACTATATCCACTTTATTACCCGTACTTCGGCAAGCGCCTACCTGAAGATGATTTACCTCGACGGTCAGCCTCTTCCGGGCTTCGTCAGCCAGACTACCGAAGGTTACGTCTATCAACTTGAGGGAGAGACCTGCCCGAAGATCACGGTGGACAAAGAGGAAGGACAACAAGTGACCATCACCGCTCCATACGGAGACGGAATGGCGAAAATCAAAGTGGCTTCCGGTGATGAAGAAGGAAACACCTACGAAATCCGCTTCGTCAAAGTGGCTCCAGAGTCCAGCCTGTTGGATAGCATTCTGGTTAATGGCGAACTGATTGAGGGCTTCCGTTCCGATTCGATGTACTATGAAGCGACTTACCAAACGAGCCGTCCGGAGATCACGGTAGTCAAACAGCATCCGTCCCAGCAGGTGAATGTGGCCTGGAAAGAAGAGGTCGCTTGGATACACGTACAAGATACTTTAGGTAACAAGGCTTCCTATAGTATATCCTTTACCCGCGAGTTCTCAGGTGATTGCGCCCTGTCCGCTATTTATGCCGATGGAGTACTCATTGATAATTTCAATCCGGCTACGCTGATCTACAACGATTCCTTGGCGCCCGGCTCGCAGTACCCGGAGATTACCTACGCACTCAAGGACGAAAAAAACCAGAACGCAGTCTTTGGTAAGATCGGCGACGGGCAATGGAAGATTACCGTCTTTGCAGAAAACGGAACCTCAGCCGACTATTTCGTGAACTACACGATTGAGAAATACAGCAATGCTACGCTGAAAGGCTTGACTGTCAAGGGTAAAACCCTCACTCCGGCTTTCGACCCGGAGCACTTCAACTATACGCTTACCATTGATGAAGGTGATACACTGCCTCAGGTAGTACCGGAGGCGCGCGAAGGACAAACGGTTGTCTTCTTCAACCTCAACGACTCTACCCAACAAGTCATTGTTTATACTGAGAGTGGGGCAAATAACACCTATACGCTCGCCTACGACCGTGAGCAAAGTAATAATGCCTTGCTCGCGGGCATTCTCATCAACGGCGTGAATATCGATGGGTTTGACCCGGCGATCACCTACTATGTAGACTCCCTCGATAGGAAAGATGAGGAAGGTCATTTGACCAAAGCGGTACCGAATGTCTTCCCGATAGGAGGGAACGCGAAACAAACAATCACGACCTGTTTCAGCCGTCCGAACGGAGAAACAAAGATTCACGTTCAGGCGCAGAACGGCGATACGAAGGATTATGTCATCGCTTTCCCCGTTCGTAAGTCGGCGAACGCGTTCTTAGGCGACCTCATGCTTGATTCCGAGGATGCGGAAATCAAGTTCAAGCCCGCTACAACGGACTACGTGGTAGAGTTACCGTACGAAGCTGCCGGCTGTCCGAAGGTGATCTACGAGAAAGCCGAGCCCGAGCAACGGATCGACTTCATCTCCCGTCCGATAGGCGACACGACCCAAGTGATCGTAACCGCCGAGAACGGAGAGACCCTGACCTATAATATTCTCTTCAAACGCGAAGTCCTGAATGCCAGAAATATCCTCTCTATGATTCGTATCAAGGAGTTGGATCAGGAGCTGAGTCTGAAGAACAAAGACCAACGCGATTTCAATGTGGAAATGCCGTTCGGTTCCCGTTCACTTACTATCGAATATGAGAAATCCTACGAAGAGCAGACTGTATTCATCCAACCGGGAGGAGTAAATCATCCGACGATTATTACCGTCAAAGCCAACAACGACTCTGTAGCCGATGAGGTTTATCATATTATTCCGTCCGTCCCGACTGCCGATCCCGCTGTCCTCACGGATATCAGGGTCAATGGGGCTACCATCGCCGGCTTCAATCCGGAGCAATTCTCCTATATCGTGAAAGTGACGGAAAAACCGATTCTCCGCTACACACTCAAAAAGGGCGCTGAGATCAATATCTTGGAGCAGACATCCAAACACTGGAAAGCGGAAGTGACCTACGGCGAGCGCACCAATACCTACGATGTTTGGTATTACTACCAGAATGACGTCGTGCCGAATATGGACTTCCAAAACTGGGAGAATGCGCGCGCGACCACTTCGGCTCGCAAACCGACAGGTTGGAATGTATTGGCCGACTTTGCGGAACCTTATGAATATAAACCTTTGTTGGTAACATATACTTTCACCCCGGGTGAAGAGGTACAGCAGGACGGTTCTAATAGTGTGGCGTATTTGCATACACAATATAACGAAGCTCCTCTTGCAGGCTACGTACCGGGTTATATGACGCTTGGAAATATTGAGTATCATTACCAGCGATGGGGTAGTAGTGCCTTCTCTATCAGCGGAGGTATGACCTTCCGTAATACACCGGATGAGATGTCCTACCGTGCAAAGGTGGATCAGGTGAATAATAATGCCCGCGTCCTCTACACCCTCAACGGTAGTGGCGGAGAAGAGACCTTGTTGCAAGAATTGACAAAAACGAGCGGTTATGTAACCCGCACGATGGACCTGACGCCGGCTAATGCGGTAGCAGAAGAACCGACACAATTGAATATTACCTTTAACTCCTTTGACTCCGAGTCCGGAAAGAACGGTACGGTAGGAGGCGAAGCAAAGATGTATGTCGATTGGATGGCACTGAGCTTCAACCACACGCTGACGTCGATGACGGCTGACGGCTTCAACGCAGCGAAAGAGGGCAACGCGTTTACGGTAACCCTGACCGATCCGGAGCGCATCGAGAAACCGATTCTCTCCTTCACCGGAGAAGTAAGAGACCAGGCACAAGATGTCGTTTGGTCGGCAGAGACGGTAGAAGGTGACTTCGGCGTACGCACGGCTACCATCCGTAACTGGGCAGAGAACGGCGCTGACTACAGCGATTACACTCTGACCGTCAAACGTCCTCTGGATACCCGCAATCAGCTGGCAAGTCTTTACAAAGATAGCCTCCCGATCACGGGATTTGATCCGGCAACCACGTCGTACACCATTCATGTACCGGCGGCTCGTCATCACTTACATGACTTGCTTCCGGTACCGGCTTCGTCGCTGCAAACGGTTACATCCGTCTTTAACGAGGCTGATTCCACGATGACAATCACCGTCACGCCTGAGAAGGGTGAACCTACGGTCTATACCGTCAAGTTCATCACCGACCTCAGCGATGATACTACGCTTGCTGACATAAAAGCGGAAGGTGTTACCTACAACGCCGAGACGCATGAATATATCGTTCCTGCTGAGCAATTACCACTTATCACTTTTGAAAAGAAATCGGATCTCCAATCCGTTTCCCTCATCAACGGCGTGATCACAGTAACGGCGGAGAACGGCGCAGTGGGTACTTATACCATTACGGCGCAACCTCCTGTGGTTCCGAGTACAGGTGTACTCAGCGAGTTCTATCTGGGCACTAATGTGTATTCCGGTATAGGTGGCGCAGATCTGACAGAGAAGGCGGACAAACCGGATACTTACGTAGCCTTCACGCGTGCAGTAGCTTCTGATTCGGTTGTCTTCGTGCAAGATCCGGAGAAGATGCAATGGGCGGTTGAAGGCTCTACCGGAAATACGACTTACACCTGGACCTATTCCTTGTCGGATAACACGGACTTGGCGAATATCAAACTTGACGGGCATGATTACGAGGAATTTAATGTATCCAAATATGAGTATGATATCACTCCGGATACGACCCACCTTGTGGAGCCGATCGGTAAAGATGGTCAGACGCTGGTTACTACCTTCGAGAATGTAGATGGCGTTATTACCTATACGACCGTTGTGACTGCTGCCAATAAGGTTGCCAAACGAACCTACACAATCAAGGTGGCTCGTCCGAAGAGCAGTAGTCCGTATTTGGCAGGTCTGATGCTCGATACTACGTTGATTGCGGACTTTGATTCATTGGAAACGAATTATACGGTAACCCTGCCGGTGGAGGCTGTCAAACGTGAGAATCCCAAGATGCCTTCTATCGCCTATATAGCAGGTCATGAGGGACAGACAATTGAGGTAGAACCCGGCCAACTGAACGGTACCCCGACTACCTTTACTGTTCATAGCGAAGATGGATTTGCCACTAAGATGTACAACCTGACGGTAAATACCGAAAAGAGTCATTGCTCCGATCTGACAGGTATAACCGTCAACGGAGAAGCCTTGGATTATTTCGAACCCGGACGTCACTTCTACTCCGTTTCGCTGAAATCCGATAAGTATGAGGTGGACTACACTTCAGACGATCGTTTCCAGACTGTAACCTCGCCTTCGCGTTTGGATACCATCCACAAGACGATACATGGGACGGATACGATCATTAGCCAGATCCGTTATACAATCCATGTAGAGGCGGAGAACGGTGGTGCTGATACCTCTAATTATGAAGTGATGATCTATTTTGAGAATCAATCGAATGATGAGAAATTGGCGAATATCACCTTGGATGGCGAGAACTTCGAGAACTTTGAGCGGGCGCTCAATGCAGACCTCACCTTCGATCCGGGTAACAATAATTACACCATTAATTTGCCCTATGATCGTGAGACTTTGCCGGAGGTTAGTGCACAACTCAAGATGGACGGACAAAAAGTAGAAATCTTCCATAAGCAAGATTCTGTCATCCTGGATGTCACGGCGGTGGATGGTAAATCCCATAACCGGTATATACTCCATTTCCACAGACCGCTCTCCAAAAATGCGGATCTGAGTATGATTTATATCAACGGCGATTCGCTCCGGAATTTCGAACCCGGCACGTATTTCTACCACGTGAATCTGGCTGTAGGCGTTCATACGCTGCCGGAGGTAGATGGCCAGAAAGCGGAGGTGGGGCAGACGATTCTGACGCCGGTGATTGATCAGGATAAACGTCAGGCTACCATCAAGGTTCTGGCGCAAGACCAGACTTATACGGCTACTTATGTCGTTGCCTTCCAATTTACCCAATCGGACGTAGATACCCTGGCGATGATCTATCAAGACGGTGACTCCTTGAAGAACTACCGTGCAGATTCTATCTACTATGCAATCTCTTTGCCGGTTGGTACAGCCGCCTTCCCGGATTTGTCATGGGAGAACGGAGACGAATGGCAGACAATCACGATGAGCCAGCTGGATAGTACTGCCAACTCGCTCATCCGTCAGATCAACGTGACTTCCGAGAGCATGCATACCCGCACCTACACGATTTCCTATACGATCGAGAAATCGAATGTCGATACCCTCCAGATGATCTTCGTGCAGCAACGTAGGATTGAGAACTTCGAAGGAAAGAACAACGAATATACATTCGAGTTGACGGCTTCTGAGGCATCTGAATTGAACGGACGTTTGCCGGTAGTGGAATATATCACCGGTGATGACTACCAATCCGTCTTTGTGTCGCAACAAACGGAGGAGACCCTGACCGGCAAGACCCTCGGTTATAAATCGCTTGTCACCGTGACGGCCGCTTCCGGCGCTACACGTACCTACACGATCCATTATCCTGTTCAGAAATCCGATGAGGCTACCCTGAACATGATTAACGTTGGTGGCAAACCGCTCTCGAACTTCATCTCTGAGCAGTATAACTACAAGCAGGAGATCGATGTGAACGCAGCCGTTCCGGTGGTGACGGTAATCAAGAAAGAGGAGATTCAGGTGGTTGAGATTAGCATCAACGAAGATACCGTATCGGTTCTCGTAACGGCAGAGGATGGCATCACGACCGCTTCCTACAGCCTGATCTTCGAGCGCGTCATGTCTTCTATCACCACGCTCCAACGTATCATCTTGATTAACCAAGCAGGCGACACACTGCCGTCTTATCAGTTCCCCTTCATCCCCGAAGAGCGGAGATATACGGTGAACATTCCGTACGAAGCAGGAAAACCGCTGACGGAGCAACTACCGGATGTTGAGACCATCCTCTATGACCCGCTGCAGGTTACTCAGATCACTAATCATGAGCTGGACGATACGAACGTACGTGTGAATGTGACGGTTATTGCTCCGAACGGAGAAGATGAAGGTCAATACGAGATCACCTTCCACTTTATTAAGCCCTCCGATGCGAACCTTACCTCCATCCTTGTGAATGGTACGGAGTTAGAAGGCTTCACGGCGTCTAACACGGAGTACAACTACGCACACCCGTATGGCTCTTCCGAGGCGGATTATTTCACGGCAGAGGATATACAGGCGATCCTGAGTGACCCGCTGGCTACAGTTACTGTCACCGCTAATGAGAACGGAAAGATCTTCATTACCGTTGTGGCACAAGATGGTACCGAGAATACCTATACCATTTCGCAATCCATCGCGAAAGATAACGACTGCTTCTTGAGTGCCATCTTCCTCGAAGATGAGGGTAGAAAAGACACGATAAGCGGATTCGACCCCGAAGTGACGTTCTATACCTACTATCTGCGTGCGGGTGCTACGACAACCCCGAATGTGGATGCGATCGCTCGTTCCTTGAACGCGGTAGTAGATATTCGTCCGGCTTCGGCTGGAGATACCTGCCTCATTATCTGTACCGCAGACGACCAGACGGAGAAACGTTACTACATCCATTTCGCAATCTCTACGATCGACGAATCGGCAGTAGCTACTGCAAGCGACGTGATTGTCAAACGTGTACCGGGAGCAGCCCAGCTGTTTGTGGGTACCCTCCGCCGAGATGTCCACTTCGCCCTCTTTGATGGTGCGGGAAGACTCCTCTTCTACGAGCAGGTACCAACAGCGGATCCGAACGATGTCGAATTAGGAATAGGTGAAGATGGACACGAACGCCTCAATAACATCGTCGGAACCGAGCATGGTTTGATAGTGAACATTGAGTTAGGAAAAGTGTACTTCTATACCATCCTTTATGGAGAAAAGAACTTTATCCAGATGCTCAAGGGCGATACCGCCAAGAGACTGAGATACGGTAAAATCATCGCCCTGTAACGGGGCGGTGGTTTACCGTCAAATTGTAATGAACAATGTACGGTATATTTAATGATAATTTTCCGCCGATCTTAGACGGCGTAGGCTTGACAGCGCAGAATTATGCGTACTGGTTACATGAGAAGGGGCACGATGTGAGTGTCATCACCCCTTATGCTCCGAACTCACGTGAGGTGATTGAGGCGGCCGAATATCCGATTTATCGCTATACCTCGATTCCCATTCCTTTCCGCCATCCGTACCGATACGGACTTCCCTATGTGGATGCTTTCTTCTGGCGGCATTGGAAGAAACTGAAGTTTGACTTGGTACACGCGCATTGCCCGTTTACTTCGGGCAAGCTGGCTTACAACGCTGCGCAGCAACAACACATCCCGATGGTGGCTACCTTCCATTCCAAATACCGTCAGGACTTTGAGCATAATGTGCCCAATAAGAAAATTGTGGAATGGATGGTGAAGCAGATCATCACCTTTTTTGAGAAAGCAGATGAGGTGTGGATACCGCAGGCCGCCGTAGAGCCGACTTTGCGTGAATACGGGTACAAAGGTCACGTGGAGGTGGTGGAGAATGGTAATGATTTCTACACGCCTTCTGCTAAAATCGAAGTGATGCGCGCTGAGATGCGGGAGGAGTTGGGACTTCTGCCTGATGAAACAATGTTGCTTTTCGTAGGACAACATATTTGGGAGAAAAACATCGGGTTTATCCTCGATTCCCTTGCGCTCATCAAAGATAAGCCCTTCCAACTCTATATGGTAGGAACGGGTTACGCTGTGCGGGAGATCCGCCATAAGATTCACGAACTCGGCCTCTCGCACAACGTGACGATGTTAGGAAACATTCATGACCGCGAGCGCCTGAAGCGAATCGATGCAGCGGCTGATTTGTTCCTCTTCCCGTCGCTGTATGACAATGCCCCTTTGGTGGTACGCGAAGCGGCTGCGATGCACACACCGGCTGTAATGCTGCAGGAGAGTACTGCAGCAGAGGTGATCAGACCGGACGTCAACGGATTCCTCACCGCCAACGATATTCACGTCTATGCCGACAAGATCATTTGGCTGATGGAGCACCCCGAGGTCATCAAACGGGTGGGCGACAAAGCTTCTGTGACTATCTCACGTTCGTGGGAGAATGTCATCGAAGAAGTGCTCCTCCGCTATCGGGATATACAAGAGAGCTATAAATTGAAACACGGTATAATAGTATGACAACAATGGTGCTTCTTATGCTCCTGCAGACAGCGATGCTGGCTTTCAGTCAGGTAGCATTAAAATTAGCTATGGAGGGACTCCGCTGGGAGTGGACTTGGTCCTTCATATGGCATAATGTGATCTGTAATGCATGGCTGATGATAGCCGTTACCCTGATGATTGGAGCGAACCTCTTCTGGCTTTGGATGCTTCATAAATATCCTTTGTCGCAAGTGTATCCGCTGACGAGCCTTGGTTTTATCTTCGGCATGCTCTCCGGATGGCTCATTTTCCATGAGCAGGTGGGTTTTATGCAATGGTTAGGTGTGATGCTTGTCATCGCCGGCTGTTTTTGTATCGCTAAAGTTTGAAAATTGATTGTTAAAGAATATGAAGAATAACGAAGGAGCCAAATTGGAGCGCGATTATTTCCGCGCATGGCTCGCTAAAGGAACCAATGCTTCGTGGGTTGTTTTCGGCCTTTTCACGTTGCTGATTTTCTCGCAAACACTGCTCTTTGACCATTTTGCCTTCCGTGAGCTGGCTCTCCAGCCGAGTGCGTTAGGTTACGTGGCGAAGCTGTTCAGCAAACTCGGTGCCGCGATGTTTATTGCTGCGTTCACCTTCCTTATGAAGGACAAACGATGGCTCATTTTCCTCTCGATAGTCATTGATACATGGTTCGTGGCGAACCTCATATATATGCGCAACAACCACATTCTGCTGGATGCGGAGGCCTTTAATATGTCCGGCAATCTGCACGGCTATTTCTGGTCTGTACTCATCTATATTGAGTGGTGGATCGACCTCTCGTTCTACGCTTTGACAGCACTATTCTGTATTATCTTTGCTTTCACAACGACCAGCGAGCGCAGTTTCTGGGCATGGTTGGGAATGACCATCATCTCCGTCGGGCTGCGGCTTTCGGGCGAAGCCATTTATGTGCACGATATCAACCGCGCTATGGAGGAGCAGTATATCAAGTACGATGCGGTGCCTTTCATCCGTGAGCACCGTGAACCGGTCTATGGTACCGATTTCCCGACCACGGTAGCCAACACCAGCGTGCTCTATTCGCCGCTCTATATCGGCTCGGACTACTATCTGATGGTCAAGGATATCCAACCTGACCGTCCGCTGACCGCCTGTGACGAGCAGATGATGAAGGTGCTGGATAATGGTACGGACTCGGCTACCTTGCAATCTCCGCTTATCATCATCCTGCTGGAGAGTTTGGAGAACTGGGTCTTGACACCTCAGATCATGCCGAACCTCTACCGTCTGGCGCAAAACGACCATTCGTTCTACGCGAATCATTTGCATACCCAGATCGTGGGAGCGCCCTCGGCTGATGGCCAGATGATCATCAATACCGGCCTCCTACCCATTAACGCGGGAGCTACCTGTCTCCATTACCCAAAGAATACCTATCCGGCGATCATGAAATTGGCACCGGACAGTGCGGTTTGCCTCCTTCCGCACGATACTTGTGTTTGGAACCAGACGCAGATGTCGCCCGCATACGGATATGACACCACGATCATTTACTGCGACATTGATACCATCCTCTTCCGGAAGCTCGATACACTCGTGGATCAGGGATGGCGTTATATACAGTGTATCACCCAATCTACACACGCGCCGTTTATGAACGAGAAATACTCGTCGCTCGAATTACCGGATAAAATGCCATGGGTGATGCGTAATTTTATTCGTGGATTCAATGCGCTGGACGATGGCTTGGGCTATTTCATCCGCAAATTGGAGACCGACCCTGTTCTGCAGCAATACACGATAGTCATCACCGGTGACCATCGTATTCTCCATTATGAGAAACGCAACCAGATGCAGTCGTTCTCCGATAAGCATGGCTTGGGTCTGCAGCCTTCCGACGATCGCCTTCCGCTCATCATCTATTCGCCGAAAATCACAGGCAATCCCCGTTATACCAAAGATTGTTACCAGATGGATATCTATCCTACCTATCAATCATTATTGGGCATCGAGGACTACCGCTGGCATGGATTTGGCATCAACCTCTTGGATACTACGCAGAAACGCCTCATCTATCAAGATGAAGCGTTCCCCTTGTCCGATCGTTTGATTCGGAATAATTATTTCCAGCGGTAACCGATTCCTAAAGAAATAGCCTGCGGATAGATCACCGCGTCCGCTATCTTTTGGCCTTTCATCTCGCTGTAGAAACCGGCGATGTCTGAGAGGCTGACCTTGTAGTGAAAGTTAATCTGAATGCCTATCGGAAACTCGTATCCGGCCGTGGCGCAGATACCAAAATGGTTGTTGTGTAAACTGTAGAGCCGGCTGTAGTCTTCATTTTCCTCCGCGTAGCGGGCTGGAAGCGGGTTCGCGGTGGATGCCTGGGATTGCGAAGTTTCATCGGCGTTTTTATACCGCGATATATTGCTTGCAAAGGTGAAATGGGTGAAGATGCCGCCGCCGAACTGAGCATAACCTTTCTGCATATTCCCGAATCGGCCTAAGAAATACACAGGTATATCTATGCCGAATGACCACATTCCATTGTACTTGAATACATCAGGACCTTCTTTTACGGCAAAATGGTTCTGCGTAGCCGTAAAAATCACCTGCGGCTGAATAGCAAAGTGCTTGATGATACTGAAATCCATAAATCCTCCGAACTCACCGCCGATACGCATGTACGAACTCATCGTGTTATGATCCCTCGTGATGATGAAATTGCTGAGGTTGGCACCCGCCAGCAATCCGCCGGATACGATACGCGGCAGTTTCTCTTGGTCCAATGAATCCAACAACCGCTCGGTGTCGAATTCTACTAACTTCGCCTTCGCTTCGTCCAGCGACTGCTGTATCTTGATATCTCGGCTCTGCGCCGTTAGGCTGAGCGACAAGGTCGCAATGCCCAAAAGAAATAATACTCTTTTCATGGCTTATAGTGAGAATCTGAATGTTATCTTTACGCCGTTCCTACCCCATGCACCGATCTTTCTGCGGCCGTGAATCATTACCGGCTGACCGTTTTCATCCACTGCCGGTTGGAAACCAAGCGTCGGGTTATTGGGATTAATAGGCTCCATTTTCTGGATCAGGTACGGCAACTCGTAGTCGTTGTACGTGATACGGCGGATATAATCGATGCGGATGAATTTGAAGATATTTTCAAATCCCGCAGTGATCTCCATATAGGGTAGTTTGCCGATAGGCGAACTCGTGCGATAGCCGTCTTTGATATATCCGTTGTTGTCAAACGCATTCTGCACGTCGTCGTTCTCCCATGGGGTATGCGGGAAGTCATACAGACCGTTTGTGCCCTCCAGGTACGGGTTGTTCTTCTTCGTCAGACCACCGTAGATACCGCTGAAACTAACTACACCGCGCAGTTTAAGCTTGTTGATGCCCGGTATTCGGTTCAAGATCCAGCCTTTGAAATAGTAGGTGGCGTATAGAGCTACGTATTCATCCATCATAAACTCCATCGGCTTCATCTGGTTAAACGCGCGCTGAGCCAGGAAGATACTGGTACTCGTCTGAGGCATGTAGAGCTTGGTGAACGGCGCTTTCTGCCATAACATACCCGTCTGTACACGCAAATCAAGGTGACCGAAGGCCGAGAACCAGAAACGTTTGTCAAAGAGGAACTCCGTCCTGTTATAAATGAAACCATCGCCACCGTTGTGCCGGTCGTCCAAATAACCCACATAGTGCGTTAATCGGAATGTCGGTGCATCTTTTTCTATCGCAAACGGACTGCGGATACCCATTCGGTCGATATAAATCCGGCTTCCGGGGGAGTACTCTAACTCTACCATTCCCTCGTAATTGCGGTACGAACCAATATCGGTAACCGACTTACTCCAACTCGAGTCTGCGTTCATCGTCCAATCTACCTTGTGGTAATTCAGTACGCCCGCAGCCTCGTTATTGGTAAAATCAAAGGAGGTGCGGATGGATAGTTTGTTCCGCCATTCTTTCATGTATTCCGCTTTCGTGTGGAAGACGTACTGCGCGAATGGCATCGTCGGCGTGCTCGTCGGGATGGAAGCCAAAATATGGTCGCGACGGATGATATCTGTGTTCTGACCCGGTTCCTCGACATCGTATTGAGCGCTCACCTGAATATGATGCCTCAGTCCGTCGTACGGCTGGCTCTTATGTTTGTCGAACGTCCATACCAGCGTCGCATTATATTTCGGACGCAGATCGGTCGTACCGAAGGCTACATACCCGCGGAAGAAGAATTGGTCGTGAAGACGCGCCGTACTGGTACCGCCTACGCGAAGACGCACGCCCTCTAACTTGTTCCAACTCACGAAATTATAGATTGGTCCGAAATCGAACTTGCTCTCGTCCAAGTCTCTGGCAGGAGTCGTAGCCACATATTCGGAAGTGATGGCATTGACGGCCGCAACCATACTCGCTATACTTGGGTTATCCGTCGCCTCACGTACCAGGTTATACACCGAACTCTCGTACCACGTCAGCGGCTCCGGACGAAGCGTGTCCCAGGCTGCCGCACCGAATCGTTGCGCCGTCGAGTCGTTCGTCTCCACCTCGTCGGCGGTGAGCGATGAGAACGTCTCACGGGGAATAGGCGTCTCCAAATCCCAATCCGTGTAGATCTTCGTCTGGCGGGCTAACATACCACGTTTGTTGTTCAGAATATAGAATTTCGCGTAAGTCGTCGTCCTGTCAGGAGCCCATGTTCCGTCCTCTAACTGCTTGTAACTATGTTCCACAGAGTAGTTGCTCACGAAATTGAGGTTGATATCCGGCGGCACGTTGATCGCGTATTTCTTCAGACGGAAAGTACTATCATTGACGATATACAGGTGACCCGTGAAACCGTAACTCTCCGAGTTCACCGGTACGAACGCCAAGTCGATACACGGGTAACCATCGACCATGATGGTATCCATGATATAGTACTGGTAGAACGTCACCGCAAGGGTCGAACTAAGCGGCGATACGAATCGGTTGAACAGCAGATTCATGCTGTTGTCGTTGATATCTACGTCTTTGAAAATAGCGTTCACGTTCTCTTGAAACGAACCCTGTGACACCAGATCTTCCACTCCGAAAACGCGTTTCTTCTCCAGAATCTTCTTCTCGCGGTGGGGCTTACGCTGGTAGTATTCGGAGGTCAGGTGCTCCCGGATACTCACCGTCACGTTCGGATACACACCCGTCGTGTCCACATATTTCTGGATGAAATTGAACTTCTTCCAGAACGGCTTCTCCCAATTAACTTTGATATTATCCAGCGCAAAAGACATTCGGCTATAACTCTTTGCCGTGTATTGATCCTTGGAGGTAACGTAGAACGAGTCCTTACGCGCAATCACGTTCTTGATCAGCTCTACCGCAGGATTGCCCTTTCGTTTGTATTCGCGCTTACGGTTCTTCGGCGTCACCACGATATCTTGCAATCCATATACGTCAGGCTTCAACTTCACCTTCACGTTCTTGCGGTTCTGACCCTTACGCAGCGTCAACATCTCCGTCTTGTAGCCTAACATCTGAAAATTCAGCGTGTTATAACCTGCGCTGTTGCTAATCGTGAAATTGCCGTCTATATCGCTGGTCGTACCCACCTCCGAAGGAATCATTCCTTTGTTGGTGGTCGACTTCAAGAAGTATATCTGTACGAACGGCAGCGTCTCACCGGTATCGCCATCGACTACCGTTCCCGATATACTCGTCACTTCCTGTGCCATTACCATCCCGGCTAAGCACAAGAATAAAAATATGTACCTTAATTTCTTCATTCTGAACTTATTATCTCTTATCTCTTATCTTTCGGCTCTTAGCTTACTGCTGTCTCAAACTCTCTTCGTGTATCAATTTTAATACCTCTTGCGCAAAATCGGCAGATAACCCATTCTCCTTTGCAAAATGCGCTACTTGTTCGCTCAACTGTTGGAACCGTTTGGGTTGCAGCGGGGCTACGTCATGCGCTTTCTTCCATTTCCCGATTCGCCGGCTGACGTCCATTCGCGCCGCGATAGTATCCCATAATCGCTCATCTAACTCATCTATCTCCGCACGGAGCCAGTTGAGTTCGGGGTCGTTTATACCCCTCGGTGCTCCAAAACACGGCAACGACACGGTATCGGGACGGAATCGGGTGGGAGTTAAATCAAGGGTATTGCTTAATTCAGCAGGCGTAATCTGCTGCTTGGCGTCAGATAAAGCTTCCTCCGGCCGGCAATGAACTTCTACCATTGCACCGTCCAGACCCAACTCCTCAATCTTCTTCATCAGCTCCGGCACGCGTTTTGCATCGCCGCTCATGTGACTCGGATCCAACAACATCGGTATATCCGGCCTTGCCAACCGTACCGCGTGCGCCATCGCCCAACACGGCTGATGACCACAACCGCGATGAACCGCAATCACCGGTACACCCGTCTTCTCCAACCGCTCGATATTCCCGATCCACAATCCCGCATCGTTATTCACCGGATTCTTAATCAGAATACCTTTTAATATCGTCTTGGTCTGTGTGCTGTCAGGCGAAGCCGGTCTGTGTTCTGTCAGGCGTAGCCGGTCTCCTATCGCTGTTGCAATCTCTTGCACAGCGATGGGATTCGCAGACGACCTGGCGCCTATCCACAAATAATCCACTCCCGCTTTCAAGGCCGCCTCTACATGTTCATGCGTCGCCACCTCCGTAGCAATCTCCATCCCATAACGTTCCTTAACTTCCTTGAGCCACTCCAGCCCTTCTTCTCCCACACCTTGAAACGTGTGCGGGCTCGTGCGCGGTTTCCACACGCCCGCGCGAAAAATAAAAGACCATCGCGCATCAATGCGCGATAAAGCCTCTGCGGTCTCAAGCACCTGCTCGCGATTCTCCGCCGAACAGGGACCTGCTATGTATATCTTCCCGATGATATGTAGTCTTGATTCTTTCAGCGAAGCGGTCTTTGTTCTTTCAGCGGCTTCGCCGCGGTCTTTAATACGTTATCTGCATGTGGAAATACATCTCATCCGGCTTCCAACCCGGCTCATACGCGTAGTCTGAGTTAGTCACATAGACAATCACATAACCCACACCCACCTCGTAATCTGTACGCTGCGTGTAAAAATCGCCCGTTCCTTCGTCCTGCATGAAACGGAACTCCGGCAACTGAATCAAGAACGCGTCTTTGGTGCCGGGGTTGTACTCGTGGCTCATCGTCCAGGATCCGTAGTCGTAGATGTACTCCGTGATTTTGTTCGTCTCGTAGTAGTAGCTGTACCAGCCGTTCGTCTCGTCAAAAGCCCACGCGCTCTGAGGTACATGGAAATCGACGTTCACCTTGTTAAACAGACATGGCTCATTGACCACTTTCGTGCAGCTGCTCAAACCGATTATCACGACTGCCATCAGCGCGAAAAACACACTTTTTTTCATCATTGTTTTCATAATTGTACAATTTTGCGTGCAAAATTACTACAATTTTTGCATATATGCAAATTTTATTGTCTTTTTTCTTTATTTAGCACCATTAAAGCTTCCGAACCGCCTCCATAAACTGCTCACCCCGGTCCTCATAACTCTTAAAGAGGTCGAAACTTGCGCAACACGGACTCAGCAACACAGTGTCGCCTTCATGCGCCGCCTCATAAGCCCCTTGAATAGCGTCATGCAGGTTGTCCGTGTCGATGATATTCAGCCCGAAACCGCCGAAATGTTCTCTTAACTTCTCATTATGCAGCCCCATGAATACCAAGGTATGGCATTTCTCCTTCACCAGCTCGTCAATCTCGCTATAGTCGTTGCCCTTATCCTTTCCTCCTAAAATCAACACGGTTGGCGTAGTCATACTCTCCAATGCGTACCAGCAGCTGTTCACATTCGTCGCCTTCGAGTCATTGATCCATCTCACGCCGCGAACCGTCGCTACGTATTGCAGCCGGTGCTCAACCCCCTGGAAAGTCTTCAGACTCTCGCGGATAATCTCTTTCTTGATTCCCACTACATTCGCTGCAATGGTTGCTGCCATCGAGTTCAGCACATTATGCCTTCCCTTCAGCGCCAACTCCTCTTCGCTCACCGGCAGCGGATTCGGGACACTGAATCCGTACGGATAAAGCGTCGCACCCAGCTGAATCTTCTTCATCTCCCGGTCGATCACGGGATCTTCTGCCCAGTAAATGAAACTATCCTCCTTCGTCTGATTTCTCGTGATACGGAACTTCGCATCGACGTAGTTCTGGAACTTATAGTCGTACCGATCCAGGTGGTCCGGCGTGATATTCAGCAAGATGGCGACATCCGCCTTGAAGTCGTACATGTTGTCCAGCTGGAACGAACTCAACTCTATCACGTAGTAGTCGTGGTCCTCATGCGCCACCTGCAGCGCCAGCGAGTTGCCGATATTGCCTGCCAGACCCACATTCAGACCTGCCTGTTTCAAGATATAGAAAATCAACGAAGTGGTGGTCGTCTTGCCGTTTGATCCGGTGATACAGATCATCTTCGCATTTGTATATCTCGACGCAAACTCAATCTCGCTGATAATCGGCGTACCTTGTGCCTGCAGTTTCTGAATCAGCGGAGCCGTCAGAGGTATACCCGGCGATTTAACTACCTCGTCGGCGTTCAGAATCAACTCCTCACTGTGCTTTCCGTCTTCCCATGGAACCCCGTTCTGGTCCAGCAGCGCGCGGTACGGTTCGCTGATCATCCCGCAGTCGCTTACAAACACATCAAACCCCTTTTCCTTTGCCAGAATGGCAGCACCACTACCGCTCTCTCCGGCTCCCAACACTACGATACGCTTATTCATTTTTGTCTTTATTCTTTTAGTGTAACGGTCTTTATTCTTTCAGCAGGCTTTGCCTGCGGTCCTTTATCTTATCTTCAACGTCAAAATGGTGATTGCCGCCAGAATCAGCGTCACGATGCAAAAACGCAGCACGATCTTCGTCTCGTGGTGCAGATTCTTGCTGCCCTTAAACACAATCGAACAGGTCGGATCATTCTTCAGCACCTGCTCCACACTCGTCCGGAAATGATCATGGAACGGCGTCCGCTTCCAGATCCGCACATGTTGTCCGCGTTTCTTATAGTACTTATACACCTGCGTCTGCAGAATTACACTCACGCTCTCCATAAGGAATATTCCGCACAGTACAGGCACCATCAGCTCCTTGTGGATCACCATTGCGCAAACGCCGATAATTCCGCCGACTGTCAGACTTCCCGTATCGCCCATGAACACTTGCGCCGGGAAACCGTTAAACCACAGATAACCCACTAACGCACCCACAAATGCCGCCATAAACACCACCAACTCTTCGCTGCCGGGGATGTACATCACGTCGAAATACTCCGCCCAAACGACACTGCCGCTCGTGTACGCTAAAATCAGCAACGCCACGCCGATAATCGCCGAGTTGCCGGCGCACATGCCGTCCATGCCGTCGTTCAGGTTCGCGCCGTTACTTACCGCCGCTACTACAAAAACCGTCAGGATCACGAAGAAAATCCATCCGAACCGGTACTTATTGTTCTCGCCGGTCCAACTGAACAAATCCGCATAGTTGAAGTTATGGTGCTTCACAAACGGAATAGTCGTTTGCGTGGATTTGATCTCCGGCGTCTTCTCAACGACTACCACATTGTTCTCTATATGACTCGTCACCACCTCATTCATACTCACCGCCGGGCAGAAACGCAGCGTCAGACCCACAATCAGACCCAAGCTCACTTGCCCTGCAATCTTTATCCATCCGTTCAGACCGTCTTTGTTCTTTTTGAACGTCTTGATATAGTCGTCCGCAAAGCCCAGAGCCCCCATCAGAAGCGTCGTGACGAGCATCAGAATCATATAGACATTCGTCAACTTGCCTAATAGCAGACACGGAATCAGAATCGCCGCAATGACAATCAGACCTCCCATCGTCGGCACGCCTTTTTTCGCTACATTGAACGGATCGGTCTTCTCGTCCCGCTGCGTCTCAGAAATATGATGACGCTTCATGAAATTGATAAACCGGTCGCCAAACCAGATACTTACGAGCAGTCCGATGACCCCCGCTAAAATAGCCCTGAACGAGATATAGGTGAACAACCGCGCACCTAAAACATCGCTAAAATGGGTAAATAATGAATAAAGCATGACGCGATATTTCTTAATTTTTAATTCTTAATTTTTAATTTTTAATTTACAAGTGTTTCCGCACTTGTTCGTGGTCATCAAAATGGTGCTTGACTCCCTTGATAATCTGGTAGTCCTCATGGCCTTTGCCTGCCACCAGAATCACATCGCCTTTCTGCGCCAAGGTACAAGCCGTCTGGATAGCCGCCTCGCGGTCTTCGATAACCAACGTACTCCTGAGTTCCTCTTCCGTCAGACCGGCTTTCATATCATTCAGGATAGCTGCCGGCTCTTCGTCACGCGGGTTATCGCTCGTCAAAATCAACTGCTCGCTGCCCTTCTTCGCAATCTGCGCCATCATCGGTCGTTTACCCTTATCCCGGTTACCGCCGCAACCGACCACAGTAATCAGTTTGGCGCCTTCCTTCTTGATTTCCCGGATCGTCTGAATCACATTATCTACCGCGTCCGGCGTGTGCGCATAATCGACAATCGCCGTCCAGCCTTTCGGGCTTCTGATGGTCTCAAAGCGACCGTTAACCGGCTTTAACGTACTCAGCACACGCAGCACCTCCAACTCCTCAAATCCCAGACACAGCGCCGCGCCGTAGATACACAGCAGGTTGCTGACATTGAACCGCCCCACCAGCGGCACGAAAACCTCTTTGCCGTTGATACTCAGCATCATCCCCTCAAATCCTTCCTCCAAAATCTGTGCCTTATAGTCCGCCAGCGAGCGGGTGGAGTAGGTCTTCACTTCCGCTTGGCAGTTTTGCGTCATCACCAACCCATTCTTGTCGTCTTTGTTTGTCACCGCAAAAGCACTCTTCTTCAACCCGTCAAACAACCTTTTCTTCGTGTCCCGATAGTTGTCAAAAGTCTTATGGTAGTCGATATGATCCCTCGTCAGGTTGGTAAACAGCGCCCCGTCGAAATCCAGCCCCGCTATCCGTTCTTGTGCGATGGCGTGTGAGCTCACCTCCATAAACGCGTACTCGCAACCGGCATCCACCATCCGTCTCAGCAATCCGTTCAACTCTATCGCGTCCGGCGTCGTATGGGTCGCAGCCACCGCCTCGTCCTCGATATAATTGACCACGGTGGACAGCAGTCCTGCCTTATGTCCTAACGCCCGAACGAGCTTGTACAGCAAGGTCGCGATGGTCGTCTTGCCGTTCGTACCCGTCACGCCAACCAGCGTCAACGCCTTACTCGGCTCGCCAAACCACTTGCTCGCCAACAATCCCAACGCCTTATCCGTATTCTCAACCAAAATATAGGTCACGTCCTTCGCATCGTGCATGAATGCACGATCACTCAGTACCACCGCCGCTGCCCCTTTTTCGACACAACCATCAATGAACGTGTGGCCATCTACTGCTGTGCCGACTTGGGCAACGAATAAGTCACCTTCTCCAATCTTTCGGCTGTCAAAATGCAGACCCTTGATCTCTTTGTTCGTCTCGCCGATCACCTCAATCGGCTCAATTACTTCCAATAATTTGCTGAGTATCATAAATCGTCAATTATTTTCGATATTTACATCCGCCTGTTTAAACTACTGTTTATTCACCTTTTTACTAATTTACGTTCGCCGTCTCGATAAACGTAGCACCCCGTGTACGCCATCGTCTTCTCAGCAATCACTCGCACCGTACTGCCGCAATCCATTCCCGCGTCATACGGGTACTGCGGATCCTCAATCATGCAGATACACGTGTACTGTGGATTCTCCTCCGGGAAGTACCCCACAAAAGTCATTCGGTGGTGCTTGCCCGAGTACCCTCTGCCGGGGATGATCAACTGCGCCGTACCGGTCTTGCCGGCGATATTCACGAGTTTCGATTGTGCTTTCCGGCTCCACAACTTCGCCGCCGCGGTACCCAGATGATCGTCCCAAACGACGTCATGCAGCGCCCCTTGTATATCTCGCAAAGTGCTCTTTCCGCAAATCGACGACTTCACCACTTCCGGCCGAAAACTCTTCTCCACTTCGCCGTTCTGCTGCACCGCCGTCACTAACATCGGCCGCATCATCCGTCCCCCATTAGCAATCGCGTTATAGAACATCAGAATCTGCATCGGACTCAGCTCCACCGAGTAGCCGTAACTCATCTTACTCAGCGTCACCGTGTCCCGCGGAACCTCAATCCTCGCTTTGTCGGCTCCTGGAATCTCGCAATAAACGCTGTCCAGCAGTCCCATCTTCTCAATCCGCCTCACAAACTTTCGTGCCGAACCTTCATAACTCCGCGTGATCAGCTTCGCCAGCGCGATATTCGAAGACACCGCCAACGCACTTCTCACCGTCAGAATCGTGTCCATCGGGTGCGCGTCGGTATGCGTCACAGAGAAATATTTCCATGGCGTCCGACTAACCGCCACCGTGTCGTCTATATCAATCTTCCCGTCGTCCAGTGCCGCCACCAGAGCAATCGTCTTAAACGTCGAACCCGGCTCTACACGCTGCACGGCGTGGTTCTGCGCCTCATAATACTTGCCGTCTTCTTGCGACCGGTCCAAGTTCGCAATCGCGCGAATATAACCCGTCTGCGTTTCCATCAGAATAGCGCAACCCCATTTGGCGTTTCTTTCCGCCGTCTTCGCCAGCAACGCGTTCTCCACGATATCTTGCAAGTTGGCATCAATAGTGGTTTGGATATCTAATCCGTCCTGCGCCTCTTCTACCGTCACGGACTCATAACGGCCGCCGATCTTCTGAATACTACTCATGCCGTCCAGACCCCTCAACTCCTTGTCAAAGCCCTTCTCCAGACCCGAGTTTCCACTTCCGCCTTCGCCGTAAATACCACCTATCGTACGGCTTGCCAGACCTCCGTAAGGCTTGATCCGCCGATGCTGGTCTTCAAAGAAAATTCCGCTCTTATACTTGCCTTTTTTGATGAGCTTGTTCTCCTCCAGAGCCTGCCGCTGCAGATAATTGATGCGGTTCTCGCAAACCCGCAAGCGTTTTTCTCCATGCCGGTAAGCCCCAACAATCTTCGCCTTGTACTCCGCTGCACTCTTATCCCCGATAATCGTCGCCAGATCCAGCGCCAGCGTGTCGATATGTTTGTTAAACAACTCCCCGTTTTTCTCGTGCAACGCGGGCACGCGTGTATCCATATATATATAATACTGCGGCATACTGCTCGCCAACAACCGCCCGTTGCAATCCAAGATATTCCCCCTCGTTGCAGGAATAGGCCTGTTCGTCGGCACTTGTTTCTCTGCCACCTTCAACCACTCGTCTCTCTCCACCGCCTGGATATACACGATCTTCACGAGCACAGCTACAAAACCCAAAGCGATCACGATGAATATCATCGCGAACCTCCATACTGTATTTCTCTGCTCGTCACTCATCTTATTTTGTCCTGTTTATGGCGGTATTCCGCCTCTTTATTTGTCCTGTTTGCGGGGCCTTAGCCCCGTATTTTTTTCATCGTCCATTCCGCCGGATGTTATCCGGCTGTCCTTCTTTCTTGTTTTCGTCGTCCATTATGCCGGATGTTATCCGGCTGTCCTTCTTTCTTGTTTTCGTCGTCCATTATGCCGGATGTCATCCGGCTGTCCTTCTTTCTTCTTTTCATCGTCCATTGTGCCGGATGTTATCCGGCTTCCCTCCCCTTCATGGGGAGGGTTAGGGTGGGGTTCTTATTTTACCTTCACCGGCGGTACCCGGTTTTCCTGCAGCTCACTTCCGTTCTCCTTCAGTACCTCTATCACCTGGCTCTGTCTTGTGCTATTCGTCAGCTGCGCACTAATCGTCATGTACCGGAACTTGGCGTCCAGCATCTCTTTCTTTGTGTCCGTCAACCGGTGTTGTTGTTTGGCAGACTGATAACCCGTCAGAATATACAAAAAGACCAGACCCACAATCAACCCTATCAGCGGGTATTGTTCTCTGATCTTCTGGCTCCGCAGCTTATCGCCGTTCAACCAACTCTGTATGTCATGTACATCTGCCATCTTCTTATTTTTTCATTGCCCTCATCCTCTCGTTTTCATTCGCCCCTCCTCATCCTCTCGTTTTCATTCGAAGCCCTCCGCCTTTGGCGGACAATCAGTTTATGCCCTCTCGGGGGCGTGTTTTGGCGAGGGGACGCCAAAACTAGAAGGCAGGGGGCCGATACCCCGAAGGGCATAAACGCTATCCGAATGGCTTTAGGGCTTCGCCTTTTTCTCTGCGACCCGCAACTTCGCACTCCGGCTACGCGGGTTCCGTTCTACTTCATCGTCACTGGCCACACGGCCCTTTTCGATAACATCAAACGGAGTAATCGCGTTTCCGTAAAAGTCCTTTTCTATCGTCCCTTCTAAATTCCCGCTTCGAAAGAAATTCTTCACCAACCTATCCTCCAACGAGTGGTACGTCAGGATCGCTATCCGCCCTCCGGGCTTCACTAAATCCCGTGCCGCCACCAGCATCTCTCTAAGCGCCCCCATCTCATCGTTCACCTCTATCCGCAGCGCCTGAAACAGTCTCGCCAGATCCTTCTTGTACTGCGCCGGTATATCCAGCTCTATTATACCCGCCTTTTCTTCGTCCTGTTCACGGGTCTTTAGGCCTGCGTTTTTCTCTTCTTCTTTTCCGCGGGATGCCATCCCGCCGTTTCCTTCGTTCTGTTCGCGGGTCTTTAGCCCCGTGTTTTTTTCATCGTTCATTGTGCCGGATGTCATCCGGCTTCCCTCCCCTTCATGGGGAGGGTTAGGGTGGGGCTGGGCTTTTATGTTCAGCGCCGCGTTAATCAACTCCTCCGTCCGTAAAATCGGCTTCTGAGAACGGGCCTTGCATATATTCCTTGCGATGCCCCTCCCGTTCTTCATCTCGCCGTATAGCCAGAAAATCTTCGCTAACTCCTCCTCGCTGTACCCATTGACTATATCCGCCGCCGTGCGTTTCGCCGTCTGGTTCATCCGCATGTCTAACGGCGCGCTGAACCGAAAACTAAACCCTCGCTCCGGACAATCGAAATGGTGAAAACTAACCCCTAAATCTGCCAGCAACCCGTCAATCTCCTTCACCCCGTAATAATCCATCCAGTTCCGCAGATACCTGAAGTTCGAATGCACAAACGTCCATCTCGGATTATCTATGAATGCCGCTTCTCCGTCTTCCTTCGCATTTTCATATGCCTCTATATCTTGATCGAATGAGTACAAATGTCCGCTTTCGAGCCTCTCCAATATCGCCCTGCTGTGTCCTCCGCCGCCGAAAGTGACATCCACATACACCCCGTTCGGCTTGATCGCCAAACCCTCTATCGTCTCTTTCAGCATCGCCGGTATGTGGTAAATCTCTTCCATTTTTTTGTTTTCCCTTTTTTCCCCTTTTCCTTTTTTTATTCCCCTTTTACAGTCTATTTATTACTCAAAAGGGGGTGATTACCGGGTGATTAGCGGGTGATTACCGCGTCATTCCTATAACGTTACTACTCTGTTGCTTCAGTCGCGATCTCCGTTTTTCTTCATTTTAGCCCGCAGTCTTGCCGCCAATTCGGTCTGACTCAGACGTTTCTCTGCGAATTTCTCCGGTGCCCACAACGCAAAGCGGTTCAGCATGCCGACAAACAGCACATCCTGCTGCGCACCGATGGTCTCCAGATTCTTCTTCTGCAACAAAATACGTCCCTGACCGTCCATCTCCATATATTCCGCGTCGGCCATGAACTGCATCAAAATCAGCTGATCCTCCGGATCCCACTCATCCAATGCCTGCCTTAACTGCTCTACCTTCTCGTTCCAAACTTCCTCCGGATAGAACATCAGACACTCGTTATCCGTGTCTCTCCGCATCACAATGCGCTTGGATGACGTCTCCGCCAAAATACGACGATAAATAGCCGGAACGAATATACGTCCCTTCTCGTCCAACCGTCCGTCTATATTTCCTACAAAAGTCTGCATATTGATGTTTTTATTCTGTGCTCTGCCAGTATTCTGCCAGTTATCTGTTTATACTTGGTATTCTATATTCTGTACTTCTTCAATTTCGGGCACAAAGTTACAAAAAAAAAATGATATACACCACATTTCCCCACAAAAAAATTTTTCAATTGTTTTATCAACATCTTTTTAACATTTTCAAACACGTAATAACGCGCGTAAAATCAGTAAATTACGAGTGTTATTAACATTTTATGCAAAAGTGGGGCAAAATGGGTAAAATAATTTCAGTATCCTTTCTGTCCTCCTGTTTTTTCTAAAATCTGTCATTTTGCACTCGCCCCGAGTCTGCGTAAAAGCACAAAAAAATGAGCTCGGTTACCCGAACTCATTTCTCTTTCTTTCATAAGAAGTCTTATTCAATCCGTTGACCTTGTACGGTATAAACGCGGTTATTGCGGATAATTACCACCTGTCCGTTGCGCAGCTCTTTGGTAGCTTTGCTTTCGGACTCGACTGCATCAATCGCCTGGTAATTATTCGGATAGATATTGAGCACTACTCGTTGGTTGGTGTTGGAGTAGTTATCGCCGTCCGGTTCCAGCAAGAACAGCAGGTACCAACCGTTATACTGTCCGTTCCAACCCCAGTTAACGTGGAATCTGGTCATCGTGTCCCCGTCGTCATAACGTATGGTCCTATAACCGTCTAATACAAACGCATGACCGCCGCTGGTTGCAGTGCCGGCATAAAGTACCGGAAAGCCTTTTTGGAATTGTCCCTTCAGGTTCTCTGTCCAATCGTCCCAGTTAGGCGAGTCAGACTCGTAGTACTTCATGTTGGGCGTGTAGCCGAAATTGTCCTTTAGTGCCTTATACGAATTGGAGATATACGATCCACTGCCGGCATTGTCGTAATTCATGTTCACCGACGCGCCACAGGCCAGCATCAGGTTGGCAACCGCTGCTCCCTGATCCGGGGTGTATCCGCTAAATCGAGAATAGGTCTCCAGCATATTGTCCCAATCGAACGGATGATCTGCAAATTGGTAAGTCGCGGCGCCGCTGGAAGAGGTGTACGTTGCTGAACCGGTTCCTACTTGCGGGTATTTCCAGTAGCGCATCACCTGAGCCATAGCCGTTGCTACACAACCGGTCACAGCGCGAGCTCCGTTGATAATAGGACAAAAGTCATTATACGGGGTGCCTTGGTCATATTCGATATTCCCCAATAACGGCGCTACGGAGTCAATGATCTCCGATGAGAATTTGATAAATGCGGCATTTCCTTTCTCTACTGCTTCGTATGAATCCAGGAAAGAACGTACTTCGGCAGGCATGTGCTCGATGTCCACTTCGTGATCAAATTCAGCAAGAACAATCGCTTGCTCACCGGTACTTTTCACTATACTATGTCCTCCTACATTCTCTATGGTGTAAGGGGTGGTGGCCATGACTGTCATCGCGGATAAAACCATGGTCATTGTTAATGATGCGATTTTTTTCATATACGTTTTAATTATAGATGAACTTAGTCCACAGGTCTTTTCTGGTGAACTTGTTTTCATATAGTTTAATCAGATACAGATGTCCTTTCTCCAGTTTGTCCACCGGTATCTCCGGGTTGATTGACCCGTAATCCAGCAGTTTGGTATATATCATCTGTCCTTCCGGGGTGTACAACCCCATTACTATCCCGTAGGGGAGGGGAGTCTCTGTCCAGACCAGATACCGGCCGTCTTCGGTCTTTACTACCGGTAAGCGACTTCCTTTTCGCTCGGAAAGGGTGTAGGTCGTGATTTCTTTTTTCGGAGAAATATTCTCCAAACAACTCTTATGCTCCGCCGCTTCTACGCTCACCCGGTAGGCAGTTCCTGATTTCAGACCGTTAAAGATAGCGGATGTATTGGGATGTACCACTTCGCGGCGCTCAATCTTAGTCGTGTCCTGATAGAGGGTGACGTAGTAATGTTCAGCATCCTCCACTTCAGACCATACGACGCGGAAATCATTAGCTGATTGCGCCTCGGCATATACCGTATCAACGGCGGTGATGTACACCGGTCTCGGGGCGATGCCCGCCAATGAGAGAAGCTGGTACTCCGTACTATCAGCGCTAAAGATCGATATCCGCCCTGAGTTGATAGAGCAACTCTGGCGTGTCGGCGCATAGCGGATATGGAGCGGACGGCTGTACGTGCCATCTATGACGGTGTCCGTGATCGTCTCGCCGGAACGACTCCAGGTCTCCCCGTCCCACGAGAACTGGTATTGTCCCGTGGTGGAGATGATGATCCGGTCGGAAGAGAGGTTCTGACCATGGATGGTCACCACCTGCTCGTCGTAATTAACTTCCCCGCGCACGTACGTACTAATAAAGGTGCGTAACGTGTCCGGCATAAGGTATAGTGGATCATCTTTCGGCTTGCCGACTGTGAATGCCACCTTCTTGTCTTTCCGCTCGTAGATATTCGTCAAGCGGTATGATGTCAGTTTGTTCCCGTTATTGAATGTCGGTGTAAAGGTCGTTATACCCGCCGTTCCCGGATAGGTATCCGATGCCTGAGACTGCGTCGGTTGCGTGTTATACGCCTCCACTATATCGTAGCCTAAGGGAACAGAGTTGTTAAAAGTATTGTAGTTCCATTTGTTCTTAGAGAACGTGATATGCGAAATCAGCAATCCCGTTCCCGGCAGACTGGAACTGATGGTATCCCATCCCTCTCGCTGCCGGTTCTCTATCATGAAATACTCTGACGGAGAAGGGTTTAAGGGATTGAGATTATGCTTGGTGGCGGAGAGGATATACGCTTTGTTGGTCGTCTCCAACGATCCCAGTACGCATTTTCCCGGTGAGTTGAGCTGCTCCGGTGTCAGCCAACCTAGTACAAACCGCTCGAAAGCGGAGCAAACCGGCGGGGTGCGGGAAGTGTTGTTATAACAACCCGAACACATCAAATCCCAGGTACCGACAGTATAGGCCATGCCATTCTCTGTATTGTACAAATCCGGAAGACCCAGTACATGACCGAACTCGTGGCAGAAAGTACCGATATTCGCCATGTTTTTGCCGGCATTGCCGCGCAATTCAGAGATCATCAGATAGCTGTATAAGGCTTTGCCGCTCACATATGTGGGTGACCAGATGACACTTTGGTGCGGCCATATACTCGAGGCGCTACCGCCTTCCGCTTCGTTGTGACCTGCGGTAATGATTCCCACTAAATCAATGTACCCGCTTTGGGTGTTGTCGTAGGGACTGAAGTTTACGCCATCCGCTTCTGCTAACTTGGCGGCCTCTTTCACCATATCCTGCGCGTTCTTCGTGCTGGAAGTCTTTGTGTTTCCGCCGTAATACGCCTCGTCATGGGATAAGGTATAGGGACCGTACACATCAAACTGAATATCCAGAGCGCCGTTGGAGGATGCCAGATAGTAATCTCTTACCGATCCGGTCGAGCCGTTGGCGGAATAGTGGTTTTCGTTGAAAAGACGGGTGAATTTCTCAACGGGGTTATCCAGTACAAAACTCTTGTCTGTATATTGCGTCAAGAGTACCACCACGCGTACTTTTCCCTTTGCCGGGAAACTTGGCGAGGCAGATGTTTGTTGATGAACTCTCCTTTGTTGGGCGGCACGCCGTACTTCGGATAAGTTATCTTTTCGTTCGGCGCGACGGAATCCATTTTCCTCCTTTATCCAGCAATTCCCCGTTTGGTCCTCGTACCATGAATAAAACTCATCGCCTCGAAGGGTGAGTTCTATAGATTGTCCTTCGGTAGTCTGAGCTCCGAAGAATGCTTGTTGCGCCGGAACAGCCAATACCGTCCTACTCACCGTCGTGAGCAGGATCAGTATTGCTATGTTCCTGAATTTACGCATGTTGAATCTTCTTTATATTACTACAATACCACGTGCAAGAGTCCTGCCCGTGGTGTTGTAGTCATAGTGTTTTGGTAAAAAATATTACTTTCTTACCTTGATACTTTTAGCACGGTTGAGTTGCTCCTGGAGACGAGCTTTCTGATCCTCGCTCAGCACTTGCATCTCGATGTAACGCGGCTGTTTAGCACCCTTGCGAGCGGCAACCTTAGCAGGTACGTTATACTCGTACTTGTAGCTCTCGCCGAAATGAACCTTGCTGTCCAGGAGGTTGATAGCCTCTTCCGTCTCCTGGAAGTGAGCGCCATACTGATAGAACTCGAAGGTCGTTGTGTCAGAAGCAAACTTCAGCTCTTGAGCCTGGAGTTGGTATGCATCTACGCTACACATGTATTTGGAAGCTTTGTAGTCGCCGCCGAACTCCAACCAACCCTCACCGAAGTACAGGTCAGGAATGTAAGAGGAGAAGTAACCATCGCTCGCATATCCTTCTTCGGTCGTGTGGTACTCGAACATGGTCAACTTTGCACCCGATACGAAGGTAGCTGCCTTCTGCAGATCCATGCTTGCTTTTGTCTTGTCTTCAGCAATGTAGTAGTCTTGGATGAAGGCATTGATGCTGTTGGTGAAGTTAACCTCGTCAAACGAAGCCGGTCTTCCTACCTGATCCGTGCTGTCCGGATACTCGTTGCTGATAGCCCAGTCGCCCAACACGAAGATGGTACCGCTACCACCGTTTGCCCATTTCGGAGCCCAATAGAACGGAGCCTCGAACTCAAGGATACCACCCTTGCTTGCACCGGTCAGGCCTTCCTCACCGTAGTAGAAACCTTCCGTGAAGACCATTACGTTGCAAAGTACTTTCTTTGCTACGAAGTACTGGTCACCCCAGCTCTCGCTACGGAGTGTATCCAGCTTGTCGCTGTACGTGGTATCATAATCATATATGAATGAACCCGTGAAGCTAAGTGTCTCGTACTCCGATTTTACACTTACCTGGCAGGTACTGCTCAAATCTCCGTGTTTAGCGGTAATGGTAGCCTCACCATAACCAACAGCGGTTACAGTACCATTCGTGCTGACGGTAGCTACGTCGGTGTTGGAGCTGCTCCATTCTACAGCTACGTTTGCACCTTCCGGTTTGGTCAGAACAGCCAGACGAGTGGTCTCGCCTACTGCCAAAATAAGCGTAGAAGGCTTAACGGTAAGACTGGTGATTTTGGTTTCACTTCCACCTCCACCACTCGGGTTCTTGTCATCTTTACAGCTCGTGAATGTGAACGCTACTAATGCCGTAGCGATCAGAGAGAAAATAATACTCTTTTTCATAATTTCACAATTTTTAATAGTTATTAAATGTTATTTTGATCTCTCAATTAGTCATCCAGATGCGGATTGTAATTGGTTTCCGAAGCAGGAATCTGCATCGTATATGTTGTTTCGTCATCATAGGAAATCTCCGAGCCTGGACTGAAAGAGTGGTTGGCTCCACGGCGAACTTTCTCCTCCGTTTTTCCTGTCTTTTCGTTTTTGTGTTTATACAAATGACTTGTCAGACGGCGGAAGGTCTGCAGGCCGTATCCCTCGCCCCATAACTCAACACGCCAGTTCAGGATAAGAGCTTCTGCGAACTTTGCCTTATCGGTAGATAAACTCGTTTTGTAGGTTGCATAATCCGCTGCGGCCGTCTCTACCTCCGGATCAATACGCTGGTCCGTGATGTTGGTCAGGTACATGGCGGCGGAGTCTAAGTTGTCTAAGAAATAGCATGCTTCCGCAGCAATGAGATGCATTAACTCTATACGCATAAAGACGTTGTCGCTCAACCACTCACGGTCGATATTATCCGTTGCGGTGGAATTCGGGTTCTTAGCAGAGAAGAATTTCTTGTCAGGACACAATGCATAGGTTTGATTCGCCGTTCCGTCGTTGAACCATTTTTTACGGATATCCCATGACGGCAATTCCTCATACAGACCTTTGTCTATCGCCTTTGTACCGCCTACCCAAGCATAGGAGTAGGAGTGAATATCCACGTGACCTTGGAAGGATGCCAAACCTCCGGTGGTTTCTACCGTTACGTCTTGACCCCACATCCAGGACTTGTCCTGAATATTGTTGAAGCCATTCGTTAATACCGTGCTATTCGGGATGATCTCATGCTTATGCGCATTGATGGCATCGTCAGCGTACTTCAAGGCTTTA
The DNA here is from genome assembly GCA_900316845.1 of uncultured Bacteroidales bacterium. Taxonomy (GTDB): domain Bacteria; phylum Bacteroidota; class Bacteroidia; order Bacteroidales; family Paludibacteraceae; genus Colicola. Next base: position 75,995 of record ONEG01000003.1, read on the forward strand.
CGCATCGGTTCCGCTAATAGAGGATCGGAGCTGGTCATACCGAACTCTCTTGCGCGGTTGAGGTAGAAATACGCCAATATGCCTCGTGCTACGTTGATGTCCACCTCCAACTTACTGCTGCCTTCGTATTGTTGTGCAAACGCATCGTAGAATGCAATCGCCGTGGTAAGGTCTTTGTCAATGAGTTTATAAACCTCGTTAAGCATTGCAAGCGGTTGTGCGCCGTCGTTCATGTTGTCCTCATTGTACATCGGGAAACACGGATAGTTCGTCAGGTTGTAACCTGCCTGGAAGAGGTGATCTACCGTCGGAACAAAGAAGCGTACCAGATTGGAGTAAACAAATCCACGCATGGTCAATGCCTCTGCGTAATAAATGCCGCTGATGGAGTCGTTCTCGTCATAGTGATAAATCACTTTACCCTCGCCATCTACTACGGACAATCCTTTGTTCGGCATGCCGTATTTCTCTATATTGCTCAACAACGTGGTTTGCGTCTTGATGGTCGCCAGAACCATATTGATGTTACGCAACATGCCGTAGTAGTAGGACCATAAGTATCCACTACGATTGGCGCGAGTCAACTGGCGTTCGTCGTACGAGAACCATCCGTAGGACTCGTCCGTCAGCGCCATGTCGCCGCAGAGCAGGTCACCGTACATATCAATGGAGCGCTGACCAAACACATCGTGGTTGGCTCCGCCTGTAGCGTACAACATCGAGTACACACCGCGCATCGAGCCCTCTAACCGGTTGCTCAATTGGTCGTATTGTTCCTGTGTCAGGGTACCGCCTACAGGGGGTTGATCCAGGAAATTGTCACAGCCGGCAAAGCATACTGCAGCTGTTAATACAAGCAATAATTTAAAACTATTTTTCATTTTTATTTTCCTTTCCTCAACTATTAGAATTGTACTTTAATACCGCCCATAATCGTGGAGAGCGGAGTATATTGATACGTGTCCGAAGAACCTGCGTAGGAGGTCATCGGGTTGTAACCTTTGCGAGCCGTAGCGATAGCCAGATTATCTCCCGTTACATAGAACTCCAGAACATTCATCTTTGCTTTCTCGATCAACTTCTTCGGGAACTTGTAACCGATACGCACGTTATATAACGAGAAATAGGAGTTGGAGATGAGGAATCGGTCGGAGATGCTGCTTGCATACTTGTCATCGCCGTTAGATAGACGAGGTACACCGGCGATACCCTTATCCGCGATAGCTTGTTTCTCCGCTGCCGACATCTGTGCCGACCAAGCCTGACGCATATCTACGTGCCAGTTCGTCTTACCTACGCGCTCCGACTGCATCAAGGTGGCGTACTGGTAATCTACACCATAACCGCCGATACGATACGGACACATCACAGAGAGCGAGAAACCGTAAGCCTCGAAATCAATACCTAAACCTCCTTCGAGCGCGTACTCGGCAGACTTGCCGTTGTAGTCGCTACCGGCGTACGGATATTGGTCGGTTGTAGTCGTTTTGATGACTGCATCCGGGTGTTGCTCGCGATAGAGGTAGACGTTGCTGATGTAGTTGTTTCCTTTCTCACCACGTGCACGGCGCTCAGCGGCACTCGTGTAACCGAACGAACCTAATTTCTCATCGTAGTAACCTACGTACAGGGCTTTACCGGTCTCGGCGTCCACACCTGCGTATTGGGTAATATTGTAGTCATACAAGGAGTGACCTTTCGTAATACCACCGTTGTACAACATCTCCGTTTCGGTGTTGATATCGGTCGGCAAACTCAGCACTTTGTTATGGTAATGACCACCCGTGAGACGGATATCCAACTTGACGTTACGGGTATCAACGGCATGTGCCTTGAGTTGGAACTCAACACCGTTGTTGGACATCGAACCACCGTTCACCCAGGTGCTGGAGTAACCTTGCGAAGAAGCCGTATATTGAGGCATCAACAGATTGTCGGTGTATTTCCAGAAGTAATCCAACTCTACGTCCAAGTACTTATTGAGGCTGAATTCCAAACCGAGGTCGATGACCTGCGTACGCTCCCAAGTGATGTCTTTTGCACCCTTGTAATCCCATACGTAACCCACTTCGCCGTCCACGTTCTCAATCGAGTATTGGTCGGAGTAGAGGTAGTTGTCGATACCCTGGTTACCGTTCATACCCCAGCTGATACGGAACTTACCGTTCTTGAGCCAATCCGATGCATCGGAGCTCTCGATGAACTGCTCGTTGGTGAATTTCCAGGAGAAACCGACCGAACCGAAGTGACCCCAGCGGTGACCCTTAGCGAACTTAGACGAACCATCGGCACGATAGTTAGCGGTAACGCCGTAACGCTCGTTATACCAGTAGCTTGTGTTGACCAACCAGCTATCCAATGTGGTGATGGTAGTGTTGGAACCTAGATAAGACATCTGTACGGCGTTGGACAACTCCAATACCGAAGGACCGGTAGTAGCAGCCACGTGGTTCATACCACCAGCCATGTATCCTAGGCGATAGTAGTTGGTCTCGTGCAGAGCGTACATATCCAGCACGTGGTCGCCGAAGGACTTGTTATAAGACAACTGCTCGATCACGTCAAAAGCAAAGATATTGTACTGTCCCTTTCCAATACGACCGATACCTGCTGCGTCACCGTAGAAGGCGTTCGTATATTCGGAATTGGTGGCGCCCAAATACTGGAAACCGCCGACTACTTTCAGTTTCAAGCCCTCGTAGAGGGTGAATTCCAACTCAGCGTTGGTAGCCACCTGGTGTTGGATGGTGTTATCGCGGTCCCACACGAGCGAACCGGCAGGGTTGATACCGGAACCATAAGCACGACCCCATCCCTCGTACATACCATAGTCAAACATAGGGCCTCCGGTCTTCGGATCGATGAGGATATATCCGTTGCTGTTAATCGTTCTGCTGGTGATACCGTTTCCGTAGGAGTACATACCTGCGGGGATAGTACCCGGTCCGTTCTTCACGTCTCCGTACACATAAACGGGGTAGATAGGCGGAGTCTCGTTCACGAACGCGAAACCATTGTTCATGTTCGAACCCTGACCTGCCGCATTCATAGAGGAGTATGCGTACGAGATGTTCATCGATCCTTTCATCCATTTTTTGGGGCGGTACTCGATGTTGGAACGCGCCGTGAAACGGTCGTAGTCAGATCCGATATAATAACCCTCGTCTTTGAGGTAACCGAACGATACGAAGTAGGATGCCTTCTCCGAACCACCGGATATACGTACGGTAGCGTCGGCTTTCTGGCCTACACGGAAGATGGCTTTTTCCCACGAGATCATGTCGCGGTACTGCTCCTTGAGCTGAACGTCCGAGTTGAACTTGCCGGTATAACCATTGATCAACTCCACGCCCGTTTTATCCCAGAGGTTGTAGCCGACAGGAAGGCCCTTCTTAGAGAACAAGTTGTCGTTAACAGCTTTGATCAGAGCGTCTTCTGATATGTACGAACCATTGAGGGAGTTATAGATAGATTGCCATGACATCTCTACGTATTCCTGCGGGTCGGTGATTACATCGTACATCGGCAGCCAGTGGGTGTTAGCACCATACTTGAGGTCGATGTCGATTTTCGCATTGTCGCCGTTCAAACTACCTTTCTTTGTGGTGATGACGATGACACCGTTGGCACCACGGCTACCATACAAAGAGGTAGCGGTAGCATCTTTCAGAATAGTGGTCGAAGCGATGTCGCCCGGATCGATGGAGGAGATGTCTCCTGCCTGATACGGGATACCGTCTACCACGTACAGCGGCGTGCTGCTAGCGTAGATTGAACCGATACCGCGGATACGGATGGATGCGTTGGTACCCGGCTGACCGGATGAGTTAACTACCTGTACACCGGCTACCTCACCTGCCAGCGCCTTTGTTACCTCAGACGGGCTCTTCTTCTCGATGTCCTCTGCATTTACCGCTACAGCCGAACCGGCGAACGAACCCTTGCTGACATTACCGTAACCGGTAACGACTACCTCTTGGATCACCTCGCTGTTCTCCGACATGGTGATACGGAGGTTCTTACCGGCAGCTACCTCCTTGGTAGCCATACCTACATAACTGATAACCAAAGTCTTCACAGACTCCGGTACCTCCATCTCGAACTTACCGTCGTAATCCGAGATAGTACCCTGTGTGGTACCCTGCGCCTGAATGCTGGCACCGATCACCGGCTCACCATCCTCATAGACTACCACACCGCTTACTTGTTTCTCCGCGAACAACCCAATGCTCATCGCGGCAAGAAACATAAGTGTTAAAATCTTCTTCATTGCTTGTTATAATTTGTTAATTGTTGTTTTCTATACCCCTTTTCTCGCGCGTATGTATGCATAAATTTAAGGATACGCTCACGCGCACAAATGAAAAATCGCGCAAAGTTACAACAATTTTTCGATATGACCAAATTATTTGGAAGAAAAATGCAAAAAAAAATGTTTTTGTACTATTTGTATGTCAAAATGTAACGATTTTGCGCCAAAAACAAATCATTTGCAACGTCAAAAAGTTCTTCGGATGTCGTATTTGCTATTTTTTCGAAAGTTTGCTGCCAATCTGGCGCAGAGCTATGGTATAACATTGACTTTGCCATAGCGAGTGCGGCGTTTTCCTGATTTTGCGCGGAGATGGCTAATTGTCCTCGCAGTTGGATGAGTGCGTGGCGGAGTGCGGAAGGCGTGAGTGGCGTCTCGCGCAGTTTGTCCAGCTCTTTTTGCACCAACGCCAGACTTTGTGTGTAGTCCTCCGGGTCGCACGCCCAATAGATGCACCAGTAGCCGGTGTCGGAAAGGGGTGTATAGGTCGATTCGACGGTGTAAACGAGGCCCTTGGACTCGCGCAGCGAGAGGTTGAGCCGGCTGTTGAGACTTCCGCCGCCTAAAATATTATTGAGCAAAAACATTGCTAATTGCCTTTCATGTCCCAAATGATAGGCTTTTCCGCCCATCATCGCGTGGACCTGGTGGGTGTTTTTTCGGTAAGAAACCTCGAACTTACAGGGGCTTTGACCGTCGGTTGACTGTCGGTTGACCGTCGGTTGACCGTCGGGGTTGGGCGTGTTTTGAGGTTGGATAGGAAGTGAGCCAAATTCTTTTTCGGCGAGGCGGAAGATTTTCTCGGGTTTGACGTTTCCCTGGCAGAAGACCACCATTCGCTCAGGTGTGTAGTGGGTTTTCATCCATTCGAGCGGGTAGGAGGGTTTGGAAGAGATGTGTCGAAGCGTCTTTTTAGTGCCTAAAATGGGCATCTCGAGGCTGGAACCGGCGAAGACGAGGCTCTCGAAATCGTCGTAGATGAGTTCGGACGGGCTGTCGTTGTAGCTCTCTATCTCATCCATAATGACCATCCGCTCTTTGTCGGTCTCCTCTTTTCTGAAAGTGGGTTCCCAAATCATCTCTGCGATAAGATGCAGCGTGAGTTGGACGTGTTCGGCAAGGATGGCGGCATAGAAAGTGGTCTCCTCTTTAGTCGTATAGGCGTTAATCTCTCCTCCGATCCCTTCGATGGCATGGATGATCTGGCGGGCGGAGTGATGAGCTGTGCCTTTGAAGACGCAATGCTCGATATAGTGCGCCATGCCGTTTTCTTCGGGAGTCTCGTGTCGCGTTCCTGCGCCGACCATCACACCCACGTACGCGACGGGAGAAGGTGTCCAACGATGGACGATTTTGACGCCATTTGGCAAAATATGATAAAAAGTTTGCGAATTTTCTTGCATAATTCAAAATTTCTTCGTACCTTTGCACGCTTTTTCCTTCGGGGCCCCCGGAACAAACCAACGAAGTGTTTGTTGTGGGGAGAGCGTAGCGCAAGGCGAAAATTCATATGAGCGACGAGGTCGCGAGTCGTATTGAGCCTTAGCGTAAGCGAGCGGCATTGGCGGAATTGGTAGACGCGCCAGACTTAGGATCTGGTTCCGCGAGGAGTGAAAGTTCGAGTCTTTTATGCCGCACAACGGGTCAGCAATGACCCGTTTTTAATTTACAATGTATAAATCACAATTTACAAAGGGATTTTAGAGGACGCTTTGTTAATTGTTAATTGATAATTGTTCATTGGCTTTGGCTTCTTGCCAGAGCGCTTCCATTTCATCGATGGACATGTCTTTGAGGTCGCGTCCTTGCTCTTTGGCGCGTGCTTCGAGGTAGTTGAAACGGCGCATGAACTTGAGGTTCGTCTGCTCGAGGGCATTGTCCGGGCGGATTTTGTATAAGCGCGCGGCGTTGATAAGGGCGAAGAGGAGATCACCAAATTCCGCTTCAAGGGATCCGCCAAACTTGGCGGATTCATCTGAAGAGCGCATTTCGGCTTCGAATTCGGCTATTTCTTCTTTCACTTTTGCCCATACGTCTTCGCGGTTCTCCCAGTCGAAGCCGACGTTCGCCACTTTGTCCTGGATGCGGTATGCCTTGACGAGCGAAGGCAGACCATCCGGAATGCCTCCTAAGACGGTCTTGTTGCCGCCTTTCTCTTTGAGTTTGACCTGCTCCCATAGATGGCTGACATCTTCGGCATTCTTTGCCGCTTCGTCTCCATAGACGTGCGGGTGACGGAAAATGAGTTTTTCGCAGAGCCGGTTGCAGACATCGGCTATATCAAAGTCGTTCGTCTCGGAGCCCATCTTGGCATAGAAAACGACGTGGAGAAGCACGTCTCCAAGTTCTTTGGAGATCTCCGTCATATCGTGGCGGGAGATGGCGGTCGCCAGTTCGAACGTCTCCTCGATGGTGTTCTGACGGAGGGAATCAAAGGTCTGTTTGCGGTCCCACGGGCATTTCTCCCGGAGGTCGTCCATGATATCTAACAGCCGTCCGAAAGCGGCTAATTGTTCTTCGCGAGTGTGCATCATGGTTCGTAGTTATGAAGGGTCAGATTGCCGTGGTGATCGAGTTTGGCGTAGGTCCATTGTTTGAAACAGTCGCCGAGGATGATGACGCGGCTGCCGGACGGGATCTGCAGGTCGAGTTCGATATGCCGATGGCCGAAGATATAGTAGTCGCGGTGGGTGTTTTGTTTCTCTTGGTCTTTGGCAAAAAGCACCAGTTCTTCTTTGTTCTCACCTTTGTACGGACAGGGGTTTTCGAGCTCTTTGAGGCGGCTTTTCTTCGCCCATTCGTAGCCGAGTTTGTTGCCCCAAGCCGGCGGCAGCGCGCGGAAACAGAACTGCAGGAACGGCGAGCGGAAGATCTCACGCAGTTTCATGAACCGCTCGATCTGTTTCTTGACGTCTTTGGGGTAGAGTTTCTCCCAGTCGGACGGCAGTAGCCCGTCGCCGTGGGCGAGGTAGATTGCCTTGCCGTAACGGAGGATGGTACATGGCTCGTAATGGATCTCAGCGCCGGTCAGTTCTGCCAGACCGCCGAAGGTCCAGAGGTCATGATTGCCGGTGAAGAAATGGACGTGAATGCCTTTTTTGATGAGTTTGCGTATCTCGCGGCAGAAGGGGTGATATTGATGTTTGCTTTTGTCGTGGATGTAATACTCCATCCAGAAATCGAACATGTCTCCGAGCATGTAGATGGAGACGGCGTCCTCACTCATCTTCTCAAGGAGGTTGATGAGTTTTTTCTGGTGCGCCCAGCCTTTCTCGATGGCCAGGCTGCCTAAATGTGCGTCGCTTAGGAAGTAAATCATTTATGATTTCAAATTTATGATTTCAAATTTACAGGAAGCCGAGTTCGAGTTTGGCTTCTTCGCTCATCATATCCTTGGTCCATTCGGGTTCAAAGACGATGTTGACGTTCACGTCCTTGATGCCCTCTACGGAACCCACTTTCTGGCGGATGTCCTCCACCAGAAAATCGCCCGCAGGGCAGGAAGGCGCCGTAAGCGTCATGGTGATATCACATGTGCCATCTTCCTTGATATCAATGCCGTAGATGAGTCCGAGGTCATACACGTTGACCGGAATCTCCGGGTCGAAGACGGTCTTGAGCATCTTCAGGATGGCTTCTTCTGTCTCTAAAAATTCATTCATTTGTTGTACCTTTCGTCGTTGCGTTTGCTTTCCAGCCGCAAAACGGCTGCAAAGGTACTGCTTTTTTTTGACATATGCAAATATTTTCGTATTTTCATTTGCGTATATGAAATATTTTTTGTACCTTTGCAGGCGATTTATCATGAGAAACTGAACGTACCAGTGAGACACACCATTCCGATAGTACTATTGATGCTTATGCCGTTTGTGGCACGGGCGGAGCGGATCGATCCGGCGGTTTCCGAGACCGACACGCTGAAGGTGGAGACGTCGCGGCGAGGACATTTGATTAACTCGCTGGATGTGCTGAACGGTCAGACGGCGGGTGTGACGGTGGGTTCGAACACGAATCCGGAGGCGATGCTTTCGTCCGTCCGAGTGCGCGGCAACCACTCCTTGACCGGGGGTAACGAACCGCTTGTGATGATAGACGGCATGTCGTCCGATCTGCGGACGTTAGCTACTATTTTTCCGGGCGATATAGAAAGTTTCACTATACTGAAGGATGCCGCTCAGACGGCTCAGTACGGAGCCCGCGGCGCGGCGGGTGTGATCGAAGTTCGGACACGCCGCGCCGCGGAAGGGAAGATCCATGTCTCGTACGCGGGTAATATAGGTTTCGCGCACGCGGACAAGTTCCTCAGGATGCTGAATGCGGACGAGTACCGAGAGCTGGCGGGCAGCCGCGGTATGAAGATCGTGGACGGCGGCAGTTCGACGGACTGGCAGCGGGCTATCATACGAACGGGTTTGGTTCATAATCATCATATTGCCATCGGCGGGGGAACGGAGACCAGCAGTTATCGCGGCGCGATCAGTTATAGCCAGAACAACAGTATCGTCCGTGAGAGGGGGACGCGCAATCTGACCGCGAAAGTGGATGTGACGCAACACATGCTGTCCAAACGGCTGACGTTCGATCTGGGTCTGTTCGGCGCGCTGGGACATAACCAATACCTGAACGACGTGCAGAAGACGTTCTATTCGGCCGCGGCATTCAATCCCACTTTCCCTAATGAACGCAACGCTTCGGGCGGTTACAGCGGCTATGCGGACGCGAGCCAAGTAAACCATCCGATGGGTCTGCTGGACATTCAGAAGCACAACGAGGCGATGCATTTCAACACGCATCTGCGGATCAAAGGCGATATCGGCTACGGTCTGACGGCTGCGATTTATGGCAGTTACAGTTACGATGCGGACGACGAGAGCCATTTCTATCCGACGTATATGGAGAGCACGGGCAAGGTCTATCGCGAGGCGGGGAAGAGCCATGTATGGCTGACGAATATCGTGCTTCATTACGGGCACGAATGGCAAGGTTCTCACCGGCTGGAGGCGGATGTGCTGGGCGAGTTACAAGGTCGGACGCTGACGGGTTTTCACACAACGATCAACCGCTTGGCGTCCAATGCGTACGGGTACGACAATATATCCGTGGGTGCATTGCGTCTGTGGGACGGCAGTGGCAGCAGTTATGAGCATCAGCGGATGGCTTCCGTCATGGGGCGCGTCAGTTACACGGCTCTGAACCGCTATACGATCACTTTATCAGCTCGCGGGGATGCCAGTTCGGTAGCCGCGAAAGGGCATAAATGGGGTTTCTTCCCTTCCGCCAACATCGCTTGGGACATGAAGAACGAGTCGTGGCTGCGGGACGAAGAATGGCTGACGCGGCTGAATATACGCGCCGGCTGGGGTCTGTCCGGTAACTTGGGAGGTATCGCGGCTTATCAGTCGCTGAGGCTGATGACGCCGACCGGTATCACGGAGTCGGAAGGTCTGCCGGATGTGATATTGGGTATCGCGCGTAACGAGAACCCGAACCTGACGTGGGAGAAGACGCAGACGGCGAATGTGGGGATGGAGTGGGGATTCTGGAAGAACAGGGTGGTCTTTACCGCGGATTATTACTACTCGTATATCTACGATATGCTGTATAACTACACGATGCCGGTTCCGCCGTTTATCTACGACAAGATGCTGGCGAACCTGGGCAAGATGCAGAACCAGGGTGTGGAGATCGGTTTCGGTCTGGCGGCAGTCCAGACAAAGGACTGGGGGCTGAATATCGGAATTAACTTGACGTGGCAGCAGAACAAGTTGCTTTCTCTGAACGGTTATTACGAGAACGAGTATCTGACTGCTCCGACTTATACGCCGATTGCGTCGGTCAACGGCGCGGGTCTGCACGGCGGCAACACGGATGTGGTGTACCAGATTCCGGGTTATTCGCTGGGTGTGTTCTATCTGCCGCATTGCACGGGTCTGACGACGACCTCTACGGGCGAGCGGGTGTATGAGATTGAGGACTTGGACGGCGACGGTTTTGTGGACTTGTCGGACGGCAGCGGCGACCGTCGTGTGTGCGGTCAGGCGACACCGAAAGTGCTGTTGGGCAGTAATATCTCCGTCCGGTACAAACAGTTTGACCTTTCGATTCAGCTTAATGGCGCTTTCGGGCATAAGATATACAACGGAACGGCGCTCAGTTATATGAATATGGGTTCAATGCCGTATTACAATGTGATGAAGGATGCGAGCGAGCGCAATATAGACGACTTGACGGTGACGGACTACTGGCTGGAGCGCGGGGATTATGTCAATATCGACTACTTGACATTGGGGTGGACTTACCAGCCGTCAGAGGCGGCGCGTCAGCGCAAATACCAGCTTTCGGCGCTGCGGCTCTCCGTTTCGGTCAATAATCTGGCGACAATAACAAGTTATTCGGGGCTGACGCCGATTATCAACAGTACGGTGATTAACAATACCTTAGGAGTGGACGACAAGCGTTCGTACCCGGTGAGCCGGACGTATAGTCTGTCGCTGCAAATACAGTTTTAGTCATGAGACCGACATATCGACATATCGAGTTACCGAGATTCCGAAGATTCTTATTTATGCTGCCGGTGGTGGTTCTGATGAGTGCGTGCGGTTTTCTGGACGAAGATCCGTATTCGGGTCAGCCGCAGGAGAAGGTGATCACATCTGCGTCGGCGTTGTACCAGCAGGCGGTTCTGTCGCTGTATAGCCATATAGGCGGCAGCACGGACGGTTACGGGCTGCAGGGAACGTACCGCGGCGTGTATGATCTGCAGACTTTTGCGTCCAACGAAGCGATCATTCCGGTGCGCGGCGGCGACTGGTGGGACGGCGGTCTGTGGGTGGATCTGCACGAGCATACATGGACGGTTGACAACGAGTGCTGCGAGAACTCATGGCGGTATCTGTTCCAACTCGTGGGGCTGTGCAACTATTCGCTGTCGCTTCTGGACGAATACGGATATCTCTTGACCCGGGACCAGTCGATGAGTTATAACGCCGAGGTGCGTGCGGTGCGCGCGATGGCGTATATGTACCTGCTGGATCTGTTCGGGCGCGTGCCTATAGTGACCAAAATAACCATGCCCGTGCATGATATCTACCAGTCCGAACGGAGCGAAGTGTTTGATTTCGCATGGGATGAGATGCAGATGGCATTGCTCTACCTGCCCGACGAGCGCAGCAACAGCCGCGGCGAATACTACGGTCGTGTGACCAAGCCTGTAGTTCATTTTATGCTGATGAAAATGGCGCTCAATGCGGAGGTTTGGCGCGATGACGACTGGACGGATGAGGTGCGACCGGACGGCAAGACCATCCAACTGCCCTGCGGCGAGGCTGGAGAGAAAAACGCGTGGGAGGCGGTCAATTTCTACGGTCAGCAGATACTCAGTTCCCAAGCCGGATATGTGCTCTGCGAGAGCCAGTTGAACTGTTTCTCGACGTACAACGAAGACGCGACGGAGAATATTTTCACCATTCCGATGGATCCGAATGTGTATCGGAATAGGTTCAAGAACCTGTTCCGCAGTCTCCATTACCAGCACGCCGCGGCGATGGGTTACGGCGGCGAGAACGGTTCTTGTGCAACCCAGGAGACGCTGGATGTGTTCGGTTACGGCACGAACCATCCGGACTGCCGTTTCCCGACTACTTTCTTCTCAGGCATCGTCCATGTGCGGGGAGTCCCGTTGGTGCTTTCGTCCGGCGATACGCTGGTTTATTATCCCCGCGAGGTGCAAATGAACCTGACGGGCAGTCCGTATGTGGCGACGGCAGGCGCACGCATGAGCAAGTATGCGCACGACCCGGGAACGATCTTCGACGGTCAGTTGCGCAACAGCGATATTGTTCTCTTCCGTCTGGCGGACGTCTATCTGATGATGGCAGAGGCGAAAGTGCGCAACGGCGAAGACGGACAGACGGAGTTCGAACTGGTTCGTCTGCGCGAAGCGATGGCGCTCAACCAGACGATCGAACCCCGCGATGCGACACTCGAAAATATCTATTATGAGCGGTGGATCGAACTGATGTGGGAAGGCTGGCATCGGCAGGATCAGATCCGCTTCGGCAAATTCGACTTAGATCCCGGTCTCTCTGTTTTCCCCATTCCCCAAACAGCTCTGCAGACCAACGGAAACCTGAAGCAGAACAAAGGCTACGAATAACTGCCATTTTGGCAGAAAAAAGCTCATGGCATGAGATTTGTTCAGAAAAAATCGGCATGACGGCATAACGTCATGACGACATGACGAAATTTTTAAACAAAACATATACTATGAGCAAAGGTAATATTGGGGTAACGAGTGACAATATATTCCCCGTCATTAAGAAATTTTTGTATTCGGATCACGAGATCTTTTTGCGTGAGTTGATTTCCAATGCCGTAGATGCGACGCAGAAATTGAAGACGCTGTCGTCGGTCGGCGAAGTGAAAGGCGACCTGGGCGATTTGCGTGTACGCGTGTCTATAGATAAGAATAAGAAGACCTTGACGGTCTCGGATCACGGAATCGGCATGACCGCTGAAGAGGTGGACAAATATATCAACCAGATTGCGTTCAGCGGCGCAGAGGAGTTTGTCAACAAATACAAAGACAAGACCGAGGCCATCATCGGACATTTCGGTCTGGGCTTCTATTCCGCATTCATGGTCAGCAAGAAAGTGGAGATTTTCTCGCTGAGCTACCAAGAGGACGCGAAAGCCGTTCATTGGAGCTGCGAAGGCGATCCGGAGTACACGATGGAAGAGACCATCAAAGCCGAGCGCGGAACGGATATCGTGCTGCATATCGACGATGAGTTCAGCCAATATCTGGAGGACGCGACGATAGAGGGCTTGCTGAAGAAATACTGCAAGTTCCTGCCGGTGGAGATTGCTTTTGGCAAGAAGAAAGAGTGGAAAGACGGCAAAGAGGTGGAGCTGGACGAAGAGAACATCATTAATGATGTTAATCCTGCATGGACGCGCAAGCCGAGCGAGTTGAAAGACGAAGATTACGACAAGTTCTATCACGAACTCTATCCGATGCAGTTTGAGGAGCCGTTGTTCCATATCCATCTGAATGTGGATTATCCGTTCAACCTGACGGGAATCCTGTATTTCCCGAAGATCAAGAGCAATCTGGATGTACATCGTAACAAGATCCAACTGTACTGCAATCAGGTTTATGTGACGGATGAGGTGGAGAACATCGTGCCGGAATACCTGACGCTGTTGCATGGTGTGATCGACAGTCCGGATATCCCGCTGAACGTGAGCCGTTCTTATTTGCAGAGCGACAATAATGTCAAGAAGATCAGCGGGTACATCACCAAGAAGGTCGCTGACAAACTCATGGAGCTGTATAAGGCTGACAAAGAGGAGTTTGCGAAGAAATGGGACGATATCAAGATGTTCATTCAGTTCGGTATGCTGACCGACGAGAAGTTCTACGAGAAAGCGAAGGATTTTGCGCTGCTGAAGAACCTCGACGGCAAGTACGCGACGCTCGATGAATACAAGGCGCAGGTGAAGGACGCGCAGACCGATAAAGACGGCAATCTGGTACTCCTTTATACCAACGATCCGGACGCACATTACACCTATATCGAGCGTGCGAAGGCGAAGGGGTACGACGTACTGCTGATGGACGGCGAGTTGGACGTACATTGTATGTCGCAAGCCGAGCAGAAAGCAGAGGATAACAAACTTCGTTTCGTGCGGATTGATAGCGACACCATCGAGAACTTGATTAAGAAGGAAGACCAGGCGAAGGATACGTATTCCGCCGAGCAGAAAGAAGGACTTAGAAAGGCCTTTGAGGGCTTGCTGCCGAGTGCTGAGGATAAGTTGCGTTATACCGTCACTTGCGAGGCTGCGGCTGCGGATGCGCTGCCAGTCTTCCTGACGCAGAACGAGTTCATGCGCCGAATGAAAGAGATGAGCGCGCACCAGCAAGGCATGAGTTTTTATGGCCAGATGCCGGACAGTTACAACCTTGTTGTGAATACGGCTCACCCGCTGATTCAGGAACTGGCGGCGAAAGAGAGTAGCGAGCAAGTGAATGAAGAAGTGGAGAAAGACGGCAAGAAAGAGACGGTCGTTAAGACGGTTTATAAGCTGGAAGGTGAAGACGAGAAGATCAAACAGCTGATTGATATTGCTTTGCTGGCGAGTGGACAACTGAAAGGCGAAGCGCTCGCGAAATTTGTCAACCGAAGTGTCGATTTGTTGAAAGGTTAAAACGTTAAAACGTTAAAACGTTAAGCTGTTAAATTGTTAAGCTGTTAGAAATGGGCTCTCGGGAGAGGGCTCATTTTTTTTAATATAATATGTACATAAATATAAAATTTGTGCCAAAAATTATGTACTATTTTTAAGATTTTAACAAAAATAATAAAAAATGAGCACTTTCTCTTAAAATTTGATATTGTGTATGTCGGAATAAAGCAGTAATTTTGCACCCGAATTTGAATATAAGGTACAAATTATAATGAATCACAACAAAATTTCTCTATTTTTTCTTATGTTGATGTGCACTTTGTGCACATATGCGCAGACGTCGGGTGGGGTGCACATGACCGAGGTTTCCGGCGTCGTTACAGATTTTCAGACCCGTGAGCCGTTGATCGGCGTAACGGTGTGCGATAAGAACGATCCGTCGAAAGGTACCGTAACCGATTTCGACGGACATTATACGATTTTGGTAGATACCCGCAAGCCGACGATGCTGAGTTTCTCGTATGTGGGCTATGACACAGAGACGAGGTCGGTTAATTCTCTGACGAAAGTGCTGAATGTGCCGTTGCTGACGCATAATGAGATTCTCGACGATGTCGTTGTGACGGCAGGGCGTTTTGAACAGAGGTCAACGGATGTGACGGTTTCGATGGAGGTGTTGAAACCTCAGGCGCTTCGCAGCCAGGCCCCGACGGATCTGTCGGCGACTTTACAGACACTGCCGGGTGTGGAGATTATCGACAAACAGCCTTCTATCCGAGGCGGCGGAGGATGGACGTATAGCGTCGGAAGCCGTTGCCAGGTGTTGATGGACGGTATGTCGATTCTGAATCCGAAGACCGGTGAGATCAACTGGAATAACGTGCCGCTGGAGAACGTCGGCCAGGTGGAGGTGATCAAAGGTGCTTCGTCGGTGTTGTATGGTTCATCGGCGCTGAACGGTGTGATCAATGTGCGTACGCAACGTCCGGGCGTGAAGCCGGAGACGAAGATCAGCGGTTATGTGGGAGTCTATGATAATTATAAGGATTACGCGTACACGGGCGCGCGACTGCCGTTGTATTACGGCGCAGAGGCTTCGCACTCCAGACGAGTAGGCAATTTCGATGTCTCTGGCGCTATCAGCGGCTTTAAGGACGAGGGATTCCGCCAGCAGAGTTTCAATGATCGTGTTCGTCTGGGTGGAAATCTGACGTACCACCAGCCGATGGAGGCAGGCAAATATATGACGATGGGAGCAAATATGAATTACGTTGCTAACCAATACGGTGATTTCTTCATCTGGCGCAGCCCGAAGGATCCTATTCATCCTTCGCCGCTGACTAACATGGGACGTAAGGAGCACAACTTTAATATTGACCCGTTCTGGAACTACGATAACGCGGACAATGGTACTTCGCATAAGATCCGCGCACGTTTCTATCTGACGTCTGACAACCTGACGACGCCCTCTGCGACGATGAGTACGGAGGAGTTGGCAAAATGGGCTGTGCAGAGTTTTGACTTGGGAAAAGTGAAGGGCAAGTACGACGAGTTCAAGGGTTATACGGATGGCGGAATGAGCACGGAGGATGCGCTTATCCTGACGTTCAAAGATGTCGCTATTCCGGTAATGAACGAGGACTGGCTTGGGGCAGTGAAGAGCGGTATTGACCTGGTACAGAATGGTTTAGGTTATACGGGAACGATAGCGGAGTTGCAGGACGCAGTAGCTTATGCGATGCATCTGTTAGCGAACAACGACCCGACAAGGCCGGAGTTGACGTACAACGGCTATCTGGATTATCAGTTTGCCAAACAATGGAACTCGGGCGTTCGTCTGACGGCCGGCGTGAACTGGAATCATATCACGAATACGGCGAATATCACCGGTACGCACCATACGGATAATGTAGCGGCGTACTTGCAGTACGACCACCGCATCGCCGACAAGCTGTCGCTGAGTGCAGGAATGCGTCTGGAGTACTACCGGATGGACGACCATTATAAGGAGGCAAATATCCAGATCGGCAAATGGCTCTGCCCGGTTCGTCCGGTGTTCCGCGCTGGTCTGAACTGGGAGATATACAAAGCGGGATTCCTCCGCGCGAGCTTCGGTCAGGGTTATCGTAACCCGTCTATCACGGAGAAATTCGCCCGCAAGGATATCGGCGGCGTAGGTGTCTATCCGAATCACGACATCAAGCCGGAGTCGGGCTTCAATGCGGAGATCGGCTACAAGCAACTCTATAAGTTCGGCCCGATTACCGGTACGCTGGACGTAGCAGCCTTCTATACAGAGTATAGAGATATGATTGAGTATCAATTCGGTTTGTTTAAAAACTCCGATTTCACGATGATCAACTCGATGGACGACGTCATCGGCGAGGCTCAAAAGATGATCGACGATATCAAGACCACCAAATCGCTGAGCAATGCCGGTATCGGTATCGGTGCGCAGTTCGTGAACGTCAACCATGCACGTATCTACGGCGCCGAGATCAGCACGGCAGGTAAGGTAGATATCCAAAAAGAGATGGGTCTGCGTTACTCCATCGGCTATACCTTCACGGAGCCGGAGGATCTGGATAACGAGAAACGTATCGAGGAGGAGAAGACCTATACCGATCCGTTGCAGATGAAGAACAAATCCAATGATTCCAAGTATCTGAAATACCGCAACAAACACTCCTTCAAGACCACGATCGATTATAATTACAAGTGGTTGTCGCTGGGTATCAATATGATGTACCGCAGTAAGATGTTGGCGGTGGATTATATCATGGTGGACGAGCGTGAGAAGGCAGAACCGGATCTGATGGATTATGCCCGTAAGTTCATCTTCGGTTATGAGGATGGCGTGTCGCTGCACGACTACTGGATGGAGCATAACAAAGGTGTCTTCACGATGGATCTGCGCGCTGCGGTACGGTTCAAAGAGCACGTGGAGGTTCAGTTCCTGATCAATAACCTGCTGAATACGGAGTACAGTTACCGTCCGATGGCTCTGGCGGCTCCGCGTACGTTCGTGTGCAGAATGAATATCACGTTATAAAAGCTTATGAAAAAGATTTTTACTACAGTTATAATGGCCTGCGTGCTGGCGGTCTCTGCGATGGCAGTGACGGTCAATGAAGTATCGGGTGTGTACAAAGGCACGCTGAATATCGGTGGCACTTCGTACTCCAATAAAGAGGTCTATGTCCTGCCGGGTACAGGGGGAAGCTTCACGACGCTGATAGTGCCTTCAGTAGCATTCAGTAGCAAGTGTGCCGACCTCGTACTGGTAGATATGGTACTAAATAATAATGGTACACTGTCATCAGGTTGCGCAGCTACGTATGTCAAGTCAATCAGTGCCTCTTCTCTCTCAGAGTCATCCATGTCGTTCACGATGAGTCTGACAACTCCGTCTCATCCTGTATCTGTGACAATGACTTTCGACGGCGAAAAAGTGACAAAACGCAATTATGAGCTTAAGAATGGTGGCTTCGAGGGGGATTGGAGTAATGGAGAACCGTCCAAATGGCATTCTTTCCCTACCGCGACGGGTCTTTTTTCCGGATTCGTGAACGGTACAGATCAGATCTCACAGAGCACGGATGTCCGCCCCGGAACCACAGGTTCACACAGCGTAAAGATTCAGACCAAAATAACCCTGGGCGCGAAGGGTAATGGTAACTGTACGAACGGGCAGATCAATGCCGGCTCGAAGACAGCTACTGATGCCAGTGGTAACTACAACTTCTCCGATCCTTCCAATAACGGCTATAATACAGAGTTCGTTGGTCAGCCGGATTCGTTGGTGTTCTGGGCAAAATATATCCCTGGCGGCGGAAGCGTTACGGATAATTCCAATAAAGCTCGTGCAAATGCGGTCATTACGCAGAATGCACGCTACCAAGATCCGGAGACCGGTTCGTATGGATCGGTCAAGGTAGGTAACGCGGCGATTAACTATTCTGCCACCAGCTCGAAGGGCTGGCAGCGCCTCTCTACACCGTTTGTTTATACTTCGTTAGATCCTAAGACGGCGGCCTATATCCTGGTTACTTTCTCTTCCAATGCTACTCCGGGCGGCGGTAACTCGAGCAAGAACAGCCCAGATGTCGTTTATCTTGACGATGCGGAGATCATCTATAACCACGCGTTGCAGACGTTCAAGATGGGTAATAATACTATCTCTTTCTCGAACGGTCATGCCAATACAACTGCAGAGTTTAGCGATAGCGATTATAGTTTTACGGCTACGACGAACGGCAAGGCGGCTAAGTCCTTCATCGGCTTTGATGCGGAGCACAATCAGGTACTTGTCTATGTAGTAGCAGATAGCTACTCTCAGGCAAAAGCATACTCCGTTTATACGCTTCAGATGGCAGAGCCGGTTCGCGATACCGAATATGCTTATTCGGCAACGACCTGCGCTAATGAGCCGTATTCGGATGAGTTGTTCACGAACTTGACCGAAGCAAAAACGTACACGACTCGAATCCCGAACACGAGAGGCGGCGACTCGATTATTACGCTGACTCTGAATGTGTTGCCGGTTTATGCTTTCCCTGTCGAGGAAGCGACGATAAAGATGAACGAGTCTTACACATGGCGCGAGAAGAGTTATCAGAATCTCACACCGGGCGTATATACCTTTGCTGACTCGCTGCAGACGAAAGCCGGTTGCGACTCCGTCTATACGCTGACGCTGAACGTGGAAGCCATTCCGTATCTGATCGAAGAAAGCATGAGTGCTTGTCAGAACGAAGGGGCCGCTTGGCGCGACAAGACGCTGAATACCAATGAGTCAGGTACGTTCGTTGTGTATGACTCGCTGGTATCGAAATACGGCATGGACTCCGTCTATAAGCTGACGCTGAGTGTGCTGCCAGTTTATACCTTCCCGGCAGAAGCGGCGATGAAGATGAATGAGTCTTATACATGGCGCGAGAAG
Source organism: uncultured Bacteroidales bacterium (assembly GCA_900316845.1). Lineage (GTDB taxonomy): Bacteria > Bacteroidota > Bacteroidia > Bacteroidales > Paludibacteraceae > Colicola. Next base: position 95,440 of record ONEG01000003.1, read on the forward strand.
AGTTATCAGAATCTCACGCCGGGCGTATATACCTTTGCCGATTCGCTACAAACGAAGGCCGGTTGCGACTCCGTCTATACGCTGACGCTGAGTGTTCAATCAATCGGTTATTGGTATGAGGAATCTCTGAGCGCCTGCGTAAACGAAGAGGCAGAATGGCACCACAAAGCCCTTCCTACCGCGACAGAAGGTACATTTGTGCTTTATGATTCACTCCAATCGATTTACGGCATGGACTCCGTCTATAAGCTGACGCTGACGGTTCACCCCATCTATCTGTTCACGGAGGAGAAATACGTCAACGAAGCCAATCTGGAATGGCGTGGCAAGACAATCCAAGACCTGCCCAAACGCGAAGAGCCGTATCTGATCTACGATTCGCTGACTACCCAATATGGTTGTGACTCTGTCTATCTGCTTCGCTTGCATGTATCTGACATTCCTATCACATACGGCAGCTTTTCTGCGGAATGTTGTGGAGGTGAGTTTATCCTCTTCGATGGAGTAGAGTACAGAGAGTCGTTTGGCGGCGATGTACGTATTTCTGAGAAGAATATCTACGGCGGTGACTCCATCGTCCATGTAACTATTATCGTCTTCCCGTCGTATTACATAGAGGAAGAACTGACGATCGTTGCAGGCGAGGATGTCAAATGGGAATACTATGAGTTGAGCCCGCTCCCGATCGGCTCCATGACGCTGAAGGCGGAGTATTGGTCCGACGATTTCTGCGACTCCATCCGAGTACTAAACCTCACAGTTATTCCTGAGCCTATCGTTACGGGTATTTCGAATACCGGCTCGGGAAAACGAGTTGCCCGCAAAGTGCTGTATAACGGAAAACTCTATATCATCCGTAAGGATGAACACATATATGATGTTTTAGGTAAAAAAATCAAATAAATTATTACAACAATGAAAAAAATCTTTACAACTCTTTTTGCCGGGCTGATGATCTCGGCGCAAGTAATGGCAGTATCTATCATGGATGTCTGCGGTAAGTATGACGGCACTCTGTTGCTCGATTCAGAAGAATATCCGGGCAGCGAAGTGTACCTTCTTCCGGGTGTGACGGACAACACCCTCACATTTGTTCTGCCGGACTTTAAATACAACGGTGTAAGTCTGGGAAGCATTGTTCTGCCGAATATCACGATGTCGGAGGATGGCAAGTTCTCGATTGAGGAGACTACTCTCTATCTGCAAGTTTTGCTGGAGCTGCGTGCGACTATCAATATTTTGGCTTCCTATGAGGAAGGTGGTAAGACGTACACATCGCAGGCTACGGAGAGTGAAGCAGGTATTGTATTGCAGATTGCGGAGCCTACAACCCTTCCGGAACCGATTATCGTTTGTTTCGCAGGAGATGCTGTTCGCTCGAACAACTATGCTCTGCCGAACGGTGGTTTCGAGGGTGCTTGGACCAATAACGAGCCGCAAGGCTGGCATTCGTTTGTTTCGGCTACCGGAGATTTAGCTATTATGGTACAAGGCAATACAGACCAATTTGTTCAATCTAACCAAGTTCGTCCGGGTTCCAATGGCGCTCATAGTGCACTCTTGTCGTCAAAGACAATGCTTAAAAAAATTAACGCAAATGGCAACTGCACCAATGGTCGTATCAATGCCGGTTCTGCTACTGCAGCCGATGCAGAGAAAAACTATAACTTCTCCGATCCCGCCAACGAAGGCTTCAACACTCCGTTCCAAGGTCGTCCGGACTCCATCGTTTTCTGGGCTAAGTATATCCCCGGTGACCGCGATGCAGCAAATGAAGCGAATCAAGCACGTATGAGTACGATTATTACCACCAACGCCCGCTACCAAGATCCGGAGACCGCTGACTACTCGGAGATCAAAATAGCTCAAGCAGCGATTAACTATTCGGCTACGGCTTCTCTTGGCTGGCAACGTATCTCCGTGCCGTTCAGCTATGTAACCGAGAATTCCGACAAAGAGCCGGCTTATATCCTCACGACCTTCACGACCAACAAACTGCAAGGTGGCGGTACCGGAACAAGTGAACATCCGGATTCCGTCCTTCTGGACGATGTAGAGTTGATCTATAACAACCATCTTCTCTCTCTTACCCGCGGCGATGAGGCTATCACTTTTGATGGTGTGTCCTATAAGATTAACGAGACCTACTGCGACTCCTGCGGTATTTTTGAAGGTGTTGAAGATGGTGTTTCAGCAGAGTCGTTCTTCGCTTATGATGCACTTCATAAATGCGTCTTCGTTTATGTAGTGGCTGATGATTATGCACAATTCGGCAAATATAATGTTTACCGTATTGACTTCACCGATACGAATGCCGAGGGTACTTCGCTTGATCCGAAGGAGCCTGAGATACAGGGCATCGAGGAAACTATTACTCACGAAGCGCGCTTCGAGAAAGTGCTGATCAACGGTCAGCTTTTCATCCGCTCCAACGATGCGTGGTATAACGCATCCGGCGTGCGCGTTAAATAAATCATCGTATGAAAACAAACTTATTTTCTAAGTTTATCGTCATGCTCACCGCTCTTGTAGCGATGGGCATGAGCGGTAATGTATGGGCAGGACAAGCTTACGTCTATGCTTATTCCTCTCCGCAACAGGGAGGATACGTTTATGTAGGGACCGAAGTGGGGGCTCCGAGTTCATTCTCTAAAACAAAGGATGATGCTACCATTGGGGGATTCATGTCCAGTGGTGATAAGACTTTCTATTTGTATTATCAGGCCAATGATGGTTATAAATTCCAGAACTGGTATAAAACCAATCAATCCAACTATGATAATGCCACGACGGTTACGAATACAAGTGATTTGACGGCACAGGGTCAGCAGGTTAAACAATCAGCAACAGGTATTGGCGCTCAAAATTCGTATTATGCAGCTGTATTCACTCCAATAACCTATACAATGATCTTTCATGGAAATGGAAATACAGCAGGCAGTATGGCTAACCAGACCTACTATTATGATGCTCAGCAGGCTCTTCGTAGTAATGCTTTTGTGAATAGTTACACAATCCAATACGATGCTAACGAAGGAACTTGTGCTCAGACGGAGGAAACCTGTGCTTATACTTTTCTTGGATGGGCAGGAACAGCAAATGGTGAGGTTATTTATTCTGATGGGCAAGTGCTGAAAAATCTCACTACCGTTGAAGGGACCCAGTATGATCTATATGCTATCTGGCAACCGCAAACAATTACTCTTCCGGAACCTACTCGCGAAGGTTTCTTATTTGATGGTTGGTACGTTGGTGAAAATTGGGTAGGAACAGTAGGTACGGTTATTACTCCGACCGAAGATATGCAACTGACCGCGCATTGGGCAGAGAGACTCACGCCTATCTTTGTACTTGATGATGCTGAAATAGAATTGGAGCAGACGGCACATCTGATTATGGATAATGTAAGTAATCCCACGATTGAGATTGCTCCTGAAGGAATAGTGTCATTCAATGCAGAAACAGGCGCATTAACGGCATTGCAGGTAGGAACAGTAACTATTTCTGCTACTCAGGAAGAGACAGAGACTCTGTCTTACAAGCATGAGGAACTGACACTTACTGTTACCAAGAAAAATCCGATGCTGATTATTTTGATGGAAGGAGTAGCCCGTACTTCAATGTCTGCTTATCAGGGATCAACGGTAAGCGTAGAGATTGAAAACTCTTCAGATGCAGAAGTTGTCGTGTCTAATGTCAGCGGTGCTCAATATGCGTCTTATGCGAGCGGAGTGATGACAGCCGGCTCAGTAGGTACTGCCGTATATCGTGCAGCTGTCGCAGAAACAGATACGTATCAGGCAAAGACTGTAGAATTCAGCCTTACTGTGATCGCAAATAATTCTCACCTTCCGGTAAATGATCAATCATATACTCTCGGTAATGGTTCAGCAACTGACTGGACCCACAAATATGTCACTCTCTCTTTCCAAGGAGTACCTGATAAGTTGTCTTTTAACTATGCTTATATATATCAAGTAGAAGGTAATATTGGTAATCCGACATTAAATTTTGATCAATTGGATGGGGCTGCACAAGCGGTATTATCATTAGGCGGTTATAGTGATGCTCGTAAGGGAGTGGGTAACACTCACATGCTTTATGTTGAAGAAAGCGCAGATGGTAATACATGGACGACTATCTGGACAAATGACGATGCTTCTAATATGGATACTCATGCTTCTGGTGATATTCAACTCTCCAGAGCAACGCGCCATTTGCGTTTCCACCACTCTTGTAACTTCTCGAATTCCTATTCGAATATAAAAGTTACAGAACTCAAGTATGTAGAAGATCCTGTACCCGCATCCATAGACTTTGGTACTGCGGTGATTAATACGGGTGAGGTAACCAAGACCTCTCTCATCAACTGGTGTAATATTTCAACACTGAATGTAACTTGCTCTAACCCTCGTTTTACTGTTACTCCGACTTCCTTTGGTAATTTCGATACATACGGATCTCAGACCCTGACGATAAGTTACACCCATACTGGCGAAACGGGTCTTAATGAAGGCGATATTATTATTACCAATGGTGTGGATACCAAGACAATTCATGTATCTGCAACTACTTCCAAGCGTCAGCAGACCATTGAGTGGAATGCAGACCTGGCGGCAACCGGCTTTGCGATGAATACGGGTGAGCAGTACCCCGATGCATTGATTCCTGCAGTAGCTACGGCTACCAATGGAGAGCGTGTAACTTTCACTTCCGACAACCCTGAGGTGATTGAGGTCATCGCGGATACTGCTTTATTGGCTAAGGCGGTTGGTACGGTAAATATCACCGCTTATCAGGCAGGTGATAACGAGTACGACGAGGTTTCCGATACGAAGCAGTTCGTAGTGACCGAGTTGCTTAAACAGATGATTACTTGGGAGCAGAGTTTCTTAGGTCTGTTGACGACCTCGGAGCCTGTTGCTTTGACCGCGACAGCTACCAGCGGCGGCGAGATTGTATATAGTTCTGCTGATGAGAATGTCGTAACGATCGTTAATGGCGTGCTCTCTGTAGTAGGTGAAGGTGAGACATATATCACTGCATCGCAAGCCGGAGGCGAGATCGACGGTCACGAGTATCTGCCGGTAGAGTTGCGCAATTACGTTATTGTGCGTAACCCGGCTTCGCAGTGCAACGGCATGGCTCTCGTTCAAGCATCTTTGACGCTTAATGGAAGCAAAAAGGAACAGGTCTATGATCTTTCCGGTATTCCCGCTGTGCTGACCTTTAACGCTCGTCACGGGGAGAAAAGTAGTAGTACGTGGGGTAGTGCGACCTATTCTGCTTTCATCGTCGAGCAATATATCTATCAAGACGGTTTATGGGATTGGCACGAGGTATATAATAATGTTGTTGGAACGAGCGATACGCCGTCCGGTAATATTACGCTGGATGAGTCTGCTACCAGACTGCGTTTACGCACGTTGGAGACAGGAACAGACCACACCATTTCGGATATCCGTGTCAGCCGTGCTAAGTTCCTCCGTGCTGATTTGGCAGAGATTAACGATAATGCGGAGTTCAACGCTACGTGGACAAAGAAGATTACTGTTTCTCATTCCAATATCGACCTCATGACTCTCTCTACTACGCAGGGATTGTTCACGCTGAGCCAGGCTACTCTCGGCGAGGGTTGTGATGATTTCAGTGACGATGAGTTTATCGTCAGCTTCACTCCGCATGAGAAGAATGTAGATTTCTATGACACCATCGTTATCACGGATAACAAGGAGAATCCTTCTACGCACCGCATCCCGGTACATATCTTCACAACCGGTCTCAACCAGATTATCAATGACTTTGAGTTGCCGGCATCGTGCCTGACGACTGATGTGTTGGAGCCTTTCCATGCCACGGCTACGAGCGAATTAGAGGTAGCTTATCTGTCTTCCGACAGCGCTATCGCCTATGTGGATGAGAACAAGCAACTGATTATCCTTACTGCCGGTACGGTTTCCATCACCGCCTATCAGGCCGGTGACAACCGTTATGAAGCGGCTTCGGATGCCAAGAAAATAGAGATTCAACTGACACCGACCACAATTATTGAAGATCCGCAAGCTACGGAGATCGCTGCCGGTCAGGCGCTCTCTGTGTCTAAACTCTCAGGCGGAGAGGCTTCTGTAGATGGTTCGTTCGCATGGCAGACGCCGGAGGTCATTCCGGAGGCTGGCGAGCAAACTTATACCGTCATCTTCACGCCGGCTAACCCGGCTATCTATGCCTCGGCTTCGACCGAAGTAACGGTGCATGTAGAGAACGGTCAAATAGCTCAGACCATCATTTGGGATGACATCTTCCCGGAGTTGTTCTACTACGGTATGAGCTTCGAGATGACGGCTACCGCTTCGTCGGAGCTGCAGGTAGTGTACACCTCTTCCGATGAGTCTATCGCCCGAGTAGAGGGCACGACGCTCATCCCTGTATCTGCCGGCACGGTAACTATCACAGCAACGCAGGCGGGCAACGAGTTCTATTTAGCTGCAGAGCCGGTAGAGAAACAAGTAGTCGTTTCTCCTATACCTACCACCTACGGTGAGTATAGTGCTTCTTTCTGCGACGGGGACTCGGTGGAGTTCTCCGGCAAGTGGTACACGGCTGCTACTGAGGAGGAGGTTACGGTATCGGAGAAGAATATCTACGGCGGTGACTCCGTCGTTACCTTCACGGCTACCGTTCTGCCACGTCATTTCTTCGCTGAGGACACCACCATCAATATGGATGAGCCGCTCGTATGGCGAGAGAAGGAATACGGTCTCTTGACTCCGGGTGCGTACACCTTGTATGACTCGCTCAAGAATATCGACGGTTGCGACTCCGTCTATGCGCTGCAGCTGACTGTGAACGCTATTCCTTATCTCATCCAAGAGGTCGCTACGGCTTGCCAGAACGAAGAGGGCGAGTGGCGTCTGAAGACGCTGCCTACCCATGAGGCAGGTGCCATCATCCTCTATGACTCGCTGCAATCGCAGTACGGTACGGACTCCGTTTATGAGTTGACCCTCACTGTTTATCCTTCCTATGCGTTCGAGGACGAAGCGCAGACTATCTACGTAGGTCAACCGGGCGTATGGCGTGAGATCGACCTCAGCCTGATACCTGTAGGCGATACGATCCTGACAAAGGTCTATACTACCGTTACGGAATGTGACTCCGTCTATACGATGCATCTCACCGTGAACGAAGCACCGGCTACTTATGGTGTCGATTCGATCTACATCTGCGGCAGAGGAGAAGTTGCTTTCTATGACAACGTAGAGTACTCCAAACCGAGCAAAACGCCGCTGACGGTGACATTAAGCACCCCGAATCAGTTCGGCGGAGACTCCATCGTCGAGTTATGGGTACTTGCTTCCAATAAGTATGAGATGAGTTTCAGTAAGACCATCACCGCAGGAGCCGAAGAAGCATGGCAGGATATCGACCTCAGTCTTATCCCCGCGGGTGACACGACGCTGACGGTGATCTATCCGACGATCCATGGTTGTGACTCGACGCTTATCCTCAACCTGACGGTACTCAGCCCAGTTACAACGGGAATTAATACAATTCAGGAAAATACTCGCTCGGCGGAGAAATTCTTCCTCAACGGGCAACTCTATATTCGCAAGGACGAGCGGTTATACACCCCGCAAGGAGCCTTGATCGAAACGAAGAAAGAGGACTAAACAAAAGAGAAGCGGCCATCAAAACGGTCGCTTCTTTTTTTATGCCTTGCGCAAAAACCTTGGTTATGCCTTGCGCTCTACTATCTCGTCGAGGAATCCGAGTTGGATGGCTTCGTCTGCCTTCATCCATTTGTCACGGTCGCAGAGCGTCTCGATCTGATCAATCGTCTGACCGCTGTTCTCCGCCAGCACCTTATACAGGTCCTGCTTGAGGTTCTCCATCTCTTTGAGGTGGATGGCCTGGTCCTTGAAGGTCGAGTAGCCGATGCCGGAACTGGGCTGGTGGATCATGAACCGAGAGTAGGGAAGTGCCATACGGTGACCTTTCTCGCCGCTCGAAGCAATCACGGCACCCATGCTGGCTGCCAGACCCAGAACCGTCGTATAGACCGGCGATTTGATAAATTTCATCACCGAGATCAACTCCAGACCCGAGTAGCACTCGCCGCCTTGCGAGTTGATGTACAGGTTAATCGGATCGTGGTTCACCGAGTCCAGAAATAGCAGCTGAGCCACTAACGTGTCCATTGTGTCACCTACTACCTCACCGCTCAAAAACAAGATGCGGTCCATCATCAAACGGCTGAATACATCGAGTTGAGTGATGTTCAGCTGTCTTTCTTCAATAATGTAGGGGTTGTATAACCGCCCGTCAATTTTGTTCTCTTTCATATAATTCGTCATTCGTAATTCGTCATTTTTAATTCTCATTCCCCGACCTCCAGTGCCGCGCACTTCCGTGCCAGGAACTTCCGCTCTTCTTCGTTCAGCAGCGGACTAACCTCTTTATAGACGCGTACGTGATAAGCGTTCAGCCAATCTATCTCGTCCTCCGTCATCAGGTTCATCTCAATGAGACTCGTGTCGTAGAAACACAGCGTCAGCGTCTCGAACGTCAGCCATTCGTCTTCCGTCGTCGTCGCTTTCGTCTGTTTGGCAGGAATGACGGTGATCAGGTTCTCCGTGCGGATGCCCCATTGACCGGTGCGGTAGATACCCGGTTCGTCGGAGATGATATGGCCTACCTCTAACGGGGTGGGGTTGTTATCCGTGCGCACGTTCTGCGGCCCTTCGTGACAGCCTAAGAAATGTCCTACGCCGTGACCCGTGCCGTGACCGAAAGTGATGCCGGCTTGCCACATATACTGCTTCGCTAATGCGTCCAACTGGTTGCCTCTGGTGCCACGCGGGAAACGTGCTGTCTGCAGCGCTATGTGTCCTTTGAGAACGTAGGTGTAGTCGAGTTTCGCCTGTTGCGGGATCCGACCGCCGAGCCATACCGTACGGGTGATGTCCGTCGTGCCGTCGAGGTACTGACCGCCGCTGTCGAGCAGGAGCATACCTTCTTTCTTTACCTCTGCGCAGTGCTCTTTCGTCGCTGCGTAATGCACAATCGCACCGTTACCTTGATAGCCGGCTATCGTGCCGAAGCTCTCCTCCACGAAGTTCTCTCCCATCGCCCGGAACTCATGCAGTTTCTCCATCAGATCCCATTCGGTCCTTGGCTGTTGGAACGCCTCTTCTTCAAGCCACTTGAAGAATCGTGTGAGTGCGGCTCCGTCCTGGCGCATCGCTATCCGCTCGCCCTCTAACTCCACGGCGTTCTTCTTCGCCTTGTCAACGAGTATCGGGGATTGAATGTTCTTGGCCTTGGTCCTTGGTCCTTGGTCACTTGGTCCTTTATCTATCGCTTCATACAGCGCCTCATTGACCTTCGCACCGTCGTAGAAGATAGTGCCTCTCAGCCCGTGGATATACTCGAATACCGCCTCGTATGGCTGTACGTTGATGTTATTGAAATCCAGGTAGTTCTGTGCAGCGCTGTCGATCTTCTCCGGGTTCACGAACAACGTACATTTGTCTGCCTCTAACACTACATAACTGATTACCACGGGGTTGTACTCCACGTCGTAGCCGCGGATGTTCAGCAGCCATGCTATCTCGTCTAATGCGCTGACAATCAGCGCATAATCTTTCGACTTTTGACTTTCGACTTTCGACTCCAAACTCTCGCGCATCCTCGCGAGTTTGCTCTCCACTGTCTCTCCTGCAAAATCCGCAGAGTAAGGATAGAGCTTGTCGCTCGGGATAGCCGGCCTGCCTTCCGTCCAGATGGGCTTGATCAGATCCACGCTCTTCACGCCGATGCCTGCCTCTGCGAACTTCTCTTTCCATTCCTTGAAGTCATTGACGCTGAACATTTCGGGGTTTACGCCAATTCGTAATTCGTCATTCGTAATTCGTAATTCTCCACAGAGCCACTCCGCCACGCTCGGACAATCGATATCGCTCTCGCGCATCAACTCAATCGTGCTGTCTTTGAGTTCGATACCGGCCTGCAGGTAGTACCGGCTGTCGGTCCATAATAATGCGCGGTCGAGAGTCACGACCATCGTGCCGCTCTCTCCGTTGAAACCGCTCAACCACTGCATCTCACACCAGTGCGAGGCCATATATTCGCTTGCATGCGGGTCATTGCCCGGTACTACGTATGCGGCTAATCCTTGCTCATGCATTTGAGCACGCAGCGCCGCTAATCGTTCTTTCACATTCATAGTCCTAAAATTTTGCTGCAAAATTACGAAAATATTTTGATATATGCAAGGAAGATGCATTTTTTTTCTTGCGTATTTCAAAAAAAAGTTGTACCTTTGCGGCCGCAAAGGCTTTTGGGCAAATTTAGGAGGATTCAATTATGACGGAAGCGATTGGTAATGAGAAAAATAATTATACTTTTAGCCGCAAAGATGGGTTGTTTTTGAATTTTGATGTGATAGCCCATTTAGTAATTTACTGGCCATTAATGGGATTAGGTCCGTATATGGTCATCTCGCATCCCAATGTATACACGATACTCTTATGTATTCTGATGTGCTTATTACTATTATTCTCTTGCGTTTGTTTGCACAATAGATGGCTACTATTTAAATATGAAGAAGATACTACATTATCAATAGATATAGAACAACGAGACATAATCTATAAACATAATGACAGAGCCATAGGATTTAGTTTAAATGATATAGTAGAATGGTACTGGAATGGGTATGATATTGACCTATATGGTACTTATGCAGAGATCATAGAAATAAGGCTCAAGAACGGAGAGAAAATTATTGTGTCCAATGGTATAGGTCCCGTTGTTGATTTCTTTCGCGAAAATTGGAAAGAATTGGGGTTGCCAAAAGGTAAGCAAAGTTCCTGTTCTTTGAGCTCGTACATAAAAGAACTGAAGAATTGGTAAATGAGAGGACAGAAAAATAATTTTAAAGATTCCGAGAAAAACAGACCTACGAAACTTAATCGTGGGTCTGTTTTTTATTTAATAACTCTTAAAAAATCAATCATTATGCCTCCCAAAAAGAAAGCCGATAAAAGAAAAGAAGCAAAAGAAAATTAAAAAGAAAAAAAAGGTGTTACGTAAAGGTGTTACATTATGTACCACCACCTTTTGTACCACCAATAATTAAATCTTAAGTCTTAAGTCTTTTCTCTGTTATGGTTAAGTCATTCCCGTAAGATGGTCACGCGATGCTCGCTTTCTGAACACGACCATCACGGGATCATCTGCGGAGGAACACATGAGAACACTCCAACAAAAAGCCCTCTTCAGGCAAAGAGGGACCTCAGGCGGCCCTTCGGGGACGCTTTTTTTTCGATTTTCCTTGCATATGTCAAAAAAAAGTTGTACTTCGGACATCTGCCTTACCTACGGTAATTTCCCCGTAGCTACGTTCGCATCTTGCGGTGCATACGCAAATCCTGCGCTTTTTTGCTTCCCGCGTCATACTTCCGCTGTGGATAATTAAAGAGCCTAAGTTTTACTTACGTGAGTATATGCCCCGTAGAGACCGTAGTTTCCGTGCAGGGGGCACGGACGGAAGGGCGCGTTGGGGACGCGCGGTCTCCGAGGGGCTTATACTCCACGCAGTGCCCTACGGCTCTTTAATTATCGCGAAATTTCATTTCGCCAAGCAAAAAATCGCAGAAAAATTTGCGTATGTGCAATTTTTGTTGTACCTTTGCAGCCGTTTTAGGAACGTATCACTTAAATTTCAAGAGAAATGGCAAAATATAAATGGAGTTTTGCGAACGTAGGCGGCGTGACGCGCGTACGCATTCAGTCGGCAGAGGACATCCGTCATCTCGGTGAGTTGGACAAGAAGATGTGGACCGTTCTGTCCTGCCCGGTCAATGGTTTGGAGATCAGCAGCGACTCGTTGAGCCTCATGGACGTCGATGGCGACGGCAAGCTGCGTGTGAAGGAGGTGATCGCTACGGCGGACTACCTCTGCGGCGCATTGAAAGACCCGAAGACGCTCTTCGAGCAGAGCGACACGATTGCCATAGAGAACATCGCCGATGATGCGGTTAAAGCGGTAGCGGAGAAGATAGCTAAGAGCCAAGAGCCCGGAGCCGAGAGTATCTCTCTGGCGGAGGTTCAGGCGGCGATTGACGCTGTGAAGATCGAGAAGCAGGCGGTTCCTGCAGCCCCGTTTGAGGCAGATGTCATTGCAGCCTACAAAGAGAAACAAGCCGAATACGCTGCGTATTTCGAGCAGGAGAAACTGCAGAAACTCGGTTTGGCGGTCATTCCCGAGGAGACCCCGAAGCCCGGCATGACGGAGAAGAAATTCAATGAGATGGGTGCGCAGATAGCAGAGTGGGAGGCAGCCAAAGCGGCTGCAGAAACGGCGAACGCCGATGCTCTGGCGGCTGCCAAAGCGGAGTTTATGCCGCTGCGCAAGTTGTTACTCCTTCACCGCGATTTCTACCGCTTGCTGCGTAACTTCGTGACCTTCGAGGACTTCTATGATTATAATAAGAAGACCATCGCCTCGTTTGAGGCAGGAACGTTGATCATCGACCAGCGTGCATGCCACCTCTGTATGCGTGTGAACGATCCCGCCAAGCACGATGCACAGGCACCGTTGAGCGGCATCTACCTACTGTACTGCAACTGCGAGAGCAAGAAACTCGGTAAGTCCATGGCGATCGTTGCTGCCATGACGCAAGGCGATATAAAGAACCTGAGCGTCGGCAAGAACGGTGTGTTCTACGACAATGAAGGTAACGACTACGACGCTACGGTGACGAAGATCATCGATAACCCGATCTCTATCCGCCAGGCGTTCTGGACGCCGTACCGTAAGTTCGGCAACTGGATAGAGGAGAAGATCAACAAATCCGCCGCAGAGAAAGACGCTAAGGCTTTTGACGACATGAAGACGAAGGTCGAGACGACGAAAGTGGAAGGCGCTCCTGCAGAGGCACCGAAACCTGCGTTCGACATCGCTAAGTTCGCCGGCATCTTCGCAGCCATCGGTATGGCATTAGGCATGATCGGTACGATGTTAGTGAGCGTAGCGAAAGGATGGGTGACCCTCACATGGTGGCAACAGATACTCGTCTTTGTGGCTATCCTGCTGCTCATCAGCGGCCCGAGTATGATCATGGCATGGCTCAAGCTGCGCCGTCGTAACCTCGCTCCGGTACTGAACGCCAACGGCTGGGCAGTCAACGCAGACGCCCTGATCTCCGTCATCTTCGGCCGTACGCTGACCGAGCAGGTGAATTTCCCGATTGTCAAAGCGCCGAAGATCAAAGGCGATATGAGCACCGCTAAGAGATGGTACATCGGTATAGGTATAACTTTATTGGTATTAGTTTGTTTATGCGTTATTTTGCATCTTTGTGGCTTCTGCTTCTGCTGTTTCTGCTTCCATTAAATGCGCAGAACACAGCGGCTGAGGAGTTACCGCTCGATACGCTCGCTGCAGATAGCGAGGGCGACGAGTTAGAGGAATTGGACGATCTGGATGTCCGAGCATCCCAGTTACCGGAGTGTCTGGCAGGGCTTTTTGCCCACGACACACTGATCTTAGGCTGCGACCTGGAGTTGTTACCGCAGAAGATCATCGTCCGTACCAAAGACGGCGATGTCGTCTATAAATTGGCACCGCAGTTCCTTCTGGATACGATGCTCATCAACCATCACCCTGCGGATAGTATCTATCGGCGTATATGGACGGACGAGCGCGTCAATCCCTATGGGACGATGTTCGACAGCCTGAAGGAAGATGTACATGTCCCGATGGCGGGTTTCCGTTTGCCGGCTCCGGGGTATGTGACGAGTCCGTACGGATGGCGTCGCAGCAGGATGCACAAGGGTACGGATATCAAGGTACAGGTGGGCGATTCTATTCGCGCGGCATGGGCAGGTCAGGTACGTATCGTAGGATGGGATCCACGAGGGTACGGGTATTTCGTAGTGCTGCGTCATGAGAATGGTCTGGAGACCGTCTATGGGCACTTGAGCCGGCCTTTGGTGGATGAGTACGAAGCTGTACCGGCGGGGTATGTCATCGGTCTGGGCGGTAACACAGGTCGTTCAACCGGCAGCCATCTCCATTTCGAGATCCGCTACCTCGGCGAAGCAATGAACCCCGCTAACCTCATAGATTTTACGACGGGTGAGTTGCGTAACAAAGAGGAGTACGTCATCGGCATCAAAGCCATGAAACAGGCGCGTGCCGAGCAGGCAGCGATGAAGTACCATAAGGTGCGCTCCGGCGACACGCTCTCCGGCATAGCCCGCAAGTACGGTACGACGGTGAGGAAGCTCTGTCAGCTCAATAAGATCAAAGAGACGAAAGTCCTGCAAATAGGACAGAAGATACGAGTAAGATAATTATTCATGGTGGTATGGCTCGTTCCGAAGAATGGTCATCGCGCGGTAGATCTGCTCGATGGCCATTAATCGTATCATCTGGTGGGAGAAAGTCATCTGCGAGAGGGACAGTTTTCCGTTAGCCCGCTCATAGACGGCGGGGCTGAAGCCGTACGCGCCGCCGATGACAAGCGTCAAGTCACGACCCGAACCCATCTTCTTTTGCAGGAAATCCGCAAACTCAATGGAGCGGAACTCGCGGCCGTGTTCGTCTAACAGCCAAACATCCGCAGAAGGCGTCAGCCACCGCAGAATTTCATTGCCTTCCTGCGTTTTTATCTGTTCCATGCTGAGTGCCTTGGCGTTTTTGATATCAGGGATAACGACCAATTCAAACGGCACATAATGGCTGAGCCGTTGCCGGTAGTCGTCGATGAGTGAGACCAGCCGCCCGTCCGTCGTTTTGCCGATTACAAGAAGGGAGATTTTCATGACACCGGTTATAATAGTTTATCCTGGTCTTTTTTATATAAGTTGGTGGAGTCGGTGTCTTGGAAATAGTACACGCAGTCTTTGTGCCACGTGAACTTGTAGATCGCCATGTGTTTGAACAGCCCGTCAAAGCCGGTGATGCCGGTATAATAGGTGTGCCCTTCCTCAAACTCGCAGGTAGATTGTATGCCGTCATTCTCGGTTGCTTTCACGCCGTAAAAGACATCGGCCATTTGGGGATATTCGAACATTTCCTCTTCCCAGTTGTAGAAGAAGGGAAGCGGAGTTCCCCATTCCGCAATTTCCGAGGTGAGTTCGAGACTGTCTTTGGTGAGAGTGATGAAGGGATAGCGTGAGTTGATATGACCGAGCGTGTCCACAGGGTAGATATAGTCCCATATGCCCCTCACACGGTATTCAAAACGAACCTCTACGGTGGATGTTATGGAAGTCTTGATATTCTCCAGAACCAGTTTGCCGACAGGTTGCATTGTTTCCGGGTCAACGGGGAAAGCAAATACCCAGTAGTCAGAGTAGGGTGTCAGCCCCGTAAAGAAATGGGTTGTATGGCCATATTGGAGCGAGTGGCTGGCAAAGGGCGCTACGTTGAACTCTTTGTTACGAAGTAGGCCGTTACGCCAGACGAGGTACTCGGCGTATGCGCTATCCAGCGCCAGTTGCATGAATTGCTTGGAGTTGGTTATTGGGTTATAGTCCTCCCACGGCTCGCAGATAGCAATGAGATAATAAGCATCCTTGTTGGTTGAGTACTCACACTCAATGAAGCCCGAAGATACATTCATGATATTCATGTTTACTTCCACATCCTTCGTCTCGTAGTTCGCCTCCGTATTGCACGAGGGAGTAAGGAACAAGGAATAAGGAATAAGGACTAAAATGATTAGTCGATTCCATATAAGTCTTTTGTCTTTGAGCATAGCGGTCTTTACTCTTTGAGCGAAGCGGTCTTTATTTCTCATATTTCTTCCTTTCTTCCTCTTCTTTGGCTAACAGTTCTTGTACGGTATAGATAAACCTGAGACACGTCATCACATGACCGCCGTAGTGCCCGAAATTATAGGTGATGTTGGCATCCTTCCAATGCGACCGGGCATGTGTGGCGTTGGTGTACGGCACCGTCTCGTCGTCTATGGAGTGCATCATATAGACCGATGCTTGGGGATCCCAGTCGTAGGCGGTAATGGAGTTCAGGGTCATGGCTTTGTACAGCTCCGCCACTTTTTCCGACTTCTGCTCCATCGCCTCGTCGGTCAGCAGCTCGTGGGTCACTTTGGTCCCGATCAGTTGGTTGATCTGCGCGGAGGTGAAACGTTTGCTGTTGATCCATTCGTCCATATGCTCGCAAAGGAAGGGTTTCATCATATCCGATAGTTCCATGTTTAGTTTGTTGCCCTTGATCATGCCCTGCAAAACCAACGGCACGGCGACCGGATAGCCGGCTGTGTCGGTGGTGACGAACCGCTCGTAGGTCGCCTTTACGTCATATGGACCGCCGCCGGCAAACACGCGGTGGAGCATGATATGATCAATGCTGTTCGCGTTGCTGTATTCGGTTTCTATCAGGTACTGAACCGCCATGGTGGTAGCCCCGCCCTGACTGTAGCCCATGAGATCCAGACTGGGGTCGTCCGCGCTCCTGCCGACTGCCTCCAGCCACGGCTTGACAGCCAGATACATATCCACTACGTTGTGCGCCGTTAAGTCCATTACAAGGTACGGATGTACCTCCTGTGCGGTCACGCCGTAGCCGATGTAATCGGGGATGATCAGCCCGTAACCGGAGTTGACCAACACGCCCTCCAACGAGAAGCAATTACTGGGTGCCTCGGCGTTGGAGCAAACGGTATAGTGGCTCACGAGGATCATGCGTTTGGGGATTCCGTTCTTGGGAAGCATCACTTTGCCGGATAGCGTAATCGGGTTGCCCTCGATGTCGATGCTTGGGTAGGTGCCGACGATCTCGATGATCTTGTTCTGGTTGCCCCATTTCAGCAGTTCCTGCAAGATAGCCGCGCCGGTAGCGCCTGTCGTGCGTCGGACGGCGCGTGCATCATTTGTTTCCTGAGCCTCGTTGTAGTCCATCGCCGCCGTGCCGTCAGGCAGGTAGCAGTTGTACGGCAGCCCCTCCGACAGATCCGTCTCATGCTGACCGATGACGCGGAACTTCAGGCCTTTGGCGGCTTCGATATTGGCGAAGTCCACAACCTCATCGTCCCGGAACTGACACGCGCTCATCGCTACGACGAGGAGGAGTAACAGTGTATATCGGAATTTTTTCATTAGAATCGCGCTCCTATACTTACGTTCATAATTCGTGAAGAAGCCATATAGATGGCGTTGGCGTTTTTGAGGGCATACAAGCCGCCGAGGTCAAACGCCCAGAACCATCGGTCGTAGTTGGCAGAGACGCCCACGAGGGTGAAGTTCACCGCTGCGCCGACAGCCGTATGATGCCCTTTGCCATCGACCTCCGTACCGCCGTTGATATCCATACCGACGCCCAGACCCGAGTATATATTGACATTCGGGTGGTGGAAATACGTGAAGCGGATGGTCGGCATAATGACGAGGTTGTAGAAGTAGTTCTTCTTGTCTCTCGTCAGCTCTGTCCCCTGGCCGTTGCGGGTGACGACATCCCATCCCACTTCGCTCATGTCTATCATTCCGCCGAGCGAGAACCAGTGTTTGAAGCGGTATTGGTACTCCGCCCATACATGCTGGTTATGGCGGTAACGCTCTTTGTACTGGTACGTCGCCTCCGCCGGCATCGTCCGCGTGATAGACGTCGGGTTATGCCAAACGAGGCTCTCGAAGAGCTGGTCGCCCCAACCGATACGGATTTCGTTGCGGCGGTTCACATAATCCCATTTGGTCTCCGCCGATACCATCATCGAGAGGCAGATAAGAGACAAAAGAAGAGTTATTTTCACTTTCATGCCGCAAAATTACAGAAAAATTTGCATATATGCAAGAAAATTTGTAATTTTGCGCCATAAATTGTAAAAATTATGGAAAAGCAAGAACTTCGTAAGCTGATTGCTATCTGGTTTGAGGAAGATATCCGCGATGGCGATCATACTTCGCTCAGTTGTATTCCTCCGACCCAAATGGGCTGTCAGCAACTCATTATTAAGGATACCGGCGTGCTCGCAGGTGTAGAGGTGGCGAAAGAGATCATCAATTATTTTGACCCCGAATGCCGGGTAGAGCAGTACCTCCACGACGGCGATCATGTGAAGCCGGGCGACATAGCGTTTAAGGTCTATGGCAAGGAGCTGTCGCTTCTGCAGATCGAGCGCACGATGCTCAATATCATGCAGCGCATGTCCGGCGTAGCGACGACCGCGCATAAGTATCAGAGTTTGATTGAGGACACCGGTTGCCACGTGCTCGACACCCGTAAGACCACGCCGGGCTTACGGTACCTGGAGAAAGAGGCAGTGGCGCTTGGCGGCGGCATGAACCATCGCATCGGGCTCTTCGACATGATCCTACTCAAGGACAATCACGTGGATTTCGCCGGCGGCATCACTAACGCCCTCACGCGTGCACGCGATTATTTAAAAAGGAAAGCAGAAGAGGGACAGAAAGAGCGTTTCCTGAATATGAAGATAGAGATTGAGGTACGTAATTTCGACGAGATTAACGAAGCCCTTGCGACCGGTATACCTGATCGTATCATGCTCGATAACTTCACGCCGGAGAAAACCAAAGAGGCAGTAGATCTTATCCGCGCGTGGGAGCGGTCAGCCGGCAGACACATGGAGATTGAGTCCTCAGGCGGTATTACGATTGATACCATCCGCTCGTATGCAGAGCAGGGAGTGGACTTTGTTTCTGTAGGTGCCTTGACGCACAGCTACAAGAGCCTTGATATGAGCTTCAAGGCGGTGAAGTAAAGGCATGATTGCCGAAAGTTGCAAAGACGTTTATGACTAATAACGATTTTTGGAAACATATAGAGACAATTATTGCCCAAGGGTTCGATGCTCATGGGCTTAAACAACTGGAACAATATGCAGAACTTTTTATCTCATGGCGGCTTGTTTATCAACGATTTTCACCGCTCGAACAGCATGGCTGCGCAGCGGGAGGTAGCAATCATGTCATTGCATCCTTACTCGCGGGAGCAGGTATTGACCCAAGTAGCCTCTCTGCGCCGGAAGGCAGTTTCCAAAGAGAGTGCGAATGCGCAGAGACGCAGGCAAACCGTATAGAGCAGTGGGCAAAGACAGTCGGCTGCTGGATAGACGATGTGGACAAAAGCCTGCCGTCTTTATTGGGCGAACAGATAGCCGAAGGCGGCGAAGCACATGTGTACTATAAAGGCAATACACTTGTCAAATCTATCGGTTTGGATTATTATATCCTGCCAGTTTTGGCACTCGACCGTATCAGTCTGCACAATGCCTATTTCCCGGAAACACGCCTCAATGTATTGGGTTTTGGACGCACGAGTGAGGGAGATTTTCAGGTCATTGTAGAGCAACCTCACATCCAAGGCGAACAGATGACGGATGAGGAAATTCAACAGTTTGCAGAACGAATGGGTTTTGAACTCCGCAATCCGCGTAACTGGACCTATACCACGCCGGAGATTTATCTGAGCGACTTGCACGACGAAAATGTAATCAAGTCCGTCAACGGAAATGTGTTTGTGATTGACTGCGACATCCGTATCAATACGCCCGAACTCAAACTGGGAGGTATTCGCCAATTAACAACTGAAGTAGAATTTATAACTGAGTAAATTGTGCCCTTTAGGGCTAAGAATCATCGTCCCTCTCCGAGCGGTGCTTCCGAGCACTTTGGAAAAAGGATAAAGACAAAACAAGACATAAAGACAAGCGCAAAGCGTTGCGCTAACATATTGTTAAATTAAAGCGTTTACACGCTTGTTCTCTGACTAGTCGGAAATGTAGGAAGTTTCACAATTAGTTATTCAGAAAAACAAGTAAGTAGATGCTCACGAGTGTAAGACTCGCCCACACTATTGGATTTTTCTGATAGTGTGTTGGCGGATATATACACGGCGCGAGTTTCTGTTTGTATATCTGATAACTAAGGCATTTCCTACAGCCTCGACTAGCGGATAACAACAGTTATTCGCGTTTTTTGTGTACGTATAGCTTATGATACCTAAGATTATTCATTATTGTTGGTTTGGCGAAAAAAGCATTCCTGAACATTTGCAAAAGTATATGCAAACTTGGAGTCAATGTATGCCCAACTGGGAAATCCGTGAATGGAATGAACGAAACTTCACTATAGAGCATGCTCCGTTATATGTGCAGCAAGCCTATAAAGCAAGAAAATATGCTTTTGTGAGCGATTATGTTCGCTTGGTTGCATTGGAGCAATTTGGCGGAATATATCTTGATACAGATGTTGAAGTTCTCAAGTCATTCGAACCATTACTGCAAAATATAGCTTTTATGGGGTTGGAAGAATCGTTAGCGCATTTACCGGGTACTTGTGTCATGGGATGTGAACCTCATTCTATTTGGGCAAAAGAAATGCTTCACACATACGATGATGCTGTCTTTGTGATGCCCGATGGTTCTTACGATTTAACAACAAATGTGCAAAGAATGGGGAAAGCCTTGTGCCAAAAGGGATTTATACCATCTTGTAAGGAGCAATATTTAGAGGAGTTAGGATTGCATATCTATACGCATGATTACTTTTCGCCTATTACTTCCACACGTGTTATGCGCCGCACGAACAATACTTATTCCATACACCATCTGGAGTCAAGTTGGCATGGCAAAAAAAGTACAAAATGGTATAAAGGTACTATTTATTACGAGGTAGTAAATTTTCTAATACAAATTAAACGCAAATTGAAAGGGATAGACTGATGACACAAAAATCGTTTATTGTTATTATAGGCGAATACTCACCCGAGTTATCATGTGTTCGCGAAGTTATGGATGCTTCAGAAGAAGCAGAAATAAACTTTTTTGACATGCCTAATATAGGCAGTAAAGATACTGTAGAGCGTGTTAATGAACAACTCCTTATACACCATTATGCTCAATTATCCGAGTTTGAAATACAAGTAAAACAATACATTAGGGATATTGTCGCTCTTGGAGCCGAAAAACACTATTTTTGTAAGTCTAACGGCAAACACAACAATATACTTGAGTGTATTAAAAGAGGATTAGAAATGTACAGCATAAAATATAAGGAACTATAACCTTTCTGTTACTTTTCATTTAGGCGACCATTTCGCAATCATCGTGGACGTGACCGTAAGATGAGTAATACACTCCATCTACCTGTCTAAACCGTTCGCATTACGTTCGCATCCTGTACGTGACCGTAGGATGCCTATGTCCCGAGGCTATAAAATGTTAAAGGTTAAAAGTTAAAAGTATGCGATTTACAAAATACATAGACATTCGTCCTGAAAAAGTTGTCTTATCCTGAAAAAAGTAGACACATTTAGGAACACTAAAATGTCTACATTATGTATCAAAGAGGCAAAAAAAAGTTTACTCGTGAAGAACGGATGA
>ONEG01000021.1 GCA_900316845.1 uncultured Bacteroidales bacterium
GTTAGGCGAGATCTTGATCCGTACCTCGGCTGTGCCTTTCTCGCCGGAGGTGGGAGTCACACGGATCCAACTATCGTTAGTGGTAGCCGACCATGCGCCATTGGGCGAGGTCAAGGTGAGCGTGTAGTCACCACCCGCATCAGGGCAGGTGATCAACTCCGGGTTCACGGACAGCGTCTGCGGAAGATTCTCCGGTTGGTTCTTGTCCTTACAACCAGCTGCAAACAGCATCAGCGCCGGGAGGAGAAATAAAAAGATCTTTTTCTTAGCCACAAGGGCACGATTAAAATTAATTTTCTTCATTTGTTATTTGTAGTTTGTTATTTATTACTTGTAACCCGGCGCTCACGGGCTCACTCCTCGTATATGTACCAAAATTTGCGGGGTCCCCTTTAACGTACCGGCTGTCCCAGCACGTTAATTATCTTGCCGTTGCGCTCGATGAAGAGCTGGCCGTCTTTTATAAATTTATGATTTATGGTTTCAGATTTATGATTTATATTGTCAATGCCTTGTCCTGCACCTTCGTTGGTGACGAGACGTACGGAAACGCCATTTCCTCTTCTGGCAGCGCCGTCGCTGGCAAGGAGACTCTTATTGTCAAACTCCATTGCGTACTCGGTGTATCCATTTCTCGCGGAGGAAGAAGCGTAGTAACCGTAGTCATTCGGATAACGGATCTCTCCACCTGTGAGATATCCCATAGCCGGGAAGAAGACAGCACCGGCTTCTTCCATTATCTTCCATTGGGCAAGGGTGTATTTGTTGTCATTATAGTTGGTCTGCATATCGAGATTCAGATTCCGCCATCCATTGCCGGTCTCATACTCCATATAGCAATCCGTGCCGGGCTTGAAAGTTACGCCAGAGGGGAGAACCCACTCGTCCGGCAGCAGAATAACACCTTTGTACTGATTATCAATCGTAGCGAAACCGAACAGTTTGCCTGCGT
Source organism: uncultured Bacteroidales bacterium (assembly GCA_900316845.1). Lineage (GTDB taxonomy): Bacteria > Bacteroidota > Bacteroidia > Bacteroidales > Paludibacteraceae > Colicola. The sequence goes on from ONEG01000021.1 coordinate 953, forward strand.
TCGGACGCGACTCGATGATATATACCCACTCCTCATGGGTGAGCACGCGCCAGAGTCCGGCAAAATTGCCTCCGTTCTCAATGGGGTTGTAGATTCCCCAGTCGGCATAGGCATAGTCGCCGGTCAGGTTGTTGTTCTCATTACCGCCTACAAAGTAGTCAGCCGGATCGGCGGAGGTAGAAGTAGGCTGGTACTCATTGGCACCGCTGTTCCAACCGCTGGTCCCCCAACCGAAATACGCGAGTGCGTCATTATCGGCTTTATACTGGTAGGCCGCGAACGACCATTTACTTGAAATTTCATGATACTGGAGGAGTCCCTGTGAGAAATGAACGCTGTCTCCGTTAGTGTTGATGATGAACTTGCCTGAGAGTTCGCCCTCAATAGCGTGGGCTGCAAAGGTGCTTGCTGCAAGCACCAAAGCTGAAAGTAAAAATTTCTTCATACGTAACTTTTTTTATAATTAAGAAATAGGCTGTACCGGAATGTCGCTCGTACGGCATCCCGGTACAATGGCATTTATTAGAATGCGATGATAGCGCGGACTACATCAAATTGGTTATCTTCGCCTTTAAAGCCGGAGTACGGTGACATGCTAATGTGCCTTAATCCGTTCGAAACACCTACATTAGCATATGTCGAAGCAACCAGTATGGCAAGACCCACACCTAAACGGTCACCGTTTATCTGCTCGGGAGTGACATTATCATATCCTCTGATTGCCAGGAATACTTCATAGCGCTCATTAATAGTATTAGTATCGGTGTAGTTCTTGTACTCCTGATACTTGTCACCGGCATTGTCTTTGAGCCAGCTATCCCATCTTGCTTCAATCTCCGCCGCTTCGTCGGCCGGGCGTCCTTCGCCTGTATTGCATACATAGCAGCACTCGAAGAAATCGCTACAGCTCATAGAACTGCATATCTCTTTGAACGGACAATATGCATCTGTAGCAGAAGCGATAGCATACTCATCCGTCGTAGGCAGGAGATCGGCACCCTGCACTTTCTGAAGCGCAGTGTTCATAACCGCCAAATTGTCATTGTTGTGGTTGATGAGCGGATTCATATCGTCATCCACTTTGGAGTTATTGAAATCGCCCGGCTTGGTAAGCGCGGTATTCACCATCAGTGCCGCCTCAAAGATAGAGGGCACATACCAGCGCGAAGTAGTCAGCGGCGCCTCTATGTCTTTTACGAGATTCATGGCGTTGATATAGAACTCGAAGGGGAATCTACCTTCAGGGTCATACTCGCGCGTATATTGCTCCAGCACGGAAGTATAGGTGTAGCCACCCAATCCGCAGAATCCATCACCAGCCCATAAATCTTTGTTCTCAAAATACGGACGGATGAGGTCAGCGTACGAAGAATGCTCAATACCCCACTCGGTCAGCGAACCGGAGTTGTCACAGAGAGGGCTGTTGCCCATGTTCATAAACAGATTCTTTTGATCACTCAGATCGTCATTATTATAGATATAATTAGCAAAATCCTTCATCCATTCGCCTGCCTTTCCTTGCTTGATAGACATTGCCAGACCGTGGGTGCAGTTCGGATAATCCACCTCGAGGATCGGGTCGAAGAGAGAAGCGTTGCCGAGCCAGTAGATCACCGCAATCACTTTCTTGCCATTAGGATTGGGATTCTCGCCCCAGGAGCCGTCATTGTAGATATAATCTCCTACTTTCGCGGGCGCCAGGATCGTGATGGAAGCCACCGCCGGCTTTACCTCCGGATACTCGTTAATAGAGACAGTGACCGTAGCGGAACCTTCTGCCAGAGCGGTAACCTTACCTTTGCTGTCCACTTTGACCACTTTCTCGTCGGAAGAGGCCCACGCGAGCGTGTAGTTGACATTGACGTTGGAGGGGGTGACGGTATATTGGATGAGAGCCGTCTCTCCTTCGCTCATGAAATACTCCTGGAAAGCGTCCGCCAGCCGGATCTGCTGCGGGATCACTTTCTCGTCCTGAGGAGTAGGCTCCTCTTTCTTGTCTTTACAAGATGCCATGGCAAAGACTACTGCTGCCAAGGACATGAAATAAAAAATCTTTTTCATAATTGTTTTAATTAATTGTTTCCCGGTTGATATTTTTAGTAAATCGAAAATGCGGCGGTTCGGCGCTTGATGCGCCTTCGTCTAATCGTTCAAAGCCGTTCATTTGAGCAAGCTCAATGCCCGTCTTAGCCCGCTTATTCGTAGTCCGGCACTCGATAGTGCCGTACTACCGCCTTACAAAAATGCGCTATCGCTTACAAAAATAACAAAAATCCATGCGGTGGGCAATTTTATTTTCTTTATTTTTGTGAGGGATGAAATCCCGTATTTTCGGAAGCAGCCAAGCGAGTGCCTATCAAGGCAGTCGATTGAGACCAAGGGCATGGAGGACGGTAGGAAGCTTGCTTACTGACCGGCATGCAGGTCCTTGGGCGCGAGAGCCATCAGGCTCGGTAGGCTGCGCATTTTCGATTTATAATTCAAAGATCACGGGGAAAAGTTAACTTATAGATAATAGTTCAACGACAATTGGAAACCGATGTTCTCCGTACCGTAGAGGCAGGACCAGCTACCGGGGCTGACGAGCAGGTTATACTGCTCCACCTTGCCGGAAAGGGTGCTCAGACCCTCCATGACGGTATAAGTCTGCGGACGGAAGGTGAACATAACCGGGGAGAAAGTGACTGCCGCTCCCAGAGAGATACGGTCCTGGAAGAACCACTCGATACCCATATCCATTGCGACGCCTATACCGTGGTGTACGCCGGAGTTATTGGTCTTGAGGGGTCGCGCCCAGCCGATACCCTGCGCAGCCGCAGCTCCGTGATCGGGGTTCAAGGCAGCCGAAGCACCGTTGATCCAACCGGAATACGGCATCGAGGACGGGATGGGATTGCTATAAGTCATGGCATTGCCGTACGCGAAATTCAGCTTGCCGCCGCCGATAGCATAGAGGAGGCTGAAGCCCATGGTGAATTTCACTTTCTTACCTTTGACAAACTCCGCACCGAGGACGAGGTTACCAGAGGTGAGGTCGGACTTGACGGCGTCCGTCACTTTGTTCTCGGAAGCAGGGTCCAGCAGCACTGCTGCGTCGTCCTGTACGTACTCGGAATAATGGATATGCGACCCGCTGAAACCCAACGCCATACGCAGGTTCCAGTTCTGTTGGATGCGGTATTTGGCACGGATAGCGAGTACCGGGTCCTGAGAGAGAGCATAGAGCTGTTTCTCGATAGCCATACTGCCGGAGATAGTACCATTGACCGCCGAACCGGCTTTCGGCTGAACGGTCAGACGCGAAGCGAGGCTGACGGGGTTGAAGGTGATACCTATTGCCCAGGAGCCTACGCCCGGCTCATTCCACTCTTGCGGTTGCGCTTTCTCGTCCTTGGCGAAGAGAAGAGGCATTGCTACCAGCACCGCAAGTATTGTTGCAAAAATCTTTTTCATAATGTTGTTGTTTTAATTCACAATTTACTTCGGTTGCTCCAGATCGGGACTGGAGGTGTAAGCCACGGCTGCTACCTCGAGGGGATAGTAATACGAACTACCTGCCGCGAGGTTCTGTTTTGCAACTTCGCCGAAGAAATCCGCATCGGTCAGTTCCCATTTCTTGGAGACCTTGTTGTAAGCATAAGTAGCATCCTCGAGCGAGAAAGAACATACGACTTTGACTTCGTCAATGATCACCTTGCCGGGTTGGAGAGCGAGATCAATGGTGAAGTAGCCGTCTTCGTCGGTCTTCAGGGCATAATGGGTGTAAGCCATCTTGCCTTCGGCGTCCTTCATACCGTAGTAGAGGACGAGTTCCTGGTCTGTCAGCAACTCGGGTTTCTGGGCTTCACCTTTGCCGTTGTTGACTGTGTAACGGGCGTAACCGCTTACCGTCACTTTGTCCTTGAGGTCTTTGGAAGAGACCTGCGTCGGCTGGAGGTTCTCACAGCCGGTCGTGATCAGGGCAATAACTGCCACTGCTAAAAAAAGGATCTTTTTCATTGTTGTGTTAATTTGGTTGTTTGTTATTATATAGGGCTGATTTTTCAAAATACCTTGTAAGGGTTTTATAAGAGTTTTATAAGGGTTTTGTAAGGGGCAATACCTACCCAAATATTGTTGCGCGAACACTATTGCCAGCCATGAAAAATATTAGGCTCTCCCTGGAGATAGGCAGCCATGAACGGCGTATAGCCTCCGGCACTATTTACCATGCATAAGCCGGATTGGGTACTTCCTGAAGTGTTTTCCTTGAAATGCAGCGTCACCGTAGCATTTCCCGAACCGGATGACTGGTTCACGGTAGCCCAGTTGTATTGATTGTTATCCCAGCTGAATTCAATCGTCCATGGGATATTCGCCTCGATTTGTAGCGTGAAGTCGTGCGCTTCCGCTTTATTCCAATAAGTCCACCCCTCTTTATCAGAACCATAAATTGAAACTCCTATGTATGGGTATTTCTGATAGACCATACATGTCACAGAGTTGTCGCCGTTCGAGAACAAGACGGGTATAGGCAATCCCCGTTCATCTTTACGGTTGTAAAAAATATTGCCGCTCATATATTTCCATCCGTAGAGCTCTTGCAAGTTCTCCTCACTCAGATTGAACTTCTCCACGGTGATAGTAGCGGAGTTACCGGATTTGGAGACAGAGACGTGCGGGTCATTGCATGCGACAGTCCATTCGGCTTCGCTCTCCACATTGACGGTGACGCTTCCTCCGCTGACCGCTACGTCCGCTTCCGTCTTGTCGAGCTTCAGTTGAGCCACTTTCTTATATCCGGCGCGGCTGACTAAGACGAAGTATTTTCCTTTGCCCGCCGTGAACGTGATGTTCTGCGAAATAGGCGTCTCGTCCTCCGTTCCTTCTACGGTAAGCGTGAGCGTGGCGTCGCCGTTGCCGGAAGTGGTATTGAGGGATGCCCATTCGGAGTTTTCCAGCTCAGCCGTCCATTCGGTATTGCTCTTGACCACTATCTCGTAAGTGCCGCCTTCTGCCGGAGCCTCTATATTCTTCGGCGAAACAGAGAACGACACCGACGGATCCGGCCCGGGCAGGTCTTTCTTGGACACATTTACCGTACATTTGGCTTCAAATTTGCCGCAGGTGGCGGTGATAACAGCCGTACCCGGTCTATCTGCGGTTACTAATCCTTCCTCATCAACGGAAGCCACACGCTGCTTGTCGCTGTACCATAACACTTTCGGCGCGGTGGCTTTGGCGGAGTCGGGGGTGTATTTGACGTGGAGCTTGACGCTCTCGCCCTCCTCCAGCGTGACGGAACTCGGTGCGAGTTTGATGCCCTGCAAGGTGATGGCGGGTTCTTCGGGCTGCTTGGGTTCGCAGGCGGTAAACAACATTGCCGCTACAGCCACGGAAAAAATAAGAATTTTTTTCATTGTTTTATATAATCTTTAGTTTGTTAGTCGGTTTTCGTCGGGTTTTCCTCATAGGAACAACATGGTAATAACGCGGTTATCACCCGGTAATCACCCGGTAATCACCCGCTTTTGAGTTGATTTTAGAGTTTCTGCGCGCCGTAACCGCTCTTTGCGCCGAAAAGTTTGAGGGCTTTGTCGAAATTATAGCGGTTTCCGTACATAGAGACGCGGATGGTCTCCGAGCCTTGCATATTCATTCCCATGGCATTTCGGAACTGGTTCGCCGCGGAGTTGCGGTCGAACGAACTGCTGCTGACGACTTTGAGGTTCGCGAAGGCTTTGAGGTAATCCTGGTCCAGCGCGGAGATGAACGAGTCACCCTCTTTGAGTTCGAAATTGCCATCCACCTTCGGGATCACGTGCTCATCAACATCCTCGAACTGCGCCACCTTGACATTGGTCCATTTGCCGCCGCCGGTAGGAGGCAGTTGGAGGTCGGCTGCGTTCATAAAGAAGGCGTTGTCGTAGATATTGGTCACGCGTTTTGCCTCGATCACTTTGTCGGGTCCGCTGAGCACATGGGTGCGCGCGATAGCAGCGTAGTTATTGCAGGCAAAGATATTATGATGGATATCGCAGTTGATCTGGGTCATGCACTCGTAGCCGTAACCCATATCCACCATCTCCTTGTCGCGGCACCAGGAGAAAGCCACGGTGTTGTGATGGAAGGAGACATGCGACGCCTCACCGTTCTTGTCTCCGGCGGTGATGCGGCACGCTCCGTAACGGTTGGAGATGAAGACGTTATTGCATATCTCCACTTCACCGCAGCGGCTGCCGAACTGCAGGGCGAAATAGACACCGTTAGCGAAGACGCAATTGCGGATGATCACATTGCCGGCGATCCATCCGTCGGAATGGAAGATCTGGTGCTCCACCTGAGGCGGGATAGCGTCCACCATACGTCCGGTCTCAAACGCCTTGGACGGACATCCGAAACGCGGGTCGGAGGGGTCAGCAGGCATGTAGTGGTTCTCGTAGCCGAGGTTGACACATATACCGTCGATGATGAGGGTGCCTTTGGGTTTCTTCGCCATCACGTCATCCAAGACGCGGTTGGTATGGATCACACCTTTCGAACCGTTGGAACCGAGCTGGTCCTGCGTCGGCTCAATCTTGGTGATATACTTCATGGGGTTGCGCTCCGTGAAATCGCTGTTCCATCCGCCCTCGAGGGTGATGAAGTTATAGATCTCGATATATCCGGAGTTCATGTATCCGAGGTAGTTTCCCTCGGCGATACGTACGATAGCTCCGTTCTCTCCGTTGTCGCGAATGAGATTAAGAACCGCTTGCAGTTCCTTCTTCGGCGTAGCGGCAGACTTACCATCAGCACGACCGGAACCTGCTGCACTGACATAGTAAACAACTCCGCTGCCCTGGACTGCTTCTTTGGAAGCTTTGTCCTCCTTGGCTTTTTGCTCCTTCTCGATCTCTTTCTTCTTGTCGGATTGCTCGATCGAGCCTTTGATACGCCCTAAAGCATTGCCAAACTGCGCGTTAGCCGGCAGGGCAAAAGCGATGCATAGAAGCATCACCCAAACGTGTAGAAAAATCTTTTTCATTGCAGTGTTTTTTTATGGTTAAAAAAATAGAAAAAATAGCAACCCTGCGGGAAACAAATCCCGCAAGGCTAAAAGCGTTTATCGAACACGCGCACCGCGCATATCAACACACTGTCCGTCAGGACGAATGATATAGAGCTGACCGTCAACGAACAACTTCTGCGCTTTAGCAGCCGATCCGGACACTTCCTCAATACCCTCATAGATGGTTTCATGCACCAGACGAACGGACAATCCTCCGGGGATAGTCCAGTCGGCATTCGGGTAGAAGCGCTCGTTATGGAAATACATGCAGACTGCTTTTGCGTCATCCGATCCGGATGCAGTTGCCGACCAGTATTTACCATGCACATTCGCATCGCTTGCATTTACACTCCAGCGATAGCCGGCAGCCGGCAAAAAGACTGCACCAGCCTCTTCCATCGGAGCCCATTTTTTGACAGAATAGGTGTTATGCGTAAAATTGTCTTTGTCGGAGTTCAAATAATAACCCTCCTTAGCAACCAAACCTTGCTCCGTGCTGGGCGTAAAAATGCTGCCCTCGGGAAGGGTCCAGTTTTCCGGAAGAATGATCAGTCCGTTGACCCCGTTGACAGAACCGAAAGCGAACTTAACTTCGGCATTGGGGCGTGAGAAGAACAGGTAATTCCACTCTTCTGCAGTCAGTGTGCGCCAGGGATCAGGATTACTGCCGCCATTCGAGATGGGGTGCGTTCCCCAGTCCGTAAAACCAGAATAATCACTCATCCAAGTCGAGCCGTTGGAAGGGTTATCTCCCGTTCCCCAGCCAAAGAGGTCAATCCAACCGTCATAATGAAGCGCAATGTGAGAGTTGGAGACACCCACGGTGTCGTACTGGTTGTCTGCGAAACGCATTACATCCTTTTCCGCATTGAATTGCAGGTTACCTTGCGAGAAGATGACCCACTTGTCAGTACCGACAGCGAAAACACCGGAGAGCGCTTTCTCGCCGGCTGCGGCGGAATTCTCATGTGCTTTTACATTCTGCGAAAGCACCGTTAGGAGGCATAGAGCCGAAAGAGTAAAAATCTTTTTCATTGTAATAAAAATTTTGATTGGTTAATGAAAATTGTTTGTTAATTTTAAAATTCCGGCGCAAAGGTACTATTTTTTTTGCATACGCGCGTTAGCAGGAAATGAGAAAGATTTATCATTTTTTGCGATTTATCATAAAATCACACTCCATTTATCATTATCATAACAAAAAAAACGACGCACAGAACTGTGTGCGTCGTAAAGGTTGTAGAAAAGGAGCGGTTATTTCTCCGGTTTCTGGACTCGGGCATCGGAAGGTGTGATGCCGTAGTAGCGTGTGAAGGCGCGTGTGAAATTCGGGACCTGCGAGTAACCGCACTTCTCAGCGACCTCCGCGATGGTGATATCACGGTAGTTCTGAAGCAGATATTTCGCCTTGTTCATCCGCACGCGCAGGATATAGGTCTGGGGCGTCTCGTTGACTGTTTTGGACAACCGGCGGCGAAGGGTGACTTCACTAATATGCATCTCTTTGGCGATAGTAGGAATATCCGTGATGCCCTTCTCGCTGAGGGTGCCGACGACGGAAGTCAGCCCCTCCAGGAACGCGCGGTCGTCATCAGTCAGATCCACCGCTACCTGCATGTTCTCGGAAACGGCATTCTGATACAGGCGGTTCGCCTCCTCATACTTATCCTGGAGCGAGGAGATGTTCTTATGATAATGCTGCTTCTCGCGGCGATGGCGGTTGTAGGTGTACCAGATCCCCACTCCGACAACCAGCAAAAGCAGGATAGAAGCAACCAGCGAAAAGATCATAATCAGCCGTTTCTCCCGCTCCGCGCGCTCTTTCTCTTTGCGGAGAATATCGTTGTAATAAACGGCATTATACTTACCTATCGCTTCCTCCGTAGCCGAGCTATAGATGGAGTCCTTGAGCTGGTTGGAGCGCTCCAGATGCATCATCGCTTCGTTGGGGGAGGAAGATTTGGTAACCTTATACAATCCCTCACGCGCGTGTAATTCATTATATTTATCTCCCTGCTTGAGGAAGACCGCCGCCGCTTCGCGGTAATGCTCAGCCGCCTCCGTCTCATTGCCTTCCGAAGCTAATATATCTCCCATCTGATTCTGGCAGATAGCCCAGGAATGGAGGTTTCCGCTCTGGTAAAGGAGCGGCATTGCGGCCATGAGTGACTGGCGTGCCTCGTCGATCATCGAGGCGCCCATCTGGGCGTTAGCCAGCTGCGCAAGACGGATGCCAATCTTAGCCGAATCACCTATCTCACGCTCAACCGCCAGCGATTTCTCGGCATAGGAGAGCGCCTGAGAATGATCGCCTATAGACCTGTACATCTCCGACGCCGTGCCATACAGCACCGCCATTCGGGCATGGTTCTTCGTCAGACTGTTCGCCGCAATGGCTTCGAGGATATATTTCTCCGCCTCTTGCGGTTTGCCCGCCGCCACAAAGGCACTGGCTATACCGTTAAGGGTCGAACTGGTCCGGTCCATATCACCGGAAGCCTTATCCAACTCATAACTATGATGCAGCGCTTCGCTCGCCTTGTCATACTCGCTCATGCGGAAATAGGCTGCGCCAAGAAGGGCATAGACGTCGCTCTTGGATATATCATCCACCTCTCCGAAACACTTCTCTGCTTGTCCACATAGATCCGCTGCGGCACGGTAATCGCCCTCGGAGTAGTGATACTCGGCAAGGTAATAATAGACATTGACGTCCACCGAATCCAAATGGGAGTCGGCAGGAAAGACAATCGGTTCGTCAATATAAGCTACCTCCAGAAGATAGGCAAAGAAATCATTCGCCAACTCCAGTCTGGCGGATCGATTCGAGGTTTGTGCATACTGATCAGCATAACGCTGCATACGAACCGGGTCGGGCGATTGCGCCGAGATAAACAACCCCGCACAAAGCAGACAAGAGAGGACGAAGAAACGCGTGCCATTCATAATGATAATCAGGCTATTTCAAAAATCGGTGCAAAGATACAACATTTTTTTGATATTAGCATTATCATTATTTGAGAAAAATTTATCATTTTATAGAAATGATGATAAATACGGGCACAAAACCCGCATTTATCATCGTGCATCCCCCACGATAAGAAGGATAATCCATGTCAACAGAGGCGAGACAAAAAACGATAGTAACGCCCATCCCAGCGGATCACGGTGCCTGTTCACCGCCATTCGATATGCTATATGGATGCGGATAAAATAGATAAACAAGAGCGCCAAAAGGCCGCAGAAAACGACGAGCGAGATAATCGCCAAAGTGGACATTCCGGCGAAAAGACCTACCGCGAGGTCCTGAAAAGTAGTGATTATTTCTTCCATGATTATAATAAATTATTTGTTTATATATCGCGGGCGCAGAGGATTGCTTGAGCTATTTCCTCTGGTTTATATAATGCGCTAAATGTCAAGAAATCATACTTTCTGGCTTGATCAATATCCTTCCATGGTTTCATGCAGTTATGCACATAGCGAAGGATCAATTTTTCTTCGTTGTCACGACCATCAGAGCGATAGCCCATTATCTCGTGTGCAGCCCACCATCGCAGATGTTCTGTCTGTGCCAGGCGAACCAACGGGAGCTGAATTCCTTCTTGGTCGTAGAAACGCTTTATTTCTTCTTTCGTCTGAAAATGCAGCGCATTAGCAAAATTCTGGCTGTCTTTTCTGCGCTTATCTAACTTTGATTTCAAAGGACTATCCGGTTCATTGTAGGGATTGTCTGTCTTCTTTTCATCGGCAGTTTGAGATTCCTGTTTGCTCTCTTTAGCAGATTCATTTTCCTCACTTTTCTTTATTTCCTCTTCCACATTTTTACTTGCCTTATTATAGTTATCGGCATATTGTTTCGCCTGTGTCTCCAACTCGTCATCAATCAGCATCCCCATGGTATAAATATCGTTTTCTCCGCCAAAGATTCTGATAAATATTTCTTCATTCTCTTCGCCTTCGCGATTATAATATTTCGCTATTTCTTGAAGGAAGGCATTTTTATCGGGATCATAGGAGCGCACGTAAATGCGGAATTTATTTCCAGGATTGTTGTAATCAACCCGTCCACACTTGATGGCATAACGGAGTATATCCGCTGCAAGAGTGATTCCAGCTTGATCATTACCGACAGCAATCACCACGTAGTTTAATTCGTGGATATGCGGATCCAGTACGTTTTGATAAAATTCCGGACTACTATAATCTATCGGATGCCATGCAATTCGCTCGGATCCATCGGAGTTTTTGCTATGGAACATCTCGTCAGAATGGTGCATCCAACGCGCTGCAGATGCGTCTAACTGTTTATCTACAATATCGCAATAGAACGGACTCCGGCTATCTTTTTCCAAATCATCCATATTCTCGCTTCCCACAAATGCGCCATATTCATATAAGAACCGCAACGCGTCCTGACCGCATTCTGAAAAACCGATAATCAGACACCGGAAAGGTGAATCTACCGTACCGGGGTATTGCGTACTGAGATTGACGAACTTAACCGGATGATTATCTACATTCTGCTTTAGCAACTCGATAGCCAAATGGGAAGAATCAATCACTTTTATAGTATTGCTCTCCTGAATATCTTCTATAACTCTATTCGCATTACTCCGGCGTGCATGGCAATGGATGGTAAGTTTTCTCGATTTGAACGGGAAAAATGTAGGCCATAAGGACATCGAACTCAACTTTAAGGCATCATTCATATTTTGCACTTCGTCTTCTCCAAGGATTAAAATATGTATGTGCTGAGTTGTTCTCATAATATATCGCCCCATGAGACCAAGACCCATTTTGAGCCATGCCTTCCAGTAGGACAATTCAGATAATTCAGTTATGGGTCTTTGAGCAATAAGAATCGAAGCTTTATTAGAACCTATTTCCCGCTTTAGAGCTTCACGGTATTTGCTTCTTTGCAGAATTAATTTCAGTCCTTCAGCCGTGTCCTCATATTCTTTTTCCGGCTGAACGACAAAGACAATATTCCGCCATCCATCTTTTTTGCCTAATTCATGGGCCAACAGAATAGCACGTCTGTTAATGCCCCAAAAAACATATAGATTCTCTCGAATCCATCGGCTAAAAAGATGCCGTACAATCCACATCCACCAAGACTTGAACAAAAGCAACACGATAAAAAACACGGTCCAAAGTCCGGCAAAAATAGCAGTAAGATGCAACTGTTGGCTAACATCGGGACTTTGTTCCAAGGACTCTTGCTTCCATCCGTCCACCGCATTGCTGTCTATATTGAAGGCAAATAACTGCACAGACGAGAAAAAAGATCGCGTCCATAATTCGCGTTGTGTTTGAAGAGGCTTATCGTAATTTTGCTGTTCGGGATACGACGAATATAAATGATAGTACGCCGTTGTACCAAAATACATTATTAATCCCCATGCTACAAGCATGACGAAGCGAATCCATCCTTGTCTTTTCATCATATTACTTTATTATTTTATATCCTAACTTGATAATGGTTTTGATAGTCTGCATCGCCGTGTTACGGTCATATTCCTTTTCGCTTTCCGGCAATTGGTTGTAGGGCAGCAGGCATGGATGCAATTTGCGCGCATCATCACGTTTCTCACCGTACTGCCATCCATCGGCAATTCGTCCGGCGGACCATACTTCATGTACATTCTCCGCTAACTGCTCTGTTAGCGCTTTCAACTCCGCGGATAATTCTACATCCGCGGTGTCAATTGGGTGTGGGGTGTAAGTCGTATTCATGATGATTTGTTATTTTGGTTTACGCGTTGATCTACTTAGTTGATATCCTTTTGTTGAGAGCCTGAATCAGACATAACTCATAGATGCAATAGTGGCTGCGAAGGAAGTTGTTTGTAACAAAGACGAGGCAAACATCTGCCTGTTTCTACCTTAACATCCGCTCCTGCATGGCTGATAAATAGATGCTTTTTCTGTGTCATATTCTTGCGGACATTCACCTATAATAGTGTAATATTTTCCTTGAGCCATTTGATGGCCTCCGCGTTGCCCTGTTTTGCTGCTAATGCATACCATTTTGCTGCTTCGTTGAAATTGCTTGGTACGCCTTTTTTTTCCATGCTCATATATCCTTGCTAAACTCAGTAGAGCATATATATAGTCTTGTGCAGCTGATTTCTCATACCATTTAATAGCTTCTATATAATTTGGAGCGCCATACATTTCTAGGATGTCACTGTAATAAAAACCCAACATATATTGCGACATGTAATCTCCTTGTTCAGCGGATAGTTTATACCATTTAACTGCGTTCGTCCAATCTACATCATCGGCATAGAAATCTCCTAATATCCTCTGCGCATCAGACTGTCCTTGATATGCTGCTTTCCGATACCATTTGAGAGCTTCCTTTTCATCTTTTGTAAAATCCCCAAAACCATAACGATAACTCTCCCCTAATTTATATTGTGCGTTGGGATCTCCCTCTTCTGCTAATTCTCGAAGGGTCTTTTCTTTGTCCGAGACTCCTTTATACCACCTGCGCAAGTTGTTCATTAGTTTATTATGCTGCAGGGCATTATTCCAATCGATATTATCATAGTCCTGATAATCGAAAAGGAAATCATCTGTCATTTGACACGACTCGATGAATACCAAAATAACGCGTTTCTTTTTGCTAGCAGCAAAATTGAGTTCTTTGAGTGCGTAGGGACTTGCCATCGAATTCGCACTAAGCATAAAGAGGATTGTATCGTGTTCATTGATAGCGTTGATGATAACTTTCTTGAATTGTTCGCCACTCTCAATGCCATCCAGATCCATCCAGCAATCAATGCCTAACTCGCGGTCGATCTCCTCTTTGATCGCTTTTACTTTATTAAAGTCCTTACGACTATAAGATATGAAAATCTCCTTTGCCATTCGATGTGAAAATATTAGTTTTTATTTCCTAATGTCTTTATCTTGTCAAGTATTTTTTCTTTATCTCTATCGTTTCCAGGCATATTGTCTTCTTCTAAGAACATAAGATATTTCTTGTACCATTTTATTGCTTGGGATGCAGATTGTTCAGTGCCAAGTCCATATTCGTACATTTGAGCTACCTTAATCATAGCTTGTAGTGTAGAACGATAACCCGAAGCCCCAATAGAAGCTGCTTTAAAGTAATATTTAAATGCTTTTTCATCATTTTGCTCTATATCATCTCCTTGTTCATATATGTTACCAATACTGAAATAAGCATCAGGATTTTGTTGCGCTGCTGATTTCTCATACCAATACAAGGCTTTTTCTACATCTTTTTCTACACCTTCACCATGTTCATATATATAGGCCAAATGATCTTCACCATACTTATGACCTTGTTCGGCAGATTTTTCAAACCAATATTTTGCTTGAGTTTTATTATTAATACCACAATATGCCAAAAAATTTATTAAACCAGAGAAATATTGTGCATCTGGATGGCCATTTTCGGCTGCGAAACTCAAAGCTTTTAGGGCCTCACTATAATGTTGTGAATAATACAGATCCTTCCCCTTTTTGTATGATTCTAGTATTGCTTCCTCTTTTGTGTGATTATTTTCTTTAGGTGAACTATTTTGTATTTTATTGATCTGAGGGAACCATTCTTTCAGATTCTTGATTAACTTCTTCTTTTGCAATCTATCATCCCATATTATAGAATCTTTCTTTTGATAAGAAAAGAAAAACTCATCAGTCATTTGGCATGGTTCCACATATACTAAGACGATTCGTTTCTTTTTATGCTCAGCGAAAGCCAACTCATCTAATGCCCATTTGCTATCCATAGAATGCTTACTGAGCATAAACAAAATGGTGTTATGTTCATTAATAGCTTTAATGATTACATTTTTGAATTGTTCACCACTTTCGATGCCGTCTATGTCCATCCAACAATCAATACCAACTTCGTTATCAATGGCATCCTTGATAGATTTGACTTTATCGTAGTCTTTTCGACTATATGAAATAAATACTTCTTTTTCAATGTTAGCAGAATGTTGTATTATGTTGATTTCATGTTTGTTTTGTTCGGAATGTAAAAACCGTTTTAATTTGTCAATAAAACTATCAACATATTCTTCGCTGTAATGTGGACCATTATAGTCAAAAATAGATGCTATATCTTGGGGAAAGCTGCTCTGTGTCGGAAATTTAAAGCCAGGCAACATTACAGGGATAATATTTTTTTCTTTCTCAATTGCTCGAGCAAGCTCTATTCTCAGCCAATCTCTTTCACGAGGAAAGTTTTTATTTATTGTTTTATCAAATGCAGTATTATTCAAAACAACTATAAAATCCGCACAATTATCTATTCTATCATATAAATCTTTTAAGGATTTTTCGTATATTAATTTTTCATTTAGTCCTATTATGTCCACATCCGAACAGACATTGTATCCTTTTTCGTTTAAACTTTGATATAACTGCAAAGCAAAATCTGCTCCTCCATCTCGGCGATAACAGATAAAGATGTCGTAGTTTGTGTTCATATTAAATAATTTTTGTACTATTTACAAATGCATATTAGAAATCTTCGACATAGCATGATGTCGCTTTCGATTCCTTCCAAATCTATCCAGCACGTCCCTTTGCCCAGAGCCGTTTCTATTTGGTCCTTCAGGGGGAAATACTATTTCCTTATCCGTTCGCTTGTATGAAATGAATATCCGTGCCATAGTATAAATAATTAGTTTAGTCTAAATAGTATTTCTTTCTCTCTTCCTGAGATAATGGGTTTTCCTTAAATTGCTCACGGATTTGGTCTATGAGATCTTGGAATAGGGGGAAGTCCCAAAGACGGATGGTGCCATCATTAGATGCTGAAATGATTTGGTTTCCATTTGGACTAAAGGATGCGTAATTCACACTATCGAGATGACCTTCTAATTTGACGATCTCCTTGCCAGATTCGACATTCCATATTCGGATGGTAGAATCGTCAGAAGCAGAAACTATATATCTGCCGTCCGGGCTAAAAGCAGCATATTTAACACGATTCGAATGACCACGTAGGTGTTTGACTATATTATTTGTGCTAACTGACCATACTATTATAGTATTGTCGTCAGACGCTGAGACAAGGTATTGCCAGTCAGGACTGAATGCGACAGAATTGACATTCTCTGTATGTCCTTCAAATATTTTTAGTACTTTCCCTGTTTTAATATCCCATAACTTAATTGTATCCCATATAGCGGATATGACCTGTTCGCCATTCTTCGAAAAGATTGAATAAGAACACATAGGCGCTTCTGGTAGATTTGCTTGCTCATTGCCAGACTCAGCATCCCGGATGCTGACAGCACCACCCTCATTGGTATAAGCTAATGATGCAACTATTTTCTTACCATCCAGACTAAAATTGGCTGATTGTATGAAAGGGTATTTCCCCATTAAAGAACGCTGTTCTTTCCCTGTTTCGATATCCCATATTCGAATTGTTTGATCGTAAGATGCTGAGATGATGCGTTTCCCATCAGGACTGAATGCGACAGAATTGACATTCTCTGTATGTCCTTCAAATATTTTTAGTACTTTCCCTGTTTTAGTGTTCCAGACACGAATCGAAAAATCTCTCCTCAGGTCACCCCCAGCACCGGAAACGATGTATTTCCCATCTGGACTAAAGGCAGCACAAACAACCTGTCCGTTATGGCCGGAAAATGCAGTATGCTCATAGTTTGTTTCTGCCCGCATTACTTTCACAAATTCGTACGAAACTATTGCAATATTTTTGCCATCAGGACTTAAAGCAACCGATCTGCTATAACCTACTCTACCTATTTGTTTATCTACTATATTTCTAATTTCTTTTCCTGAGTCAGTATCCCAAATTCGAATAGTAAGATCCGTATATAATCCTTTTGAATAAGAAGTAGTTATTAAGCGTTTTCCATCATAACTTAGTTCAAGAGAATTAACCTCGTCAGATGGTTCTGCTACTTTTACAATCTCTTTCCCTGTCTCTGTATCTAAGACCACAATGGAATGATTTGTCGTTATCGCAACTCGCCTTTGATTGGCACTAATAGCAAAAGAACTAATATCTTCACTTCCACTTGTCTCAAAGCCAACCTCTTTACCGGTGCTAACGTCCCAGACATGAAGAGTTCTGTTTATCTTTGCGATAATACACTTTGAATCCCGTATAAAATAGGCAAAAGACGGATTAGTACTGAATCCATCCATCTTCTGTATCTCTTTTCCCGTCTCTACATTCCATATGCGAATTGACCGATCATATGCAGTAGATATAATGTATTTCCCATCATTGCTGAAGGTGGCAGATGTGACATGGTCAGTATGACCATCAAATTTGTTTAACTCTTCCCCAGATTCGACACTCCATAACCGAATTGCATAATCTTTATCTTGTCCCATTGGGTATGAGACGGAAACTACACATTTCCCATCTGGACTGAATGCGGCAAAATCAAAAGAATTACGCGGGTTTTTAAATTGCTTTATCTCTTTTCCTGTCTCTACATCACAAAGCATCATTGTATTCCCAGTTATTAACAGAATACATTTCGCGTTGGGGCTGAAGGTCGCGTATTGATAACGTCCTTTGTTAAAATAGTAAAAATGATGATCACAATACCTAAGTGCCGCATCTGCTTCTGGAGTATACGGAATATCATCCGTCTCAATATTCTTAGGTGAAACTTCCAATAATAATTTCTTTGCAAGATAAATCTCACCTTCGTTTGTTAGTTCCTTTGCTTTTTCTGCAATATATCGACTTTGCATACGAAGTAAATTATCCCTTTTCTCTCTTTCAATCCTCTCTTGCTCTGCTTTTTCCCTCTCGTATCGATTCCATAAAGAATCAAAATCTACGTGTAGCATGCCTGCTACAATCTTAACAAATGCGGCATCACGGCCGTTTTTAGCGACCTCGCCTCCAAGGCGTTCTTGATCTTTAGGCAGTTCCAGCAGAGCTGGAGGGAAAAATTCTTTGGGAGAATTTCCTTCTACAATAAAGGGGAATATACAGTTTGTCCTATCTAATGATATAAAGGTTTCAACTTCTTGGTTTACCCATGGAGAATTAGCTGCCTTGGGAGAACAAACGACAATAAGATTTTGAGAATTCATCAAGGCTTCTTGAATCTGGTCTGGTAGGTTTCCGGCACTCAATTCATCCAGATCACGAAAGACAGGGCGTAGATCCTGACGAATATCTTCCCGTCCATTATACGATGATGGCAAATGATAATGTTCCAACTCATGTTGCAGCCAAACAGCCCATTCAACATCTTCACTTTTATAACTGATAAACGCGAAATATTTTTTTTCTTGCTTTTCCATAAATTCGCTTTCTTAAAGTTCGTTTATTAGTTTCAATGCTGTTTGCTTCAAGTCAGCATTTATCAAACATTCTTCATAGTCAAATAAAAATGTCTTTTCCTGCTTAATAATTTCCCCATCATTTTTGACATAATATATATTTCCTGATGTATCCTTATAATGCTGATATAATACTCTTACCAGTTGTTCCTTTGAGTCTCCTAATATCCAATCTTTCCATTTAATCAAATATCCTAATTCCTGTTGCTTTGTTCTTATTTTATATGTATATACATTGTCCGATTGCAATTTTTGCTGCGAATCATAATACTTCCATCGTATTTCTTCATGCCTATCATTGTATATAATTTCTGCACGCGAATACCCCAATATCCCTTTACACAATTTTTTATTTGCGTCATAATATGAAATGGAAACCATATTCTGATGTTTATCATATGCCATGCGCACAGAATAGCAGCCCATTTTAGTTGACCGAGTTAATTTATTATTCGTGTCATAAAAATCGCGCTCTACTTCATTACCCGAATTATCATATTTAATACACGTTTTATGTACACCATCATTCCCGATGGTTGGTTTCCACAACTTGTCATATGTCAAGATTTCTGAAAGAAGACCTTGCTGATTATATATTCTTCGTTCTCTTACTACAATATTCATCATATTGTCGCACCATGATATTTCGATTGGATTACCATGTTTATCATATTGAGCAGACCAAGCATGTACCCCATTATTATCAGTACATGGTTCATCCTCGATCCCGTAGTATGCCACGCTAGTTATGTTCCCGTACTCATCAATTTCCCTCACTGATTTTGAAATTCCATCTTTTTGTAAACATCTTTTACCATCTATTCCATATGCAGCTCGTTCTATTATATTATTATTATCATCATATTTAGATCTGACAACACAAAAACCCTCCTCCAACAAATAAGGATCACCATTATATCTCCAATTAGATTCTTCAATCAAATTATCTAGTTCATCATATGCATATAAAATTCTTGCACAACCATATCTTGAGAGTTCATCGCCCTCCCATCGACTTTCTTCTATACAATTATGTCTATCATCATATTTGTAAACAACTTTTCCGTATACTCCGTCTTCTTGGATTTTACTCGGTGTGCCGTCAACATCATAATAATACATCACCTCAACCTTACTATCCGGACTTTTCCAACAAACAGACTTTGCAAAGCCATCTATGGATTTACAAGGCGAGCCGTCTACCCCATAGTAGGAACAAATTGTACTATCTTTGTCAATTACTATCCGCATAATAGCATATCCATCTATATGCCAACACAAACTATCATTAGCATCATAGTATGAAATTTCAGATACCTCTCCGTATTTTGAATATTTATATTTAACTTTTGAATACCCGCCATTCCCAACGCATGGTTTATTTTGCGAATCGAAAAATTCTTTTTGAACCGGAAAGCCTCGATTATCATAAGATGTTTTTATAGATGCATGACCGTATTTAGTGAAAATCGATTCTCCATTGACATCTAAGTATTTTTTCAGCGTTTGATTCCCCTACGTATCATAAGTATACACCTTTGTGGAAAATAAAGAAGTATTTAGGATGGGATTTCCTAATAAATCAACATAAGTAACCTGAGAAATATTACCATATGTATTATAAACATATTTTCTACCTGCGATATTCTCTTTCGTTGACATATTCTGTCCGTCAAAATCGATATAATAGATACGACATACTCTACCTAAAGAATCTACATCGAATTTTCTCCCCACAATCCCGTTTTTGTCAGCAACCGCACTTTTGGACAAATTGTAATCATTGTTAGCATGGTATGTTTGACGTATAATGTACCCTTTAGTATCACGCTCATACACAAATCGGGTTATAATAGGATTGCGTTCCTGAAAATCCCCAAATGTGTTACTCTTAATTTGCTCACCTATTTTCCCTACTCCTATTTGTTCTTTCGCATGAGTAAAATCAGCAATGCAGGCCTTTTGTCCATTACGTTCGGAGATAATATGCCGCAATAAAACATTATTATTCTCGTCACAAAAAATTAACTTTGCAACATCTCCACTTTGCTTATTATATTCAATTTTTTGAATTGGGTATCTATCTAATTCAATATCTAAAAACGGCTCACATTGTTTCATGGAATTTACATATTTTACCTCAGTAACCCGTTTCCCCCAAAAAGCATTCGGCTCTCCAAATGGTATTCTATGATACTCAAATTGGTACATCCTATGACGATGCCGCTGTTGCTCTTTGGTTAGTTCAATTATGCCCGTTGGGACTCCCCATTTATCTACATAATCAGCAAAATAACGATAAGTAGGGCGCAAGTATATCCACGTTAAAAATAATAACAGGCATAGTAAAAATACACAGATAGAAATTGCTACTTTTATTTTACGTTGGCGACGCAAATGTTTTTGCCATAGATCATCAAATAACAATCCCAACATACCCGCCACTAACTTAACGAAAGCGAACGATCTACCATTGTCGTGAACATTTGCTCCCAGACGTTCCTGGTCCTTTGGGAGTGCCAAAAGGGCTGATGGGAAAAATTCTTCTGGGCATTTTCCTTTAATAATAAATGGGAAGATGCGATTCGTACGTCCCATTTCTATAAAATCCGTAATCTCTTTATTTACCCACTGATCTTTCTTAGCAGAATTGGGAGAACAAATCACTATTAGATTTTGAGAATTTAATAACGCTTGATGTATCTGTTTGGGCAAATTGCCCGAACTGAGTTCATCTATATCTCGAAAAACTGGGCGAAGGTCTTTAGGTAAATCATCGCGTCCATTGAGAGTCGCCGGTAAATGATAATGCTCCAACTTGAAGGCTAACCATTTTGCCCACTTCTCGTCTTTTCTTTGATAACTGATGAATGCGAAATATTTTTTTTCTTGAGTTCTCATGGTAAATATCAGATACTAAGTGTTAATTATTGATTAGATGATATACTTTTTACCTCGGGAAGCATATTGATGAACCGCGCGATGCAAATGAGGTTCATGAACACGCCGATGATGGATTCGATGCGTGCGACAGCGACCCACGTATTGGACAGTAGATTTTGGGTAGCATTCGGCGCGTCAATATTCAGGAACGCGGAGATGCTCATTGTGAAGGACTGCCAAAAGGAAGCATTCATTCCCTCAACGCAGAATAAATACACGATGCTGAAGCACAACACATACTCGAACATATTGCAGAGCAGTAAAACGAGCATGCGGGTAGATGATTTGATGGCATAATCCTTACCTTTACTATGCGCAATAAGCGGATCGAAAAGAAGTACATTCACATGATAAACCATTATCTCAAAAGCCCGCATGATGGCCAGAGCGACGAAGATCCACCCGAGAACACGCGGCACTTGGACATACACCAACAGAATATACACGATTATCCCGCAAAGCATGTTGCATAGTACCCAGAACTCCGGGAAATTATACCCGCCAAAGAAGGATTTTGATACCTCTTTTCCTCGGCACGTACAGATGCATTTATTCAGCTCCCGAATCCATTGGAAAACGGAGACTTTGCTCAAGCAATGGAAGAGGAAACACACCGTCAACACGATGTATCCCTCTTCTTTTCTGATTAGAGCCCAGTTAATTTTATTTTGATCTTGGTTCATAATAGATAAAATTTTATAACCTCATCATCACCACATCGTATTGAGCGAAGAAGGGGTAGCGTTTTTTGGTAGTATAGTTCGTGTTGGGCTGGACGAATTTGAGACGGACGAGGGTCTGCTCGTTGAGGAGATGACCGGGACGGGGACGGACGGCACAACTGCCGTAATGCCAGACCCCGTTATCGTACTGCAGGTGACACTCGCAGCCTTCATAGAGACGAATAGGATCGCGGAGCATCTCATCTATACGAGCTCGGTAAGATGCAATTTCTTCCGATTTCATCGGTAGTTTTCGCATCCATCTGAGGATCGTGAGCAGTTGGTAAAAAGCCACACGAGAGAGGTATTTCGCTTCGCCCGATTGGACATCTGCATCCACCGCCAGACTGCCGGCTTCGTCGTCCTCATATTTGGCATGACTACCGTTATTGACGGTGTCAGCCAGGGATCGGAAATTAGTCAATATATAAGAAGGAACTATCTCCGGCGCCAGATTGTGGATACCTGCCAGACGTTTCTCCGCAGCACGGATAGAATCGTTATCCTCGGTAAAAAGCCCGTGGTCCTTACCAAACGAGACCGCATAAGCCAGGAGTTTGCGCATGGCGTTAAAGACCGTGGTGTCCGCAGTGCGCTGCGGATCTTCGATCTTACGGATGATATCATAGAGCCGGGAAGTGGTTCCTTCGTCCTCGAAGATATCAAAGACCCCGTCGTACCGCCTGCGGAGCGCTACGTTTTTCGAGTCCCGGGTCAGTTCCAGGATGTCAGCAACCAATTGCTGCTGATCCGTGTCTTTCTGATAGAACTGCTGACGCGTCCATTCGCGCCGGGGGATAGCGCTGAGTAAGGAGGCCGAGTCACCAAGACCGGTTGTGAACACAAACCAGGGGATATGCCTCTTCTCGCCCTCGCAGCGGCTGAGCACACGAGAGGCATAATCGCGGAAAGAATCCGTCGATTCGTGCTCATCGGAATGACGGATCTTGCAGTTGATATCCAGTATCACGGCATCGCATATCTCCAGGTTAGTGGGATTGGAAAGCCACTGGACACCATCGACGTAATTATCCTTCGTGAACACTTGGATTCCGGCCTCGTGAAGGCGTGCCAGGAAGTCTTCACGGGGCGCCTCGTCGGTCCAAAAGACTACTATATTGCGGGGAGTGACATTCATTGGAATCCGATGCGGTTGGGTTTGGTGATCAATAGCGACGATGGATGGTTCTTAATGACGTTCGTCAGATGAGTCTGGGTGACAGGTTGGTCGGCGATGGCGGCAAAAAGCGCTGCTTCGTTCACCACAAACGGGATGTCCGAAGAGGCATATCCTTCCGTCAGTTCTGCCAACTCGGTGATATTCAGATCCTCCGCCAGAGGGCGATTGGCGAGATACATCTCAAAGAGCCGCTTGCGCATCTCCAGGTCAGGGGCTTTGATCTCAATGAGCAGATCGAAACGCCCGGTACGAAGCGCCGCGGGGTCGATGATATCTTTGCGGTTGGTCGTACCGATAACCAGGATACCCCGTTTATGACACTCGTTCATCTGCACGAGGAACTCATTGACCTCGTCGTTATGGCTGGAATTGCCTGATACTTCTTTCCTGCCGGATAGAATTCCGTCGATTTCATCGATACAAAGCACGCAATGACCATGCTTCTCCGCCCTCAGAAAAATCTTCTGGATATTCTCCTGCGTCTCATGCTGGTAGGCACTGCCAAGCGATGCGGTACTGATAAACTCCATCTCCCATTTCAGCTCTTCCGCCAGTTTGGAAGCGAAATAGGTCTTGCCGCATCCCGGAGGTCCGTAGAAAAGGATGCCATTGGGCAAGTGCAGGCGATACTGCATGGCTTTCTCAGGATGCTTCAACGGCCAAAGAACCCGCTGTCCGAGGTTCTGCTTGAGTTCATCCATGCCGGCTATCTCTGCAAATCCCATCTTTTTCTCTTTGCTGAGCGCCTGTATATCCACATTGATACGTGATTTCCTGCCTACCTCACTCAACTGCGCCTCCAATAACCGCTCCAGCTCCTCGTTTGTGATCCTACCGTCCATCGTTCGCGCCATTGCTTCGTACATAGGCGGATGAACGGAAACGAGGGGTTTTAGAAGCGAGTCCGCCGGATGATCCTTCCGCCACCGTACCATATTGATATGTTGCTCCACGAACGGCATATCGTTCGTAATGGGGCAGTCATCCCAAGGCCTTTTGCCCGTCAGCATCGTATAGAGGATAGCTCCAATGGAAAAAAGATCATCGGATTCGTTCACTTTCTGGGTGGACAACAGATCGGTGTGAGAATAGTAGGGATCGACTTTCTCAAAACGCTTTGCCTTATAGGCTACCTCCCCGGCCGGTCGGCGCTCGCAGGCGTACTCCAGATCAAACAGTTTCGGCGTATAGGTGCCGTCACTATTGATCTCCATAAGGACGTTTTGCGGCGTTATATCCAGATGGTACACCCCGTGACTATGGAGATGCTGGATAGCTTTGACCAACGCCAGGGCTATCGCCTGCGCTTCACCCTGCGTCAGCTGACCGTTCTCCTCTATATACTGCGAGAGGAGTTTGCCGCTGAAATACTTGGTGACTAAATATACAATATCGGTTGTTCCTTCTTTTTCCCGTCCGGAACACATAAGGTGCGGCAGATAATCGCAGAGACCCAAATGGTTATACGCCCAAAGCTCCTGCGGGTCCTCGCCGTTCCGTAAGAAATCGGGTATATGATTCATGTCATACACCTTCATAAAAAATTGAAAATGATCTTTATCCGCCACACAATAGGTCTGCGTATATTCCTTACGGGTCAAGGGATAAAGAACCACATAGTTCCCGATGCCTGTCCCTTTTTTAAACTCGTTCATAGACACTCCTTATTAGTCTTCCGTATAGTACTCCAATATTGCTTTGCAAGCGATGTATATATCTTGGTAGGCAGCCTCGAAATTACGGGTGTACCAAGGATCCGATACATCCCGCCTATCACCGGCCCATTGCATCATGAGCGAGGTCTTCTCGTCCGT
Source organism: uncultured Bacteroidales bacterium (assembly GCA_900316845.1). Lineage (GTDB taxonomy): Bacteria > Bacteroidota > Bacteroidia > Bacteroidales > Paludibacteraceae > Colicola. The sequence continues at coordinate 25,976 of ONEG01000021.1, forward strand.
ATCGAAATAGTCGACGATATCGTCAAAATCCTGATGGGCGATGTCCGGGATATAGGTGATGTTATCATAATCGGCGCAGATCACCTTATCGTTGTACTCATATTCCTCCCGGGTCAGTTGGTGGGCTCTATGCGGACCGAAAGGAATGCCGTGCTCCCGCAGTTTGAGTTTAGCAGGTGGGTAGATATCATTGCCTGTTTCTTCCGTTGAAACCGCAGCAGATGACACTTCAAAGCGATCTTCTACGCCGGCTTTTTTCGCCAGATATCTGAAGATATACTCCGCCATCGGGGAACGGCATATATTCCCATGGCAGACGAAGACAATACGTATTTTGCTATCCTTTCTCATATCTGTCCTTAAAAACCGATTTTAGGATTATGCACTTCCTTCCATTTGACGGAAGAGAGGTCGTCAATAGTGATCTCTACCGGTTCGTTTTTATCCGTTGAAATCGAGGATTTCTGCGCATCGAGCAGGCGTAACTGTGCTTCCGCCGTGAGCGCCGTACAGATATGCTTGATCGTACGGGCATTGGAGAGAGCGGGACGGTTCTGCGAGAGAAGCAGGATACGTTGGTAGATCTCCTGAGCCGCCTCGATAGAGAGCTTGAAGCCCTGGTTCGAGAGACGTTGGGTTAAGATCTCCATCAGTTCATCGACCGTATAGTCCGGGAAATGGAGCACAGAGGTAGATAGCGGCATATCAATCGGTTGCGTCTGAAGACGTTTGTCATCCACTGCAATCACAAAGGCATACGAGCCCGGCATCTCTGCGGTCAGCGAGGTCAGTTTGCATCGCAGCCACTGGATGTCGATATGCGTTCCGGCGATATCATCCAGGTCAATGAAGAGCAGACCGTGCCCCGCACGCTTCATCGTATCGCGCAAGAGCAGATCGATATCATAGGAAGACCATGTGTTCTGCGCCGTCTGGGGCATACGGAGTTGAGTCATGCGATCCGATGAAATCAGATGGAAAGCATACAGCAACTGCGCCAAGAGCCGGGCTACCGAACTCTTGCCGGTACCGGTAGCCCCGGTGAAGGTCCAGTGAAGCGGGATGGAATAAGCCAGTTCATCGCGGGACTCTTGCCGCGTACGCGCCAAGGCAACGAGGTCATGGATAGTACGTTTGATCTCCTCGCGACCGGTCAGTGCATCCAGTTCGGCGAGCGTACGCGCAACCAGCGTTTCATCGATCGTATAGTCGGTTTCTTCCGATTTCATCGGTATATCTGCTGCCTCTATGCGCGACAGGACGAGCGGTGAGGCATCGGCGTCCGCCGAAGACAGCACACGACGACTCATATTCGGGATGATACGCGTAGAGATCAGGCGGGTGATATAGCGGGCGTTACCGAAATGCTTGTCCTCCTTATTAGGCCGCTGCGTCACCTCCCGGTGAACCAACTCACGGAGACGTTCGTAGGCCTCGTCGGAGAAGGTATAACCGCTATCCTCTGCCGTCCTGACGGCTATCTCTAACAGCTCAGCCTCCGTATAGTCCTCGAAATGGAAGGTATAGGGGAAACGGGACTGAAGACCTTTATTGGATTTGAGCAACTGCTCCATTTCATCGGGGTATCCGGCGAGAATGATGATCATATCCGTATTCTCTTTTCCCAACTCATCGAGGAGACAATCAAGCGCTTTCGGACCAAAATCGCGTTTGTCATCCGGATCGCCGACCAAGGTATATGCCTCATCCACAAAGAGGATGTTCCCATGCGCCTGTTGCAACGCACGCTTGGTATTTTCCTCGGTGTCACCGATATATTGGCCGACGAGTTTCTTACGATCGACCTTGACTACGTGACCGGTCTTGAGGATGCCCAGAGAAGCGTATATCTCGCCCAAGAGCCCTGCCACCGTCGTCTTACCCGTTCCCGGGTTACCGGTGAAAATCATGTGCAGCGGCGGGATAGAGACCTGCAGGCCGTGTTGCTGGCGCAGATGCGAAAAACGCACGAGGTTCAGATGGGTCTCGATATTGTATTTGAGGTTCTTAAGCCCCACGAGTTTATTGAGCTTCGACATCGACTCCTCAAATCCTCCTACATGCGGTTGCGGTACGTCTTCGGGCAAAATCGTAGTCAGTTTCTCCTTCGTCAGGAAGAGATCGGACATATCATTCACCACGCGGTTGGACATGTGAGAGATCATCTTGTCGATAAGCGTGTTCACGTCCTCCGAAGTAGGGTTAGGAAGTGAAGAAAGATACGATTTCATCGACTTTTTCGTATCCTCCGTAAGGACAAACTTACGCGCTTTACACTCCCTCTCGGCGATGGACATGATATGATCGATTGTCAGTTCCGGGAGTTTGTATATCTGATCGATATACGACCTAAGATCCGCGATAGAGAGCAGTTCGGTAATACGATCCGGTGTATCGGCGAGCACGACGGCTACATGATCGGTATCCTCCTTCATGCGGTTTGCCAAGGTCTGTACCAGACGATTCTTGTTCCCGCGCATGTCCGTAGCAATCAGAGAACCGGCATTCTCTATATAGAGCATTCCTCCGCTGGCAAAGGAGAAATAATCCGTCAGCATCGAGTCGTCCTCCTTAAGGGAAGGAGACCACGTACTCGCATCCACGACGTGCAGACTGTCTTTCTCTATCAAACCGTTGCGGAGATAGAAATCAAATAATACTTGGGCAAAAGCGGACTTACCGGACCCTTTCGTGCCCATGACTGCGGCATTGAGATTGATAGGCATCGGCAGGAGATTCATCGCGCTGCGCTGGTCGTTGAATAGTTTCTGTTGCGCCAAGACCCCCATCTGGTCGTAGATCGCCTCCATTCCCACCATCTCAGTGGAGCGCGGAGGCGTATAATGGGGCTTGGAGGGAGCAATATTCAAATATTGCGCGATCGGCTTGCCTATCTGCTTTTTCTTCTTGTCGCGCAGGAGGAAGGCAAAATAGTAACGTCCCAGACCGAGGTTCTCTTCCGCTCCGCGGGTGACTATAATAGTGATATAAGCACCGGCTGTATCTCTCGCGGGAATCATCAGCGGATAAGAGAGATTATCCTTATGGATGCGGCGGATATCCCCGTCCTGATCCCGGTAAAACATATAGAACTCAATAAAGCATTCGACCGCTTTTTTCTGGGAATCGAGATATATTCTCCATTCCAACTGCTTTCCGACAGCCTGCTCTACGACCGGGTGTTCATATACTCTCTCCTCATCCGGCAGACGATACTGGATGCCCGTGGCATACGTTATACCTATGTTCTCAAATTCACCGGATGGACGGAAAGTCGGCTCGGGATCCTGCTCATATTCCACGCGGGTGAAGATATCGATAATCTCCTCGTCTTTGGTCGAGTCATAAAGCATTGTCGCATATTCGTCCAATTCACTGACTTCCCGGGGATAATCATGCAGGAAGAACTCCATTTCTTTGTCGTACATCTCATCCTTGCGGACAGTAATTTTTGTGTATATCTCTTTCATGGCGGGTTATGGATTCGTGGTTATTCATCGAGTTTGATATCCTGTGCGTTCATCTGGAGCGTGGTGCGGCCTCGGTAACTGTTCTCCTCGAGATAGAAGCATACATCGACAGCATTGCCGTTCTGCAGATGGTCGGCCTTATCGCCGTGCCCGAAGGCGATGCCGTCCATTGCGACGACGGTGTCCGTGAGGTCCAGATGGAGGTGCCTGCCTTCGCTGACAGCGCGGGTGTTGCGGTTATTGATAAGATGACGGCAGAGGAACAGCGGACGCTCGTTGCCCGGACCGAAAGGCTCCAGACACTGAAGGAGCTTGTACATCTTCCAGTTCATATCGCTCAGTTCGACCTCCGCCTCTATATCTAAGGTCGGCACTCGTTGCGCCGGGGTGATATGCGCAGCGACGTACTCCTCGAACCGGCGTTGGAACTCCGGCAGGTCTTTGCGATGCATACTCAGTCCGGCGGCGAACTTATGACCGCCGAAATTGGTGAGCAGATCGCGGCAGGAGTCGATTGCCGTATAGATATCGAAATCCGATACCGAACGTGCGCTTCCGCTGATGATATCATCGTCGCCGGCGGTAAGGACTATCGTCGGCCGATAATAGGTCTCAGTGAGACGGCTGGCAGCAATACCCACCACTCCTTTATGCCACTCGGGCGAGAAGACGACGGTAGTAAATTTAGCCGAATTCATCGGGTCTTTTTGCAGTTGCGCAAGAGCTTCGTCGGTCGTCTTGGTATCATAATCCCGGCGGTCCTGGTTATAGGAATCGATCTCCTTGGCGAACCGCAAAGCCGCCTCTGCATCATGGCTGATGAGCAGCCGCACCGCCTCTGCGCCGCTCTTGATACGTCCGGCGGCATTGATACGCGGACCTATCTTATAGACCAGGTCGCTGATGGTGATGGTCTTACCCTCAATGCCCGCTACCTGCATGATCGCGCGGATACCCTCGGACGGCATCGCGTTCAGCGCACGCAGGCCGTAGAAAGCCAGGATACGGTTCTCGCCCGTCACGGGCACTATATCCGAAGCGATGGACATCGCCAAGAGCGGAAGGAGCCGATAGACCTCCTGCATGTCCATGCCGCGTCGCATCGCGTAGGCCTGGGCGAGTTTGAAACCCACGCCGCAGCCGCTCAGTTCTTTGAAGGGATAGAGGCAGTCGGAGCGCTTCATATTCAGTACCGCGACGGCATCCGGGATCGTGTCTCCCGGGGTGTGATGGTCACAGATGATGAAATCCACACCGATGGAACGGGCATAAGCCATCTTCTCCACCGCCTTGATGCCGCAGTCTAACGCGATGACGAGGGTACAGCCCTTCTCTTTGGCGGTATCAATACCTTTGGTAGAGATGCCGTAGCCCTCGGTATAGCGGTCGGGGATATAATAGATGAGGTTATCCGTGAGACGGCGCAGGAAGGAGTACATCAACGCCACCGCCGTCGTGCCATCCACATCATAATCGCCATAGACCATGATGCGCTCCTTATTATCTATGGCGCGGCAGAGCCGGTCCACAGCGGCAGTCATATCCCGCATCAGGAAGGGGTCATGCAGGCTGTCGAGCGACGGACGGATATACGCACGCGCTTCAGCCGCCGTGCGGATGCCTCGTCCCGCCAAGAGACGCCCCGCCACGGGGCTGATATCCAGCACAGTACTCAGGCGTTGCGCCGCAGCGGTTTCCTCCGGTGAGAGTTGTTTTATGTTCCAGTTTATTTGCATTCCGTATTCAGATGGTAGTCGTCTGCCTCCTGCCATTGCGGCAGTACTTCGCGGAAATGGCGCAGTTTCTCGATGGAGAGATCGACGATACGCGTAGCGCCCTCGTAGTCCTCGAATCCCGCAACGTCTTTGAGCCAGGTGTCGTAAGCGGCGGAGTGGCCGTTGTAGTCGAGTTGCATCCCGTCCGTACCGACCATGTTCACGCCGATGGCGTAGCAGTGGTTCTCCGCTCCGCGCGCCGGCAGGAGAGCGTCCCAGTACTGGATGCGGATAGTAGGCCAGCACGCCACGCAGATGAGGATATCGTACATATCGCTCTTGTCCTGCCTCAGCCAGACGGGAAAACGGAGGTCATAACAAACCGCCAGACGGATCTTCACTCCGCGGTACTCAAAGAGCGTACGCCGGTTACCGGGCGTGAAGAAATCCGCTTCGCCGCCGGAACGGTAGAGATGATGCTTGTCGTAATACTGGGGAGTATCGTCGGGACGGAAGATGAACCCGCGGTTATAGAGCTTGCCATGGTCAGTGACCATCATCGAGCCGATGATCGCTATATGATAGGTGTCTGCCATGTGCTGCAGCGCCACGGAGCTCTCGCCTGTCCCCCACTCGTCTGCCAGACCGGGACGGTCGGTACAGAAACCGGTGGAGAACATCTCCGGCACAACGGCTATATCCGCCTGCCCGGCTACCGCCCGCAAGCGCTCGTCCAAGAGCCCAAGGTTCGCCTTGGGATTCGCCCATTCTATGGGATATTGCATTAATGCTATGCGCATTCCTTATCCAGCCCCTCTATCCTCCGATTACTTCTTCGTCTTTTTCTCTCCTCCGCCGGCGATATTCTCACGCATGGCGGTATCCGCCTGCATGTTCTGCATGCGATAGTAATCCATGATACCGAGGTTGCCGTTTCGGAAAGCATCTGCCATCGCTTGCGGCACGAGCGCCTCCGCCTCAATCACTTTGGCGCGTGCCTCTTGGGCTTTAGCTTTCATCTCCTGCTCGTTGGCAATCGCCATGGCGCGACGCTCCTCGGCTTTCGCCTGGGCGATATTCTTATCCGCGTTCGCCTGGTCCATCTGGAGCTGCGCACCGATATTCTTACCTACGTCGATGTCCGCGATATCAATGGAGAGAATCTCGAAAGCCGTTCCGTCGTCAAGGCCCTTGGAGAGCACGAGTTTACTGATGGAATCGGGGTTTTCGAGCACTTGCTTGTGGCTCTCCGCCGAACCGATAGAACTGACGATACCTTCGCCTACGCGGGCTAAGATAGTGTCCTCTCCGGCACCACCGACGAGTTGGCGGATGTTCGCACGGACGGTCACACGGGCTTTGGCAATCAGCTGGATACCGTCTTTGGCTACAGCCGTTACCGGCGGCGTATCGATGACTTTGGGGTTCACACTCATCTGCACGGCTTCGAACACATCACGACCGGCGAGGTCAATCGCCGTAGCCATCTGGAAGGACAGATCGATACCTGCTTTGCTCGCAGAAACGAGGGCGTGTACGACGCGCTCTATATGTCCGCCGGCGAGGTAATGCGCTTCCAGACCGTCACGCTTGACATCCGTCAGACCGGCCTTGTGCGCCTCGATCATACAGTTCACAATCTTCGTAGGAGGCACCTTACGGATACGCATCAAGAAGAGTTGTACGAGACTAATGTGCACACCGCTCACTGCGGCATTGATCCACAGCATGAAAGGCACATAATAGAAGAAAATGATCAACCCGATAAAGACCAGGGTCATCACGACGATAGTTAATACATCCATAATTATTCCTCCTTGGAGTTTTGTGATTTATTTTGATTTTCCTTGTCTTCCTTGTTCAGTTTGTTGTGCGCCATCTCGACATGGCTGTCAATCTTACTGTCCAGCGCCATCTTATCTAAGGCGTTGCTGCGCAGGAATCCCCAGATAGCCAGCGCCGAGAGGACGAGGCATGCTGCCAGAGTGATATACCCAGCCATGCGACCGATCCAGACATACGCCACTACGATCGCTGCCAAGAGGCAACCGAAACCGCTCACGCCCGCGATACCAAAACCCGGTAATAGGAACATCTCCATTAATAAAAGCGCGACGCCCGCGAGCACTAATAATACGACTAAAAAAACGTTCATGCAAATATTTTTTAAAAAATTTTACAACTATTTTTTTCAATTCGGGTGCAAAGATACTAAATATCTTTGATATATGCAAGCGCAAGAAAAAAAATTTGCATATTTCAATTAATTATACTACTTTTGCGGCGATTTTTTGAGGGTACACCTTATTTATTAGTGAACGTATGAGCAAAAATCTGGTTATAGTAGAGTCTCCGCACAAGGCGGACACGATCGGTAAATTCTTAGGTAAAGAATACCGCGTACTGAGCAGTCAGGGTCACGTGCGCGACATCGAGGCAGTGGGTAAGAACTCACTGGGTATCGATTTTGAGCACGGGTATATGCCGCATTATGCCATCGACCCGCATAAAGAGCGGTTAATCGAGGAGTTGCAACACGAGGCGAAGAAGGCGGATACCGTCTGGCTGGCTTCCGATGAGGACCGTGAGGGAGAGGCGATAGCGTGGCATCTGAAGGAAGTGCTGGGTCTGGATACGAAAGACACGAAGCGTATCGTCTTCCATGAGATCACCAAGCCGGCGATCTTAGAGGCGATTGAGCACCCGCGGGATATCGACTATAACCTCGTGAACGCACAACAGGCACGACGGGTACTGGACCGCATTGTCGGTTTTGAGCTCTCTCCTATCCTTTGGAAGAAAGTGACGACGGGTCTTTCGGCCGGTCGTGTACAATCCGTAGCGGTGCGTCTGATTGTAGAGAAAGAGCGCGAGATAGAATCCTTCCGTGCATCGTCCGCATATCGAATTTCTGCCGATTTCATCGGGGTAAATCCGGGTGACGCGTCGGTGTTGAGATGCGAACTGAACCATCGTTTTTCGCATAAGAAAGATGCGATTGAGTTCCTGGAGAGTCTGAGTACGGCGCAGTTCATCGTACGCGACGTACAACGCAAACCGGTGACACACATGCCCGCGCCGCCGTTCACCACTTCGTCGCTCCAACAGGAGGCGGCGCGAAAACTCAAATACAATGTCTCCAAGACGATGCGACTGGCGCAATCGCTGTACGAGAGCGGAAAAATCACCTATATGCGTACGGATTCCGTCAATTTATCCACATTGGCGTTGGCCGGCTCGAAAGAGGTCATTACCGAGCAATACGGTAAGGAATACGTGCACACGCGTCAGTTCCGTACGAAGTCCAAAGGGGCACAGGAGGCGCACGAGGCGATCCGTCCGACATATATGAATGCCCTTACCGCCGGAGCCAATCGCGACGAGCAGCGGTTGTACGAGCTGATCTGGAAACGCACTATCGCCAGCCAGATGGCGGAGGCTCAGAGCGAGAAGACCACCATCGAGGTCTCTATCCACGGCAGCAAATATGCGTTTGTCGCCACCGGTGAAGTCGTGACTTTCGACGGTTTCACCCGCGTCTATGTCCAATCGACGGATGAGGAGTCGGAGGAGCGTCGCATACTACCGGCTATGTCCAAACGCGAGCGACTGAAGATGGTCGGCGCAGAAGCGGTACAGACCTATGCCAAACCGCCGTTCCGATACAACGACGCCACCCTCGTCAAACGTATGGAGGAGCTCGGTATCGGCCGTCCGTCCACGTATGCCACGATCATCGAGACCATCCAGAAGGTCAAATATGTGGAGAAAGGTTCGGTAGCCGGTCAGAAACGCGATATAGCCATTCTGACGCTGAAGAACGGCGTTGTGACGGAAAAGCAGAAGAGTGAGCTATACGGCGCAGAGAGCCAGCGGTTCCTGCCGACCGATCTGGGATATATCACCAATGATTTTCTGGTGGCTCATTTCCCGAGCATCCTCAGTTATGACTTCACGGCGCATGAGGAAGAGCAGTTCGATAAGATCGCCGTCGGTCGCGCCGATTGGCAAGAGACGGTAGATAAGTTCTACAAGACCTTTAAACCCTTACTTTCCTCGATTCCATCGGGAAAAGTAGAAGGTAGGCTGTTAGGAAACGACCCTGCCACAGGCGAGCCGGTAATAGCCAAAATCAGCAAGATCGGTCCGTGCGTGCAGATAGGCGATGCGACGAACGACAAGCCGCGTTTCGCCAGTCTGAAGAAAGGTCAGTCGATCTACTCGATCACCTTATCGGAGGCATTGGAGTTATTCAAGAACGCGTTGCCTATTTCTCTCGGTGAATACGAAGGAAAAGAGGTGATCATCGGTGAAGGTAAGTATGGTCCGTACGTGCATTATGACAAACTGTTCATCTCTATACCGAAGGGCAAAGACCCGCTGACGGTGAAGATGGAGGAGGCGATTGCTCTCATTCACGAGAAACAGGAAGCCTCCACACCTATTCATCAATGGGGAGAGGTACAGGTGCTGCGCAGCAAATACGGCGCATATATCCACACGCCAGAGGGCAATTACCGGATTCCGAAGAGTACCAATGCCGAAGCGATGACGGAGGCCGATGTACGACAAATAATGGCACAATCGGAGCCTTTAAAGCCCGGAAAACGCACTTTTAAGCGAAAAAGTGCAAAATAATTGCAAAAAAATTTGCGTATTCCAGAAAAAAGCAGTACCTTTGCACCCGCTTTTGAAAATTAGAATGAGTAGGGCTCCCGAAAATTTTAATTTTTGGGAAGAGCGGGAGCACGACGAAAATTCATATGAGCGATGTTATCGCGAATCGTATTGAGTCGTCGCTCACGCGACGAGAAGTAGCGCAGTTGGTAGCGCACTACGTTCGGGACGTAGGGGTCGGGCGTTCGAGTCGCCTCTTCTCGACAAAAGGACAGCCAATCGGCTGTCCTTTTGATTTTCCTACAGGCAATTTTCTTCGCCACTATGAAGCGTACGACATCAATCAATCTTGATGTCCGTGTTGACGTTCTTCGATCCCCAGAGAGCGTAATAGAGGATGTACGCCACGCCGATGATCGGAACGATATAACTCAACAGGCAGTTATGAGCTGCTATCAGACTCTGGAGATACGGAACGACACCGCCGCCAACGACCATCATCATGAAGATACCGGATGCTTTGGCAGTATATTTGCCGAGTCCCTCGGTTGCCATATTGAAGATCGAGGTCCACATCACGGACGTACAGAGACCGCAGAGAACCAGCAGCGTCGAAGCCAGCGGCACCTCTATCACGGAGCCTTGTACGATCGTCTTAGCCATGATCGAGTCGCCGATCAGCATGGCGGCTACCATCAGGGCGATAGCTACCGTCGCTACGCAGATGACCATCGTGCGGCTGGATACCTTACCGCCGATCGTCGAACCTACGAAACGGCCGATGAGCATGAGGATCCAGTAACGACCGGCAATCAGGCCTGCAGCCGCAAAACCTACTTTCGGCGTCAGATAACTGATCAACGTAGCGGGGATACCGACCTCCACGCCGACGTAGAAGAAGATTGCGATCACGCCTAAGGTGAGATGACGGAAAGCCCACGGAGTGGTCTCATACGTCACTTGCTGACCTGCGCCGGCGGGTTCCTCTATCGGCGTGAAACGGATGATGAGGTAGATCAACGCAAAGACAGCCATCGCGATATAAAGCACAACGTTCACATCGTCGATCTGCTTGCCCGCAAGGCTCTCACCGATGATCGCACCTACCAGCATCGGCGTCAACGCACCCGAGAGGGAGTTCAGCGTACCGCCGACCATATTCAACTGGTTACCACGGTTACCGCCGCCGCCCAAGAGGTTCAGCATCGGGTTCACTACCGTGTTCAGCATACATACGCAGAAGCCGCCGAGCAGCGCACCGCACAGATAGACAGCAAAACTATCGAAGACACCGCTCATCCATTGTACGGCGATGCCGATGAAGCCCAGGAAGATCGCCGTGAGGGCGGTTTTCTTGTAGCCGTACTTAGAGAGGTAGTTACCTGCCGGAATACCCATGATGAGGTACGCCAGGAAATTGAACAGGTTACCGAGCATACCCATGCGCTCCGCCTGGGCAGGGTCGTCAAACGATGCGCCCCAGATCTTACCTACAGGCGCAGCAAGGTTCGTCACAAACGAGATCATCGCGTACAAAAACATCATCGCGACAATCGTAATGATCTTCAGAGAAGAGGATTGTTTTGTATTCATGGCTTAAATTATTTTGAATAGCGGCTGCAAAGGTACGACTTTTTTTTGATATATGCAAGGAAAATCGGAATTTTTTTAAGGGTTTGGCACCAAAGGTGCTGGTTTGGGCTGCGCCTTGTTTGAGGGTTTGGGTATAAAAAAGCCCCTCCTTTTAGGGAGGGGTTGGGCAATTAGGCGTGAGCCTGATCCCACTCCGCGCCGCAGACGCGCCAGTACCACTGTTTCATGGTCTTTGCGCCGTTCGGCTCGTTCTTCTGAGCGATGAAGGTCTGCTGGTCGGTCGTGATCTTCGGTGCTCACGCTGTGTCAGCGGAGAGGTGCGTTTCACCGGAGTACGGAGATAGATGCGGTTGCACTTGTTTGAGGTCGTTGCAGCGGTTCGGTGCGTCGCGAGCAACATCTTATGCATCACGCCGCCGTCGCGAGCCGGATAACGCCGCAGGTAATACGGATCGGTGCCCATCAGGATTCCGCTGACGGATTCGATTCCGGGATCAAAAAATACTTTACCCATTCGCGTCGGCAATCGGTGTGCATTGGTTTATACCGCTCCGCTAAATAAACGGGCAACCGATGCCTCCGCTCTCCCCACCGGGTGCACTCCGTTAGCGCCCGTCG